>NZ_JAUZVA010000003.1:0-555299 GCF_031844325.1 Curtobacterium sp. BRB10
CCCCCGCCGCAGGCAACATCGGCCGGTGCCGACTCCGCGAAACGGAGACGTCAGCTTGGCTGGCGATTTCCAGTGCCCCCAGGAGGATTCGAACCTCCGCCCCTGCCTCCGGAGGGCAGTGCTCTATCCCCTGAGCTATGGGGGCCAAGGGGTGTCAACAACCGTAGCAGGTCCGGCGGGTGGTGCCGGACAGCGCGTGTCGCGGTGTGGACGTGGCGTCGGACGGCCAGGAGGCACGGTGCGGGCCCGCCACGGGCCTCCCGTCCGCACGGTGCGTCCGTCGCGAGCCGGTGCGAGGTTCCGTGTCCCGTGCGGCGCTGCAAACGCGCACCACGCACGCAACCTCGCACCAGTCGGCGGCCCCGACACCGTGCGCGGCCGCCGCACCGCGTCAGCCCCCGGGCGTGGCCGTCGCCGACGCGGACGGCTGCAGCGCGGCGCGCACCGCGTCGACGACGGGCTGCGCGCCGCCCGGTTCGGTGAACAGCGTCGACTGTGCGGTGATCCAGTACGGGTCGGCGAAGGCGTCCGCGCGGCCGACGTCGCCGCTCAGGGCGAAGTAGCCCTCCACGCGGTAGGTGGGGACGGACCCGCCCCGCTCGTACAGGGCGTCCTTCAGGTTGGTGAGCGACTTCTCAGGCAGGTCGGCGACCGCGAGCGTGATCGCCGTGGCGTCCGGGTCGGTGCTGACGAACCGGCAGACGCGGCCCTGCTGCTTCGCGATGGCCGCGGCGGGGGAGCCCTTCGCCGGGGTGAAGGAGTCGTCGAGCTCGAAGGTCTTCCCGTACACCGACAGCGCGCTCGACGGCAGAAGCTCCGCGCAGGTCTGCGACACCGGCTTGCCCGCCGGGGTCGCAGTGGCCGACGGGGTGCCGTCTCCGCCGCCCGAGCACCCGGCGAGCACGACGGCTGCTGCGGTGGTGAGGGTGGCGACGGTGAGCGCCCGGGCACGGCTGCGGGGGGTCATCCCGACATGATGCTGCATCGACCGGTGCGGACCTGGGCGTCCCGGTAGGATCGGTCCTCGTGACTCCAGCCGAACTCTCCGCCGCGTACCTGTCGATCCTGACCGGGATCGTCGAGCGCCGAGGCGCGTCCGAGACCGTGACGATCGAGGAGTCCCACGTGGTGCTCGAGCGTCCGAAGAACCGCGCCCACGGCGACTGGGCCTCGAACGCGGCCATGCAGCTCGCGAAGCGGCTCGGCACGAACCCGCGCGAGCTCGCGACCGAGATCGCCGGGGAGCTGACCGAGCTCGACGGTGTGGACTCCGTCGACGTCGCCGGTCCCGGCTTCATCAACATCACGCTCGAGGCGGCCGCCGCCGGCGAGATCGCGCGCACCATCGTGGACGGCGGCGAGTCCTTCGGTACCGGCGACCTGTACGACGGCGTCCGGATCAACCTGGAGTTCGTCTCCGCCAACCCCACCGGCCCGATCCACATGGGCGGCGTCCGCTGGGCCGCGGTCGGCGACAGCCTGGCCCGCGTGTTCCAGGCGCAGGGCGGGCTCGTCACCCGCGAGTACTACTTCAACGACCACGGTGCGCAGATCGACCGCTTCGCCCGCTCCCTCGTCGCCAGCGCCCTCGGTGAGCCCACGCCCGAGGACGGCTACGGCGGTGCCTACATCGCCGAGATCGCGGCGCGGGTCATCGCGACCCTCGAGCCGGGCATCGACGTCCGTGACCTGCCGCGCGACGAGGCGCAGGAGCTCTTCCGTCGCGAGGGCGTCGACTTCATGTTCGCCGACATCAAGTCGTCGCTGCACGACTTCGGCGTCGACTTCGACGTCTACTTCCACGAGAACGCCCTGCACGAGTCGAAGGCCGTCGAGCGTGCCATCGCCCGGCTGCGGTCGGCCGGCGTGATGTACGAGGCCGAGGGGGCCGAGTGGCTCCGCACGACCGACTTCGGCGACGACCGCGACCGCGTCGTCATCAAGTCGGACGGCGAGCCCGCGTACATCGCCGGCGACCTCGCGTACTACCTCGACAAGCGCGAGCGCGGGTTCGAGCGGAACCTGATCATGCTCGGTGCCGACCACCACGGCTACGTCGGCCGCATGATGGCGATGTGCGCCGCGTTCGGGGACGAGCCGGGCAAGAACCTCGAGATCCTGATCGGGCAGATGGTGAACCTGCTCAAGGACGGCGAACCGATGCGCATGTCGAAGCGCAACGGAACCATCGTCACGATGGAGGACCTCGTCGACGCCGTCGGTGTCGACGCCGGCCGGTACGCCCTGGTCCGCTTCGCCAGCGACACCGCGATCGACATCGACCTCGACCTGCTCACGAAGCGCACGAACGACAATCCCGTCTTCTACGTGCAGTACGCCCACGCCCGCACGCAGTCGGTGGCCCGGAACGCCGCGGCCGCCGGGGTCGACCGGTCCGTGTTCGACGCCTCGCTGCTGACCCACGAGTCCGAGAGCGCGCTCCTCGGAGCCCTCGCCGAGTACCCGCGGGTGGTCCGGCACGCCGCCGAACTGCGCGAGCCGCACCGCATCGCGCGGTACATCGAACAGCTCGCCGGCCTGTACCACCGCTGGTACGACTCCTGCCGTGTCACGCCCCTCGGCGACGAGCCCGTGACCGACCTGCACCGCACGCGCCTGTGGCTGAACGACGCCACCGGCCAGGTCGTCCGGAACGGCCTCGGCCTGCTCGGCGTGTCGGCTCCCTCCCGCATGTAGCGGTCGCGCTTCCCGCAGAACACCGGTGTTCGCGCACCGAACACCCGCATCCCGGGGTGTCGAGCGCGAACACCGGCGTTCTGCAGCCCCGGCCGCAGCCGGGCCGCAGCTGCGCCGCAGACCGGACTGGCAGGGTGGGACGCATGCCCGCAGCCACCGAACGCCCCACCCCGCGCCGCCGCTGGCCCGTCGTCCTGCTCGTGGTCGTCGTCGTGCTCGCAGCCCTCGTCGTGATCGCCGAGCTCGTGCTGCGCGGCGTCGTCGACCGGATCATCGCCCAGCAGGTCGAGCAGTCGCTGCCGGACGGCACGACCGGCGAGGTCGACGCCCACGCCGAGGGCATCGTCATCCCGCAGCTGATCAGCGGCACGCTCGACCGCGTCGAGATCTCCTCGGCGAAGCTCACCGTCGACGGCATCCCGCTCGCCGCCGACGTCACCGCGCAGGACGTCCCGGTGGACGGCAAGGGCGATGTCCGCGACGTCGACGGCACGGTCACCCTGGCGTCGTCGAGCGTCAAGGACCTGGCGAAGTACAGCCCGCTGTTCGACCGGCTGAACCTGGTCGACGGCGGCGTCGAACTGACGGGGTCGTCGTCGGTGCTCGGCTACGACATCACCTACGCGGCGAAGGGTGCCGTCGTCGCGCAGGACGACGGCCGCGGCATCACGATCACCCCGGAGAGCGTCCGGATCACGAACTCCGACCTCGGCCTCAAGGTCGACTCGATCCCGGGCGTCACCGGCGTCCCGGTGCAGGTCTGCACCGCGCAGTTCCTGCCCGAGCCGCTGCGGGTGCGCTCGCTCGACGTGTCGAAGTCGGACGCGACGGTCCGGATCACCGCGGACGCGCTGCCGCTCAACGAGGACGGCCTGCGGACCGTGGGCAGCTGCGGCTGAGCGGACGGGTGCGTAACGCGGCCCGGGAGGCACGGCTCGCGTCGGTAGGATCGGGTCCCGTGAGCGAGAACCCCCTTGCACCGCCGCGGCTGCGGTTCCCGACGGACGCCTCCGAACTGGTGGACCGCATCTGGCCCGCGTCCGCGACGCGGACCGACGACGGCACCCTGGCGATCGGCGGCATCAGCGCGACGGACCTGGTCGCGCAGTTCGGCACGCCCCTGTACGTCGTCGACGAGCGTGACGTCCAGTCCCGCGCGGTCCGTGTGCGGAACGCGTTCGCCGACGCGTTCGAGCGCATCGGCAGCCATGCGCACGTCTACTACGCCGGCAAGGCCTTCCTGACGACGCAGGTCGTCGCGTGGATGGCCGAGGCCGACCTGCGCGTCGACGTCTGCACCGCCGGTGAGCTCGCGGTCGCCCTGGCCGGCGGCATCGACCCCGGTCGGCTCGGCTTCCACGGCAACGACAAGTCCGACGCCGAGATCGCCCGCGCGGTCGAGGTCGGCATCGGCACGATCGTGCTCGACAGTCACGAAGAGGTGCGGCGCGTCGCCCGTGCCGCCGCCGACGCCGGGGTCGTGCAGCGGGTGCGCATCCGGATCAACACCGGGGTGCACGCGTCCACCCACGAGTACCTGGCGACCGCTCGCGAGGACCAGAAGTTCGGCATCCCGCTGTCTGAAGCCGTCGAGGCCGCGGCAGCCGTCCGGGCCGAGCCGTCGCTCGCCTTCGTCGGGCTGCACTCGCACATCGGTTCGCAGATCTTCGACGACGCCGGCTTCCGCGAGGCCGCACGCCGACTGATGGACGTGCACGCGA
Source organism: Curtobacterium sp. BRB10 (assembly GCF_031844325.1). Taxonomy (NCBI): domain Bacteria; kingdom Bacillati; phylum Actinomycetota; class Actinomycetes; order Micrococcales; family Microbacteriaceae; genus Curtobacterium; species Curtobacterium sp. BRB10. The sequence goes on from NZ_JAUZVA010000003.1 coordinate 4,419, forward strand.
CGCTCGTGGCCTCCGGTCCGGTGCCCGAGCTGAACCTCGGCGGCGGCTGGGGCATCGACTACACCGAGGCCGACTCCGCCTTCGCTCCGGAGGACGTCGCCGACGCACTGGCCACGATCATCGGCGAGGCCTGCGCCGAGCGCGGCATCCCGGTGCCGGACATCGCCGTCGAGCCGGGCCGCTACATCATCGGCCCGCCCGGGGTGACGCTCTACCGCGTCGGTACGATCAAGCCGGTCACGCTCGAGACCGACGACGGCGGCAGTGCGACCCGCACGTACGTCTCCGTCGACGGCGGGATGAGCGACAACATCCGTCCCGCCCTGTACGGCGCCGACTACACGGCCCGGCTCGCCCGCACCTCCGACGCCCCGGCGGTGCTGAGCCGAGTCGTCGGCAAGCACTGTGAGAGCGGTGACGTCGTGGTGGACGACGAGTACCTGCCTGGCGACGTGCGGCGGGGCGACCTGCTGGCCGTCGCGGCCACCGGTGCGTACTGCTGGGCGCTGTCGAGCAACTACAACCACGTGGGCCGTCCGCCGGTCGTCGCCGTCGCGGACGGCACAGCCCGTATCCTCGTGCGGGGCGAGACGATCGACGACCTGCTCGCCCGTGACACCGGGGTCGCCGCCGTGCCCGCCGACGGCACCGGCCGCTGACCCCCGACCCGATCGGGTTCGCCCACCCCGCAGGGCGCACCCCCACCGACAGGAACCGCTACCAGATGATCGAATACCGCAACGTCCGTGTCGCGCTGCTCGGGGCCGGCTCGGTCGGTTCCCAGGTCGCGCGGCTGCTCCTCGAGCACGGCGACGAGCTGGCCTCGCGCGCCGGTGCGGGGCTGGAGCTCGTCGGGATCGCCGTGCGCGACGTGGACGCGCAGCGCGACGTCGACCTGCCGGCGGAGCTCTTCACCACGGACGCGGCTTCGCTCATCCTCGGCGCGGACATCGTCGTCGAGCTGATCGGCGGCATCGAGCCGGCGCGCACCCTCGTGCTCCAGGCGCTGCAGTCCGGCGCGGACGTCGTCACCGGCAACAAGGCGCTGCTCGCGACCCACGGCCCGGAACTCTTCGCCGCGGCCGAGCAGGTCGGCGCGCAGCTCTACTACGAGGCCGCCGTGGCGGGGGCGATCCCGATCATCCGGCCGCTGCACGACTCGCTCGCCGGTGACCGCATCGTCCGGATCATGGGCATCGTCAACGGCACCACGAACTTCATCCTCGACCTGATGGACCGCAAGGGGTCCACGTTCGAGGACGCCCTGGCCACCGCGACGGAGCTCGGGTACGCCGAGGCGGATCCGACCGCCGACGTCGAGGGCTACGACGCCGCGCAGAAGGCCGCGATCCTGGCCTCGCTGGCGTTCCACACGTCGGTGCCGCTCGCCGCCGTGCACCGCGAGGGCATCACGCACGTCACGATCGACCAGGTCCGCGCCGCCCGCAAGGCCGGCTACGTCGTGAAGATCCTGGCGACCGCCGAGCGTCTGACCGACGAGGACGGCCGCGAGGGCGTCAGCGCCCGCGTCTACCCGGCCCTCGTCCCCGAGTCGCACCCGCTCGCGAGCGTGCACGGTGCGAAGAACGCCGTGTTCGTCGAGGCCGAGGCCGCCGGCGACCTGATGTTCTACGGCGCGGGTGCCGGTGGTGTCGAGACGGCCTCGGCGGTCCTCGGCGACCTGGTCTCCGCTGCCCGCCGACACGTCATCGGCGGACCGGGGGTCGCCGAGTCGACGCAGTCCGAGCTGCCGGTGTTCCCGATCGGCACCGTCCGCACGAGCCACCAGATCACCCTGCACGTCACGGACGCCCCCGGCGTGCTGTCGACGGTCGCCGGCGTGCTCGCGAAGCACGGCGTCAGCGTCGAGACGGTCGAGCAGACCACCACCGGTGCCGCCGAGGGGACCGCGACGCTCGTCATCGGCACCCACCTGGCGCGCGAGGCCGACCTCGCCGACACCGTCGCCGCCCTCCGCGGCGAGGACGTCGTCCTGGACGTCACCAGCGTCCTGCGCGTCGTCGGTCGCTGACGCGACCACGGGCCTCCAGGCCGACCAGCGGGCCCACCGAGCCGAACCACCACCAGATCCACCCCACCGGACAGAGAGAGAAGCCTGATGGCCCACCAGTGGCAGGGAGTCCTGCGCGAGTACGCCGACCGACTCGACGTGACCGAGGCGACGCCCATCGTCACGCTCGGTGAGGGCGGCACGCCGCTCATCCCGGCTCGTCGGCTCTCCGAGCGCACCGGCGCCGAGGTCTACGTGAAGTTCGAGGGCATGAACCCGACGGGTTCGTTCAAGGACCGCGGCATGACGATGGCGATCTCGAAGGCCGTGGAGCACGGCGCGAAGGCCGTCATCTGCGCCTCCACCGGCAACACCAGCGCCTCGGCCGCGGCGTACGCCACGCACGCCGGCATCACCGCCGCGGTGCTCGTGCCGGAGGGCAAGATCGCCATGGGCAAGCTCAGCCAGGCCGTCGCCCACGACGCCCAGCTGCTGCAGGTGCAGGGCAACTTCGACGACTGCCTCGACATCGCCCGCGACCTCGCGGCGAACTACCCGGTGCACCTCGTCAACTCCGTCAACAACGACCGCATCGAGGGGCAGAAGACCGCCGCGTTCGAGGTCGTCGACGTCCTCGGTGACGCACCGGACTTCCACTTCCTGCCCGTCGGCAACGCGGGCAACTACACCGCGTACTCGCGCGGCTACCGCGAGGACGTCGCCGCCGGCCGCAGCGCCAAGCTGCCCCGCATGTTCGGGTTCCAGGCCGCCGGTTCCGCCCCGATCGTGCACGGTGAGGTCGTCCGGCACCCCGACACCATCGCGTCGGCGATCCGCATCGGCAACCCGGCCTCGTGGCAGTTCGCGCTCGAGGCACGAGAGGAGACCGACGGCTACTTCGGGGCCATCACCGACGAGGCCATCCTCGCCGCACACCGCATCCTGTCGGCCGAGGTCGGCGTCTTCGTCGAGCCCGCGTCCGCCATCGGTGTCGCCGGGCTGCTCGAGCGTGCCGACGCGGGTGTCGTGCCGAAGGGCGCGAAGGTCGTCATCACGGTCACGGGCCACGGCCTGAAGGACCCGCAGTGGGCCCTCCGCACGTCGGACGGCGGCGAGGTCACCCCGACGAGCGTCCCGGTCGACACGAAGTCGATCGCTGACGTGCTCGGTCTGGTCAGCGAGCAGTGATCTCCGACCGCTCGTCCGGACCGGGTGAGGGCATGACCGCCCGCAGTGCTGTACCGGCCGGACGGGCGGTCCGTACGCTGCCGGCCGGATCAGCGGTGCGCGTCCGGGTGCCGGCGACGTCGGCGAACCTCGGTCCCGGTTTCGACTCGCTCGGCCTCGCGCTCTCGCTCTACGACGAGGTCGTGGTGCGCGTCCGCCGCGAACCCGGCGCAACCGTCGCGGTCGAGGGCGTCGGTGCCGGTGAGGTCGCCACCGACGACACGAACCTCGTCGTCCGCGCGGTCCGCCGTGGCCTGGAGCACGCCGGTGTCGACCAGCCCGGTCTCGAGCTGCACGCCACGAACGCGATCCCGCACGGCCGCGGTCTCGGTTCCTCCGCCGCGGCGATCGTCGCCGGGCTGATGGCGGCCCGTGGGCTGCTCGAGGGCATCGTCGACCTGGACGCCTCGACGCTCCTGACCCTGGCCACCGAGATGGAGGGCCACCCGGACAACGTCGCACCGGCGCTCTTCGGGGGCCTGACGATCGCGTGGATGACCGCCGAGGGCCCGGCCTACAAGCGGCTCCTGGTGCACCGCGGTGTCGCCCCGGTGGTGTTCGTGCCGACCTCGACGCTCTCGACCAAGCTCGCGCGCTCCCTGCAGCCCGAGCAGGTCCCGCACGCCGACGCCGCGTTCAACGTCTCCCGCTCGGCGCTGCTCGTCGCGGCGCTCATCCAGAGCCCCGAGCTGCTGCTCGCCGCGACCGAGGACCGGCTGCACCAGGCGTACCGCGCCAGCGCCATGCCCGAGACCGACGCCCTGATCCGGTTGCTCCGGCAACACGGCCTCGCCGCGGTGGTCTCCGGTGCCGGGCCGAGCCTGCTCGTCCTCGGCAGTGACCCGGCACAGCGCCTGACCGCCGCCGAACTGGTGCAGCGACACGCCGAATCCGACTGGCGGCCGCTCATGCTGGCCGTCGATCTCGGTGGTGCTACAGTGGCAGCGCACTCGGCGCTCGAAGCCGAACCCGCGTAACCGTACGGATCGCTCGTCCTCAGGACGGCTCCTGCGACGTCGCAGGGTCCGGTGCGCGAGTGTGCATCTCTTTCTGATCACCGAATCCCGATCCGTCGTCTGAACGGCGGTCGATGCTCACCCTGCGCATCCGGGACGGTGGAAACTCTCCGCGTTCTGCGGTTCGAAAGGAAACACCGACCTTGACCGACAACAACTCCGCCCAGGTGGAGATCCCCAGCGACCTGCGTGCCCTCCGTCTCCCGGAGCTGCAGCGCATCGCATCCTCGCTCGGCATCACCGGGCTCTCCAAGCTCCGCAAGGGCGACCTGATCGCCTCCATCGAGGACAAGCGTCCCGTCGACGAGACCCCGGCCGCCCCGGCCGCCGCCGTCGTCGCCGAGACCCCCGCCGAGCCGGCCGCAACCGAGCAGCCGACCCTGCCGGAGCCCGCCGAGGCCCTCGCGCAGCCCGCCGCCGAGGCCCCCGTCGCCGACCCCGAGGCACCCGCCGAGTCGGCAGCCCCGAGCCGTGCCCGTCGTTCGCGCCGCGCGTCGTCCGGTGGCACCGTGAACGCCGCGCCGACCTCGGCCGCCGAGCACACCAACCACGGCCAGACCGGCACCGAGGACCTCCTCGCCGGGCTCGACCAGGTCCGCGCCGAGAAGGACGCCCAGGAAGCCGCGCAGTCCGGCTCGCAGCGCCGTGGCCGTGGCCAGCGGAACGCCGAGCAGCGTGGCACCGAGCAGCGTGGCACCGACCAGGGGCAGCAGGCGTCGGCACCCGCCGAGGCCGAGCAGCCGAGCCAGGCGGCCCAGCAGGGCCAGCAGGCCCCGACGTCCGCCGTCCGGGCCGACCAGGACCGGAACGAGTCCGGCGACCAGAACGAGCAGGGCGACCAGAACTCCGAGCAGGGCGAGGGCGGCTCGCGTCGCGGTCGTCGCAGCCGTGGTCGCGGTCGTGGCCGTGGGCAGAACGCCGAGAACGGCGAGCAGCAGAACGGCGCCGACCAGCAGAACGGCGGCCAGAACGCCGGCCAGCAGAAGCAGAACGGCGCCGACCCGCAGAACCAGCCGAAGCAGAACGGCGGCGAGCAGCAGAACGGCCAGCAGAACGGCGGCCAGAAGCAGAACGACCAGCCGAAGCAGGCCGAGGCCAAGCAGGACGACAAGGCCGACCAGAAGCAGCTGCAGAACGCCGGTCAGCAGAAGCAGCAGACCAGCGGCCAGCAGAAGCAGCAGCAGCAACAGCACGCCGACGAGGCCGAGAGCGGCCGCAGCCGTCGCCAGCGCGACCGCAAGCGCGGCCGTGGCGGCCAGAACGACGACTTCGAGCCCGAGGTCACCGAGGACGACGTCCTGATCCCGATCGCGGGCATCCTCGACGTCCTCGACAACTACGCGTTCGTCCGCACCACCGGGTACCTGCCGGGCCCGAGCGACGTCTACGTCTCCCTCGGCCAGGTGAAGAAGTACCACCTGCGCAAGGGCGACGCCGTCGTCGGTTCGATCAAGCAGCCGCGTGACGGCGAGCAGCAGAGCCGCCAGAAGTACAACGCGCTCGTCGCCGTCGAGTCGATCAACGGCCAGTCCGCCGACGAGGCCGCGGCCCGCGTCGACTTCAACGACCTCACCCCGCTGTACCCGAACGAGCGCCTGCGCCTCGAGACGGAGCCGGGCAAGCTGTCGACCCGCATCATCGACCTCGTGTCGCCGATCGGCAAGGGCCAGCGCGGTCTCATCGTGTCCCCGCCGAAGGCCGGCAAGACCGTCGTGCTGCAGGCCATCGCGAACGCCGTCGCCAAGAACAACCCCGAGGCGCACCTGATGGTCGTCCTGGTCGACGAGCGGCCCGAAGAGGTCACCGACATGCAGCGCACGGTGAAGGGCGAGGTCATCGCCTCGACCTTCGACCGTCCCGCCGAGGACCACACCACCGTCGCCGAGCTCGCCATCGAGCGTGCGAAGCGCCTGGTGGAGCTGGGCCACGACGTCGTGCTGCTGCTCGACTCGATCACCCGCCTGGGCCGTGCGTACAACCTGTCGACCCCGCCGTCGGGCCGCGTGCTCTCCGGTGGCGTCGACTCGGCGGCGCTGTACCCGCCGAAGCGCTTCTTCGGTGCCGCGCGCAACATCGAGGACGGCGGCTCGCTGACGATCCTCGCGACCGCGCTCGTCGAGACCGGCTCCAAGATGGACGAGGTCATCTTCGAGGAGTTCAAGGGCACCGGCAACATGGAGCTCCGCCTGAACCGTCACCTCGCCGACAAGCGCATCTTCCCCGCCGTCGACGTGAACGCCTCGGGTACTCGTCGCGAGGAGCAGCTGCTCTCCGCCGACGAGGTCAAGATCACCTGGCGTCTGCGCCGCGCCCTCGCCGGGCTCGACCCGCAGCAGGCCCTCGAGATCGTGCTGCGGAACCTCAAGGAGACGCAGTCGAACGTCGAGTTCCTGGTGCAGGTGCAGAAGTCGGTGCCCACGACCGGCGCCCACCACAACGGTCACCAGGAGTAACGCGTGTTCGAGTCGGTAGCGGGGCTGCTGGCGGAACACGAGGACCTGACGCAGCAGCTGTCGGACCCCGCGCTCCACGCCGATGCGGCCCGGGCGAAGAAGGTGAACCGGCGGTACGCGGAGCTCAACCAGATCAAGTCCGCGTACGAGGCCTGGCAGGCGGCGGGGGACGACCTCGCCGCCGCCCAGGAACTCGCGCGTGAAGACGCGGCGTTCGCGGACGAGGTCCCCGGGCTCGAGGAGCAGCTGTCGGAGCGCCAGGAGCGTCTCCGCCGGCTGCTCATCCCGCGCGACCCCGACGACGGCCGTGACGTCATCATGGAGATCAAGGGCGGCGAGGGCGGCGAGGAATCGGCGCTGTTCGCGGCCGATCTGTTGCGCATGTACTCGCACTACGCCGAGACGAAGGGCTGGAAGGTCGAGCTCCTCGAGCGCACCGAGTCCGACCTGGGTGGCTACAAGGACGTCCAGGTCGCGATCAAGTCGAACACGACCGATCCGTCCCAGGGCGTCTGGGCCCACCTGAAGTACGAGGGCGGTGTGCACCGCGTCCAGCGGGTGCCGCAGACCGAGTCGCAGGGGCGCATCCACACCTCGACCACCGGCGTGCTGGTGTTCCCCGAGGTGGATGAGCCCGAAGAGGTCCAGATCAACCAGAACGACCTCAAGATCGACGTCTACCGGTCCTCCGGCCCGGGCGGACAGTCCGTGAACACGACGGACTCCGCGGTCCGCATCACCCACCTGCCCACGGGCATCACGGTGGCGATGCAGAACGAGAAGTCGCAGCTGCAGAACCGCGAGGCCGGCATGCGCGTGCTCCGTGCACGCATCCTCGCGCGCCAGCAGGAGGAGCTCGACGCGATCGCCTCGGATGCGCGCAAGTCGCAGATCCGGGGGATGGACCGTTCGGAGCGCATCCGCACGTACAACTTCCCGGAGAACCGGATCGCGGACCACCGCACCGGCTACAAGGCGTACGACCTCGACCGCGTGATGAACGGTGCCCTCGAGCCCGTCATCCAGTCCGCCATCCAGGCGGACGAAGAGGCACGTCTGGCCGCCATCGGCGACCAGGACGCGTAACCGCACACCCAGCCTGGAGGCCCGGATCACCGCCGACACGCCCCTCACGTACGCCGCGGATCGCCTGCTCGAGCAGGCGGCCGCGGCGCTCGTCGCCGTCGGTGTCCCGACCCCCCGGGTCGACGCCGAGCTGCTGCTCGCGTGGGCGACCGACACCTCGCGCGGTGCCGTCCAGGCCCGCGCGCTCATCGGTGGCGGCATCGCCCCGGAGCACGTCGAGCGCTTCCGGCACGCCGTCGCCCGCCGTGCCACCCGTGAGCCGCTGCAGCACATCACCGGGCAGGCGTACTTCCGCGCGCTCACCCTGTCCGTCGGACCGGGCGTGTTCGTGCCCCGTCCGGAGACCGAGGGCGTCGTGCAGTTCGGCATCGACGCGCTGCGGGCGACCGCCGTCCCCGAGCCGATCGCCGTGGACCTGGGCTCCGGCAGCGGTGCGATCGCGATCGCGATGGACACCGAGGTGCCGAACGCCGTGGTCTACGCCGTCGAGCGGTCTGCGGAGGCCCTGCCCTGGACCCGGCGCAACGTCGACGCCCACGGCGGGACGGTCCGGCTCGTCGAGGGCGACCTCGCCGACGCGCTGCCGGAACTCGACGGCACCGTGGCCGTCGTCGTGTCGAACCCGCCGTACGTGCCGGACGACGCGATCCCGATCGACCCCGAGGTCCGCGACCACGACCCGGCGATGGCGCTCTACGGCGGGCCGGACGGTCTCGACGCCGTCCGGGCACTCGCCGAGACGGCCTGGCGGTTGCTGGTGCCCGGGGGAGTGCTGGTCATCGAGCACGCCGAACCGCAGGGCGCCGGCGTCCGGCAGGTCCTGGCGCGCCGGGGGTTCCGCACCCCCGAGACGCACGTCGACCTGACGGGGCGCGACCGCACGACCACCGCGACGCGCTAGACGGGGCGAGTCGCGCCTCCCGTCGCACGGCCGCGCGTGCGTGTGCCGGGTGGATCCGGGCGTACCTGGTGGGATCGGGCGTACTGGGTCGTTCGGGATGACCAGGTATGCCCGTTCCCGCTTTCCAGCACGACCGCGATGGGAAGGAACGGGCGTGGCGGGCGTGGGGCGGGCCTCCCGTCCCTCACCCGTGCGTGCGTGTGGCGGATCCGGGCGTACCTGGTGCGATCGGGCGTACCGGGTCGTTCGGAATGACCAGGTATGCCCGTTCCCGCTTTCCAGCGCGAGCGCGATGGGAAGGAACGAGCGTGGCGGGCGTGGGGCGGGCCTCCCGTCCCTCACTCGTGCGTGCGTGTGGCGGATCCGGGCGTACCTGGTGCGATCGGGCGTACCGGGTCGTTCGGAATGACCAGGTATGCCCGTTCTTGCCTTCCAGCGCGAGCGCGATGGGAAGGAACGGGCGTGGCGGGGCTACGCGACGGGGGAGGCCTCGCGCTGCTGCGCCGCGACGAAGGAGCGGACGTGCTCCCGCAGGTCGGTGTCGTGCTCGACCAGGACCGCGTGGATGCCGACGCTCCTCGCACCCGCGACGTTCTCGGGCATGTCGTCGGCGAAGAAGGTGCGCTCCGCGGGGACGCCGTGGTGCGCGACCGCACGCTGGAAGACCTCGGGCTCGGGCTTCCGGGCGCCGAAGTTGCTCGACGTGTCCAGGTGCTCCCCGAAGACCTCGGGCAGGGACGGCGCCCACTCGTGGATCCAGCGGCCGGCGAGCGGTCCGTTGTTGGTGAGCAGCCCGACACGCCCGTGTTCGCTCGCGATCCGGACCGCCTCGATGCGTTCCGGCAGCTCGGTCATGGCGGATCCCCGGATCCGGGCCCAGTCGGCCTCGGGGACGTCGCACTCCATCGCGCGCTCGAACGCGGCGAGGTACTCGTCGCCGTCGGCGAACCCACCGGCCTCGGCACGCATCTCGTGGCCGCAGTCCCACCAGCGGCGACGGAGCTCCTGGAACTCGTGTCCGGTGAACTCGGAGAGTGCGGCCATGCGGACCTGCCAGTCGTACCGGACCAGGACGTCGTCCATGTCGAAGAGGAACAGGAGCGGGGGTGCGGGCGTCTCGTTCACGATGTCCACCATTGTGTCGCACTATCATCGTCGAGTCATGGCATCCCGATACGACTGCACCGACTCCGACGGGCTCCTGACCGGGATGCGGCTCGCACGTGCCGCCCTCGGGCGCGGAGAGCTCGTCGTGGTCCCCACCGACACCGTCTACGGCCTCGCCGCGGACGCCTTCAGCGCGACGGCCGTGCAGCGGCTGCTCGACGCGAAGGGCCGCACGCGGCAGTCGCCGCCGCCCGTGCTCATCCCCGGTCCGCCCACGCTCGACGCCCTCGCCAGCGAGGTCCCGCAGCCGGTGCGCGACCTGGTGGCCGAGTTCTGGCCGGGCGGGCTGACCGTCATCCTGCACGCACAGCCGTCGCTCGACTGGGACCTCGGCGAGACGCGCGGCACGGTCGCGCTGCGGATGCCGGACTCGCGGATCGCCCTCGAGCTGCTGCAAGAGGTCGGACCCCTCGCGGTCTCGTCCGCGAACTCCACGGGCGACCCGGCCGCGATGGACGTCGACGCCGCCGAGCGCATGCTCGGTGACAGCGTCGCGATCTACCTGGACGGCGGGCCCGTCGAGGTGCACGACGGCTTCGAGGCCAGCACCGGGTCGACCATCGTCGACGCCACCGGGCTGTCGGACGGCGGGAAGCTCCGCATCGTCCGGCACGGGGTGATCCCCGACGAGGAGATCACCCGGGTCGTCGGAGCCGACCTCGTCACATGAAGTACTACCTGCTCGCGGGGGCCATCGCCGCGGTCGTGAGCTTCGGGATGAGCCTGATCGTCTGGAAGCTCGGGCTGAAGTACAAGTGGTACCCGCAGGTCCGCGAGCGGGACGTGCACCGGACGCCGACGCCGCGGCTCGGTGGCATCGCGATGTACATCGGCGTCATCGTCTCGCTGCTCGCGGCCTGGTTCCTGTTCCCGTCGATCGCGGGGACCGACTACTTCCGGCTCGTGTTCTCCGAACCCGGCCGCGTGCTCGCGGTGCTCGGGGGAGCGACCATCATCGTGGTCCTCGGCGTCGCGGACGACATCTGGGACCTCGACTGGATGACGAAGCTCGCCGGGCAGATCATCGCGGCGGGCATCCTCGCCTGGCAGGGCGTCGCGATCGTGTCGCTCCCGATCGGCAACACACTGGGCGTCGGCTCGTCGTACATGAGCCTGATCTTCACCGTGCTGGCGGTGGTGCTCGTGATGAACGCGGTCAACTTCATCGACGGGCTCGACGGCCTGGTGGCCGGCGTCGCGATCATCGCCGGTGGGGTGTTCTTCCTCTACACGTTCTTCATCAACCGCGTGGTCGTGCAGACCGAGTTCTTCTTCAACCTGCCCTCGCTGCTCACCGCGGTGCTCGTCGGAGCCTGCTTCGGCTTCCTCATCCTGAACTGGCACCCCGCCAAGCTCTTCATGGGTGACGCCGGGGCGCTGCTCGTCGGGTTCCTGATGGCCACCAGCGCGGTCTCGGTCACGGGCAACATCGACCCGGCGGCGGTGCAGACACGCCAAGCGCTGCTGCCGGCGTTCATCCCGATCCTGCTGCCGTTCGCGATCCTGATCGTGCCGATCCTGGACTTCGGTCTCGCGGTCACCCGCCGACTCAGCGCGGGCAAGTCGCCGTTCTCGGCCGACCGGAAACACCTGCACCACCGCCTGCTCGACATGGGGCACTCGCACTTCCACGCGGTGCTGATCTTCTACGCGTGGACCGCGACCGTCGCCTTCGGGTGTCTGCTGTTCCTCTTCGTGGACTGGTACTGGGTGGTCGTCTTCGTGTCCGTCGGCTTCACCGTCTGTGCCGTCGCCACGTTCGCGCCGCTCGGCCGGAAACGCACCGAGATCGCTGCCCAGACCGCCAACCGCTCCGCCGCCGTGGTGGACGCCAGCCTCGACCCGCTCGACCGGGCCGCCAACGACCGCACGATCCCTGGAGACCTCACGTGACCGCACCGAACGCGCTCGACCACGTCCGGCCGGTGTTCCGCCGCATCATCACCTGGGGAGCGGTCCTCGCCGTCGCCCTGGCGGTGGTCGGCGGACTCGTCGGGTTCCTCGTCGCGGACGGTCCCGGGCTGGTCGGGGGACTGCTCGGCGCCGTGCTGAGCGTCGTGTTCCTCGGGCTCACCGCGGTCAGTGTCCTCGTCGCGCTGCGCGTCTCGAAGGGCCAGATGATCTCCGGTGCCTTCTTCGGCATCGTGATGGGCACCTGGCTGCTCAAGTTCATCGTCTTCATCGTGCTGCTGGTCCTGCTCAAGGACCGCGACTGGGTCGACTTCCCGGTGCTGGCGATCGTGATCATCGCGGGGGTCGTCGGCTCCCTGGTGATCGACGTCGTCGCAGTGGCGAAGGCCCGCATCCCGATCGGCGTCCGCCTGCCGGGCGACGAGGGCGCCGGCTCCGCAGACGCTGGGAACACGACCCCGCCCAACTGAGAAGCCGGGAAGCCTCTCGCACCTGATAGGCTTCTCGACGTCCGCTTCCGGAGCCCCGCTCGGGCGGACAAGCCTCCACAACGTCCACCATCGCGTGCCATGATGTGCGCGCGCCGACACAGGAGACAGCGCTGCTATCCCACGCTCTTCCCCTGTCCCTCTCCGCTGCGGTTGACACCGTCGCGGCGGGGAGCAGCAAGGCCGCCGAGTTCCATGGTCCGTCGATCAACGAGTTCTTCCCCGATGCTCTTCTGTGGGCAGGGACGCCGTTCGAGATCGATCGGGTCGTCCTCATCCGCTTCTTCGCCGTCGCCGTGCTCCTGGTGTTCGCGTTCGTGGGCACCCGTGCACTGAAGCTCGTGCCGAACCGCGGTCAGGCGTTCATCGAGTACGCGTTCGACGTCGTCCGTCGCAACACCTTCGACAACCTCGGAGAGAAGGACGGCAAGCGCTTCCTGCCGCTCCTGGCGACGATCTTCTTCGGCGTGCTGTTCATGAACCTGACGGGTCTGATCCCGGGCATGAACCTCGCCGGCACCAGCCGCATCGCGATGCCGATGATCCTGGCGATCGTCGCGTACCTCGCCTTCATCTACGCCGGCCTCCGCAAGCACCCGGGCACGTTCCTCAAGAACTCGCTCTTCCCGCCCGGGGTGCCGTGGCCGCTGTACATCATCGTGACGCCGATCGAGCTCGTCTCGACCTTCGTGCTCCGTCCCGTCACGCTGACGCTGCGACTCCTGATGAACATGGTCGTGGGGCACCTGCTCCTCGTGCTGTTCTTCTCGGCCACGCAGTTCTTCTTCTTCGACGCATCGCTCGGCTTCAAGGCCTTCGGCGTCGGGACCATCGCGTTCGGCATCGCGTTCAGCTTCTTCGAGATCCTCGTCGCGCTGCTGCAGGCCTACGTCTTCATGCTCCTCACCGCCGTCTACATCCAGCTGGCGCTGGCCGACGAGCACTGATTCCTCACTGACCCCCTACGGGACCGGCGACCGTCGGACCCGCACCTCGAAAGGAAAACACGTGGACGCAACGACCGTTCTCGCGGAGATCAACGGCAACATCGCGACGGTTGGCTACGGCCTCGCAGCGATCGGCCCGGCCATCGGCGTCGGCATCGTCGTCGGCAAGACGATCGAGTCCGTCGCTCGCCAGCCCGAGCTCCAGGGCCGCCTGACGACCCTCATGTACATCGGTATCGCCTTCACCGAGGCCCTGGCCTTCATCGGTATCGCCACGTACTTCATCTTCACCAACTAAGGTTCCTCGATGCAGAACGCACTCATCATCGCAGCGGAGGAAGCGCACAACCCGCTGATCCCGCCGCTGTACGACATCGTGTGGTCGGCGCTCGCATTCGTCATCATCTTCGTGGTGATGTGGCGTGTCGTCACGCCGCGCATCACGAAGATGCTCGATGAGCGCACCGAGGCCATCGAGGGCGGCATCAAGAAGGCCGAGGCCGCTCAGGAGCAGGCCGCCGCCGCGCTCGACGAGTACAACAAGCAGCTCGCCGATGCACGTGCCGAGGCATCGCGCATCCGTGAGCAGGCCCGCGCCGACGCCACGGCGATCGGCAACGAGGTCCGCGAGCAGGCGGCCGCCGATGCAGCACGCATCACGGCCAACGCCCAGGCGCAGATCGAGGCCGAGCGTCAGAGCGCCGTCCAGGCACTCCGGTCCGAAGTCGGCACCCTCGCGCTGGACCTCGCGTCCGGTGTGATCGGTGAGTCCCTCAAGGACGACGCCAAGTCGACCGCAGTGGTCGACCGCTTCCTCGCCGACCTCGAGGCCTCGCAGGCCACGAAGACGGGGGAGCACTGAGCATGCGCAGCGCTACCAGGGAAGCACTCGCGTCCACCAGGGCGGTGCTGTCGGACCTCGGTCCGAGCGCCGGCCTGGCCGCGGGTGCCGAGATCCTCGCCTCCGGGCGTGCGATCGCCGGTGCGCCGCAGCTGCTCGGGCTGCTGTCCGACCCCACGGCCGACCCGGCCGGCAAGAAGGTCCTCATCGACCGTGTCTTCGCCGGACAGTCGGACGCGACGCGTGCGGTACTGACCGCGGTGGCCGGCTCGCGCTGGTCCTCGCAGCAGGACCTGCTCGCCGGCGTCGAGGACGCGGGCATCCGCGCCGTCGCCGCCACCGCGGGTCCGGAATCGTCGATCGAGTCGGAGCTGTTCGCCTTCGAGACCGCAGTCCGGTCGGACGCCGCCCTCGAGCTGGCGCTCGGCACCAAGCTCGGCAGCCCCGAGCAGAAGGGCGCGCTCGTCGAGCGGCTCCTCGGTGCCAAGGCATCGGAGCAGACGATCACGATCGTCTCGGCCCTGGTGCAGCAGCCCCGCGGCCGCCGCATCGGTGAGATCGTCCGTGATGCCTCGCGCATCGTGGCCGAGCAGGCCGGCAAGCTCGTCGCGACCGTCGTCACGGCGACGCCACTGACCCCCGCACAGTCGGCCCGCGTCACACGCGGTCTGTCCGAGCGGTACGGCAAGGACATCAGCATCAACCAGGTCGTCGACTCCACGGTCGTCGGCGGGGTCCGGGTGCAGATCGGCGGCGACGTCATCGACGGCACCGTGTCCACGCGACTCTCGGAGCTCCGGCTCCAGCTCGCCGGCTAGGCGTACGGTCGAAGCCGCTCCTCCCCAAGTCCACAACGGGAACTGCCGAGTCCGGCAGCGTCACCCTCTCGGAGCCGAAGGGCCCCGGAAAACCACAAGGAAAATCCCATGGCAGACATCACCATCAGCCCCGATGAGATCCGTGATGCCCTGAAGGACTTCGTCTCGAACTACGAGCCGACGAAGGCCTCCACGGCCGAGGTCGGGCACGTCACCGACGCCGGTGACGGCATCGCCCACGTCGAGGGTCTCCCCGGCGTCATGGCGAACGAGCTCATCCGCTTCCAGGACGGCACGCTCGGCCTCGCGCAGAACCTCGACGAAGACGAGATCGGCGCCATCGTGCTCGGCGAGTTCGGCGGCATCGAGGAGGGCATGGAGGTCACCCGCACGGGTGAGGTCCTCTCCGCCCCCGTCGGCGACGCCTTCCTCGGTCGCGTCGTCGACCCGCTCGGCGCCCCGATCGACGGTCTCGGCGAGATCGCCGCAGAGGGCCGTCGTGCCCTCGAGCTCCAGGCCCCCGGCGTCATGGCCCGCAAGTCGGTCCACCAGCCGCTGCAGACCGGCATCAAGGCCATCGACGCGATGATCCCCGTCGGCCGTGGTCAGCGTCAGCTGATCATCGGCGACCGCCAGACCGGCAAGACGGCCATCGCGATCGACACGATCATCAACCAGAAGGCCAACTGGGAGTCCGGCGACGAGGAGAAGCAGGTCCGCTGCATCTACGTCGCCATCGGTCAGAAGGGCTCCACGATCGCCTCGGTCAAGGGTGCGCTCGAGGACGCCGGCGCGATGGAGTACACCACCATCGTCGCCGCCCCGGCCTCTGACCCGGCCGGCTTCAAGTACCTCGCCCCGTACACCGGTTCGGCCATCGGCCAGCACTGGATGTACCAGGGCAAGCACGTCCTCATCATCTTCGACGACCTGTCCAAGCAGGCCGAGGCCTACCGTGCGGTGTCGCTCCTCCTGCGTCGTCCGCCGGGCCGCGAGGCCTACCCGGGTGACGTCTTCTACCTGCACTCCCGTCTGCTGGAGCGTTGCGCGAAGCTGTCCGACGAGCTCGGCGCCGGTTCGATGACGGGCCTCCCGATCATCGAGACCAAGGCGAACGACGTCTCGGCGTACATCCCGACCAACGTCATCTCCATCACCGACGGTCAGATCTTCCTGCAGTCGGACCTCTTCAACGCGAACCAGCGTCCGGCCGTCGACGTGGGCATCTCGGTGTCCCGCGTCGGTGGTGACGCCCAGGTGAAGTCGATCAAGAAGGTCTCCGGCACGCTGAAGCTCGAGCTGGCGCAGTACCGCTCGCTCGAGGCGTTCGCGATGTTCGCGTCCGACCTCGACCAGGCGTCGCGTCGTCAGCTGGAGCGCGGTGCACGTCTGACCGAGCTCCTCAAGCAGCCGCAGTACTCGCCGTACCCGGTCGAGGAGCAGGTCGTCTCGATCTGGGCCGGCACGAACGGCAAGCTCGACACCGTGCCGGTGCCGGACGTGCTCCGCTTCGAGTCCGAACTGCTCGACCACCTGCGTCGCAACTCCGACGTCCTCACGACCCTGCGCGAGACGAACCAGCTCAGCGACGAGACCGTCGCCGAGATGGACAAGCAGATCGACGAGTTCACGAAGAGCTTCCAGACGAGCGACGGCAAGACCCTCGGCTCCGAGCAGTTCGACGCGGCTGACGCCGAGGACGTCGACCAGGAGCAGATCGTCAAGGGTCGTCGCTAGATGGCAGCGCAGGTCCGGGTCTACCGCCAGCGGATCAAGTCGGCGAAGACCACGAAGAAGGTCACCCGCGCCATGGAGCTGATCTCGGCGTCGCGGATCCAGAAGGCGCAGGCCCGCATGGCTGCGTCCGGTCCGTACTCGCGGGCCGTCACGCGTGCGGTGTCGGCCGTGGCGACGTTCTCGAACGTCGACCATGTGCTGACCACCGAGCCGGAGTCGTCGACCCGTGCAGCCGTCGTGCTCTTCACCTCGGACCGCGGCCTGAACGGCGCGTTCAGCACGAACGTCCTCAAGCAGGGCGAAGAGCTCGCCTCCCTGCTCCGCAGCGAGGGCAAGGACGTCGTCTACTACCTGGTCGGCCGCAAGTCCGTCGGGTACTTCGCGTTCCGTGAGCGTCCGTCCGAGCAGCAGTGGGTCGGCAACACCGACCAGCCGGAGTTCTCGACGGCCAAGGAGATCGGCGACGCCGTCGTGGCGAAGTTCCTCCAGGACACCGCTGACGGCGGCGTGGACGAGATCCACATCGTGTTCAACCGGTTCATCAGCCTGGCGACCCAGGAGCCGCAGGTCGTTCGCCTGCTGCCCCTCGAGGTCGTCGAGGGCATCGACGAGCCCGAGGGCAACGAGCCTCTGCCGCTCTACGAGTTCGAGCCGGACGCCGACGCGGTGCTCGACTCGCTGCTCCCGGTCTACATCGAGAGCCGCATCTTCAACGCCATGCTGCAGTCGGCTGCTTCCGAGCACGCCGCGCGTCAGAAGGCGATGAAGGCGGCCAGCGACAACGCCGACTCGCTGATCCGTGACTTCACCCGACTCGCGAACAACGCGCGTCAGGCGGAGATCACCCAGCAGATCTCCGAGATCGTCGGCGGCGCCGACGCCCTCTCGTCGAAGAAGAAGTAGTCCGCGTCGTTCGCGGACAGATACCCACCCTCAGGAAGGCACCAGCCATGACCGACACCGCAACCACCGCGGTCGAGACGTCGTCGGCGCCCGGTGTCGGCCGGATCGCCCGTGTCACGGGCCCCGTCGTCGACATCGAGTTCCCCCACGACGCAATCCCGGAGATGTACAACCTCCTGTTCACGACCATCACCATCGGTGACTCGTCGCAGGAGATCGGCCTCGAGGTCGCGCAGCACCTCGGCGACGACCTCGTCCGTGCCATCTCCCTGAAGCCGACCGACGGCCTGGTCCGTGGTCAGGAGGTCCGTGACTCGGGCGCTCCGATCTCGGTCCCCGTCGGCGACGTCACCAAGGGCAAGGTCTTCGACGTCCTCGGGAACGTGCTCAACACGGACGAGAAGCTCGAGATCACCGAGCGCTGGCCGATCCACCGCAAGGCTCCGGCCTTCGACCAGCTCGAGTCCAAGACCTCGATGTTCGAGACCGGCATCAAGTCCATCGACCTCCTCACCCCGTACGTGCAGGGTGGCAAGATCGGCCTCTTCGGTGGTGCGGGCGTCGGCAAGACCGTCCTCATCCAGGAGATGATCCAGCGCGTTGCGCAGGACCACGGCGGTGTGTCGGTGTTCGCCGGTGTCGGTGAGCGCACCCGTGAGGGCAACGACCTCATCGGTGAGATGGAAGAGGCGGGTGTCTTCGACAAGACGGCCCTCGTGTTCGGCCAGATGGACGAGCCGCCGGGAACGCGTCTGCGCGTGGCCCTGTCGGCGCTGACGATGGCGGAGTACTTCCGCGATGTCCAGAAGCAGGACGTGCTCCTCTTCATCGACAACATCTTCCGCTTCACGCAGGCCGGCTCCGAGGTCTCGACGCTGCTCGGCCGCATGCCGTCCGCCGTGGGTTACCAGCCCAATCTCGCCGACGAGATGGGTGTGCTCCAGGAGCGCATCACCTCGACGCGCGGTCACTCGATCACCTCGCTGCAGGCGATCTACGTGCCGGCTGACGACTACACCGACCCGGCTCCGGCCACCACGTTCGCGCACCTCGACGCGACGACCGAGCTCTCCCGTGAGATCGCTTCGCAGGGTCTGTACCCCGCGATCGACCCGCTGGCGTCGACGTCGCGCATCATGGACCCGCGGTACCTGGGTGCCGACCACTACGAGACGGCCACGCGCGTCAAGCAGATCCTCCAGAAGAACAAGGAGCTGCAGGAGATCATCGCCATCCTCGGTGTCGACGAGCTCTCCGAAGAGGACAAGATCACGGTCGAGCGCGCTCGTCGTATCCAGCAGTTCCTCTCGCAGAACACCTACATGGCGAAGAAGTTCACGGGTGTCGAGGGATCCACGGTGCCGCTCAAGGACACCATCGAGTCCTTCCGTGCCATCGCCGACGGCGAGTTCGACCACGTTGCGACCCAGGCGTTCTTCAACGTCGGTGGCATCAACGACGTGGAAGAGAAGTGGGCTCAGATCCAGAAGGAGAACCGCTGACATGGCGGGTCTCAGCGTGAGCGTCGTCTCGGCCGACCGTGAGGTCTGGTCGGGCGACACCACCATGGTCGTCGCACGGACGACAGAGGGCCAGATCGGCATCCTCGCCGGACACGAGCCGATGCTCGCGATCCTGGCGCAGGGTCAGGTCCGCATCACGCGGGCCGATGGGTCGACCGTCGCGGTCGACGCCGAGGACGGCTTCCTGTCGGTCGAACACGACACGGTGACGATCGTCGCGCGGCAGGCCGCGCTGGCGTCCTGACCGGACTGACCGTCCTGCTCCCGCCTTCGGAGACGAAGCGGGAGGGCGGGGACACGAGCCGCACGCTCGATCTGCGTGCGCTCTCGTTCCCGGAACTGGCCGATGAGCGGGCCGCGGTGATGACCGCGGCCCGCTTCGTCAGTTCCGAGGAGTCCTCGGCCAGGACGGCGCTCAAACTCGGTCCGAAGTCGATCGCCGAGCGGCTCCGGAACCTGGAGCTCGACACCTCGGGCACCATGCCCGCGATCGAGCGGTACACCGGGGTCCTGTACGACCCGTTGGGCGCGCAGGACGCGGATGTGGCGACCCGTGCGTGGTGGGCGGAGCACGTGATCGTGCAGTCCGCGATGTTCGGGCCGATCGGTGCCGGTGACCCGATCCCGGCGTACCGGCTCTCGCACGACTCCCGGCTCGGGTCGATCCGGTTGGCAGCGCACTGGCCCGCGGTGTCGACCCGCTCCCTGCTGACCCGTGCGGACGGCCTGGTGCTCGACCTGCGGTCCGAGGGGTACCGGCAGCTCGGGCCCGTGTCCGGGGCGGTGGCACCACGGGTGGTGAGCGTCGACGGCTCCGGCCGTCGTCGTGCACTGAACCACTGGAACAAGACCGCGAAGGGCCGCCTGGTGGCGCTGCTCGCCCGCACCGGCGCGCGCATCGGCAGCATGGACGACCTGGTGCGTTGGGCGGCCGCGAACGGCGTGGTCGTCGAGCGCAACGAGGGCAGCTGGGACCTGGTCGCTGAGAGCCTGGAGCCGGTCGCGGCCTGAGCGGGTGCTGGGTCGGCCCGTCCTCCACAGGCGTGAGCGGGGTCGCTCCGGTCCACAGATGGTCGGGGCGCCCCTGCCTGGAGGCCCGCGGCACGTTTCGATGGCGTGCATGATCCCTCTCACGGCACAGTCCGGTCCCGGCTCCGCAGTCCGTTTCCCTCGCGAGATCGCCGCGGCGGTCACCCTCCCCGCTGCAGCGGCCGCGCTGGTCGCGCCCGGCCGCGCCGTCCTGTCGACGGCCGCTGCGACGGCCGTGGTGACGGCGTGCGGCGCACTCGCGCCCCGGATGGCCCTGGTGCCGTTCATCGCGGCGCAGGGCACGCCGGATCCCCGTTCGATCCGGGTGTTCGACCCCTTCGCGGACCCGACTCCGCCCGCGCTCCACGGTTTCGGCCCGGCTCCCGATCGGGCCCGCGTGCGGGTCGCCGGCGACCGGTGCGCCGAAGCGTGGCGGGTGTGGCGGGCGCAGGACGACTCGTTCGACGGATCGTCGGGCGCTGCCGGTGCCCTGTCGCTCGGTGCCTGGTGCGCGTGGGCGCTCGGGTCGTGGGCCCGGGCGGAGACGCGTGCGCGGTACGCTCTCGAGACCCGCGCGGACGACCCGCTCGCCGGCCTCGTCCTGCGCTCGGTCGTCGCGGGCAGCGGGCCGTCGTGGGAGCGTCGATGACGTGGGGTCGACCGGATCGTCTACGGTGGTGTGGACCACGCTGGGAGGGCTCCGGTTGCGCGACGACGACATCGAGGACACCGTCATCCGGCGACCCCGACGATCGCTGGGCGACCGGACGGCGGACGCCATCGACGACACCGTCATCCGCGGCGCAGCTCCCACCGTCCCCGGTCCCGACTCCGACCCCGATCCAGACCCCGGGTCCGACGACGGGGTCCTCGGTGACACGGTCATCCGGCCCGCGCCCGCGGCACCCGGTCAGCCAACGCCAGCCGTGGTCGACGTCGATCCGGAGGACACCGTCGTCCGGGTGCCGGCGCGACCCGGCGCCGGAGCGAGCCCGTTCGTGGGCGCAGCACCGGGCCTCCCGTCCGTCCCGGCGGTACCCGCCGCCCCCACGGCACGCGTGCCCTCGATCCGCATCGGCGACCGCACCTTCCGGCTCGACCACCCCGTGGTCATCGGCAGACGGCCGTCGCTGCCGCGGGTCACCCGTGGCCCGCAGCCCGAACTCGTGACCGTGCGGTCGGCGTACGGCCAGGTGTCGTCGTCCCACGTCCGGATGCACGCCGAGGGCGAAGCCGTCGTCGTGCAGGACCTCCGGTCCACGAACGGCACGGTCGTCCGCCCGGCCGGCGCGCCCGCGTACCGCATGGCATCGGGTGCGTCGATCGTCGCGCTGACGGGTACGGTAGTCGAGATCGGTGACGGCAACGCCATCGAGGTCCTCTCGCCGTACCTCCGGGTCGCACCGACGGCAGAGGGGCTGCCTCCGGTTCCCCCGTGGCCCTCCGATCAGACAGCACACGGCACGCCCCGACCCACCAGAGAGCGATCCTGACACGTGACCGAACTCGGCCGAGCAGCCACTGCGCACGCCATCGACGTCCCCGGTGCCGACGGCGCCACCTTGACGCTCTCGTGGGGAGCCGCGACCGACGTCGGTCGACGGCGTGACCACAACGAGGACAGCTACATCGTGGGCGCGCCGTTCTTCGTCGTCGCCGACGGCATGGGCGGGCACCTCGCGGGCGACCGCGCCAGCGACGCGGTCGTGCGTCGGCTCGAACAGGTGACGGCCGAGCCGTTCACCACGCGCCAGGGCATCCAGCGTGCACTGCTCCTCGCGACCGCCGACATCGAGCGTGCGGCCGGTGGCAACGCCATCGGCGCGGGCACCACGGTCACCGGTATCGCGCTCGTGGCGTCGCTCGGGCAGCCCGCGGCGCTCGTGTTCAACGTCGGCGACTCCCGCACCTACCGCATCGAGGACGGCGTGCTCCGCCGCGTCACCGTCGACCACTCGGTGGTGCAGGAGATGGTGGACGCCGGCCTGCTGCGTGCCGAGGACGCCGAACAGCACCCGGACAGCAACGTCATCACGCGAGCGGTCGGCTTCGGCGAACCGCCGGCGCCGGACTGGTGGACCCTGCCCCTGCGGGCCGGTGACCGCTACATCGTCTGCTCCGACGGGCTGACCAAGGAACTCGGCGATGCCGGCATCGCACGCATCGCGGCACGTGAGCCGGGCGCGCAGGACCTTGCGGAGCGCCTGGTCGGCGACGCCGTCGTGGCAGGCGGGCGTGACAACGTCACCGTCGTGGTGCTGCAGGTCGATGCCGCACCGGACGACGGCGACCTCGAGGACACGCTGCCGCGGCACTAGCTGGCCCCCGAACTGGGGGAACACGTCGAGCTGTGGGGGATCGGCGTGCGGAATGTCGGTCACCCACGCTTCGTACAATGACATGGCCACGTCGAGAGAGCTGGCCGCTCGGCCGGGGGAGGAGAGGACGATGGCGAGACGCCTGCCGTCCGACCCGCCCGTGATCGGCGGTTTCAGTCCCGTGCACGTCCTCGGGTCCGGTGGCTTCGCCGACGTCTTCCTCTACGAGCAGGACATGCCCCGACGACAGGTCGCGGTGAAGGTGCTGCTGGACGAGGTCGTCGACGACCGCGTCCGCCAGATGTTCCAGGCCGAGGCCAACCTGATGGCCCGGCTCAGCACGCACCCGTCGATCCTCACCGTCTTCCAGGCAAGCGTCGCTGCTGACGGACGTCCCTACCTGGTCATGGAGCTCTGCTCCTCGTCCCTCAGCGAGCGCTACCGTCGCGAACCGATTCCCGTGTCCGAGGTGCTGTCGATCGGCATCCGCATCGGTTCGGCGCTCGAGACCGCACACCGTGAGGGCGTGCTGCACCGCGACATCAAGCCGTCGAACATCCTGCTGACGGCTTACGGCAACCCCGTGCTCTCCGACTTCGGCATCGCCGCGACGATCGGGGGCACCGACCCGGACGAGCCGATCGGCATGTCGATCCCGTGGTCCGCGCCCGAGGTCCTGATCGACGAGTCGCGCGGCACCATCCAGTCGGAGGTGTACTCGCTCGCGGCGACCGTGTACTCGCTCCTCGCCGGGCGCAGCCCGTTCGAGGTCCGCGGCGGCAAGAACGGTGCGAACGACCTGATGCACCGGATCGACAAGGGCGGCGTGAAGCCCACCGGTCGCACCGACGTGCCGCCCTCGCTCGAGCGCCTGCTCGCGACGGCGCTGTCCCGGAAGCCGCAGGGACGTCCCGCGACGGTGATCGAACTCGTGCGTGGGTTCCAGCAGGTCGAGGCCGAGCTCGGCATCCCGCAGACGTCCGCCGACGTTGCTGTCGAGGCCTGGGCGATCTCGACGCCGACCCCGCACGGTGACCGCACCGTGATCCGTGAGCTGCAGCCACCCACCCGGGTCGGCGGGCGTCGTCGCACCCGCCGCGCGGTGCAGGGCGGGGTCGTGGCCGGCGGTTCGCACAGCGTCGGCACCGTGCACCGCACGGGGTCCGTGACCCGTGCCCGGCGCCGGACCCGTTCGACCCTGGTGTGGGCGACGTCCCTCGCTGTCGTCGTGGTCGCCGCCCTCGCGATCGCCACGGTCGTGGTCGTCGGTCGGCTCGGCGCCGGGGCCATCCCGGTCGTGGACGAGGTCCGTGCCGAGCCGTCGCCGCAGTCCGTGTCCTTCAGCTGGACCGACCCGGGGCTGCGCAGCGGCGACACGTACGTCATCTCGTCCGACGGGTCCTCGAGTCAGCAGACCGGCACGACGTTCGTCGTCTCCGGCGAGGGGGGCGACGAGGAGTGCATCGCCGTCGCCGTGAACCGTGACGGCAAGACGGGCGCGGCGAGCGCGCAGAAGTGCGCGACGATCGGGAGCGCCGGGTGATCCGGGCACTCCTCGCCAAGCACCGCTCCGCCGCCGTCACCACCGGTGCCTCGGTGCTCGTCGCCGCCGTCGTCGCGACCACCGCCATCGTCTCCACCGGGTACCACACACAACGTGTCGACCTCGGCGACGGCACCGTGTGGGTGCCGTCGGCCGAGTACGGCGCGGTCGGCCGGGCGAACACCGGCATCCTGCAGTTGAACACCGCGGTCGAGACGGCCAGCGACGACCTGTCCGTGCTCCAGCGCGGCTCCACCGTCTACAGCGTCGACGAGACCAAGGGCACGGTCGCCCGGGTCGACGTCGCCGACGCCACCGTGGGTGATGCGATCACGCTGCCGGCGGGGACGCCGCAGGTCTTCTTCGCGGGCGACACCGCGGTCATCGGCAACGCGGACACAGGCGAGCTCTGGGCGACCCCCGCGAGCGACCTCGCCGAGTTCGACGCTTCGGCCAAGGCAGACCTGACCCTGGGCGCCGACACCGTCTTCGACGCCTCCGACGGCCACGTCGCGGTCTACTCCGCGAAGACCGGGACGGCGTCGTTGGTCGACGTCGGCGCGACCCTCACCGTCGCCGAACGGTGGAAGGTCGACATGGACCGGGGCGACGACTTCCAGGTCGCCACGTTCGACGGGCACCTTGCCGTGCTCGACCGCACGAGCGGTGCCCTGTCGGTCGACGGCCGCACGGTCGAGCTCGGCGACCGGGTCGGGTCGTCGCCGGCCCTCCAACGGTCCTCCGACAGCACCGCCCAGGTCACGGTCGCGGGCACGGCGGGCCTGGTCCGCGTCAGCGCCTCCGGCACCGTGGACGCCACCGCACTCCAGGTGTCCGGACGAGCCGCGCGGCCCTACGTCGACGGCTCCTGCACGTACGCGGCCTGGGCAGGCGGACAGGCGATCGACACGTGTGACGGCAGCGCGTTGCAGCGGCTGGCGAGCACCGGCGGCACGAGCGAACTGCAGATCCTGCACAACGGCGCCACCGTCGTCGCCAACGACCCGACGAGCGGCCGTTCCTGGGCCATCGACCGGAGCGGTCAGCTCATCGACAACTGGGCCGACCTGATCAAGCAGGACGACGACCAGCAGCAGGAGCAGGTCTCCGACGACGACCCCGAGGTCGACAAGGACCAGAAGCCGCCGGTTGCGGTGGACGACGAACTGGGCGCTCGTCCGGGACGCACCACGAGCCTCCCGGTCCTGCTCAACGACTACGACCCGAACGGTGACCCGATCATCGTGAGTGAGGTCGGCACCATCTCGAAGTCCGCCGGTCGCGTCGCGATCGTCGGCGACGGTCAACGTCTGCAGGTCACGCTGTCGTCGCGCGCCACCGGGACCGTGACGTTCCCGTACACGATCACCGACGGCAACGGGGGATCGGACACCGCGACCGTCCGGATCAGCGTGCGCCCCGACAGCGAGAACGAGGCCCCGCGACAGGTCCGCGACACTTCGGCCGACGTCGTCCAGAACGGGCACGTCGTCTCGAACGTCCTCGGCGACTGGGTCGACCCGGACGGCGATCCGGTGTACCTGGAGTCGGCGACCGCGTCGAACGGCGACCGGGTGTCCACCACGCCGGACGGCCTGCTCGACTTCCGGAACGACAGCGGCCGCACCGGTGAGCGGTCGGTGCAGCTGGTCGTGAGCGACGGACGCGCCGACGGACGGGGAGCCGTGACGGTACGGGTCGCCAAGCAGGGCACCGTCCCGCTGCGCGCCGATCCGTTCCCCGTGTCCGGCTACGCCGGCAAGGCCTTCACGGTCGAGCCGCTCGACCACGTGCGCGGTGGCAACGGCACCGTGACGCTGACGAGCGTGTCGTCGGCGTCCGGGCTCACGGTCACCCCGAGCTACGACGCAGGGACCTTCCGGGTGCAGGGGGAGCGGGCGGGCGACCACCAGCTCGAGTACACGGTGACGGACGGCGTGAAGACCTCGAGCGGCATCGTCCGGGTGACCGTCCTCGCGCCGCCGGACGCCTCGACGGCGCCGATCACCACGCCGAAGACGGTGTTCGTCAACACGCTGTCCACGAAGGACACGGACGTCACCGCGACCGACATCGACCCGGCGGGTGGTGTGCTGCTCGTGACGGCGCTGGACGGGCCCGCACGGGGCAGCGGTGTGCAGGCGAGCATCCTCGACCAGCACACGGTCCGCGTCACGCTCACGGCGCCGCTCGACGGTCCGGTGTCGTTCGGGTACACGGAGACGAACGGCCTGGCGTCGTCCCCGGGCACGATCACCGTCGTCGAGATCCCGAAGCCCGACCGCATCCAGCCACCGGTCGCCCAGCCGGACACCGCCACCGTGCGCGTCGGAGACGTCGCGAACATCGACGTGCTCGGCAACGACACCCAGCCCGAGGGCGAGCCGTTGACGCTCCAGCCCGAGCTGGTGCAGAACGTGCCGGGCGACGGCGGCCTGCTGTTCGCCTCCGGCGACCACCTGCGCTACCTCGCCCCGAAGACGCCGGGCAACCACACCGCCGTCTACCGCGTCGCCGGGCCGGACGGCCAGTACGCCGACGCCGCGGTGTCGATCTCGGTGCGCGAGCGCGACGCCGCCACGAACAACCCGCCGGTCCCGCAGACCGTCACCGCGCGCGTCGTCGCCGGGTCGTCGGTGCGGGTCAGCGTGCCGCTGAACGGGATCGACCCGGACGGCGACTCCGTCCAGCTGGTCGGCGTGGGGTCCAACCCCGACAAGGGATCGGTCACCGACGTGGCCTCGGACGCCCTCACCTACGAGGCGGGCGACTACTCGGCCGGCACCGACGAGTTCACCTACACCGTCGTCGACGCCCTCGGGGCCCGCGCCACCGGCACCGTGCGGGTCGGCATCGCACCCCGTGCCGAACAGGCCTCGAACCCGGTGGCCGAGGCCGACCACGTCACGATCCGCCCCGGCGGGTCGGTGACGGTGCGCGTCCTGCAGAACGACTCCGACCCAGAGGGTGGGCAGCTGACCGTATCGCAGGCCGAGCCGACCGCCGAGGACGTCACCGCGAAGGTCCTCCGGAAGCAGCAGATCCGCGTCACGCCCCCGAAGTCGGCGACGAGCGGTGACTTCGCGGTGCTCTACACAGTCGCGAACAGCAGCGGGGGATCGAGCACGGCGTTCCTCACGGTGACCGTCGACCCCGACGCCCAGCCGCTCCGGCCCGAGGTCGACGACACGACCCTCGACCTACAGGACATCCTGCACCGGCAGAGCGTGACGGTCGACGTGCTCGACAACGTCTTCTTCGCCGAGGGCACCGCTGCCGACCTCCGGGTCGGGGTCGTCCCCGGTTACGGTGACACGGCGACGCCGACCGACGACGGCCGCATCACCGTCCGGTTGACCGACGACTCGCAGGTGATCCCGTTCTCGGTCGCCCGGGCCGATCACCCGGACATCGTCTCCTACGGCTTCATCAACGTGCCGGGCTTCGACGACGCCCTGCCCCAGATCAACCGCAGCGCCGGTGCGGTCACGGTGAAGAGCGAGGCGACCGTCCGCATCCCGCTGCAGGACTTCGTCGTGACGGCGAACGGCGAGACCGCGAAGATCACCGACCGCGGCACGGTCAAGGCCACCCACGCCAACGGGCAGAGCCTGGTGGTGGACTCGTCGACGCTGCAGTTCACGTCAGCGAAGCTCTACTACGGCAGGGCGTCGATCTCGTTCGAGGTCACCGACGGGTCGTCCGCGAACGGCGGCAAGGGCCGCGTTGCCACGCTCGTGCTCCCGATCACGGTCACGCCCCGGTCGAACCAGCCGCCGGCGTTCACGGGGTCCTCGCTCGAGATGCAGCCGGGGGAGACGCGCAAGATCGACCTGACGAAGCTGACCGACTACCCGTACCCGCGGGACCTGCCGGAACTCCGGTACTCGATCGTCGGCCGGCCCGCTGCCGGCACGACCGCGTCGATCGCGAAGCAGCAGCTCACGATCGCGGTCGCCGACACCGCGAGGAAGAACACCACCGCGTCGATCGGGATCGGTGTCGCGGACGACGCCAACAGCGGTCGCGCCGGCACCGTCACGGTGGGCGTCGTCGCCTCCACCCGTCCCGTGGTCCAGCCAGGCGCCGACCGCTCGGTGACCAAGCGTGGAGCGACCACAACCATCGACGTGCTCACGAACGACCAGCCGACCAACCCGTTCCCGGGAGAGCGGCTGCGCGTCGTGAACATCCGGGGTCTGTCCGGCGGGCTGCCGAGCGGCGTCACCGTGACGCCGAGCGGTGACCGCACGCGCCTGCAGGTCTCGGTCGCGGACGCCGCGAAGCCCGGCGACGCCCACCTGCAGTACCAGGTGGCGGACGCGACGAACGACCCCGACCGGTACGTCTGGGGCGACGTCACCATCTCGGTGCAGGACGTCCCGGACGCTCCTGGAGCGCCCACCCGCACCGGCTCCTACGACGGCGGTCAGGTCACGCTCGCCTGGTCGACACCGCAGGGGAACAACTCGCCGATCACGGGCTACCGCGTCGTCGGGACCAACGGCGTCTCGAAGAACTGCGGGACCGCGACGGTGTGCACGATCACCGGACTCGATCCGAAGGCGTCGTACCGGTTCCAGGTCGTCGCGACCAACGCGATCGGTGACTCGAAGCCCTCGGCCCGCTCGGGTCCGATGAGTGCGGACTTCGTGCCGGCACCGCCGAAGGGCATCACGGTCACGCCCAGCAAGGCGACGCCGAACCAGCTCGACGTCAAGTGGGGCAAGGTGTCCGCGCCCAACAACGGCAGCGCTGTCGACGACTACATCGTCACGATCGAGGGCCCCGGCCTGTCGACGACGCGGCACACCGGCACCGCCACCAGCACCTCGTTCACCGGCGCCCAGGGTGCAGCCCAGTACAAGGTCACCGTGTCCGCTCGCAACGCTGCCGACCGCAACGGCACCGTCGTGCAGTGGAACTCCGCGTCCGCCACCGGCAGTGCCGTCGGGACACCGGGCGTCCCGACGCTGAACGCGTCGCGCGACGTGTCGCCCGGGCGGACGAACGTGTCGCTCAGTGCGGCCGAGAGCGACTGGGCCGGGGGTGGCCGAACGCTCACGATCGTGCGGTACCCGCCCGGGGCGAACATCCCGAACGGTTGCTCGACCACCGGCTCGGACAAGCGCTGGGACGGCGGCAGCGCCAACGACACGCTGAACTCGAACGGCAACTTCCAGTACGTCGCGCTCGCCGACAACGGTCTGTTCTGCACGCCGAGCCGTGCGGCGTCCGTGCAGGGGTTCTCCGCTCCGGGGACGGCGTCGGCCGACATCGGCGTCGAGCGGTTCAGCGAGGACGACGGCACGTTCGCGATCCGCATCCGGAACCCACGAGCCCAGCCGAGCCCCAACGGATCGATCGACCACTACGCCTACTCGGTCAACGGCGGCGGCCTCGTGTCCTTCGGCGGGAACGGCGCCTGGGTCACCGGTGCCGCGTTCGGCGCGACGGTGAGCGTGACCGTGGTGGCCTGTGCGGACGGCACGTCCAACTTCTGCGGGGACGGCTCCACGGTGGGCGGGCTGCGCCCGGTGCAGACCCGCGCTACGCTGCCGGATTCCGTGACGGCGGGGACGCAACTGACGGTGACTGCTCCGCCGCAGAACGCCGGGCTCCAGCCGACCGGCTACCGCGTCGTCTTCTGCGCCTCTCGGTACTACCAGCTCTGCGGAGAGGGCACGGTCTACGCGCCGGACGCCCTGCCGACGGTCGAGGACGCACCGCTCTCGCGTTACGTGTACGTCGCGGCGATCGTCGACGGCCACGAGGACCCGAACCCGCCGAGCGCGTCGATCGATGCGGCACCGGAACCGGAGCAGCCAGCTCCCGAGCAGCCCGCCCCGGAACCCGCTCCCGGCGGCTGACGCCCGCCCGACCTGCCCAGACCCGCCCTCCGCCGCACCTCTCCCCACGACCGAAGGACCATCCCGCATGAGCATGACCCCGGAGCAGGCCACCTGGTTCGCCGACGTCGCAGGCCGCATCGTGACCAACGTCGAGCAGGTGCTCCTCGGGAAGACGTTCGTGATCCGCCTCGCGGTCACGGCGATGCTCAGCGAGGGGCACCTGCTCCTCGAGGACGTCCCCGGAACGGGCAAGACGAGCCTCGCCCGGGCGATGGCGCAGAGCGTGCAGGGCACCACGAACCGCATCCAGTTCACCCCTGATCTGCTGCCGGGCGACATCACCGGCATCAGCGTCTACGACCAGCGGACGCAGGAGTTCGACTTCCACCGCGGGCCGGTCTTCGCGAACATCGTGCTCGCCGACGAGATCAACCGTGCGAGCCCGAAGACGCAGTCCGCGCTGCTCGAGGCGATGGAGGAGTCC
Source organism: Curtobacterium sp. BRB10 (assembly GCF_031844325.1). Classification (NCBI taxonomy): domain Bacteria; kingdom Bacillati; phylum Actinomycetota; class Actinomycetes; order Micrococcales; family Microbacteriaceae; genus Curtobacterium; species Curtobacterium sp. BRB10. The sequence goes on from NZ_JAUZVA010000003.1 coordinate 34,674, forward strand.
GCGATCACGGTCGACGGCGTCAACCACCGTCTCGCCGCGCCCTTCATGGTCATCGCGACCCAGAACCCGATCGAGCAGGCCGGCACCTACCGCCTGCCCGAGGCGCAGCTCGACCGCTTCCTCATGAAGACCTCCATCGGCTACCCCGACCACGCCGCGACGGTGAAGATCCTCGAGACCTCGTCCGCACCGTCGGCTTCGGTCCCGCTGGCGAGCGTCGTGCCCGCCGCGACCATCACCGAGATGGCCGCGCTGGCGCGCACCGTGCACGTCGATGCCGTGATCGCCGACTACGTCGCCCGCCTGGTGGACGCGACCCGCTCCGCGAGCGAGGTCCGGCTCGGCGTGAGCGTCCGTGGGGCGATGGGCCTGATCCGCGCTTCCCGTGTCCTCGCGGCGCTGAGCGGCCGGCACTACGTCACGCCGGACGACGTGAAAGCGCTGGCCGTCCCGGTCCTCGCGCACCGCCTGGTGCTCGACGCCGAGGCCGAGTTCGACGGCGTCAGCGCGCCGAGCGTCATCGCGCAGCTCCTGGTGGAGACCTCGCCGCCCGCCGACCGGGTCACGACGTGACGGACCGCCGGCCCGTCTCCACGCGCTCGCGCCGTCCGTCCTCGACGCGGTCGCGTCGTGGCACGACGGCGTACGAGCGCACGGGGACGGTCACCGGCATGACCAACGTCCGGACGCGCATCGTCGGTGACCGTGAGGGCGTGGCAGCTGATGCGGTCATCGGGATCGTCCGGCTCTGGGCAACGGCCTGGAGGCTCGTCCTGCGTCTCTGGGGCGAGGTCTCGTCCGTCGTCACCGGGCTCGGGTGGACGGTCGCCGCCCTGACGCTCGTCGCGTTCGTGACCGGCTACCGGTTCGGGCTGCGGGAGATCGTCGTCGTCGGGTTCGCCGGCGCCGTGCTCGCGGTGGTCGCCGCGGTGGCGTTGATCGGCCGGTCGCGGCTGGCGATCCGGATGCGGCTGCCGCAGCACCGTGTGGCGGTCGGGGACGACGCCGGCGTGGTCATCACGGCCGAGAACCCCACGCGTCTGCCGTCGGTGCCGACCACCGTCGAGGTGCCGGTCGGGTCCGGCCTGGTCGACGTCGCGATCCCGGCCATCGGGCCGCACGGTACCTTCGAGCGGCAGGTCCCGGTCCCGACGCTCCGCCGCGGGGTGCTCGACGTCGGTCCGGTGACGGGTGTCCGCGCCGACCCGGTGGGACTCGTCCGCCGCGAGCTCGTCTGGACCGCCCGCGAGCAGGTCATCGTGCACCCGCGCACGATCGCGATCCCGTCGACGAGCACCGGCCTGGTGCGCGACCTCGAGGGGCAGGCGACGACGGACCTGTCGCCCGCGGACATCGCCTTCCACGCCATCCGCGAGTACATGCCCGGCGACGACCCGCGCACCATCCACTGGAAGTCGACGGCCAAGTCCGGCGCGCTCATGGTCCGGCAGTTCGAGGACACCCGTCGCTCGCACCTCGTCGTCGCGCTCGGCATCGCCCGAGGTGAGTTCGCCGACGACGAGGAGTTCGAGCTCGCGGTGAGCGCGGCCGCGTCCCTCGGCGCGCGGGCGATCCGCGACGGCCGTGAGGTCTCGGTCGTGGTGTCCCAGCGCACGCCCGAGTTCGCGAAGCGTGCCGTGTACGCCGTGCGGACGCTCCCCACCGTGACGCCGACGCGCCTGCTCGACGACTTCGCCTCGGTCGGCCTCGCTGACGCGTGCCTGCCGATCGCCGAGGTCTCCCGGATCGTCGGGAGCGACACCGAGGGCATCTCCGTCGCGTTCCTCGTGGTGGGGTCGACCGTCGGCCTGCCCGCGCTCCGACTCGCCGCCACGCGGTTCCCCGTCGGGGTGGAGGTCGTCGCGGTGATCTGCGAGCCCGAGGCCCAGCCGCGGTTCCTGCGCGTCGCGGGTCTGACGGTGATGACCATCGGCTACCTGGACGACCTCCGGCACGCCCTGCACCGATCGGCGTCGGCAGCATGAGCGGCGCTCCCGTGACCACCCCGGCCCCCGCCGTGGACCGGGCGAGGCGCTCGACGCGGCGTTCCGACCGTCGCGACGCACGGCGGCTCGTGCCGTTCCGGCTCGCCGGCGGCACGCTGGCGGTCTGGCTGTTGCTGGCCGTCGCGAGCACGTCCTGGTGGCCGGTGTACCGGGACGGCGCGATGATCACGGCCGCCGTCACGGCGATCGTCGTCGGGACGGTCGTCGCGCTCCTCGGCACCCTGTTCCGGCTGCCGACCGCCGTCGTGGCGATCGCGACCGTCGCCGCCTTCACACTCACCGGCGTCCCCGCCGCCGTGCCGAGTCAGGCCAACGGCCTGCTGCCCACCGGACGCGGACTCCTCGACCTCTTCGCCGGCGTCGCCCTCGGCTGGAAGCAGCTGGTGACCATCAGCCTGCCGGTGGGCTCCTACGAGGCGCTCCTCGTGCCGTACTCCGTGACGCTGCTCGTGGCCACGGTGACGGCCGTGAGCGTGGCGACCCGCGCCTCCAGGCAGGAACTCGCGAGCATCCCGGCACTGGTGCTCTTCGCGGTGGGCGTCGTCGTCGGGCCGAGCCGGCTCGACACGTCGATCCTGACCGCGGTCGTCCTGGTCGGCCTCGCCCTCGTCTGGGCGCTGACCGTGCGGCACGCGCGTCGCGCGGTCGCGGTGGCGACCACCATCGGTGCACGCGTGCCGGTGGCGCGGTCGATCGTCCGTCCCGCCCTGGTGGGAACCGGCACCATCGTGGCGGCGGCGGTCGTGGCGACCGGACTCGGACTCGTCGCACCTCCGTCGGGTGAGCGCACCGTCGCACGCACGGACGTCGTGAAGCCGTTCGACCCGCGCGACTACGTCAGTCCGCTCAGCGGGTTCCGCGCGTACGAGGAGTCCACCGCCTCGGACGCGACCCAGCTCCGGGTGACCGGCCTGCCCGAGGGCGGGTTCGTCCGCATCGCGACGCTCGACACCTACGACGGCGTCGTCTACCGCGTGGGCGGGGCAGACGGCTCGGCCGGCTCGGGCACCTTCGAACGTGTGCCGACCGCGGTCGACGTCCGTGGCGTCCGGGGCACCACGGTCCACGTCGGTGTGACGGTCGACGGGTACCGCGGTGTGTGGCTGCCGACGGTCGGTGACCTGGAGCGCGTGGAGTTCACCGGGCAGGACGCCGACGACGAGCGCGGCGCCTTCTTCTACAACGGATCGACCGGCACCGGCGCCGTGGTCGGCGGAGTGGGGGACGGCACGTCCTACGACCTGACGGCGGTGCTGCCCGACCAGCCGACGGAACGGCAGCTGGCCACCGCGCGCCCGGGGAGCGCCGCCGTGCCCACCGCACGGGACGTCCCCGACGCCGTGCGCGACACCGTGGAGTCCACGACGAAGGACGTGTCGGCACCCGGTGCGAAGCTCCTCGCCGCGGTGCAGTCCCTGCAGCGGAACGGGTACGTCAGCCACGGTGTCGGCGACGACCGGATGAGTCGGTCCGGCCACGGCGCGGACCGTGTCCAGGAGCTCCTCACCGCACCCCTGATGATCGGGGACCAGGAGCAGTACGCCGCGGCGGCCGCGCTGATGGCGGACGAGATCGGGTTCCCCGCACGGGTCGTGATGGGCTTCACGGCCGGGGGAGACTCGGGCCGCGACGGCGCCGCAGTGCGTGGCGGGACGACGACCTTCCGTGGGTCCGACGTCACGGCCCGCATCGAGGTGGACACGGCGCAGTGGGGATGGGTGATGCTCAATCCCAACCCCGAGGTGCGCGAGATCCCGAACGAGCAGCAGCAGACCCCGCAGCCGGTCACCCGACCGGAGACGGTCGTGCCGCCGCCCCCGGTCGACCAGCAGGACCAGGACCAGCAGGCGCCGCCCGAGAGCGACCGGAACACGCCGCCGGTGCAGCCGCTCTGGCTCCAGATCCTGCTCGCGGTGCTGCCCTGGGCCCTCGGGACCCTCGGTGTGGTCGCGCTCGTCCTGCTGCCGTTCGCTGTGATCGTGCTGCTGAAGCGACTGCGGCGCCGACGACGGCGGAACGCCACCACACCCCGCGGTCGCATCGTCGGCGCCTGGGACGAGTACCGTGACGCACTGCTCGACCGCGGGCACGACGTGCGGCGGTCCGCCACCCGACGCGAAGCCGTGGTCGGTGCACCGGGCGACGGCGGCGCCGGACTCGCCGCGCTGGCCGACCGTGCGGTGTTCGGTCCGAGCGATGCCGACCAGACCACCGCAGGCCGCATGTGGTCGGCGACCGACGACGCGATCGGGTCGCTCCGGAGGGGTCGGACCCGGCGGGAGCGGTTCCGCACCGCCGTCTCGCTCCGGTCACTGCGGGGAACGGGACGCCGTCCGACGGCACGGTCCCGTCGGACGACCGACGGCCAGGCTGCGTCGGGGCACGGCGACTACGATGTCCAGAGGCCGGACGCGCGTCGTGGACGGCCGAGTGAGGACAGAGGCACCACGTGATCAGATGCGAACACTGCGGATCGATGCTCCCGGACGGAGCGATCTTCTGCGGTGAGTGCGGACGCGCGGTCACCGCCGCGGCGAACCGTCGCCCGGTCGCGCCGACCCCCGTCGAACAGGCACCGCCGCCACCGTTGCAGCAACCCGACGCCCACGGCCGACGGTCCGACCCGGCCTCCGACGCCTGGTTGCCCGAAGCCACGCTGGATCCCGCCACGCGTGCCTGGCTCACCGGTGCCGACCGTCGTGGGACCGAATCGCCGGCACCCGTGCCGGTGCAGCGGCCCGACGACTTCGCCCCGCGCCAGGCCCCCTCCCACGTGCACGGTGCCGGGTCCGGGCTCGAGGACTGGTCGGGTGCACCGAGCCAGTCCGAGTCCGAGCCTCCCCTCGATCCCGACGCGTACCCGTCCGGACCCTTCGATGCCGACGACCCCGAACGCACGCGGATCGCGCCGGCTCCCGGTCGCCCCGAGACGCCCGAGGACCCGATCCGCGATGCTGCGTCGTCGGTCCCGGACCAGGCGGCGCGACAGCCCGTCGAGCCCCAGCCCGTCGAGCCCCAGATTGTCGAGCCGCAGCCCGCTGCCGAGCCCTCCGTGCCGGTGTGGGCACCGCCAGCTGCCACCGCACCCCCGGCGGCACCCGCTGGTCCGTCCTGGTGGGTGGGTCGCGGTACCCCGGCTGCCGAGGCGCCGGCTGATCCGGTCGTCCCGCCGATGCCGGGAGCACCCGCCGAACCTGCTTCCGAGCCGGACACCGAGCAGGACACCGAGCAGCACACCGCTGCTCCTGCGTCAGACGAAGAGCTCGCCCGGCAGGCCCAGGAAACACACGAAGGCAGCAACGCCTCCGGGACGGAGCCCGACGAGCTGGTCGTGGCCGCGTCGGAGAAGAGCGCCACCGACGACCAGCCGGCCGTCGTGTCGCCCCCGCAGCCCGGGGACACCGCCGTGGTCGAGCCGCTGATCGACCGCCGACCGCCCCGTCCGGCACCGCTCGTCACGCCGGGCATGCACGAGACGACCATCTGCCACGTCTGCGGCAACCGGCTCGAGCCCGATGACATCTTCTGCGGCGAGTGCGGAGCCGTCCGTCCGGCGGTCACCGCAGCCTTCACCGGCCCGGTCATGCCGCTGCCGATGACCCGACCCGACTGGGCAGCCGAGGAGTCCGACGGCACGCAGGCCCCCGACGCGGGCAACGAGCCGGACGAACCGGACGGGTCTGACCCGGGTGCGGCTGAGCCCGCGGGTTCGACCGGGTCCGATGCGCGCGCCGCAGGCGACGAGCCGCACCACGGGATCCCGGTGGACGACGAGTTCCTGCGCGCCGAGGTCGAGCAGTCCGATGTCGGCCGACGCCCCCGTGGGGCGCACGCTGCCCCGGTGACCGAGCCCGATCCGCCGACCGGGACGTCCGCCGTGCCGCGCACGCCGATCCCGCCGGTGCCCGGTTCCGCCACCGTCCCCTCCTCGGTGCCGTCCGCCACCACCACGGGCGCGCCCGCTGCTGCACCGCTGCCCCCGATCCCGGGAGCGACCGGACCCGCGCTGCCGCTCCCGCCCGTCGACCGGTCGGAGTCGCACGCGGTGGCCGATGCGCTCGACGACCCCGACGAGGACGTCGACGAGACCCGCATCGTCGCGAAGACCCCGACCCGGGCGCAGTTCGTGCTGCACTTCAGCACGGGCGAGCGGCTCGGGGTGCACGGCACGGGCCTGCTCGGCCGACTGCCGCGACCGCAGCCGGGGGAGCGGTACGACGACCTGCTGACCGTGCACGACCCGGGAAAGTCCGTCTCGAAGACGCACCTCGAGCTCGGCCGCGACGGCGACGACCTGTGGGTCTCCGACCGGTTCTCCGGCAACGGCACGGTCGTGCGGCACATCGACGGATCGATCCGCCGCTGCGAGCCCGGCCGGCGGTACCGCGTCGAACGCGGTGCACGCGTCGACATCGGTGAGCAGTTCTTCCTGGTGCAGTAGGCGACTTCTCCACAGATCGGGTCCCGGGCCGGCGCTGAGCCGCTCGTTCCTGGTGCGATGGGGTCATGTCCCGGTTCGCCGCTCGTTGCGTGGTCGTGGGGGCCGCGGTCGCGCTCGTCGTGGCCGGGGTCCTCGCGCCGATCAGCGGCGCGGGGCAAGGTGTCCTGCTCGGCGCGGGTGCGTGCTGCGCCCTGGTCGACGTGGTGCTGCACCGTTCGGCGTCGCCGGATCCCGGGACCCCTCCGGTCGCGTTCGTCGCGCCGCCCGCGCCCGACCAGCCCGCCGAGCTCGAACCGTTCGGTGTGCCGGAGGCGCCGACCGGAACGGTCCCCGAGGACGGCGACGGCACGCCGGCGATCGTCCTCGGGCACTGTCCGGGCGGCCGCGTGCTCCGGGTCGACGCGGCGTCCCACCTCGTGGTCGTCGGTGCCGGAGCACTCGCCGTCGCGGTGTTCCGCGGGCTCGCCGAGCAGCTCCGAGCCGCTGCCGTCCACACCGACGAGGACCTGCGCTGGGCCGCTGCTCCCGAGGTCCTCGACGCCGTGGGGATCGGCAGCGCCGATCAAGCCCGGAGCACCCGGTCAGCGAGCACCCTGTCGGTGCACGCGCTGCCGTCGGGGACCTCGGTCGCGGTGCGGATGGGCGCCGACGGCCGACCCCACGGCTCCGTGGTGCTCGTGGCCGGACTCGGATCGGCGCCCCGTCAGCGGGACGTCACCGTCGAGGTCTCGCGGTACGGCTGTTCCGTCCGTCGACCCGACGACCACACGGTCGACCGGGTGTCCCCGGCGCTGCCGGTCCTCGTACCCGACACCGTGAGCGCCGTTCGATGACCAGCGCCGAGTTGCGATCAGCGCAACCCGGCGCCGACCCGCACCGCGCCGACGGGAACACCACCGCCGAGCACCCGCTCACCGGTCGCCTCGAGCACCTCGGCCACCCCGTCCGACGCGACGAGCCCGTTCCGCTCCAGCAGCGCCAGGGCCGCCAGGGTGCCGGCCCGCTGCGAGCCGTCGAGCACCTTCACGGCCACGGCGGCGCCTCCGGGCAAGCCCATGACCATGACGCCCTCGGCGCCGAGCTTCGCCAGCACCTGCAGGCGCTCGATGGTGACCGTGTTCGCGCGTCCGACGCCGTCGATCGCCCACGGGTGCGCCAGGACCGCATCGGTCAGCGCAGCGGAGTCGTCGTCGGCCCGCGCCACGACACCGGCGAACCCGCGTGCCAGCCCCGTCAGGGTGAGCGGGAAGACGGGGGCGCCGCAGCCGTCCGTGCCGACCAGGTCGACGGTCTCGTGCGTGTACTCCTCGACGACGGAACGCACCCGCTGCTGCAACGGGTGCTCGATGTCCAGGTACGTGGCTTCGTCCCAGCCGTTCACCCGGCAGGCTGCGAGCATGCCGGCGTGCTTGCCGGAGCAGTTCATCGCCAGGCGGCGGGGGCCGTCCATCGTCCGAGCGGTCCCGCGGTCGAAGGGCATGTCGGGCGGGCAGCCGAGGTCGGCTTCGACGTGGTCGAAGGACTCGAGCATGTGCAGGGCGAGCGCCTGGTGCGCCGCGGTGCCGGCGTGGCTCGCGGTGGTGAGGACGAGTTCCTCGTCGGAGAACAGCGCACCTGCACGGCGGACCGCCAGGGCCTGGAACGGCTTCATGGTGGAACGTGGGTAGATGCTCGCGGTCACGTCACCCACGGAGTCGATCACCGCGCCGGTCGCGTCGACGACGACGCCGGCGCCGACGTGCCGGCTCTCGTCGAACCCTGAGCGTTCGAGCACCGCCAGCTCGACGGAACCGTCGGCGGTGAGAGGATGGCGATCACTGCGGACTTCGGGGCTCACCGTCATGCCGCCATGCTAGCCAAGGCGAAGGGGCGCACCCGTGCACGACCACTCCTACGAGGTCTCCGTCCGCTGGACCGGTGACCGCGGGACCGGCACCTCCGGGTACCGCGACTACGGCCGCGAGCACGTGGTCTCCGCGACCGGCAAGCCCGACGTCCCCGGCTCCGCCGACCCGACGTTCCGCGGGGACCGTGACCGCTGGAACCCCGAGGAGATGGTGGTCGCGGCGCTGGCCCAGTGCCACATGCTCAGCTACCTGCACGTCGCGGTGACGAAGGGCTTCACCGTCGTCGACTACCAGGACACCGCGACCGCGTCGCTCCGCCTGAACCGCGACGGTTCGGGTGAACTGACCGAGGCGACCCTGCACCCGGTGGTCACGATCCTCGAAGCCGACCGGGTCGCGGACGCCGAAGCAGCACACGTCACCGCCAACGAGCTCTGCTTCATCGCGCGGTCCGTGGCGTTCCCGGTGCACCACGAGCCGCAGCTGGTCGTCCGACCTGCGTCATTGGCAGGGGACTCTTCGACAGGTGGGGCAGACTAGGTCCTCGTGAAGCGTCTCCGCCTGCTCCCGATCGCCATCGTCCCCGCCGTCGTGCTGGGACTCGCCGCCTGCTCCGGCTCCGGTTCGAACGGGTCCTCGGCCTCGCCGACCCCCTCGGCGAGTGCCACGGCCTCGGCGATCACCTCCTGCCCGGACCCGGGCAAGTCGTCCGATGCCATCAAGGCGACCGGGTCGTTCGGTGGACCGAAGGCCCCGACCGTGAAGTTCTCGTCCGGCCTGTCCGCGAAGACGCCGCAGGCCACCCGCCTCGTGAAGGGCAAGGGCGCGGCGCTCGACGAGGGCGACTACGCGCAGGTCTCCTACAGCGTGTACGAGGCATCGGACGCCAAGAAGCTCGGCACCGTCGGCTTCGACGAGGGCAACCCGCAGGTGCTCTCCGTCGGGGGATCGGGCTTCGGCGCGCTCCTCGCCTGCTCGAAGGTGGGCGACCGGGTCGCCGCGGTCGGACAGTCCTCCGCACTCGGCTTCAACACCGGCGGCGAGATCGTCGTGGTCGCCGACGTCGTCGCACAGACCCCGACCAAGGCGACCGGCACCCCGCAGGACCAGGACCCGGGCCTGCCCACGGTCAAGGACAAGGCCTCGGGCGAGCCGGAGATCACGGTCCCCGACGGTGTGAAGGCGCCCACGAAGACCACGGTCGAGGTGCTCAAGCAGGGCGACGGCACCGAGATCGCCGACGGCGACACCGCCCTCGTGCAGTACAAGGGCGTCGTGTACGACACCGGCAAGGAGTTCGACTCCTCGTGGTCGAAGGGTGTCCCCACCACCTTCACCGTGTCGGAGAGCGCGCTCATCAAGGGCTTCGTCACCGGGCTCGTCGGGCAGAAGGTCGGCTCACAGGTCCTGATCGTCGCCACGCCGGAGGACGCCTACGGCGCGAACCCGCAGGAGGGCTCGGGCATCCCGAAGAACGCCACGCTCGTCTTCGTGGTCGACATCCTCGCCAAGGGCTGACCGTGACGGACGGCCGCCTCGGCAGCACCGGTCCGGATCGTCGGCGGATCGTCGTCCTCGGCAGCACCGGCTCGATCGGCACCCAGGCGCTCGACGTCGTGGCCCGCAACCCCGACCGGTTCGAGGTCGTCGGGCTCACCGCCGGCAGCAACCGCGAACTCGTCGCCGAGCAGGCCGCCCGGTTCGGGGTCCGCGACACGGCGTTCGGCGCGGCCGACTCGGAGCAGCTCGTCCGGAGCGTCGAGGCCGACGTCGTCCTGAACGGCATCACCGGCTCGGTCGGCCTCGGCCCGACGCTCGCGGCGCTCGAGAGCGGTGCCACGCTCGCCCTGGCGAACAAGGAGAGCCTGATCGTCGGCGGCTCCTTCGTGCAGCAGGCCGCAGCGCCCGGGCAGATCGTGCCCGTGGACAGCGAGCACTCCGCCATCGCGCAGGCGCTGCGCTCCGGCTCCGACGCCGAGGTGCAGCGGCTCGTCCTCACGGCGAGCGGCGGTCCGTTCCGTGGGCGCACCCGCGAGCAGCTCCGCGACGTCACCCCCGCGCAGGCCCTGGCGCACCCGACCTGGGACATGGGTCTCGTCGTCACGACGAACTCCGCGACGCTGGTCAACAAGGGGCTCGAGGTCATCGAGGCACACCTGCTCTTCGACGTCCCGTACGACCGCATCGACGTCACCGTGCACGCGCAGTCGATCGTGCACTCGATGGTCGAGTTCGTCGACGGCTCCACCATCGCCCAGGCGTCGCCGCCGGACATGCGTCTGCCGATCGCGCTCGGCCTGGCCTGGCCGGACCGGGTGCCCGGCGTCGGTGTGCCGCTCGACTGGACGACCGCGAGCACGTGGACGTTCGAGCCGCTCGACCAGGACGCCTTCGGCGCCGTCGCCCTCGCGAAGCGCGTCGGCGAGCTGGGCGGGACGTTCCCGGCCGTGTTCAACGCCGCGAACGAGCAGGCCGTCGCCGCGTTCCACGCCGGCGCGATCGGTTTCCTCGACATCGTCGACACGGTCGAGCGCGTCGTCGAGGAGCACACCGCGGGGGAGTCGTCACTCGACGGCGTGCTCGCCGCGGAGCAGTGGGCGCGCACCGCTGCGGACCGCAAGCTGACCCGCTGACGCGAGTCGCGCCTCCCGGTCGACGCAGCGGCGGCAGACCGCGGACGGCGATGGACGGGAGGCCCGGATCACCTCTCAGACGGCGCTCGGCTCCGTCATGGAATCAGTCCCGTACTCTTTCCCGGTGACCGTCGAATCCGTCCTGCTCTTCGTCCTCGGCGTGGTCGTCTTCATCATCGGCCTGCTGGTCTCGATCGGACTCCACGAGCTGGGGCACCTGTCCTTCGCGAAGCTCTTCAACGTCAAGGTGACGCAGTACTCGCTGGGCTTCGGCAAGGCGATGTGGTCGTTCAAGCGGGGTGAGACCGAGTACGGGATCCGTCCGATCCTGCTCGGTGGGTACATCTCGATGGTCGGCATGCTCAAGCCGCGGGCGTCGGGCCGGGCCAACGCGATCACGAACACCGGCATGTACGGCGCGTTCGTGCAGGACGCCCGCCAGGCCAGCGCCGAGCAGATCGCGGACTCCGGCGGTGACGACTCCCGCGCCTTCTACCGCCTGACGCCCTGGAAGCGGATCATCGTGATGGTCGCGGGCCCGGCCATGAACCTGGTCATCGGCATCGTGCTGTTCGGTGTGCTGCTGTGCGGGTTCGGGGCGCCGACGACGACCTTCACGTCGAGCGTCGGGTGCGTGCTGCCGAACAGCCAGACGACCGAGTGCTCGCCGGGCGACGCGGTGTCCCCGGCGAAGCAGGCGGGCATCGAGTCCGGCGACGTCGTGCTCTCGGTGAACGGCGAGCAGGACCCCACGATCTCCCGTGTCTCCGAGGTCTTCCAGGAGTCCGCCGGTGAGCAGGTCACCGTGGTCGTCGAGCGCGACGGCGCCCGCAAGACCCTCGAGATCACCCCGACGACCGCCACCCGCGACGTCTACGACGCCGAGGGCAAGGTGGTCGAGAACGATGACGGCACCACGAAGACCCAGCGCGTCGGCGTGGTCGGCGTCAGCATCGGGCAGTCCCTGGTGCGGCAGTCCCCGGCCGAGGTGCTGCCCGCGACCGGCGCCCAGATCGCGGCGTCGGCGCACCTGATCATCGACCTGCCGCAGCGCCTGGTCGCGGTGTGGAACGCCGCGTTCGGTGCCCAGGAGCGGTCGCAGGACAGCCCCGTGTCGGTGGTGGGCGTGGGCCGTGCGATCGGCGAGGTCTCGTCGATGAGCGGTGTCCCCGTGGTCGACAAGGCGTACACGATCCTCGGGCTGCTGGCCTCGCTCAACATCGGCCTGTTCGTGCTGAACATGGTCCCGCTGCTGCCGCTCGACGGCGGACACATCGCGGGTGCGCTCTGGGAAGCGATCAAGCGGCGGTCGTTCAAGCTCGTCGGCAAGGCGGATCCGGGGCCCATCGACCTGGCGAAGACGATGCCGCTGACGATGGTCGTCGTGGTGCTGTTGGCGGGTATGAGCGCGCTGCTCATCTACGCCGACATCGTGCGGCCGGTGAACCTGTTCGGGTAGTCGCTCCGGCGTTACGATCAGCGGATGACCACAGCCGCCCCGAACCCTCCCGAGGTTCGCACCGTCGAGCGCCAGGGCCTCGACGTCATCGCCGAGTCCGATCGGAAGGGCACCCCACGAGGACTGTTCTGGCCGTGGTTCGCGGCGAACATCTCCGTCCTCGGCCTCGCCTACGGGTCGTTCGTCCTCGACTTCGGGATCTCGCCGGCCCAGGCGACGATCGTCTCGGTCGTCGGGGTCGCCTTCTCGTTCCTGCTGTGCGGCATCGTCGCGATCGCCGGCAAGCGCGGGTCGGCGCCGACGATGGTGCTCAGCCGCGCGGCCTTCGGGGTCCGCGGGAACCGACTGCCCTCGTTCCTCAGCTGGGTGCTGACCGTCGGGTGGGAGACCTCGCTCGCCGCGGCGGCCGTGCTCGCCACCTCGACGGTGTTCACCGAACTCGGGTGGGACGGCGGCGTGCTGACGAAGGTCGTCGCCCTCGTCGTGGTCGCGGCCCTCATCGTCGGCGCCGGGATCGCCGGGTTCGACGTCATCATGCGTCTGCAGGCCGTCATCACAATCGTCACGGCCGTACTGACCGTCGTCTACATCGTGCTCGCTGCGCCGACGATCGACTTCGCGACGTTGGGTGCTCTGCCGTCGGGCAGCGCCCAGAGCGTGACCGGGGCCCTCGTCCTGGTGATGACCGGCTTCGGACTCGGCTGGGTGAACGCCGCGGCCGACTACTCCCGGTACCTGCCCCGTTCGGCCTCGACCCGTGGCGTCGTCGGGTGGACCACGTTCAGCGGCGCCCTCGCGCCGGCGATCCTCGTGGTGATCGGTGTCATGCTCGCCGGGTCGTCGCCGGACCTGCAGGCAGCGATCGCGAACGACCCGATCGGCGCCCTGACGACGATCCTGCCGGTGTGGTTCCTGATCCCGTTCGCGATCGTCGCGATCCTGGGGCTCGTCGGCGGTGCGGTGCTCGACATCTACTCGTCCGGACTGGCGCTCCTGAGCGTCGGCGTGAAGATCCCGCGTCCGGTCGCCGCCGGGGTCGACGGCCTGTTCATGGTCGCCGGCGCCGTGTACATCGCGTTCTTCGCCTCGAGTTTCGTCGCGCCGTTCCAGGCCTTCCTCATCACCCTCGGCGTGCCGATCGCCGCCTGGGCCGGCATCTTCGTCGCTGACGTCGTCCTGCGACGCCGCGCGTACGCGGAGGCCGAACTCGACGACCGTCACGGACGCTACGGCGACGTCCGGTGGCTGCCGATCGTGCTCGTCGTGCTCGGCACCGCGCTCGGCTGGGGTCTGGTCACGAACACCCTCGGCGTGCCGTCCTGGCTCAACTGGCAGGGCTACCTGCTCGAGCCGTTCGGCCTCGGCGGACGCAAGGGGCCGTGGGCCTACGCGAACCTCGGCGTCCTCGTCGCCCTGCTCGTCGGGTTCCTCGGCACGCTGCTGTTCGCGCGCGGGTCGATCCGTCACCAGGAAGCGCTCGGCACGCCGGACGACCTGCGATGAGCGCGGAGATCCCCGACGACGCCTGGCTCGTCGTCATCGACATGCAGCAGGTCTTCACGGGCGAGAACCCGTGGGCCGCCCCGCGGTACGACCATGCCGGCGCCGGCATCGAGCGGCTCCTGCCGCGGTTCACGGGCCGCACGGTCTTCACCCGCTTCGTGGCGCCGGCGCAGCCCGAGGGGGCGTGGGTGCCGTACTACCGCGACTGGCCCTTCGCACTGGTCCCGGGCGCCGACCCCCTCTACGCGCTCACCGAGCCCTTCGCGTCAGCTGCCGCGGACCGGAACGACCCCGTCGTGACGGAACCGACCTTCGGCAAGTGGGGGACGAGCCTCCAGGCGGTCGTCGGCGACCACCCGCACCTGGTGCTCACGGGGGTGTCGACCGACTGCTGCGTGTTGTCGACCGCGCTGGCGGCGGCCGACGCCGGTGCGACGGTGACCGTCGTGGCCGACGCCTGCGCCGGCGGGACCGACGCGGACCACGACCGTGCGCTCGCGGTGATGCGGCTCTACGCCCCGCTCATCACGGTCGTCGACTCGGTCAGGGAGCTCTGAACAGACGCACGGGGACCGGACCCAGCACGGTCAGATCGAGCGCGTAGAGTGCTCACGTGCCCGCAGTCAACCTCGGTATGCCCAAGTCCCCCGAAACCCTCGCTCCGCGTCGCAAGTCGCGGCAGATCCGGGTCGGCAAGGTGCTCGTGGGTGGCGACGCCCCGGTGTCCGTGCAGTCGATGACCACGACGCAGACCACCAACATCAACGCGACGCTGCAGCAGATCGCCGAACTCACGGCGTCGGGCTGCGACATCGTCCGGGTCGCCGTGCCCACGCAGGACGATGCCGACGCGCTGGCGATCATCGCGAAGAAGTCGCAGATCCCCGTGATCGCCGACATCCACTTCCAGCCGAAGTACGTCTTCCAGGCGATCGACGCCGGCTGTGCTGCCGTCCGGGTCAACCCGGGCAACATCCGCAAGTTCGATGACCAGGTCGGCGCGATCGCCAAGGCCGCCAAGGACGCCGGCGTCTCCCTCCGGATCGGCGTGAACGCGGGATCGCTCGAGCCGAGCCTGCTGCAGAAGTACGGCAAGGCCACCCCCGAGGCGCTCGTCGAGTCCGCGGTGTGGGAAGCCTCCCTGTTCGAGGAGCACGACTTCCACGACTTCAAGATCTCGGTCAAGCACAACGACCCGATCGTGATGGTCAAGGCCTACCGGCAGCTCGCCGCCGCCGGCGACTGGCCGCTGCACCTCGGCGTGACCGAGGCCGGCCCGGAGTTCCAGGGCACGATCAAGAGCGCCACCGCGTTCGGCATCCTGCTGGCCGAGGGCATCGGTGACACCATCCGCGTGTCGCTCTCCGCTCCGCCCGCGCAGGAGGTCAAGGTCGGCCTGCAGATCCTGCAGTCGCTCAACCTGCGCGAGCGGAAGCTCGAGATCGTCTCCTGCCCGAGCTGCGGTCGCGCACAGGTCGACGTCTACCAGCTCGCGAACGACGTCACCAAGGGGCTCGAGGGCATGACCGTCCCGCTCCGTGTCGCCGTGATGGGCTGCGTCGTGAACGGACCTGGCGAGGCGCGCGAGGCCGACCTCGGCGTGGCCTCCGGCAACGGCAAGGGGCAGATCTTCGTCAAGGGCCAGGTCGTCAAGACCGTGCCCGAGGCCGAGATCGTGCAGACCCTGATCAACGAGGCGAACCGCATCGCGGACGAGATGGGGCCGGCCGCCGCCACCGGCACGCCCCAGGTGATCATGGCGCCGTAGGCGCGACCACCCTCCGGACCGGAGGCCCGGTGCCAGCTGGCACCGGGCCTCCGGTCCGTCGTCGTGGGGTGCCGGCGCTGGTACCGCACGGTGCGGACTCCGCGCTTCCGTGCCGGGTGGATCGCTCCGCGCGAGCCTGCGGCCGCGCACGGAGCAGCTGGTGCCGCACGAGCGAGCGAACCTCGCACCGTGCCGCCCGCGTCGCTCGAGCCCGGCGCGGGCCGCGGGGCGCGGGCCCCCGCAGGGAGCCCGCGCGGTCGGTCCGCCGCCACTAGGCTTGCCCCGTGGTCACACGGCTTTCGCATCTGTTCCTCCGTACGCTCCGCGACGACCCCTCCGACGCCGAGGTGACGAGCCACAAGCTGCTCGTCCGCGCCGGCTACGTCCGTCGCCAGTCCCCGGGGATCTTCGCCTGGCTGCCGCTCGGACTCCGGGTGCGCGCCAAGATCGAGGCGATCATCCGCGATGAGATGATCGCTGCCGGTGCGCAGGAGGTCCTGCTCCCGGCGCTGCTGCCGCGCGAGCCGTACGAGGCGACGAACCGCTGGACCGAGTACGGCGACGGCATGTTCCGCCTGCAGGACCGCAAGGGCTCCGACTACCTGCTCGCACCCACGCACGAGGAGATGTTCGCCCTCCTGGTGAAGGACCTGTACTCGTCCTACAAGGACCTGCCGGTCACGCTGTTCCAGATCCAGGACAAGTACCGCGACGAGGCCCGCCCCCGCGCCGGCCTCCTGCGCGGCCGCGAGTTCACGATGAAGGACGCGTACTCGTTCGACCTCACCGACGAGGGCCTCGAGCGCAGCTACCAGGTCATGCGCGACGCGTACGAGAAGATCTTCGCCCGCCTCGGCCTCGACTACGTCATCGTCCAGGCCGACGCCGGTGCGATGGGCGGCTCCAAGTCCGAGGAGTTCCTGCACCCCATCGGCGTCGGCGAGGACACCTTCGTCCGCAGCGCAGGCGGCTACGCGGCCAACGTCGAGGCGTACGTCACCCCCGTCCCCGAGTCGCTGCCGATCGAGGGCCAGCCCGAGCCCGTGCTGCTGCCGGCGTCGGACACCCCGACGATCGACACGCTCGTCGCCCACGCGAACCAGGTCGCGCCCCGCGAGGGCGCTCCGTGGACCGCGGCCGACACGCTGAAGAACGTCGTCCTCGCGCTCACCCACCTCGACGGCACACGCGAGGTCGTGGTCGTCGGCCTGCCCGGCGACCGCGACGTCGACCTGAAGCGCGCAGAAGTGTCCTTCGCTCCGGCCGAGGTCGAGGCCGCCGGCGACGACGACTTCAAGAAGCACCGGGGCCTGGTGAAGGGCTACATCGGACCGCAGGTCCTCGGTGCCGACAGCGCCACCGGCCTCCGCTACTTCGTCGACCCGCGCGTGGTCGACGGCACGAGCTGGATCACCGGCGCCAACGAGCGCGGCGTGCACGTCTCCGGCCTCGTCGCCGGCCGTGACTTCGTGGCCGACGGTGTCGTCGAGGTCTCCGACGTCCGGGCCGGTGACCCGTCCCCGGACGGCTCCGGTCCGCTCGAGACCGCGCGCGGCATGGAGATCGGGCACGTCTTCCAGCTCGGTCGCAAGTACGCCGAGGCGCTCGGTCTCAAGGTGCAGGACGAGAACGGCAAGCTCGCGACGGTCACGATGGGCTCGTACGGCATCGGCGTGACCCGCATCCTCGCGATCCTGGCCGAGTCCCACAACGACGAGAAGGGCCTGGTCTGGCCGAAGAACGTCGCGCCGTTCGACGTGCACATCGTCGCCACGGGCCGTGACCAGGTTGCCTACGATCTGGCGGCCTCGGTCGTCGCCGAGCTCGAGGGCGAGCGGTTCGACGTGCTGTACGACGACCGCCCGAAGGTCTCGCCCGGTGTGAAGCTCCGCGATGCCGAACTGCTCGGCATGCCGATCGTCGTCGTCGCCGGCCGCGGCGCCGCCGAGGGCGTCGTCGAGCTGTGGGACCGCGCGACCGGCGACCGCCGCGACGTGCCGGTGGCCGACCTGCTCGACGCGGTCCGCGCGATCTAGACGCGACCCCTGACGGACTGGAGGCCCGTGGCGACGCCGCCACGGGCCTCCAGTCCGTCTCGTGGTTCTGGGGTAGGCTTGTGGCCGACTTCTGCGCAGTTCCACCCCGCAGGAGCGACTCATCTGAATACGGAGGCACCTCGGTGAAGATCGATCTCGCAGTCCTGCGACTCATGGAGCGCGAGCGGGAGATCCCGTTCGACGAGCTCGTCCAGATCATCGAATCTGCCATCCTGACCGCGTACCAGAAGCACGCCGACGAGAACGGCGAGCCGGCCCACGCGCAGTCGCGTGTGGAGCTCGACCGGAAGTCCGGCGAGGTCAGCGTCTACGTCCCCGAGCTCGACGACGAGGGCACCGTCATCGGCGAGGCCGTCGCCCAGCCGAGCGACTTCGGACGCATCGCGGCCTTCGCGGCCAAGCAGGTCATCAACCAGCGTCTGCGCGACATCGGCGACGACAAGATCCTCGGCGAGTTCCGCGGCAAGGAAGGCGACATCGTCGCGGGCGTGGTCCAGCAGGGCCCGAACCCGAAGATGGTGCACGTCGACCTCGGCACGATCGAGGCGATCCTGCCGCCCGAAGAACAGGTGCCGGGGGAGTCGTACACGCACGGCTCCCGCATCCGCGTGTACGTGACGAGCGTCGCCCGGGGCAACAAGGGCCCGCAGATCACCGTGTCGCGCACACACCCGGGCCTGGTCCGGAAGCTCTTCGCGCTGGAGGTCCCGGAGATCGCGTCCGGTGTCGTCGAGATCACCTCGCTCGCCCGCGAGGCCGGTCACCGCACGAAGATCGCCGTCAAGGCGAACGAGCCGGGCGTGAACGCGAAGGGTGCCTGCATCGGCGAGCTCGGCGCACGTGTCCGGTCCGTCACGAACGAGCTCGGTGCCGAGAAGATCGACATCGTCGACTACTCGTCCGACCTGGCGTCGTTCGTCGCGAGCGCCCTGTCGCCGGCCAAGGTGACGAGTGCGTTCG
The DNA here is from genome assembly GCF_031844325.1 of Curtobacterium sp. BRB10. NCBI lineage: Bacteria > Bacillati > Actinomycetota > Actinomycetes > Micrococcales > Microbacteriaceae > Curtobacterium > Curtobacterium sp. BRB10. The sequence goes on from NZ_JAUZVA010000003.1 coordinate 53,348, forward strand.
TGCTCGACGCCTCGACGAAGGCCGTCCGCGCGCTCGTGCCGGACTACCAGCTGTCGCTCGCGATCGGCAAGGAGGGGCAGAACGCCCGCCTGGCCGCGAAGCTCACCGGTGCCCGCATCGACATCCAGCCGGACTCCATCCTGGACGGCGAGGACTAGGACGATTTCGCTCCCGGCGCGCCCTGCGAGGGCGCGCCGGATCGCGCACGTCCGAGGCAAGGAGTAGAGTGGTTCCCGTCAGAACGTGCATCGGCAGTCGCCGTCGCGCTTCCCGATCCTCCCTCCTCCGAGTCGTCGCCCTGAGCGACGGTCGTGTCGTGGCGGATCCGAAGGCAGTCATGCCGGGCCGGGGAGCATGGCTCACACCGACCGTCGATGCCTACGATCTGGCCGTCAAGCGCAGGGCTTTCCGCCGTGCGCTCCGGTTGGATCGCGATCCCGACACGTCCGCGGTGCTCGACCACATCATCGGTCTCCCACAGGAACCGACCGAGCGCCCGGACATGACAGAACAGGCTGAACGGCTTATGGACAACTGATGAGCGGCTCGAAATGAGACCCGTCATCCATTGAGTCCTGCCCCTTCACGGGGTGGGGCCCGTGAAGGAGAACAGTGGCTAAACCACGCGTACACGAGATCGCAAGCGAACTCGGCGTCGACAGCAAGACCGCACTCGAGAAGCTCAAGGAGCTCGGCGAGTTCGTCCGGGGTGCCAGCTCGAGCATCGAGCCCCCCGTGGCACGGAAGCTCCGTGCCGCCCTCCAGGCAGACGGCGCCCCCGCGGCGAAGCCCGCCGCCTCGGCCTCCGCGCCGAGCGCACCCGCCAAGGCCAGCGCGCCGAAGTCGAGTGCACCCAAGCCCGGCGGCCCCCGTCCGGGTCCGGCTCGTCCGGCACCGGCTCCCGAGCCCGAGGCCTCGGCAGCACCCGCTGCCGACGTGCCCGCACCGGCCGCACCGAAGTCCGTCGCGCAGCGACAGGCCGAGGCCGAGGCTGCGCAGAAGGCCCGCGCCGAGAAGCAGGCCGCTGAGAAGCAGGCCGCCGAGCAGGCAGGCGGGTCGACCGACGCGTCGCCGAAGTCCGACGCCGTGAAGCCGGGCACCAGCCCGAAGGCTCCCGCGGCCGCCGGTCCGAAGCCGGGTGGCCCGAAGCCCGGTGCACGTCCGGGCAACAACCCGTACTCGTCGAACCAGGGCATGGGCTCGCGCCCGCCGCGCCCCGGCAACAACCCGTACTCGTCCAACCAGGGCATGGGCCAGCGCCCGGCCGCCGGCGCAGCTGGTGGCGGTGGCATCCCGCGTCCGCAGCCCCCGCGTCCGGGCACGCCCCGTCCGGGTGCTCCGCGTCCGGGTGGTCCCGGTCAGGGCAACCGTCCCAACGGCTTCGGGCAGCGCCCGGGCCAGGGTGGTGGCCGTGGCGGCCCCGGTGCCCGTCCGGGTGCCGGCGGCGGTGCCGGTGGCGGCTTCCCGCGTCCGGCCTTCAGCGGCCCGCGTCCCGCCGGTGGCGGTGGCCGTGGTCGTGGCCCCGGTGGTGGTACCGCCGGTGCGTTCGGTCGCGGTGGCGGCAAGAGCCGTGCCCGCAAGTCGAAGCGGACGAAGCGCGCCGAGTACGAGATGCGTCAGGCCCCGTCGCTCGGCGGCGTGCAGGTCCCGCGCGGCGACGGCAACACGGTCGTCCGACTCCGTCGTGGTGCGAGCATCTCGGACTTCGCGGACAAGATCGACGCCATGCCCGGCAACCTCGTGACGGTGCTGTTCCACCTCGGTGAGATGGCGACCGCGACCGAGTCGCTGGACGAGGCCACGTTCGAGGTCCTCGGCGACGAGCTGGGCTACAAGATCCAGATCGTCTCCCCCGAGGACGAGGACAAGGAGCTCCTCGAGGGCTTCGACATCGACCTCGACGCAGAACTCGAGGACGAAGACGACGACGTGCTGCAGCAGCGGCCGCCGGTGGTCACCGTCATGGGTCACGTCGACCACGGCAAGACCCGCCTCCTCGACGCGATCCGCAACTCGAAGGTCGTCGAGGGCGAGGCCGGTGGCATCACCCAGCACATCGGTGCGTACCAGATCGTCGCGCAGCACGAGGGCATCGACCGCCCGATCACCTTCATCGACACCCCGGGTCACGAGGCCTTCACGGCCATGCGTGCCCGTGGTGCCCAGGTGACGGACATCGCGATCCTCGTGGTCGCGGCGGACGACGGCATCATGCCCCAGACCATCGAGGCGTTGAACCACGCGCAGTCGGCCGGTGTGCCGATCGTCGTCGCGGTCAACAAGATCGACAAGGAAGGCGCGAACCCCGCCAAGGTCCGCCAGCAGCTCACCGAGTACAACCTGGTGGCCGAGGAGTACGGCGGCGACGTCATGTTCGTCGACGTGTCGGCGCGGCAGAACATCGGCATCCAGGAGCTCCTGGACGCCGTGCTGCTCACCGCGGACGCCGGTCTCGACCTGCGTGCGAACCCCGACAAGGACGCCCGTGGTGTCGCGATCGAGGCCCGGCTCGACAAGGGTCGCGGTGCAGTCGCCACGGTCCTCATCCAGTCCGGCACGCTCCACGTCGGTGACGCCATCGTGGCGGGCACGGCCTACGGCCGAGTCCGTGCGATGACGGACGAGAACGGGGTCGCGGTCAAGGCCGCGACGCCGAGCCGCCCGGTCCAGGTGCAGGGTCTGTCCTCGGTGCCCCGCGCCGGCGACACCTTCCTCGTCACCGAAGAGGACCGCACGGCGCGTCAGATCGCCGAGAAGCGTGAGGCCGCCGAGCGCAACGCCCTGCTGGCGAAGTCGCGCAAGCGCATCTCGCTCGAGGACTTCACCCGTGCGCTCGAAGAGGGCAAGGTCGAGTCGCTCAACCTCATCATCAAGGGTGACGTCTCCGGTGCCGTCGAGGCGCTCGAGCAGTCGCTCCTGGACATCGAGGTCGACGACAGCGTCCAGCTCCGCATCCTGCACCGCGGTGTCGGTGCGATCACGGAGTCGGACATCGACCTCGCCACGATCGACAACGCCATCGTCATCGGCTTCAACGTCCGTCCGGACGTCAAGGCCCGTGAGCGTGCGGCGCGCGAAGGCATCGACGTGCGCTTCTACTCGGTCATCTACAACGCACTCGACGACATCGAGCAGTCCCTCAAGGGCATGCTCAAGCCCGAGTACGAAGAGGTCCAGTCGGGCGTCGCCGAGATCCGCGAGGTGTTCCGTTCCTCGAAGTTCGGCAACATCGCGGGTGTCATCGTCCGCTCCGGCACGATCACGCGCAACGCCAAGGCGCGCGTCATCCGCGAGGGTGTGGTGATCGCCGATGGCCTGGCCATCGAGTCGCTGCGTCGCTTCAAGGACGACGTGACCGAGGTCCGCACGGACTTCGAAGCCGGTATCGGTCTGGGCAAGTTCAACGACATCCAGATCGGCGACGAGGTCGAGACGACCGAACTCGTCGAGAAGCCGCGCGACTGATCGCGTGACTCCTCTGGGCCCCGGCCTCCCCGTGCGGGAGGCCGGGGCCCGACCCCTTTCCCACGCAGGACCACCGGCGGGAAGCGTCCCGCCACTGCCTCAGGAGGCACCCAATGGCCGATCCGCAGCGCGCACGCAAGATGGCGGACCGCATCAAGGAAGTCGTCGCTCGTCGACTCGACAAGGGTCTGCGGGACCCGCGACTCGGGTTCGTCACGATCACCGACGTCCGTGTGACCGGTGACCTGCAGCACGCGTCGATCTTCTACACCGTGTACGGCACCGACGAGGAGCGGGCGGACTCCGCCGCGGCGCTCAAGGCGGCGACCGGCATGCTCCGGTCCGAGGTCGGCAAGAACATCACCGCCCGGCTCACGCCGTCGCTCGAGTTCATCGCCGACGCACTGCCGGAGACCTCGGCGCACATGGAGGACCTGCTCGTGCAGGCCCAGGTGCGCGACGAGCAGGTCCGAGCCGCGTCGGTCGGCGCGACGTACGCCGGCGACGCCGACCCGTACAAGCGCGACGAGGACGAGAACGACGAAGCCGAGGACGACGGCTCCGCCGAAGCCCGTTCCTAGACCCCGGGCAGCTGGTAGCCGCTCGCGTCGTCGCCGACGGCCAGTCCGTCACGCAGCAGCGACGCGAGCGCCCGGTCGCGCTGGTCGGCGTCCGGCCACACCGGCTCGATCTCGGACCGGCTGACCGGCACGTCGCTGGCGCGCAGCTCGGCCATGATCAGGCCGCGCACCTGGCGGTCACTGCCGGCGAACTTCGCCTGCCGCGGAGCCCGCGGCCCGTCGTGCTCCGGGTACCCGGCCGCACGCCAGGCGCAGCGGTCCGCGATCGGGCACGCATCGCAGGCGGGGGAGCGGGACACGCACACGAGCGCGCCGAGCTCCATCACGGCGGCGTTCGTGGCGGCTGCGTCGTCGCGGTCCGCCGGCAGCACGGACTCCATCAGCGGGAGGTCCTGCTTCGCCTTCGCCGGCCCGGGTTCGCCCTGGCCGAGGACCGCACGTGCGAGCACGCGGCGCACGTTGACGTCCACCACCGGGTGCCGGTCGCCGTACGCGAAGACCGCGACAGCCCGCGCGGTGTAGTCACCGATGCCCGGCAGCGCGAGCAGGGCGTCGACGTCGCGCGGCACGACGTTGCCGTGCTCGGTCGCGATCACGGTCGCTGCCGCGTGCAGCGCGAGCGCGCGTCTCGGGTAGCCGAGCCGGTCCCAGGCACGCACCGCCTCGGACGGGGGCGAGTCCGCGAGGTCGCGAGGCGTCGGCCACCGGGTGAGCCACGCCTCCAGACGGGGGACCACGCGCGCGACCTGCGTCTGCTGCAGCATGATCTCGCTGACGAGCGTCCCCCACGCGGGGAAGCCGGGGCGGCGCCACGGGAGGTCCCGCGCCTGCTGCCGGAACCATGTGATCAGCGGGGTCGCGATGTCTGGCCGTTCCGGCGTGGCCGGCTCCTGCACACCGCGTCGCGCGGTCGGGTTGTCCACATCCGGTCTGGAGGCCCGACTCGCGTTCACCTCGACAGCCTACGGTGGACGCATGGCACGCTGGGCACCCGAAGAGACCGACACGATGGCTGCGATCGCTGCAGAGGCGATCGCGCAGGTCGGCACGAACCGCACCGTCATCGGCGTCGACGGGCAGGACGGCACCGACCTCGAGCGGGTCGCGGCCGCGCTCGTCACCGGTTTCGAGCAGCACGGGGTCTCCGCGATGGCGGCCGCCGCACCGTCCGCCGACCAGGACACGCTGCGGTCCGACCTGGTGACGCCCTTCCGCACGACCGGGGCCGGTGACGGTGTCCTGATCGTGCACGGACGGGGTGTCCTGGCCCCCGGGGTGCGTACCCTGTGGCGCTGGTCGCTGTGGGTGGAGCAGGAGTCCGGCCGGCTCGAGCGCCGTGCCGACGTGAAGATCGCGGCCTCCGCGGTGCTCGACGTCACCGATCCCGAGCACCCCCGTCGCGAGTGGAACGACGCCTGCTGACCGGCGCTGGTAATCTCGCCTGGTGCTCGAAACCGCGCCGGACGGCATCCTCCTCGTCGACAAACCACAGGGGATCTCCAGCCACCGGGTGGTCTCCATCGCCCGTCGGCGCCTCGGCCTGAAGAAGGTCGGCCATGCCGGCACGCTCGACCCCATGGCCACCGGGCTGCTGCTGCTCGGCGTCGGGCCGTCCACGCGGTTGCTGACGCACCTGGTGGGCCTCGACAAGACCTACACGGCGACCATCCGGCTCGGCGTCTCGACGGATTCTGACGACGCCGACGGCACGCCGACGGCCGCTGTCGGTGTGGCCGGTGCCGACGTCTCGGACCACGCCGTCGAGACCGCCGTCGCAGCACAGCGGGGCGTGATCGACCAGGTCCCCTCCACGGTCAGTGCGATCAAGGTCGACGGGCGCCGTGCGTACGACCTGGCGCGCAAGGGCGAGGCGGTGGAGCTGAAGTCCCGCACGGTGACCGTCTCGCAGTTCGACGTCACGACGCGGAACGAGCGGACCGTCGCCGTCGACGGCACCGACGTCGCCGTGGTGGACCTGGACATCGTCGTGACCTGCTCGTCGGGCACCTACGTCCGCGCGCTCGCCCGTGACGTCGGCGCGGCCCTCGGCACCGGGGCGCACCTCGTCGCCCTCCGTCGGACCCGCGTCGGACCGTTCGACGTGCACGACGCCATCGACCTCGAGGACGACACCGTCGACGTCCGCGCGGCGCTCGCGCGTCCGGCGGACGTCGCCCGGCGACTCTTCTCGTCCGTGACCCTCGACGCAGCCTCGGCGAAGGACCTCACCGACGGCAAGCGCGTGGCGGCCGAGCACCCCGACTCGGATGGTCCGGTCGCCGCGGTCGCCGCGTCCGACGACCGGCTGGTCGGCCTCGTCTCCGTCCGCCGCGGACTGCTCCGCGTCATCACGAACTTCCCGACGCCCGGGGCGTCGTCCTCCTCGCAGACCGGAGCGCGCGCGTGATCGAGTGGTTCATGTGGGTGCAGCTGGTGCTCGCCGTGGTGGTGGGTCTCTTCGCGGTCGTCGTGGGGTTCATCGGGTGGAAGCCGAACGACTACACCGTCGGCGCCCTCGTGCTCATCGAGCTGCTGCTCCTGGTGCAGGGCGTCATCTCGATCGTGCTCCCGGCGACGGGCAGTCCGCCCGACGGCAACGCGCTCGAGTTCGGCGTGTACGCCGTCTCGGTGCTGCTCGTCCCACCGGCCGCGGTCGTGTGGGCACTGATCGACCGCACGAAGTGGAGCACCGTGGTGCTCGGTGCCGGGGCCTTCACCGTCGCGGTGATGGTCTACCGGATGTACCAGATCTGGTTCGCGCTGAACTGACGCCGGAGGTCATGCGCGCGGCCGCGCGTCGGTAGAATCGGTGCAATGGCGACCAGATCCTCACTCGCGACCGGCATCGGCCGCGTCCTCATCGCCGTGTACGGCATCCTCGCGCTGGCGGCGACCGGTCGCAGCGTCGTGCAGATCATCGAGAAGTTCTCGTTCGCGCCGTTCGCCTACACGCTCAGTGCCGTCGCTGCCGTCGTCTACATCGTCGCCATGATCGCCCTCATCGTGCCCGGCCGGTTCTGGTACCGGGTCGCCTGCGTCACGATCGTGTTCGAGATGACCGGCGTGCTCGTCATCGGCACGCTGTCGCTGTTCGACCGCCAGCTGTTCCCGGACGACACCATCTGGTCCTACTACGGGTTGGGCTACGCCTTCGCGCCGCTCGTGCTGCCGATCGCCGGGCTCTGGTGGCTCCGCAAGCACCACCGCACCGCGGGCACCGAGCCGTCGGCGCCGGCTGCGTCCTCCACCACCGCCCCGGCGAGCGAGTAGGAGCCACCGTGCAGTTCTACGAGGACACCGCCGACGTGGCGGACGGGTTCGGGCCGAGCGCCGTCACCATCGGCAAGTTCGACGGCGTGCACGTCGGGCACCGAGCCGTCATCGCGCACCTCGAGCGCGCCGCCCGCGAGCACGACCTCGTGGCGACCGTCGTCACGTTCGACCGCCACCCGCTCAACGTCATCGACCCGCCGCACGTCCCGCCCGCCCTGACGAGCACCGCGCAGCGCCGCGAACTGCTCGAGGACGCCGGGGTCGACGCGACCCTGCTGCTCCGCTTCGACGAGGAACTGCAGTCGAAGTCGCCCGAGGCGTTCGTGTCCGAGATCCTCGTCGACACGCTGCACGCCCGGCTCGTCTTCGTCGGCAGCGACTTCCGCTTCGGTGCGAAGGGCGCCGGTGACGTCGCGCTGCTGCGTGCCCTCGGGGAGCAGCACGGCTTCACCGTCGAGCTCATCGATGACGTGGACCTCATCGACGACGTCCGACCCGACGGTGAGCGACGGGTGTCCTCCACCTGGATCCGTGAGCTCCTGGGCGAGGGCCGCGTGGCCGAGGCCGCTCGACTCCTCGGGCGGGAACACGCCGTGCGGAGCGTCGTGGTGCACGGCAACCAACGCGGCCGGGCGATGGGCTACCCCACCGCGAACCTCGATCCGGCGTGCGAGGGCTTCGTCCCCGCCGACGGCGTCTACGCCGCCCGGGTGCTGCACAACGGCACGGTCTACCCGGCAGCGGTGTCGGTCGGCAACAATCCGACGTTCGAGGGCGTCCCGGCGAAGCAGATCGAGGCGCACCTGCTCGACGTCGACATCGACCTGTACGGCGATCGGATCTCGGTGCTCTTCGTGTCGTACGTGCGCGGCATGGTGAAGTTCTCGTCGATGGACGAGCTCGCCGCACAGATGCGGCAGGACGACCTCGACATCCGGCTGCTGCTCGGACTGCCCGCGCCGGTCTGACCTGCCGAGCTCGCCAACTCGGTTCGCCTGCTGGTTCCCCCGTACGAACGACGCCCCCGTGACCGATCGGTCACGGGGGCGTCGTTCGTGGTGCGAGGCTCAGCCGCCCAGGGCGTCGAGCCAGATCTTGCGCGCGTCGAGGGCTTCCTGCGCGTCCTTGATCTTCCGGGCGTCGCCGGTGGCCTGAGCCGCGGCAAGTTCGGACTGGAGCTTGCCGATCGCGTCTTCGAGCTGGCTCGCGAGGCCGTTCTGACGGGCCTTGCGCTCCGGGTTCGATTCCTTCCAGTGCGCGTCCTCGAGCCCACGGACGTGGTCCTCGACGGCACGCAGCCGGTCCTCGACCCGACGGACGTCCCCGCGGGGGACCTTGCCGATCTCGTCCCATCGGCGCTGGATGCCGGTGAGGGTCTTGCGCGCGGCGACCCGGTCGGTCGCCTGCAGGAGCGGCTCAGCCTCGGTCAGCAGGGCCTGCTTCGCCTCGAGGTTGGCGGAGAACTCTTCGTTCTCGGCTGCGCTCTCGGCGTGGCGCTGCTCGAACAGCACGTCTCCGGCGGCCTTGAAGCGCGCCCAGAGTGCGTCGTCGTGACGCTTGCCGGCACGCCCGGCGTTCTTCCAGTCGTCGAGCAGCTGGCGGTAGTCCGGGATCGCATCGGAACCGCGGGGCGCGAGGGCCTCGGCCTGCGCCACGAGCTCCTGCTTGCGGGTCCGGGCGTCACGGTGCTGTGCGTCCAGCTCGGAGTAGAAGGCACGACGGTGCTGGTCGACGGTGGACCGCGCCGCGCGGAACCGCTTCCACAGGTCGTTCGCCTCGTTCTTGGGGATCCGCGGTCCGTCGTGCTGGTGCTGCTGCCAGCGCGCGAACACGTCGTCGAGCTGCGCCGTGATCTGCTTCCACTGCGCGCGTGCGGGGTCCACCGCGGCGAGTGCCTCGGCTTCCTCCACCAGGGCGGTGCGGTGCGCCAGAGCGTCCTGCAGGGCCTGCTGCGCCTGCTCCGCCTGCTCCTTGGTGAGCGAGCCGAGCTGCTCGGCGAGTGCGCCCACGCGGGTCTCGAGCGACTTGATGTCACCCACCACCCGCGCGTCGGCGACCAGCGCGGTCAGGTGCTCGACCGTCCGGGCGACGTCGTTCGCCGACGCGCCGCGCTGGACGCGCTGCTCGGCGATCTTCACCTGCCCCTCGAGGTCGGCGTACTTCCGTGCGAAGTAGGCGAGGGCTTCTTCGGGGGTGGCGTCCGGGTACTCACCGACAGCACGTTCGGTCTCTTCGTACCGGACGTACACGGTCCCGTTCTCGTCGACCCGCCCCCAGGTCGTTGCTTCGTCAGATCCCACAGGTCTCGCCTCGATCGTGGTCGTGCATCGCCGACGTCACCGTCGGCACGGTCAGGTCGTCAGCCTATTGCACGGACGGGCTCCGCCGCCCGACCGGTGCGACGGGTTGTGGACTACTCCTGCTCCGCGATGGTCGCGTCGGTGATCTTCGTCGCCACCTCCGGCTCACCGGTGCCGTCGCTGCCGGGGGACGCGATGCCCTTCGAGGCGACCTTCGACTCGAGCTCGGACAGACCGCTCGTGACCTTGCCGACGACCGTGTAGCCCCCCGTGGAGCCGTCGAGTGTGGTGTCCCCGTAGACGATGAAGAACTGCGTCGACTGCGAGTACGGGGAGTCCGACCGCGCGATCGCGATCGTGCCCTTCTCGTAGACGCCGTCCTCCGGCACGTTCTCCAGCGGGCCGTACTCGAAGCCGGCGTCGCCGGTGCCGTCGCCGTTCGCGGAGCCGCACTGCAGGAACTTCAGCCCGTCGCTGTCGGCGAGCCGGTGGCACGTGGTGCCGTTGTAGAACTGCTCACGGATCAGCGAGATCTCGACGCTCGTGGCCTGCGGCGCCTTCGCACCGTCCAGCTCGATGCCGAGGTCGATGCTCTTGTTGAGCGTGAGGGTGCCGGTCCAGGTCGTGCCCTTCGCGATCGACTTGCTCGGCACGTCGCCGGTGTTGCCTGCCGTGGCGCTGGCCGACGGCGTGGCCGACGACGACGCGGAAGCGGTCGGGGACGGGGCGTCCGTGCCCCGCGACCCGGCGAAGGCGAGCTGCGACCCGGTGGCGAGGGCCGCGACGAGGACGAGGGCACCGGCGCCGATCAGGTTGTCCCGCACGCGGCGGCGTCGCTGCCGCTCGTGGAGGCCCTGGCGGGCCTGGTAGAGGCGGAGGCGCTCGCGCGCCTCGCGGTTGTCACGCGCTGGGTTCTTCGGTGCCACGGTGCTGGTCTGCCCTCTCGTCGCAGTGTGCAACGAGCGTAGCCGAACGGTCACCACCACCTGGCGGGAGGCGCGGCCTGCGTCGGTGGACCGGCCTACGATTGCAGGATGGCAGCGGATCGTTCGGGAATGCACGCGCCCACCACGGGTGGTCGCGCCGGTCTCGCGCAGGGTTCCGTCCCGCTCGCCGTCCGGATGCGCCCCACCAGCCTCGACGAGGTCGCCGGTCAGCAGCACCTGCTCGGCCGGGGTTCGCCCCTGGTGCAGCTCGCCACCGGCACGCGTGAGAACCCCGGCGGGGTCTCCGTGATCCTGTGGGGCCCACCCGGCACCGGCAAGACCACGCTGGCACAGGCCATCGCCCGGCAGTCCGGTCGCGAGTTCGTCGAGCTCTCCGCCGTGACCGCCGGCGTGAAGGACGTGCGCGAGGTCATGGAGAAGGCCCTGACCCACCGTGACCTGTACGGGTCGACCACGGTGCTGTTCCTCGACGAGATCCACCGGTTCAGCAAGGCCCAGCAGGACGCGCTGCTGCCCGGGGTCGAGAACGGGTGGGTGATCCTGATCGCGGCCACCACCGAGAACCCGTCGTTCTCGGTCATCTCGCCGCTGCTGTCCCGTTCGCTGCTCCTGACGCTCAAACCGCTCACCGACCCCGACCTCGGCATGCTCGTCGACCGCGCGGTGGAGGACCCCCGCGGGCTCGGCGGTGCCGTCGTCCTCGGAGACGAAGCGCGCACCGCGATCATCCGGCTCGCGTCCGGCGACGCCCGACGTGCGCTCACCGCGCTCGAGGCCGCGGCGGCGTCGGCCACCGCCGCGCAGGACGAGGACGACGAGACCGTGCCCGTCGTCGACGCCGACACCGTCGCGGCCGCGGTCGACCGGGCCCTGCTGCGCTACGACCGACAGGGCGACGAGCACTACGACGTCATCAGTGCGTTCATCAAGTCCGTGCGGGGGAGCGACGTCGACGCCGCCCTGCACTACCTCGCCCGGATGATCGAGGCGGGCGAGGACTCCCGGTTCATCGCGCGGCGCATCATCATCTCCGCGTCCGAGGACATCGGCATGGCCGACCCGCAGGCGCTGCCCATCGCGGTCGCCGCGGCCCAGGCCGTGCAGCTCATCGGGATGCCCGAGGGACGGATCCCGCTGGCCGAGGCCGTCGTGTACCTGGCGACGGCGCCGAAGTCGAACGCCGCCTACAACGGCGTGAACCAGGCGATGGCCGACGTCAAGGCGGGGCGCATGGGCACGGTCCCGATGCACCTGCGCGACGCGCACTACGCCGGGGCGAAGCGCCTCGGGCACGGCAAGGGGTACGTCTACTCGCACGACGCCGAGCACGGGGTCGCCGAGCAGCAGTACCTGCCCGACGCCCTCGAGGGCACCGAGTACTACACGCCGACGGCGAACGGCTACGAGCGCGAGGTCGGACCCCGGCTCGAACGACTCCGGAAGATCACACGCGGACACTAGTGGCGGTGCTTCTGCGCTCGCCCCGATGCTGCTAGCATTGGCGGGCCTACGTCCTGGTCCTCGAGCACGGCTGCGTCGAGGACAGAGTGCCACTCCGGTGGTACGGGGGCAGAGGTTCGGACTGTAGCCGTCCGATCCCACAGGCTCATCCCTCTGGATCCCGTCGTCGGGGCCACCGGCACTCGCGTGCCCGGCCTCCGGTGAGTATTCAGTTCGAACAGAGAAAAGGACCCTGTGTCTACCAAGTCACGTACCCGCAGCAAGACCCGCCTGTCGCGCGCACTCGGCATCCCGCTGACGCCGAAGGCTGCCCGTTACCTCGAGAAGCGCCCCTACGGGCCCGGTGAGCACGGCCGTACGCGCCGTCGTGCGGACAGCGACTACGCCGTCCGTCTCCGTGAGAAGCAGCGTCTGCGCGCCCAGTACGGCATCCGCGAGAAGCAGCTCCGCATCGTCTTCGAAGAGGCCCGCAAGACGAAGGGCCTGACCGGTGAGAACCTGGTCGAGCTCCTCGAGCAGCGCCTCGACGCCCTCGTGGTCCGTGCCGGCTTCGCCCGCACCACCGCGCAGGCCCGTCAGCTGATCGTGCACCGCCACATCCTGGTCGACGGCAAGCTCGTCGACCGTCCCTCCTTCCGCGTCAAGGAGGGCCAGCTGATCCACGTCAAGGCGAAGTCCGAATCGATGGAGCCCTTCCAGGTCGCCGCTGCCGGTGGCCACCAGGAAGTCCTCCCGAAGGTCCCGGGCTACCTCGAGGTCGAGATCGAGAAGCTCCAGGCCCGCCTCGTGCGTCGCCCGAAGCGCGCCGAGGTCCCCGTGACCTGTGAAGTGCAGCTCGTCGTCGAGTACTACGCAGCTCGCTGATCCACTGATCACACCCGAACGGCGGGTCGTCCTCTCGAGGGCGACCCGCCGTTCGGCGTTCCGGCACCGGCGACTAAGCTTGTCGGGGCATGCACCGCCCGGGTGCACAGAGGGAGAGGCACCGTGAAGCAGCTGTTCTTCGTCGCCGTCGGCATCGTCATCGGGTTCGCCGTCGCACACCGGGTCGCCCAGACCTCCGGTGGTGCCCGGCTCTTCGCCGAGGTGAACGCCAAGACGAAGGCCTTCACGGGTGCCGTCGCGGACGGCTACCGGTCGCGCGAGGCCGAGCTCCGTACCGACGTCTGAGCGCTCCGACCGAGCAGCCACGACCCTCCTCCACCCACGACCTGAACCCAGGAAGCACCATGCAGACCGCAGAGATCCGCCGCCGTTGGCTCCAGTACTTCGGTGACCGCGGCCACACCGTCGTCCCGTCCGCGTCCCTCGTCTCGGACGACCCGTCGCTCCTCTTCACGGTCGCCGGCATGGTGCCGTTCATCCCGTACCTGACCGGTCTCATCCCGGCGCCGTTCCCGCGGGCGACGAGCGTGCAGAAGTGCATCCGTACGAACGACATCGAAGAGGTCGGCAAGACCCCGCGCCACGGCACGTTCTTCCAGATGAACGGCAACTTCTCGTTCGGCGACTACTTCAAGGAGCAGGCGATCCAGTTCGCCTGGGAGTTCCTGACCAAGCCCGAGACCGAGGGCGGACTCGGCTTCTCGCCCGATGACCTCTGGGTCACCGTCTACGAAGAGGACGACGAGGCGATCGGCTTCTGGAAGCAGCACTCCTCGCTGCCCGACGAACGGATCCAGCGCCTCGGCAAGGACACCAACTACTGGTCGACCGGACAGCCCGGCCCCGCGGGTCCCTGCTCGGAGATCTTCTTCGACCGTGGCCCCGAGTACGGCATCGACGGCGGCCCGGCGACGGACGACGACCGCTACGTCGAGATCTGGAACCTCGTCTTCATGCAGTACCAGATCGCCGACGTGCGGTCGAAGTACGACTTCGAGATCACCGGCGAGCTGCCGAACAAGAACATCGACACCGGCATGGGGCTCGAGCGCGTCGCCTTCATCAAGCAGGGCGTCGACAACATGTACGAGATCGACCAGGTACGCCCGGTGCTCGACCGCGCGGCCGAGATCTCCGGCCGACGCTACGGCGCCGTGCACGAGGACGACGTGCGGATGCGCGTCATCGCCGACCACGTCCGTTCCTCGCTGATGCTCATCGCCGACGGCGTGAGCCCGTCGAACGAGGGCCGCGGGTACATCCTGCGTCGTCTGCTCCGTCGCACCGTCCGCGCGATGCGCCTGCTCGGTGTCGAGGCGCCCACGTTCCCCGAGCTCTTCCCGGCGTCCCGCGATGCCATGCGCGACGCCTACCCCGAGGTGGCGTCCGACTACGACCGGATCTCCCGCATCGCCTACGCGGAAGAAGAGACCTTCCTCCGGACCCTGGCGCAGGGCACGACGATCCTCGACGTCGCCGTCGAACGTGCGAAGCAGGACGGCGCCCCGTCCATCGGCGGCGACACGGCGTTCCTGCTGCACGACACCTTCGGGTTCCCCATCGACCTGACGATGGAGATGGCCGAGGAAGCCGGGGTCCACGTCGACCGTACGGCGTTCGAGACCCTGATGTCCGAGCAGCGTGCCCGGGCGAAGGCCGACGCGAAGAGCAAGAAGACCGCGATCGCTGACCTGAGCGTGTACAGCGCGTTCCGGGCCGAGGGCGAGACCACGTTCCTCGGCTACGACACCCTCGAGGCCGAGACGCGCGTGCTCGGCATCATCGTCGGCGGTGTGAGCGTCGACCGTGCGGTCGCTGGTGACATCGCCGAGGTCATCCTCGGCGAGACCTCCCTGTACGCCGAGTCGGGCGGCCAGGACGCCGACCAGGGGTCGATCGTCGGCAACGGGTTCGACCTCGAGGTCCTCGACGTTCAGCGACCGGTCTCCGGACTGTGGAGCCACACCGTGCAGGTCCGCTCCGGCGAGGTCGGTGTCGGCGACGCCGCGAGCACCGTCGTCGACGCGGAGTACCGCCGCGGTGCGACCCAGGCGCACTCCGCGACGCACCTGGTCAACGCGGCACTCCGCGACATCCTCGGACCGGAGGCGCTGCAGGCCGGGTCGTACAACAAGTCCGGCTACATGCGCCTCGACTTCTCGTGGTCGCAGCCGGTCTCGCTCGAGACGCGGTCCGAGATCGAGGAGGTCGTGAACACCGCGATCCGCACCGACCTCGAGGTCTCCACGCGCATCCTGCCCATCGACGAGGCGAAGGCCCTCGGGGCGCAGGCCCTGTTCGGCGAGAAGTACGGCGCCGAGGTCCGCATGGTCGACATCGGCGGCCCGTGGTCCCGCGAGCTCTGCGGTGGCACACACGTCGCCTCGAGCGCGCAGATCGGGCTCGTCAACCTGGTGGGGGAGTCGAGCGTCGGTTCGACGAACCGCCGCGTCGAGGCGCTGGTCGGTCTCGAGGGGTTCCGCGACCTCGCCGTCGAGCGCACGATCGTGTCGCAGCTCTCCAGCGCGCTCAAGGCTCCCCGTGCCGACCTGCCGTCCCGCGTGCAGAACCTGATGGAGGACCTCCGGTCCGCCCAGAAGAAGCTCGCCGAGTACGAGTCGGCGAACCTGCAGCAGCGCGTGCCCGCCATCGCCCGCAACGCCACGACCGTCGGCGCCACCACCGTGGTCGCCGAGACGGTCGACGGCCTGCAGTCCGGCGACGACCTGCGCTCGCTCGCCACCGGCGTGCGGGGCCAGCTCGGTGACGGCGCGGCCGTCGTCGTGCTCGGGGCCGTCGTGGGCGGCAAGCCGATCGTGATCGTCGCGACCAACGACGCCGCCCGTGCTGCGGGCGTGCAGGCGGGCCCCCTCGCGAAGGAGGCCGCCGGCGTGCTCGGTGGCGGCGGCGGCGGCAAGCCGGACCTGGCGCAGGGCGGCGGGACCGACGCCGCAGCGCTCCCCGCGGCGCTGCGGGCCGTGACCGCACGGCTCGCGGGCTGACGGTGGGCATCCGGTCCGGGCGGCGGCTCGGCGTCGACGTCGGACGCGCCCGGATCGGGGTCGCCGTGTGCGACCGCGACGGCCTGCTGGCGACGCCGGTCGAGACCGTCCGTCGTGACGACTCGAAGGACCTCCGGCGCATCCTCGAGCTCGCGGACGAGTACGACGTGCTCGAGGTCGTCGTCGGACTGCCGCTGTCGATGTCTGGTGGGGACACGGCGTCGACCGAGGACGCCCGCGTCTTCGCCGCCCGGATCGCGGCGCGTCGACCGGTGCGCCTGGTCGACGAACGGTTGTCGACCGTGACCGCCCAGCGAGGGCTGCACCAGGCCGGCAAGAACACGAAGAAGTCCCGCGCCGTGATCGACCAAGCAGCCGCTGTTATCATTCTGCAACACGCGCTCGACCACGAGCGCAGTGCCGGTGCCCCTCCGGGCACCACGCTTCCCTGACAGGGCTGCCCGTTACCGCACATGGGTGCTCTCGTCGTCAGCTGCGAGGACGACGGTGCCCAGGTGGAGTTCCCGACCGAGAGACCGAGGACGTTGGCAGACGATCTGGACTGGAACGCGATCATCGCGCCCGGCAACGACGCCGAGCGGCGGAAGGCGACTTCCGACCGCACGACAGGCACCGGTGACCGCGACGACGCTGGTCGGGTGACCCCACCGCCGGCGCCTCCGATGTCCCGACGCGAAGCCCGTGCCCTCGAGGCCGAACGAGCCCGCGTCGCAGCGACCGACGAGGCGTCGGCTGCCGAACGGACCACCGCCGCGCCGGCGGTCGCACGCGACGAACGCCCGGCGTCCCCCGCAGACGCACCGATCGCAACCCGCCCGGAAGACCTCCACCCCGAGGTCGCCGCACTGCTGACCGGCGAGCTGCCGACCGAGTCCGCGGCGACCGCCGCGGCCGGCGGCTCCGGCGCGGACGGGACGGACGACGCTGACGCGACCGGCGGCGGTGGTGCCGCGGGAGGCGGCGGACGCGGGGGACGAGGCGGCGGAGGACGCGCCTCCAGGCCGCCCCGGGAGCCACGGCCGAAGCGCCGTCGCGGACCGCTCGTCGCGGGGCTCGTCATCGTCGCGGTCGTGCTCGCTGTCGGGGTCGGGGCGTACACCTTCGCCGCACCCAAGATCCAGCAGCTCGTCGCGGCGATCAGCGGCGCGCAGGAGCCCGACGACTACACCGGCGACGGCACCTCGAAGGTGACCATCACCATCAAGCAGGGCGACATCGGCGAGAACGTCGCCGCGACGCTGCAGCGCAGCGGCGTCGTCAAGGACTCGAAGGTGTTCTACAAGCTCCTGCTGGCCTCGCCGGACGTGCAGTTCCAGCCCGGCTCGTACGCCCTGAAGAAGCAGATGAGTTCGAAGTCCGCGCTCGCGGCCCTGCAGGACAAGGACAACCGGGTCCAGGCGTCGATCGTCATCCCGGAGGGCACCGCACTCGCCGACATCAAGGCCGGGATGGTCTCGAAGGCCGGCCTGACCGAGAAGCAGGTCGACGCGGCCGCGAAGGACCTTTCCGCGTACGACCTGCCGTCCGGTGTCACGACGCTCGAGGGCTGGCTCTTCCCCGCGACCTACCCGATCAACCCGGGCTGGACCGCCGAGCAGTACTTCGGGTCGATGGTCGACACCATGAAGGAGCACCTGGCCGCCGCCGGCGTCAAGGAGGCCGACCAGGAGCGCACGATCGTCTTCGCGTCGCTGGTGCAGAAGGAAGCCGGTCTCGCAGCCGACTACCCCAAGGTCGCCCGCGTGTTCCAGAACCGCCTCGACCAGGGCATGAAGCTGCAGTCCGACGCCACGGTCGCCTACGGCACGGGCAACACGCACACCGTGACGACCACGGACGCCGAGCGAGCGGACGCGTCGAACGAGTACAACACCTACGTGCACGAGGGGCTGCCGCCGGCACCGATCTCCAACCCGGGTGACATCGCGATCAAGGCGGTCACGGCTCCGGCCACCGGCAAGTGGCTGTACTTCGTGACGGTCGACCTGGAGTCGGGCAAGACGGTCTTCTCGGACACCTACGACCAGCACCTGGTGGCGGTCGAGCAGTTCCGGTCCTGGCTGCGGGCGCACCCCGACTACCAGTAGGCGACGACGTCGCACGGACGAACGCTGTGGGAGGATTGCGGCATGCTTCGTTGGTTGACTGCTGGTGAGTCCCACGGACCCGAACTGATCGCCATGCTCGAGGGCCTGCCCGCGGGCGTCCCGGTGTCGTTCGAGTCCATCCGTGCCGATCTCGCGCGCCGTAAGCTCGGCTACGGCCGTGGCTCGCGGATGAAGTTCGAGCAGGACGAGCTGCACGTGTCCGGCGGTGTCCGGCACGGCTACTCGCTCGGCAGCCCGATCGCGATCCGTATCGGCAACACCGAGTGGCCGAAGTGGGTCGAGGTCATGAACCCCGAGCCCATCGAGTCCACCGAGATGTCCCGCGGTCGGAGCGCCCCGCTCACCCGACCGCGACCGGGGCACGCCGACCTGGTCGGCATGCAGAAGTACGGCTTCGACGAAGCGCGCCCGATCCTGGAGCGTGCGAGCGCCCGCGAGACCGCCGCACGCGTGGCGCTCGGCGCCGTCGCCAAGTCGTTCCTGGCCGAACTCGGCATCCGCTCGGTGGCGCACACGCTGCAGGTCGGGACCGTCCGGGTCCCCGACGGAACGGACCTGCCGCTGCCCGACGACGTCGACCGCCTCGACGAGGACCAGCTGCGGTGCTTCGACGCCGAGACCTCCGCACGCATGGTCACCGAGGTCGAGGCCGCGAAGAAGGACGGCGACACCCTCGGCGGCGTCGTCGAGGTGCTGTTCTACGGCGTCCCGCCGGGCCTCGGCTCGCACGTCCACTGGGACCGCCGGCTCGACGCTCGCCTCGCCGCGGCGATCATGGGGATCCAGGCCATCAAGGGGGTCGAGGTCGGTGACGGCTTCGCGACCGCCGGACGCCGGGGCTCCGCCGCGCACGACGAGCTGTACCGCGAGGACGGCGAGATCTACCGCACGAGCGACCGCGCCGGCGGGACCGAGGGCGGGATGTCCACGGGCACCGTGCTGCGGGTCCGCGCCGGGATGAAGCCGATCGCGACCATCCCGCACGCCCTGCACACGGTGGACGTCGTCTCCGGCGAGGACGCCTCGGCGCACCACCAGCGCTCGGACGTCTGCGCCGTACCGGCTGCGGGTGTCGTGGCCGAGGCGATGGTGGCCCTGGTGCTCGCCGACGCGGTGCTCGAGAAGTTCGGCGGCGACAACGTCGTCGAGACGAAGCGCAACCTCGACGCCTACCTCGCGGCGATCCCGGAGACCCTGCGCACGCGCCGGACCGAGCCGTCGGCGACGTCGACCGACCTGTGAGCACCGACGTCCGACGCGCCGACGCGCCCGTGGTCGTCATCGGCCCGATGGGCGCCGGCAAGTCGAGCGTCGGCAAGCGGGTGGCGAAGGCCCTCGGCGTCCCGTTCACGGACACCGACCGGGTCATCGTGCGCGAGCACGGGCCGATCCCCGGGATCTTCGCCGACCGCGGTGAGCCGGCGTTCCGCGCGCTCGAGGCCCAGGCGGTCCGAGCAGCGCTGGCCACCGGCGGCGTGATCGCCGTGGGCGGGGGAGCCGTCACCCACGCGGACACCCGGCAGGCCCTGGGCGGGGCGCGCATCGTCCTGCTCACCGTCTCGCCCGAAGCCGTCGCCGACCGGATCGCCGGGTCCGACCGGCCACTGTTGGCGAACGGCGGGATCGACGCCTGGCAGACGATCATGGACGAGCGAGCGGCGACCTACGCCGAGCTCGCGCACGTCGTGGTCGACACGTCGCGCCGGCCGATGTCCCGCGTGGTCGACGAGGTCGTCACGTGGCTGCGCAGCGACGCCGGTACCAGCGAGCGCGGCGGCACCACCGAGCGCGGCGGCACCACCGAGCGCGGCGGCACCGCCGCGCCCGGCAGCACCACCGCGCCCGGCAGCACGACCACCAGCACCACCAGCACCGAAGGAGCACCGTGACCGAGTCGACCCTGCCCGCCGGGACCACCGAGATCCGGGTCGGCGGTGACGACGGCTACACGGTGGCCGTCGGCACGGGCCTGCTCGGTGCCCTGCCCGCGATCCTGGGCCCGCGTGTCGCCAAGGTCCTCATCGTGCACTCGCCGACGCTCGGTGCCCGGGCGAACGAGCTCCGTGCGCTGCTGGTCGAGGCCGGGCTCGAAGCCCTGATCGCCGAGGTCCCCGACGCCGAGGGTGCCAAGCGCGTCGAGGTCGCGGCGTTCTGCTGGCAGATCATGGGGCAGGCCGACTTCACCCGCACCGACGCGGTCATCGGCCTCGGTGGCGGTGCCGTCACCGACCTGGCCGGCTTCGTCGCCGCGACCTGGCTGCGCGGTGTGCCGTACGTGGCCGTCCCGACGAGCGTGCTCGGCATGGTGGACGCCAGCGTCGGCGGGAAGACGGGCATCAACACGAACGAGGGCAAGAACCTGGTCGGCGCCTTCTTCGCCCCCCGCGCCGTCGTCGTGGACCTCGACCTCGCCCGGACGCTGCCCCGCAACGAGATCCTGACCGGGTTCGCGGAGATCGTGAAGGCCGGGTTCATCGCCGTGCCCGAGATCCTGGACATCGTCGAGGCGGACGTCGACCGGGTCACCGACCCGACGACGCCGGAGTTCCGCCGGGTCGTCGAGCTCGCCATCGCGCTCAAGGCCGAGGTCGTCTCGGACGACTTCACGGAGCAGGGCCGACGCGAGATCCTGAACTACGGGCACACCCTCGGGCACGCGATCGAGCACGCCGAGCGGTACCAGTGGCGCCACGGGGCGGCGGTGTCGGTCGGCATGGTGTTCGCCGCCGAGCTCGCGCGACTCACCGGGCACCTGGACGACGCCACGGTCGACCGGCACCGGGCGATCCTCGAGTCGCTCGACCTGCCGACCTCGTACGGTGTCGGACGGTGGCAGGGGCTGCTCGCCACGATGCGTCGCGACAAGAAGGCCCGTGCCGGCATGCTGCGGTTCATCATCCTGGACGGCGTCGGCAAGCCCGTGGTGCTCGAGGGCCCCGAGGACCACCTGCTCTTCACCGCCTACCAGGAGGTCGGCGTCTGACCCGACGGGTCAGCGCAGGACCCGCCTGGTCCGGCGCCACCACCACTTCACGCGCATCGACAGGGTGACGACGCCCGTCCGTTCGGACTCGAGCCATTCGTCGACCGTCGCGCCCTCCGACCACGCGTCGACTGCGGCGTCGTCTTCGGGTGTGCCGTCGATCTTGCAGGCCGGCCGGCCCGGCAGCGGTGCGAACAGGTGCATCAGGGATCCTCCATCCCGGGGTCGGAGCGGACGTGTCGACGCAGGGCGCGACGTGCGAGGTCCTGGTCGGACTTCGACGCCCACCGTACGGTCATGAGCCGTTCGAGGACAGCTCTTGAAATGTTGTGTTCCGCCCTGGGAGCGATCGGCCCGCGGCGCCCAGGTGAGTCGCCTCCAGGCCTGGTCGCGGTCCGCGGCGCGGCGGTTCTGGAACGCCCCGAACCAGCTGACCACGGCCGCCACGATCGCCGCCCCTGCGGCGATGCACGCCGCGACCAGTGCTGTCTCCATGCCGGCAGCGTGGCGCAGGGAACGCGCCGGGTGGCCGTGCGCCGGCCGACCTGTGGAGGCCGCACCGCGCCTCCAGGCTGTGGAGGAACAGGAGGACGACGCGACGCAGCCGGCCGGGAGCGGGGCCACAGCACCGGGGAGCAGACTGGCGGGCGTGCCCACCCCACCCCGACTGAGCGACCTCTCCGGCCCGCGCGACGCCGACACCGGCAACCTGCGCTCCCGTGGTCGGCGCTTCACCGAACTCCTCTCGATCGCCCGCCGCCACCACCTGGTGCCGTTCCGTCGTCTCGACTTCTCGCACGACCCGGCCACCGCGGAGCTGCGTCGCGACCAGGCCGAGCACCTGCGCCGGGCGCTCGAGGAAGCCGGTGGCGGGTTCGTGAAGATGGGCCAGCTGCTCTCCACCCGAGACGACCTGTTGCCCGAGGAGTGGACCGAGGGACTCGCACACCTGCAGCGGAACGTCACGGCGGCACCGGCGGACGAGGTCCGTGCGCTCCTCGAGCAGGAGCTCGGCGCCCCGGTCGACCGGGTCTTCGCGACCTTCGACCCGGTGCCCGTCGCAGCGGCGTCCATCGCGCAGGTTCACCGCGCCCGGCTGCCCGACGGCACCGCGGTCGCCGTCAAGGTGCAGCGGCCGGGGATCGACGCCGCGGTGCGCCGCGACGTGGACATCGCACTGCGGGTCGTCCGGTTCATGGCCCGGTGGTCGACCGAGGCGCGACAGGTCGGCGTGCAGGACATCGCGGGCCAGTACGCGGACGACCTGATCAGGCAGGTCGACTTCGTCTCCGAGCTCCGCAACCTCACGGCGCTGCGAGCGGCCCAGGCCCGCAGCGCGCGACCGGACGAGGTCCGGTTCCCGGACCCCTACCCGGACCTGTCGGGCCGGCGCGTGCTCGTGATGGAGTTCCTGGAGGGCGACACGCTCAGCGCGATCCGCGCCGAGCGTTCCGAGCGTGACCTCGACGCGCCGATGCGCGCGATCCTCCGCGCCTTCCTGCGCCAGGTCGTCTTCGACGGCCTGTACCACGCGGACCTGCACCCGGGGAACGTCCTGGTGCTGCCCGACGGGCGGCCCGCGTTGATCGACTTCGGATCGGTCGGGAGGCTCGATCCGGGTCTCCGGGACACGGTCCAGGACCTGTTGGCCGCCTACCTGCAGGACGACACGTCGCGGATCGCCGATGCGGTCCTGCGGATGGCACCCGTGCGCGATGCGCACGACGAGCCCGACTTCCGTCGGGACATCGCCCGCTTCGTCGCGGACGAGCTCGGCCCTGGTGCGCGCATCGGTGTCGACACCGTGGACGACGCGGTCGAGGTCTTCGGGCGGTACCGGCTGAAGCCGCCGCCGGACTTCGTCGCCGCGGCCCGCGCCCTGGCCATCTTCGAGGGCACGCTCCGGACGCTCGCGCCGTCGTTCGACCTGCTCGAGGAGTCCCGCGGACTCGCCCGGGAGCAGATCACCGACCAGCTCCGGCCGGGCAAGCTCCGGGACCTCGCGGCGAAGGAACTACTCGGCGTCGTGTCCGCTGCCCGTCGGCTGCCCCGACGGGTGGACCGCATCGGCGAGGCGATCGAGACCGGCCGGTTCACCGTGAACATCCGGCTCTTCGCGGACAGCCGCGACCGGCAGCTCGTGTCCGGCATGATCCGGCGCATCCTGCTCGTGCTGCTCGGTGCGGGGGCGGGGATCCTGGCGATCGTCTACCTGTCGTTGCCGGCGCGACCGACGGCGGCCCTGTCCACCGGGGTGGCGGGCGGGTTCCTCGGGGGAGCGGCGGTGGTGCTGCTCGCCTGGGCAGCGATCGACGCCTGGCTCGCTCGACGGCGGCGCTGACCGCGAGCCGGACGCTCGCCCGGGACCGGTGCGTCCGGCACGCACGAGCACCGCTCCGGCCGCCAGGCGGGCGTCCGCTACACTCGTCCGGGGCCGTCCGCGGCCCGAGGACACTTCACAACGCGACCGAACGGGACACCGACGACTCATGGCCAGTACCACAGACATCAAGAACGGCGCCGTTCTCATCATCGACGGCCAGCTGTGGTCGGTCGTCGAGTTCCAGCACGTCAAGCCGGGCAAGGGCGGCGCGTTCGTCCGCACGAAGCTCAAGAACGTCGTCTCCGGCAAGGTCGTCGACCGCACGTTCAACGCCGGCGCGAAGATCGACACCGCGACCGTCGACCGTCGTGACTACCAGTTCCTCTACGAGGACGGCGACTCCTACGTGTTCATGGACACCGACACGTACGACCAGATCCCGGTCTCCGCGACCGTGGTCGGCGACGCCAAGAACTACCTGCTCGAGTCCGCGATGGTCACCATCGCGATGAACGAGGGCAACCCGCTGTACGTCGAGCTCCCGACGTCGATCGTCACCGAGGTCGAGACCGAGCCCGGCCTGCAGGGCGACCGCTCCTCCGGCGGCACCAAGGACGCGACCATCATCGCGACCGGCCACCGCATCCAGGTCCCGCTGTACCTGGAGAGCGGCACCCTGGTGAAGATCGACACGCGCGACGGCAGCTTCCTCGGCCGCGTCAACTCCTAGGCGCTGACCGTATGAGTGCTCGTTCGAAGGCCCGCAAGCGCGCCCTCGACATGCTGTACGTGGCCGAGGTGCGCGAGCTGCCGATCGCTGACGTGCTCGCCACCGAGACGGTCCGGCACCTGGACCAGCCGGAGCGTGCCTCGAGCTGGGACTACGCGCGCCAGATCGTCACCGGTGTCGACGATGCCCGTCACGAGATCGACTCCGTCATCGTCGACCACGCCCAGGGCTGGTCGATCGCCCGGATGCCGGTCCTCGACCGCTGCATCCTGCGGATGGCCGTCTGGGAGCTCCGGTTCAACCCGGAGGTCCCCGACGCCGTCGCCATCGCCGAGGCGGTCGAGCTCGCGCAGTCGCTGTCCACCGAGGACTCGGCGGGCTTCGTCAACGGCGTGCTCGGGGCCGTCGCCGGCGGTCGCGCACCGTCCGGTCGGACGGTCGCAGGAGACCAGGAGTCCCGGTAGGGTTGACCACGTCAGCATCCTTTAATGCCGTCCAGTGAGGCGGGGAAGGGGGTCGACGTGGGAACCAGAACGGTCCTGCAACAGCCCGACATCACGCGTGCCCTGACACGCATCGCGCACGAGATCCTCGAAGCCAACCACGGGGGCTCGGACCTCGTGCTCCTCGGCATCCCGACCCGGGGTGCCGTCCTGGCGGAACGCCTCGGCCGGATCCTGGCCGGCATCGAGCCGGAGTGGTCCTCGGCCGCCGGCGGCATCGGGACGGAGCGTGTCGGCACGCTCGACGTCACCATGCACCGGGACGACCTCGGCCACGGCATCGGTCGCGCGCCGCACCGGACGGTGATCCCCGCCGGCGGCATCGACGGCAAGGTCGTCGTGCTCGTCGACGACGTGCTGTACTCCGGTCGCACGGTCCGCGCCGCGCTCGACGCGCTGCAGGGCATCGGCCGGCCGCGTGCCGTCCGGCTCGCCGTGCTCGTCGACCGCGGCCACCGCGAGCTGCCGATCCGCGCGGACCACGTGGGCAAGAACCTGCCGACCGCGTCCGACGAGCGGGTCACCCTGCACCTGGCCGAGACCGACGGCGACGACACCGTGTTCATCGAGCAGGGGGTGGCGTGATGCGGCACCTGCTCTCCACCGCCGACCTGTCCCGCGACCAGGCCGTGCACATCCTCGACGTCGCGGAGGAGATGGCCGAGGTCAACACGCGCGAGGTGCGGAAGCTCCCGGCCCTGCGCGGCAAGACCGTGGTGAACCTGTTCTTCGAGGACTCCACGCGCACGCGCATCTCGTTCGAGGCCGCAGCGAAGCGCCTGTCCGCCGACGTCCTGAACTTCGCCGCGAAGGGCTCGAGCGTCTCGAAGGGCGAATCCCTGAAGGACACCGTGCAGACCCTCGGCGCGATGGGCATCGACGGCATCGTCATGCGCCACGGTGCATCGGGCGCCCCGCGGGTGCTCGCCGATGCCGACTGGATCGACGTGCCGGTGGTCAACGCCGGTGACGGCACCCACGAACACCCGACGCAGGCACTGCTCGACGCCTTCACCATGCGCCGCCGCCTGCACGGTGCCGGTTCGCGCGGCCAGGGCCTCGACGGCGTGCGCGTCCTGATCATCGGCGACGTGCTGCACAGCCGGGTCGCCCGGTCGAACGCGTGGCTGCTCCGCACCCTCGGGGCGAGCGTGACCTTCGCCGCGCCGCCGACGCTGCTGCCCGCCACCCCGACCCCGTTCGGCGCCGCGGTGCACCACGACCTCGACACCGCCCTGGCCGAGGACCCGGACGTCGTCATGACGCTCCGCATCCAGCAGGAACGCATGAACGACGCCTTCTTCCCGAACCCGCGCGAGTACACGCGGCACTGGGGCCTGACGGCGGCCCGCTTCGGGCGACTGTCCGAGCGCACGCTGATCATGCACCCCGGTCCGATGAACCGCGGGCTCGAGATCGCCGGCGTCGCCGCCGACGACCCCCGTTCGACCGTCGTCGAGCAGGTCGAGAACGGCGTCTCGGTCCGGATGGCCGTCCTCTACCTCGCCCTGACGGGCAGTGCCGGCACCGGCACCGACGCGAAGGAGTCCGCCGCATGACCGCTCACCTGATCCGTGGCGCGCAGCTGGTCGACGGCTCGCGCGCCGACATCCGAACGGAGGGTGGGCGCATCACCGCGGTCGGGTCCGGTCTCGACACGGCCGGCGTCACCACCGTGGACGCGGACGGCCTCATCGCCCTGCCCGGCCTCGTGGACCTCCACACGCACCTGCGTGAGCCCGGTCACGAGGAGTCCGAGACCGTCCTCACCGGCTCGCGTGCCGCGGCTGCCGGCGGGTTCACCGCCGTGAACGCCATGGCGAACTCGAGTCCCGTCGCCGACACCGCCGGGGTCGTCGAGCAGGTCCAGGCGCTCGGTGACGACGCCGGCTACGTCACGGTCCGCCCGATCGGTGCCGTGTCACAGGGGCTGCAGGGCACGCACCTGTCCGAGATCGGCGCGATGGCGACCTCCCGGGCGAAGGTCCGGGTCTTCTCGGACGACGGCTCGTGCGTCGCCGACCCGCTGCTCATGCGCCGTGCACTCGAGTACATCAAGGGCTTCGGCGGGGTGCTCGCGCAGCACGCCCAGGAGCCCCGGTTGACCATCGGCGCGCAGATGAACGAGAGCCGGCTGTCCTCGGAGCTCGGCCTCGCCGGCTGGCCCGCCGTCGCGGAAGAGGCGATCATCGCCCGCGACGTCCTGCTCGCCGACCACGTCGGGGCACGCCTGCACGTCTGCCACGTCTCGACGGCCGGCAGCGTCGAGGTGATCCGGTGGGCGAAGTCCCGCGGCATCGACGTCACGGCCGAGGTCACCCCGCACCACCTCGTGCTCACCGAGGACCTCATCGCCGGCAACGACGGTGCGCCCGGCTACGACGCCCGCTACAAGGTGAACCCGCCGCTCCGCGCCCGTGAGGACGTCGAGGCACTCCGTGCGGCCCTGGCCGACGGCACCATCGACATCGTCGCGACCGACCACGCACCGCACACCGCCGAGGCGAAGTGCTGCGAGTGGCCCGCCGCCGCGAACGGCATGGTCGGCCTCGAATCCGCGCTGAGCGTCGTGCAAGCGGCCGTGGTCGACGACGGCCGGCTCGACTGGGCCGACGTGGCCCGGGTGCTGTCCGAGGCGCCGGCGCGGATCGGTCAGGTCGAGGGGCACGGGCAGCGCATCGCCGAGGGAGCACCCGCCGAGATCACGCTCTACGACCCGTCGGCCAGCCGTGCGTTCGCGGTCACCGACCTCGCCGGGCAGTCGCAGAACTCGCCGTACCTCGGCATGACCCTGCCGGGCCGGGTCGTCGCGACCTTCCACCAGGGGTACGCGACGGTGCTCGACGGCCGGGTCGTCGACGCGGACACGATCGCGGCGCACGCCGCGGCGCTCCGGACGGGGGCGCGCGCATGAGCGGCGACGCCCAGCGGTGGCTCCTCGGCGCGGTGATCCTGCTCGCGGTCGCCGCCCTGTTCGTGGCGATGGCGCGCACCTGGCGGACGCGGACCAGGAAGCAGGCGGAAGCCGTGCCTCCGGTCCGGGTGCCGGCCGACCTGGCACCGGCGGTCGGGTCGTGGGACGGGTTCACCGTCGCGACGACCCGCGCTGACCAGCCGTTGGAACGCATCACCGCAGGCGGCCTCGGGTTCCGCGGCCGTGGCGGGGTGACGGTCCACGCGACCGGCGTGGTGATGCGCCTCGCCGGTACCGACGACCGCTGGATCGCGCGTGACGCGGTCCGCGGCGCCGACCGCTCCACGTGGGCGATCGACCGAGTGGTCGAACCCGGGGGACTGGTCCGTCTGCGATGGACGGCGACCGGCGCCGCAGGTGCGACGGACCTGGACACCTACTTCCGGTTCCCGGAGGGCGACGCAGCCGCGCTGCACGCCCTGCAGGGACTGACCGAGACCGGGCCGCAGGCAACTGCGGCCGATGCTCCGCGAACCGCGGGCGAAGGGAAGAAAGCATGACACGCGAACGGGCCGTCCTGGTCCTCGAAGACGGCACCCGGTACGACGGCTGGGCCTACGGCGCCCGTGGGCGCACGCTCGGCGAGGTGGTCTTCGCGACCGGCATGACCGGCTACCAGGAGACGCTGACCGACCCCTCCTACGCCGGACAGATCGTGGTGCAGACCGCGCCGCACATCGGCAACACCGGGGTGAACGACGAGGACCCCGAGTCCCGTCGGATCTGGGTCGCCGGGTACGTGGTGCGCGACCCCAGCCGCGTGGTGTCGAACCACCGCGCGAACGCCACGCTCGACGACCACCTGGTGCGCGACGGCATCGTCGGCATCTCCGGCATCGACACCCGCGCACTCACCCGTCGCATCCGTGACGCCGGCGCCATGAAGGGCGGCGTCTTCAGCGGTGCGGACGCGGCGCTGCCGGCGCCCGAGCAGGAGCAGCTCGTGCGTGACCAGGCCGGCATGGCCGGGGCGAGCTTCTCGTCGGTCGTGTCCACCCCGGAGACCTACGTCGTCCCGGCCGTCGGCGAGCAGATCGGCACCCTGGCCGTGCTCGACCTCGGAGTGAAGGCCTCGACCACCCGGTACCTCGCCGCCCGCGGCTTCGAGGTGCACGTGGTCCCGCAGGACATCTCCGCGCCGGAGCTGGAAGCCCTCGCACCGGACGCGCTCTTCTACTCGAACGGCCCCGGCGACCCCGCCGCGTCGGACGCGCAGGTGGAACTGCTGCAGGACAGCCTGCGCACCGGCCGGCCGTTCTTCGGCATCTGCTTCGGCAACCAGCTGCTCGGCCGCGCCCTCGGCTTCGGCACATACAAGCTGCCCTTCGGTCACCGCGGGATCAACCAGCCGGTGCTCGACACGACCACGGGCAAGGTCGAGATCACGAGCCAGAACCACGGCTTCGCGGTCGACGCGCCCCTCGGCGAGGTGCTCGAGTCGCCGGCCGGGTTCGGTCGGGTCGAGGTCTCGCACTACTCGCTCAACGACAACGTGGTCGAGGGCCTCCGCGCGCT
This sequence comes from Curtobacterium sp. BRB10, assembly GCF_031844325.1. Taxonomy (NCBI): domain Bacteria; kingdom Bacillati; phylum Actinomycetota; class Actinomycetes; order Micrococcales; family Microbacteriaceae; genus Curtobacterium; species Curtobacterium sp. BRB10. The sequence continues at coordinate 82,419 of NZ_JAUZVA010000003.1, forward strand.
CGACGTGCCGGCGTTCAGCGTGCAGTACCACCCCGAGGCCGCCGCCGGACCGCACGACAGCATGTACCTCTTCGACCGGTTCGCGGACATGGTGCGCGAGCGTCGCGACGGGGAGCCGCTCGACGCGGCCACCGCCGATGCCACGACCCCCGCAGCAGACATCACCAAGGAAGCGAACTGATGCCCAAGCGCGCAGACATCAACTCCGTCCTCGTCATCGGATCCGGCCCGATCGTCATCGGTCAGGCCGCCGAGTTCGACTACTCCGGCACCCAGGCGTGCCGCGTCCTCCGGGCCGAGGGCGTCCGGGTCATCCTGGTCAACCCGAACCCGGCGACGATCATGACCGACCCCGACTTCGCCGACGCGACCTACATCGAGCCGATCACGAACGCGTCGCTCGAGGAGATCATCCGCATCGAGAAGCCGGACGCCGTCCTGCCGACCCTCGGCGGTCAGACGGCCCTGAACGCGGCCATCGCGCTCGACGAGGCCGGCATCCTGACCAAGTACGGCGTCGAGCTCATCGGTGCCAAGGTCGAGGCGATCCAGCGCGGCGAGGACCGCCAGCTCTTCAAGGAGCTCGTGCTCGAGTCCGGTGCCGACGTCGCCCGCAGCCACATCGCGCACACCCTGGAGGAGGCGAAGGAGTTCGCGAAGGACCTCGGGTACCCGCTGGTCGTCCGCCCGTCCTTCACCATGGGCGGCCTCGGCTCGGGCTTCGCCTACGACGAGGCCGAACTCGTCCGCTTCGTCGGCGACGGGCTGCAGTCCAGCCCGACGACCGAGGTCCTGCTCGAGGAGTCCATCCTCGGCTGGAAGGAGTACGAGCTCGAGCTGATGCGCGACAACTACGACAACACCGTCGTCATCTGCTCCATCGAGAACGTCGACCCGGTCGGCGTCCACACCGGTGACTCGATCACGGTCGCGCCCGCGCTGACCCTGACCGACCGCGAGTACCAGAACATGCGGAACATCGGCATCGACATCATCCGTCGCGTCGGCGTCGACACCGGTGGCTGCAACATCCAGTTCGCCGTCGACCCGTCCAACGGCCGCGTCATCGTCATCGAGATGAACCCCCGCGTGTCCCGCTCGTCGGCCCTCGCCTCGAAGGCCACGGGCTTCCCGATCGCCAAGATCGCCGCGAAGCTCGCCATCGGCTACCGGCTCGACGAGATCGAGAACGACATCACGAAGGTCACCCCGGCGAGCTTCGAGCCGACGCTCGACTACGTGGTCGTGAAGACCCCGCGGTTCGCGTTCGAGAAGTTCCCGGCCGCCGACGCGACCCTGACCACGACGATGAAGAGCGTCGGCGAGGCGATGGCCATCGGCCGGAACTACGCCACGGCACTGCAGAAGTCGCTGCGCTCGCTGGAGAAGCGCGGATCGAGCTTCCACTGGGACACCCCGGCGGGCGAGCTCGACAAGGACGCCCTGCTGGCGAAGTCGTCGATCCCGACCGACGGCCGCATCGTCACGGTCCAGCAGGCCCTCGTCGCGGGTGCCACCGCGGACGAGGTCTTCGAGGCCACCAAGATCGACCCCTGGTTCATCGACCAGATCGTGCTCATCAACGAGGTCGCGGACGAGGTCCGGGCCGCCGGGACGCTCGACGCGGACACGATGCGCTGGGCGAAGGAGCACGGCTTCAGCGACTCCCAGATCGCGAGCCTGCGCGGCTCCACCGAGGCCGAGGTCCGGGCGACCCGCCACGAGCAGGGCATCCGGCCCGTCTTCAAGACGGTCGACACCTGCGCGGGTGAGTTCCCCGCCCTGACGCCGTACCACTACTCGTCGTACGACACCGAGACCGAGATCACGCCGAGCGACCGTAAGAAGGTCGTCATCCTCGGTTCCGGCCCGAACCGCATCGGACAGGGCGTCGAGTTCGACTACTCCTGCGTGCACGCGTCGTTCGCGCTGAGCGCGGCCGGGTTCGAGACGATCATGATCAACTGCAACCCCGAGACCGTGTCGACCGACTACGACACCTCGGACCGCCTGTACTTCGAACCGCTGACCGCCGAGGACGTCCTCGAGGTCATCGAGGCCGAGGCCGCGTCCGGCGAGCTCGTCGGCGTCGTCGTGCAGCTCGGCGGCCAGACAGCCCTGGGCCTGGCGAAGCCGCTCGAGGCTGCGGGCATCCCGATCCTCGGCACCAGCCCGACCGCGATCGACTCGGCCGAGGAGCGCGGGCGGTTCTCCGCCATCCTCGACGCCGCCGGTCTGCTCGCACCACGGAACGGCACGGCCCACGACCTGACGAGCGCGACCACGGTGGCCGAGGAGATCGGGTACCCCGTCCTCGTCCGCCCGTCGTTCGTGCTCGGCGGCCGCGGCATGGAGATCCTGTACGACTCCCCGTCGCTCGCGGACTACTTCGACCGGATGGCCGACCAGGCCATCATCGGCCCGGAGCTCCCGCTCCTGGTCGACCGGTTCCTCGACGACGCCGTGGAGATCGACGTCGACGCGCTCTTCGACGGCGAGCGGCTCTACATCGGCGGCATCATGGAGCACCTCGAGGAGGCCGGCATCCACTCCGGCGACTCGGCCTGCACCCTGCCTCCGGTCGGCCTCGGCCGCGCGGAGATCCAGGGCGTCGTCGACGCGACCGAGAAGATCGCCCGCGGCATCGGCGTGCAGGGCCTGCTCAACGTCCAGTTCGCCATCGGCGCCGGCGTGCTCTACGTCCTCGAGGCGAACCCGCGCGCCAGCCGCACGGTGCCCTTCGTCTCGAAGGCGCTCGGCATCCCGCTGGCCAAGGCGGCGTCCCGCATCATGACCGGCACCACGGTCGCCGAGCTCGTCGCCGAGGGCATGCTGCCCGAGCGTGACGGGGCGTTCGTGCCCGCGCAGTCCCCGGTCGCCGTCAAGGAAGCCGTGCTGCCCTTCCGTCGCTTCCGCACCCGCGAGGGCCAGGTCGTCGACTCGGTGCTCAGCCCCGAGATGCGTTCCACCGGCGAGGTCATGGGCATCGACCGCGACTTCCCGCGGGCGTTCCTCAAGTCGCAGGACGCCGCGTACGGCGGCCTGCCGACCAGCGGCACGGTCTTCGTGAGCGTCGCCGACACCGACAAGCGCGCGATCGTGCTGCCGGTGCACCGTCTGCAGCAGCTCGGCTTCACGATCATCGCGACCGAGGGCACGGCGGAGATCCTCCGCCGCAACGGCATCGAGGTCGGGATCGTCGGCAAGTACAGCCAGGGTGGCGAGAGCGTCGTCGACCTGCTCGCGACGGGCGAGGTCGACATCGTCATCAACACGCCGTCGGGTGCCGCCGGTCGTGCCGACGGGTACGAGATCCGCGCGGCCACGGTGGCGGCGGACAAGCCGCTGTTCACGACGATCGCGCAGATCGGTGCGGCCGTCGCGGCGATCGAGACGATCGGCTCGCCGCTCAACGTCCGCAGCCTGCAGGACTACGCGCTCGAGCGCGCGACCTGGTGACGGCTGCCAGCGTGGGTACGACCCGGTCGGGAGGCCCGGCCTCCTTCGGCGTCCGCCTCGCGGCCGCCATGGGGGAGCGTTCACCGCTCTGCGTCGGGATCGACCCCCACGCCGCCACCCTGGCGGCGTGGGGGCTCGCCCGCGACGAGCAGGGCCTGACGGCGTTCGGCGCGACCCTGGTCGACGCGGCCGCCGGCCGCGCGGCGATCGTGAAGCCGCAGGTCGCCTTCTTCGAGGCGGCGGGGGTGGCGGGCTACCGTGCGCTCGACGCGACGATCCGCCGGGCACGCGATGCGGGCCTCCTGGTCGTCGCCGACGTGAAACGGGGCGACATCGGGACCACCGGTGACGACTACGCGCTGGCGTGGCTGGAGCGCGACGGACCGTTCGCGGCCGACGCGATGACGGTGTCGCCGTACCTCGGGTACGGCTCGCTCCGGGGCACGATCGACGTCGCGCGCCGGAACGGTGCCGGAGTCTTCGTGCTCGCGGCGACGAGCAACCCCGAGGCCCGGGTGCTGCAGACCGCGGTGCTCGCCGAGGGACCGCGTACCGGCCGGACGGTCGCGGCCGGTATCGTCTTGGACGTGGCAGACGACAACCGGTCCGTGGGTGATCAGGCCCTCGGCGACGTCGGGCTCGTGCTCGGCGCGACCCTTCACCTCGACGACTTCGGCATCGACGCGGACGCGATCGGCACCGCGCCGGTCCTCGCACCGGGCTTCGGTGCCCAGGGCGCCCGCATCGAGGACCTCCGTGCGCTGTACGGAGCGCGTGCCGAGCAGGTGCTCGTGAGCGAGTCGCGCGGCCTGCTGACCGACGGTCCGGACGGCGTCGCGGCGCTCGTCGCCGACCGCGCCGACCGCATCCGCACCGCACTGGCGGCGGCAGCGTGACCGACGACCACGAGGGCCTGCCCGCCCACCGCACCCCGCCAGAGGTCGACCGCGTCGCCGCGGCGAAGGCCGCCGTCGCCGCGCGACGCGCCCGGGCCGCGGTGAAGGCCGCGATCGCGTCGGGGGAGCGCTCCGCGCTCGACGTCGCCCGTGCCGCGTGGGACGACTCGCTGGTCGAGACGACGTCGGCGGAACGTTCGCTGCGGGTCCGTGACCTGCTGGTGAGCCTGCCTGGCATCGGCCCCGCGCGAGCGGAGGCGATCATGGGTTCCCTGCGGATCGCACCGTCGAAGCGTCTCGGTGGCCTGGGGACCCGGCAGCGCGCAGCCCTGGCCGACTGGCTCGCCGCCCGCGGTCGCAAGCGTGGTGCCTCGAAGCTCGTCGTGCTCGCCGGACCCACCGCGGTCGGCAAGGGCACGGTCAGCGCGCACATCCGACAGCATCACCCGGACGTCAACCTCAGCGTCTCCGCCACCACCCGGAAGCCGCGCCCCGGCGAGGTCGACGGCGTGCACTACTACTTCGTGGACGACGACGAGTTCGACCGCATGATCCGCGACCGCGAGCTGCTCGAGTGGGCGACCGTCCACAACTCGTACCGCTACGGCACCCCGCGCCCGCCGATCGACCGTGCGCTCGACGCGGGCGAGAAGGTCATGCTCGAGATCGACCTGCAGGGCGCCCGGCAGGTCCGCGACGCCATGCCCGAGGCGGTGCTCGTGTTCCTGTTGCCCCCGACGTGGGAGGAACTGGTGCGCCGGCTCATCGGCCGCGGGACCGAATCCGCCGAGGAACAGGCCCGTCGCCTCGAGACCGCGAAGGTCGAGCTGGCCGCCCAGGACGAGTTCGACGTGCGGATCGTGAACTCCGATGTCGGCACCGCGGCACGTGAGGTCGTAGACTTGTTCTCTGCGCCCTGACGGGTGCACTGACTTCGAGGAGACACCATGGCCAACCCCCAGGGCATCATCGACCCGCCCATCGACGACCTGCTCAGCAAGGTCGAGTCGAAGTACGCGCTCGTCATCTTCGCGTCGAAGCGCGCCCGCCAGATCAACGACTACTACGCCGACCTGCACGAGGGCTCGCTCTTCGACAACGTCGGACCGCTGGTCGACTCGACGATCGACGACAAGCCGCTGTCCGTCGCGCTCCACGAGATCAACGAGGACAAGCTCACCGTCACCAAGCAGCAGCAGCCCACCGACTGATCCCGGTGACTGCAGCTGCTCTCCGCCTCTTCACGTCCGAGTCGGTGACCGAGGGGCACCCCGACAAGATCTGCGACCAGATCTCGGACAGCATCCTCGACGCACTGCTGACGGTCGACCCGAACGCGCGCGTCGCCGTCGAGACGATGGTGACCACCGGGCTCGTGCACGTCGCCGGCGAGGTCACGACCTCCGGCTACGTCGAGATCCCCAAGCTCGTCCGTGACGTCATCACCGGGATCGGCTACAACTCGTCGGACGTCTCGTTCGACGGCGCCACCTGTGGTGTCGAAGTCTCGATCGGCGCCCAGTCGCCCGACATCGCGCAGGGTGTGGACGAGTCGCTCGACTCCCGCACCGGTGCGGTCGACCCGCTGGACCGTCAGGGTGCCGGCGACCAGGGCATCATGTTCGGTTTCGCGACGAACGAGACCCCCGAGTACATGCCGGTCGCGATCTGGCTGGCGCACCGCCTGGCCGAGCGCCTCGCCGCGGTCCGCAAGTCGGGCGAGCTGTCGTTCCTGCGTCCGGACGGCAAGACCCAGGTCACCATCGGGTACGACGGCGTCGTGCCGAAGACCGTCGAGACCGTCGTGCTCTCCACGCAGCACTCGCCGAGCGTCACGCTCGACGAACTCACCGCGGCGATCACCGAGCACGTGATCCGTCCGGTCCTCGACCTGGTCGACCTCGACTCGTCGCACGTCGACGTCATCGTGAACCCGACCGGTCGCTTCGAGATCGGTGGACCCCAGGGCGACGCCGGGCTCACCGGCCGCAAGGTCATCGTCGACACCTACGGCGGGGCCTCCCGTCACGGCGGGGGTGCGTTCAGCGGCAAGGATCCGTCGAAGGTCGACCGTTCGGCGGCGTACGCGCTGCGTTGGGTCGCCAAGAACGCGGTCGCCGCGGGGCTGGCCGACCGGCTCGAGGTGCAGGTCGCCTACGCGATCGGCCGTGCGAAGCCCGTCGGGCTCTACGTCGAGACGTTCGGCACCGGACACGTGGACGACGCCACGATCGAAGCAGCCATCCGCCAGGTGTTCGACCTGCGTCCGGCCGCGATCATCCGCGACCTCGACCTGCTCCGACCGATCTACGCGCAGACCGCGACCTACGGCCACTTCGGCCGTGAGCTCCCCGGGTTCACGTGGGAGCGGCTCGACCGCGTCGAGGAACTCCGCGCCGCCGCAGGACTCGTCGCCGCGACCGTCTGAAGCACCGCGTGACCACCGTCGCGCGCGTCGTCCTCGACTCGCCGCTCCCGCAGTTGGACCGTCTGTTCGACTACCGGGTGCCGGCCGAGCTCGAGGACGACTGCGTCGCAGGGGTCCGCGTCAAGGTGCCGCTGCGCACCGGAGCCCGGATGTCGGACGGGTACGTGGTCGAGATCGTCAGCGAGGGTGAGTACCCGGGCGAGCTCAGCCAGGTCGAAGCCGTCCTGTCCCCGGTGCCCGCCCTGGCGCCGGAGATCTGGACCCTCGCGCGCGCCGTCGCCGACCGGGCCGCGGGCGTCGCCTCCGACGTCCTGCGGCTCGCCGTGCCGCCGCGGCAGGTGCGGGCGGAGAAGGCCTGGCTCGCCCGCGACACCACCTGGTCGCCCCCGCCGGTGACCGCCCCGCCCGTCAGCGGCTACGCCGACGGCGTCCTGGAGGCCGTGGTGACGGAGCACGGACGCGCCGCGGTCGCCGCCGTGCCCCAGCCCGTGGCGATGGGTGACGCGGACGAGCCGGTCTGGGTCCCCGGGTGGGCCGCCACGCTCGCCCAGGCCGCCGCGCACACGCTGGCAGCCGAGCAGTCCGCGGTGATCGCCGTGCCGGACTTCCGCGACGTCGTCGACCTCGAGCGTGCCCTGCTCGCCGTGCTGCCACCGGAGCGGGTGGTGCGGTTCGACGCCAAGCAGACGAACGGGCAGCGGGCGAAGGCACTGCTGCAGGCCCGCACGCACCCGGTGGTCGCGATCGGCAACCGTACGGCGATGTACGCGCCGGCGACCGAGCTCGGGCTGATCGCGATGTGGGACGACGGCGACGCCTCGTTCATCGAGCAGCGGGCGCCCTACGTCCACACGCGCGACGTCGCCCTGGTGCGGGCCGCCCAGTCGGGTGCCGCTCTGCTGTTCGTCTCGCACGCGCGCAGCACCGACGTGCAGCGCCTGGTCGAGCTGCACTGGCTGCAGGACGTCGTGCCCTACCGCGTGAAGACCCCGAAGGTCATCCCCACCGTGCAGCAGACCGGGGCCGAGGGGTTCGCCGCACAGGCTCGCATCCCGAGTTCCGCCTGGCGTGCCGCGCGCGAGGCGAGCCAGCACGGAGCCGTCCTGGTGCAGGTCGCGAGCCCGGGCTTCGGCACGGGGCTGGTCTGCGCCGAGTGCGGCGAACGCGCGCACTGCCGCGTCTGCGGTGGGCCGCTCGGGAGCCCGCACCGTGGCGCCACGCCGCAGTGCCGGTTCTGCGGCGCACTGGCCGTCGGGTTCCGCTGCCCGACGTGCGGCAACGGCACCGTCAAGCCGGTCGGCCAGGGGGCCCAGCGCACCGCGGAGGAACTCGGGCGGGCGTTCCCCGGTACCCGGATCATCGTCGCCGACGGCTCACGCCCGCTCGACGAGGTCCCCGCCCGCCCGTCCGTCGTCGTCGCCACCCGCGGGGCCGAGCCGTCGGTGCCCGGCGGCTACGCCTGCGTGCTGCTGCTCGACGGCGAGAAGATGCTCGCCCGCGAGGGGCTCCGCGTGCAGGAGGACGTCCTGCGCTTCTGGACGAACGCGGCGGCGAAGTCGGCCCCCGGTGCCGAGGTGTACCTGGTCGGGATCGGCGGCCGGCTGGCGTCGGCGATGGCCCTCTGGCGACTCGACGGACCCGCGCACGACGAGCTGACCGACCGCCGCGAACTCCACTTCCCACCGGCCGTCCGGGTGGCGACGATGACCGGCACCGACGAAGCCGTCACGGCGGCGGTCGAAGCGCTCGGCGACGCCGTCGTCGGTCCGGTGCTCGGCCCGGTCCCGGTCGAGGACGACGCCCTGCCCGGCACGGTCCGGGCGATCGTGCGGTTCCCGTACGCGCACGGGGCCGAGGTCGCCGCGACGCTCAAGGCCGAGGTGATCCGGCGCTCGTCGACCCGGCGGGTGCTCAAGGGCGGGAACCGCCGACGGGCGGCTCCGACGCTGCGGGTGCGGTTGGACGACGCCGAACCGTTCTCCGAGGTCTGACCCGGGGGCGGCCCCGCGATGCCCCCGACGCAGGACGACACCGCCGACGTCGTGCGACGTCGGCGGTGTCGTTCCGGGTCCGACGCGGTGTCGCGTCAGGCCCGTGCGGGGTCCGTCAGGCGCTGACGGGTCGGCGACGCTCGCGCGGCAGCACCACGCCGAGGGCGACCATGCCGATGGCGAGCACCAGGTGCAGCCAGTTGTCGGCGTTGTTCAGCGGCACGAAGTTCGCTCCCGAGCTGTGCCCGGCGGTGAACAGGCCGTAGATCCACAGGACGAAGTAGACGATCCCGCCGATCACCAGGTACATCCGCGAACCCGACGCGCGTGCGGCGGCGAGCAGCCCGACGATGCCGAACAGCAGGTGCACGACGTTGTGCAGCACCGACACCTGGAAGATGCCGAGCAGCATGCCCATCGACTCGTGTCCGGCGCCCGCGAGGTCACCCGTCGTCAGCCCGGGGACGAACCCCGCGATGCCGACGAGCAGGAACACGATGCCGACGACGAGCGTGGCCTTCTGGATGGACGAACCGGCGTAGCGGTTGGTGGACGTGGTGACATCGGACATGGTGCCCTCCCTGATCTGGTGTGGCAGACGGTACGCACCCCGCTCGCAGTCGGTGCGCAGGCCGCGCGCACCGGACACCCGGGCTCGACCGCACGTGGTGCCCGCCGCCGCTCGGGCAGGCCGGACGGGCCGTGGCAGACTCGTGGGGTGACGACGGGGGAACGGGGCGGTCCGCTCAGCGGCTGGCGCCACCAGGGGACACTGCGGCGCTACCAGCAGGACGTGCTCGACCGGGTGCCCGTCGTGCCGGGGGACCCGGTGCACGTCGTCGCGCCGCCCGGCTCCGGCAAGACCCTGCTCGGGCTGCTGCTCGCCGGACGGCACGGCGCCCGCGCGCTCGCCCTCGCGCCCACGGCGACGATCCGGTCCCAGTGGGCGGCGTCGGCGGCCGCCCTCGGCACCGACGACCGCGGTCCGGCCGTCACCGTGTCCGAGGACCCGGAGCACCCCGGTGACCTGACCGCGCTGACCTACCAGATGCTCTCGGTCCTCGAGACGGGCAAGCCCCTCACCGAGCTCGCCCGCGCCGACTGGCAGCGCGAACTCGTCGAGGGCGGCCGCGACGAGGACGGTGCGTCCGCGTGGCTCGTCGAGCTCGAGGCCGCGAACCGGACCGCGTACCGGAAGGGCATCGCCCGGCGTTCCCGAGCGGTCCGACGTCGACTCGCCCGCGAGGACCCCGCGCTCCTCGAGACCGCACTGCACCCGAACGCCCGAGCCCTCGTCGACCGGCTCGTCGCCCACGGCGTCGAGACCATCGTGCTCGACGAGTGCCACCACCTGCTCGACCACTGGGCGCTCGTGGTCGCGTACCTCGCCGGACGCATCCGCCAGAGCGGCCGAGAGCCCCTGCTCATCGGGCTCACCGCGACCCTGCCGTCCACCGAGGACCGGGACGCGCACGACAACTACACCGCGCTGCTCGGCGACGTCGACCACGAGGTCCCGACGCCGGCCGTGGTGAAGGAGGGCAACCTCGCCCCGTACCGCGACCACGTCTGGTTCGTCGAACCCACGGACGAGGAGCGCACGTTCCTCCGCGACCACCAGGACCGGCTCGCGGCCCTCGTGAGCACGACCTTCGACGACCCGGACGGGGTCGACTGGCTCGTGCACACCCTGCAGCCGCCGGTCGACGACCAGGACGGCGACCGCGACCGTCCGAGCGGGACGGCGTCCGAGGCCCGGCTCGCCCGCGCCTTCGACGCCGACTTCGCCGTCGCGGAGTCCGCCGCGCGCATGCTCGCCGAGGTCCGTCCCGAGCACCCCGTCCTCGCCCTCGTGCACCCGGGTGCCCGGACGGCCCCGGACGCCGAGCAACGACTCCGGATCCTCGCCCGGTACGCCCTCGACCGGGTGCTGCCCGATCCCGGACGAGCCGAGCAGTGGCACCGCATCAAGCGGTCCATCGTCGACTTCGGCTTCACCCTGACCGACCGCGGGGTCCGGCGCGGCCGGGACCCGGTCGACACCGTGCTCGCCTCGTCCGCGGCGAAGGACACCGCCGTCGGCGAGATCCTGCGGCTCGAGCTCGAGCAGGAGAGCGCCGACCACCTGCGGGCCGTCGTCGTGACCGACCACGCCACCCACGGGAACGCCCGCGGCACCGGGGCGCGCAGTGGTGGGGCCCTCCGCACCTTCGCCACCGTCGCCGCGGACCCGACCCTCGCCGGTCTGCACCCGGTCCTCGTCACCGCGAAGCACCTGCGGATCGCCGCCCGCGACGCCGACGTCCTGCTGCCCGCGCTCCGCCGGCACCTCGACGCCGACCTCACCGTCGCCCCGGTGGAGGGCGCACCGGACGTCCTGGCGGTCGACACCGCCGGCGCCGGGTCGGCCGCGGTCATCGCCGCCGTCTCGGTCCTGCTGACCGACGCCACGACCCGTCTCGTCGTGGGGACCCGCGGCCTCCTCGGCGAGGGCTGGGACTGCCCGGCCGCGAACACCCTGATCGACCTCACGGCCGTCGCGACCTCGTCCGCCACCCAGCAGCTCCGCGGCCGGACGCTCCGCCTGGACCCCGCCTGGCCGCGCAAGGTGGCGCACAACTGGACGATCACGACGGTCCTCCCCGCCGACGTCCCCCTGCTCGCGGCCCCGGACGTCAGCCGGATGCACCGCAAGCACGAGCAGATCTGGGGACTCCTGCGCGAGGACGACACCCAGGTCGTCCGCGGCACCGGGACCGCCCTCAGCGACCGCCACGCCCTGCGCCTCGCCGCACTCGTGGCGAAGGACCGGCGGCAGACGGTGCGGGCGCTCGACGACGACCTCGCCGCGATCCTGCCGCCGCGCGAGCAGACCCACGCAGCCTGGCGCATCGGTGAGCCCTACGCCGACCGCGAGAGCACCGCGGCCGTCCTGCACGAACCCGACGCCGCCCCCTTCACCACCGGACCGACCGCAGCCGCCGTGATGGCCGCCGTGCTCGCGCTCGTGCTCGCCGTCGTCGGACAGTCGCTGCGCGTCCTCGTGGAGCTCTGGCGGGCCGGAGCGGTCCCCGGCGTGGTCGGCACCGCCGCCGTGGTGGTGGCCGCGATCGTGGTCGCCTGGCCGGTCGCGCGCCAGCTCGGCACCGCGCTCCGGCAACGGATCGACACCGCCGGAGGGCACCGGGGCGCCGTCCGGGCCGTGGTGGACGGCCTGCACCGCGCCGGACGCATCCCCGCGTACGGCGAGGGCGACATCCGCGTCACCCCGCACAAGGTGGGTCGGGTGACGCTGTCGTTCACCCTCGAGGCAGTCGGCGGCAGCGTCGAGGACCGCCGCACGGTCACGCACGCGCTCGCGGAGCTGTTCGGCCCGGTCCGGACGCCGCGGTTCCTGCTCGAGACCGGGCGCGCGTCACCGGCGCGCCTCCGACGGGCGCCGCTGCTCGCGCTCGCCCTGTGGATCGCGCGCGGACTCACCCGGGGCGGCCGCTCCCTGGCGGTGCCGACCGGCATCGGCCGGCGGCGCGAGGACGCCGAGGCCTTCGCCGCCGACTGGGAGCGTTCGGTCGGTCCCTGCCGGCTCCACGAGATCGACTCACCGGGGTCGCTCGTCCTGCTGCTCCGCGCACGACGCGACTCCGGTGCGACACGGACTCCGCCGTCGCTGCGCGACCAGTGGTCCTGACGACGGCCCGTGCCGACCGAGCATGACCGTGCCGGTCGGCCCGGCGCTCGTGGGAGGATCGAACCCATGCGTCTCGTCGTCGCCGGCAGCCCCGCTGCGGCCGTTCCCACCCTCCGCCGTCTGGCGGCGTCCGACCACGAGATCGCCGCGGTCCTGACGCGGCCGGCGACGCCCCAGGGCCGGAAGCGTGTCCTGACGCCCACCCCGGTGGCCGTCGTCGCCGAGGAGCTCGGGCTGCCGGTGATCGAGGCGAGCCGGGTCGACGACGCCGTCACCGCCCAGATCGCGGACCTCGACGTCGACCTCGGCGTGATCGTCGCCTACGGCGCACTGCTCCGCCGCCCGGCCCTCGACGCCCCGCGGCACGGGTGGATCAACCTGCACTTCTCCGACCTGCCGGCGTACCGCGGCGCCGCTCCGGTGCAGCGCGCCGTGATGGCGGGTGACACCCGCACCGCCGCGACGGTGTTCCAGCTGGTCGAGGCGCTCGACGCCGGCCCGGTCTACGCAGCCCTGCCCTTCGAGATCGACCCCGAGGCGACCTCGGGCGAGGTCCTCGGCGCGATGGCCGATGTCGGCGCCGACGTGGTGGCGGACGTCGTCGACGGCATCGCCGCCGGCACCGCCGTCGCGACCGAGCAGTCCGGCGAGCCAACGGTCGCCCCGAAGCTCACGATCGACGACGGCCGCATCGACTTCGCAGCGCCGGCCACCGCCGTGCACGCGCGGCTGCGCGGGGTCACGCCCGAGCCCGGCGCGTTCGCCCACCTGGGCGAGACCCGCGTGAAGCTGCTCCGCAGCACCCGCCTGTCGGGAGGCACGGGGGACCCCGCCCCGCAGCTCGCGCCCGGCGCCCTCGCACTCCACGGCGGTCGGCTGCTGGTCGGGACCGCCGACACCCCGCTGGTGCTGCTCGAGGTGCAGCCCGCGGGCAAGAAGGCGATGGACGCCGCCGCCTGGGCCCGTGGCCTCGGTGCACTGGACGGGAAGGTCCTCGCATGAGCCAGCCGACGAAGCACCAGGGGGCCCGCCGCGGCCCCCGTCCGGCGAACGCCCGTCGCGTCGCCTTCGACGTCCTCCGCGCCGTGCAGGTCGACGACGCCTACGCGAACCTGCTGCTGCCGACGCGCATCCGCCGCGCCGGCCTCTCCGCCCGCGACGCCGGGTTCGCGACCGAGCTCACCTACGGGTCGATCCGGATGCTCGGTCGCTACGACGTCGTCATCGCCCTCGCGTCCGGCCGTCGAGCGGAGAACATCGAGGCCGACGTGCTCGACGTCCTGCGCCTCGGCGCCCACCAGCTGCTGGCCATGCGGACCCCGACGCACGCCGCCGTCGACGCCACGGTCGAGCTCGCCCGCGAGGTCGGAGCCCGCCGCGCGACCGGGTTCGTGAACGCCGTGATGCGCAAGATCGCCGCCCGCACCGATCAAGAGTGGGACGCCCTGATCACCGAGGGCCGCGCCGGGGACGCCCTGCTCGCCACCCGCTGGTCGCACCCGGTCTGGGTCGTCTCGGCGCTCCGCGACGCCCTGGCCGCGGAACGCTCCCGCGACGAGCTCGCCGCCCTGCTCGCTGCCGACAACGCCGCACCCAGGGTGCAGCTCGCCGCTCTTCCCGGACTCGCCACCGACGAGGACATCGCCACCGCGACCGCCCGCACCGCCCCGGACGACGACACCGACGCCGCGTTCGCCGACGCGACCGGTGCCGACGAGGTGCCCGCGGCCCTGGTGCCCGCCGACGACGAACCGGAGGCCGACGGCGCAACCGGTACCGTGCCTCCCGTCCGGGCCGGCGAGCCCGTCGTGGAGGCGGACGCCGCACCGGTGTCGCCCGTCGGCATCCGCGGCATCAGCGGCGACCCGGCGCGCGTGCCGGGCGTCGCCGCGGGACGCCTGCGCGTCCAGGACGAGGGCTCGCAGCTCGCCGCGCTGGCGCTCAGCCGCTCGTCGGCCGTGCGCGCGGGGGAGCGGTGGCTCGACATGTGCGCCGGCCCCGGCGGGAAGGCGGCGCTCCTCGCCGCCGAGGCACAGCAGGGTGGGGCGACCCTCGTCGCGAACGAACTCGTGCCGGCGCGTGCCGGCCTCGTGCGGAACGCGCTCGAGGTGTTCGGCGACCACGTGCGGGTCGTCGAGGGCGACGCCCGTCGGTACGGACGCGACGGCACCGGGATGACCTTCGACCGCATCCTGCTCGACGCACCGTGCACCGGGCTCGGCGCGCTGCGCCGCCGACCGGAGGCACGCTGGCGGAAGCTCCCCGAGGACGTCGAGGAGCTCGCCGGGCTGCAGACCGAACTGCTCGACGCCGCCGTCCGGGTGCTCGCACCGGGCGGGACCTTGGCGTACGTGACCTGCTCGCCGCACCTGGCCGAGACCCGGGGGCAGGTCGACGCGCTCATGCGGCGGCACGGCGACCTGCTCGAGCAGCTCGACACCGCGTCGGTCGTCCGGGGCGTCGCCGCTCGCGACCCTCGGGTGGCGGACGGCGACACCGTGCAGCTCTGGCCGCACCGGGTGGGGACGGACGCCATGTTCATCGCGCTGTTCCGCCGCGTCGACTGATCAGCCCGCCGACCGGGATCAGGCTCAGCGCGACCGTCGGGTCAGCGTGACCGTCGGTAGGCACTGCCGTCGCACGTGTGCACGGCCGTCTCGTCGAACAGGGTGCGCAGGTTGTACGCGGCGCAGTCCCGGAAGGTGCCGATGCTGATCCACCGCGCCGAACGGCGGAGCTCGCCCTTCGCGGGGCCGTCCGAGCCGATGCCGGCGCGGTGGACCGTCCAGGCGATGTCCTGCGCCTCGGCGTCGAGGTAGCGCATCACCGACTCGTTGTCCGCGTGCTGGCCGCGGTAGTCCCGCGCGAGCGTCGACCGGACGACGCGGAGCACGGGGGCGAGCCGCTTGCCGGGAGGGGCGCTCAGCCCGCCGGCCTGGTAGAGCAGGCGCCGGGTGCCGCTCCGGCGCATGGCGGGGACGAGGGTGCGGACGAACTGCGTGTTGACCGGGCGCTCGCGTTGCGCGGCGACGTCCCCGAGCATCACGACGACGCCCGTCACGCCGTCGAGCAGCGCGTCGAGGTCGAGGTCGTCCGGCACCGAGCCCTGCACGACCTGCAGGTCGTCGTGCTGGACCGCCAGCTTCGACGGCGTCCGCGCGACGGCGCGGACACGGTGTCCGGCATCGAGTGCGAAGCGGGTGAAGTGCTGGCCGGTCTGGCCGGTGGCGCCGAAGACGAGCAGGTGCTCTCGAAGTGTCATGCGCCCAATCTAGGCACTGTCTAGAAAATAGGCAACGCCTAGTACCGCGGTAGACTCTCCTCATGGCGGAGCGTCCCTTCCACCACGGGAACCTGCGGGCCGTGTTGCTCGACGAGGCCGTCGCGGTCCTGCGCGAGGACGGCGCCGACGGGTTGTCCCTCCGAGACCTGGCGCGCCGCGCGGGGGTCAGCCACGGCGCCCCGCGGAGCCACTTCGTCGACCGCCAGGCGCTCGTGGACGCCCTCGCCGTGCTCGGTTTCGAGCGACTGACCGCCGCGGTGCGTCGGGCACTCTCCGGCTCGGCCGACCTCGACGACCGGTTCCGCCGGGTCGCCATGGCGTACGTCGACTTCGCCATCGACGACGCGGCGCTCATGGACCTCATGTTCCAGGCGTCGACGGGGGGTCGCCCCGGACCCGTCCGCTCCGCCGCCGAGTCGCTGTTCGCCGTGCTCGACGGCGCGCTCGGCACCGCACCGGTCGATCCTGGGGAGGACCCGCGGACCACCTTCAAGCTCCTGTTCGCCGCGACCATGCAGGGGATCGCGGCCCTCGTCGTCGCGCGCCGGATCGACCGCCAGCAGGGCGAGCAGTTGGTCGAAGCAGCACTCGGGACGATGCTCCGGTCCGACCTCGGCACGCGCGCCCTCGGCGACGGCTGAGTCCGCCCGGAACGGCGCGCACCGGTGCGGGCGGCCGAGCAGGCATGCGCCGGTAGGCTCGGGGGGTGACGATCCGCATCTCGCCGAGCATCCTGTCCGCCGACTTCGCGAACCTCGAGCGCGAACTCCAGCGCATCGAGACCGCCGACCTGGTGCACGTCGACGTGATGGACAACCACTTCGTCCCGAACCTGACGCTCGGGCTGCCGATCGTGCAGCGCCTGCAGCAGGTGTCGCCGGTCCCGCTCGACGTGCACCTGATGCTCACCGACGCCGACCGCAACGCGCCGAAGTACGCCGAGACCGGTGCCTCGAGCGTCACGTTCCACTTCGAGGCAGCCGACGACCCGGTGGCGACCGCCGCCGCGATCCGGTCGAACGGTGCCCGCGCCGCCGTCGCCGTGAAGCCCGGCACCCCGATCACGCAGGTGCTGCACCACCTCGACGCCTACGACATGATCCTGCTGATGACCGTCGAGCCCGGGTTCGGCGGTCAGTCCTTCATGCCGTCCGTGATGCCGAAGCTCGCCGACGCCCGCGCCGCGGTCGACGCCTCGGGCCTCGACGTCTGGCTCGAGGTGGACGGCGGGATCGCGGTCGACACCGTGCCCGAAGCCGTGCGGAGCGGTGCCGACACGCTGGTCGCGGGCTCCGCTGTGTACGGCGGCGAGCCCGCCGCGCGCATCGCCGACCTGCGCGAAGCCGCCGCTCGAGCACGCTCGTGACCGGGGGAGCGCCGGACGGCACCGGCACCACCGAGGCGACCACCGCCTCCCGTCCGGACGGTGCGTCGGGAGCGGCAGCGGAGACCGGTAGCCTGGACCCCGTGAAGACGTTCGACGACCTGTTCCAGGAGCTCACCGAGAAGGCGCGCACGCGCCCCGAGGGTTCCGGCACCGTCGCTGAACTGGACGCCGGCGTGCACCAGATCGGCAAGAAGATCGTGGAGGAAGCCGCCGAGGTCTGGATGGCGGCCGAGTACGAGGGCGACGAGCGCACCTCGGAGGAGATCTCGCAGCTGATCTACCACCTCCAGGTGCTCATGGTCGCCAAGGGGCTCACCCCGGCGGACGTCTGGCGACATCTCTGATCCGCTGATCAGCCGCCGACACCCCTCCCAGAAAGCAGACTCCCTGATGCTCCGCATCGCCGTGCCCAACAAGGGCTCCCTGTCCGAGACCGCGTCCGACATGCTGCGGGAGGCCGGGTACGCCGGCCGCCGCGATCCGAAGGCGCTGCACCTGCTCGACGAGCGCAACGGCGTCGAGTTCTTCTTCCTCCGCCCCCGGGACATCGCCACGTACGTGGGTTCCGGCGCGCTCGACGTCGGCATCACCGGCCGTGACCTGCTGCTCGACTCCGGGTCCGAGGCGCACGAGGTCGACGCGCTCGGCTTCGCCGACTCCACCTTCCGGTTCGCTGGCACGCCCGGTCGGTTCGCTTCGCTGCAGGACCTCGACGGCGTCCGGGTCGCGACGAGCTACCCCGGCCTGGTCGGTGCGTTCCTCGCCGAGCACGGGGTCAGCTCCACGCTCGTGAAGCTCGACGGCGCGGTCGAGAGCGCCGTGCGGCTCGGGGTCGCCGACGCCGTGGCCGACGTCGTGTCGACGGGGAGCACGCTCCGGCAGGCGGGCCTCGAGATCTTCGGCCCGGTGATCCTCGAGTCGACCGCGGTGCTCGTCAGCACCGACGAGACCATCCCCGGCATCGACGTGCTCCGCCGACGCCTGCAGGGCGTGCTCGTCGCCCGTGGCTACGTGATGCTCGACTACGACGTCCCCACGGCGCTGCTCGAGCAGGCGACGGCGGTGGCGTCCGGCATCGAGTCGCCCACGGTCTCACCGCTGCACGATCGCGACTGGGCGGCGGTCCGCGTGATGATCCCGCGCGACGACGCGAACCTCATCATGGACGCGCTCTACGACCTCGGCGCCCGGGCGATCCTCGTCAGCCCGATCCACGCCGCACGCCTGTGACCGCCGGGGGCGTGTCGGTCCGGGTCATCCCGTGCCTCGACGTCAAGGGCGGGCGCGTCGTCAAGGGCGTCAACTTCCTGGACCTGCAGGACGCCGGTGACCCCGTCGAACTCGCGGCCCGGTACTACGAGCAGGGTGCCGACGAGCTGACCTTCCTCGACGTCGGTGCCACGGTCGAGAACCGGGCGACGATGTACGACACCGTGACCCGGACCGCCGAGCAGGTCTTCATCCCGCTCACCGTCGGCGGCGGGGTGCGCAGCGTCGACGACGTCTCGCGGCTGCAGCAGTGCGGCGCCGACAAGATCGGCGTGAACAGCGCAGCGATCGCCCGGCACGAGCTCATCGGCGAGATCGCCGACCGGTTCGGTGCCCAGGCCGTCGTGCTGTCGCTCGACGTCAAGCGGTCCGACCGGATGCCGTCGGGCTTCGTGGTCACCACCCACGGCGGGCGGACCGAGTCCGACCTCGACGCCATCGCGTGGGCACGCGAGGCCGTCGAGCGCGGCGCCGGGGAACTGCTCGTCAACTCCATCGACGCCGACGGCACGAAGAACGGGTTCGACCTCGAACTCGTGGCCGCGGTACGCGCCGTCTCGTCCGTCCCGGTGATCGCCTCGGGAGGCGCGGGTCGTGTCGAGCACTTCGCCCCGGCCGTCGACGCGGGTGCGGATGCAGTCCTCGCCGCCAGCGTCTTCCACCGTGGCGAGATGACCGTGGGGGACGTCAAGGCCGCGCTCCGCGCGACCGGCCACGCCGTCCGCTGATCCGCCGCCGTAGGCTAGGAGCCTCATGACCGACAGCACCAGCACCGACACCGAGGCGGTCCTCGACCGCGCACGCTTCGGTGCGGACGGCCTGCTCCCCGCCATCGTGCAGGAGGAATCGTCGAAGGACGTCCTCATGCTCGGCTACATGGACCGGGAAGCCCTCCGCCGCACCCTCACCGAAGGCCGTGTGACCTTCTGGTCGCGGTCGCGGAACGAGTACTGGCGGAAGGGCGACACGTCGGGCCACGCCCAGTACGTCCGGGGCGCTGCGCTGGACTGCGACGACGACACGCTCCTCGTCACCGTGCAGCAGGTCGGGGCGGCGTGCCACACCGGTGCGCACCGGTGCTTCGACGTGGACCCGCTCGCGCCCGTGACCATGTCCGCCCCGGCGGACACGGCCGTGGAGCCGACCCGATGACCACCGCGACGATCTCCGAGACCCCGCACACGACCTCCCGACCCGAGTTCGACGGCCTGCTCGGCGACCACCGCGTCCTGCCGGTCGTCCGCGCGCTGTACGGCGACAGCGAGACGCCGGTCGGCGTCTACCGCAAGCTCGCCGACGGCCGCCCCGGGTCATTCCTGCTCGAGTCCGCCGGTCAGGGCGGCCTGTGGTCCCGCTGGTCGTTCGTCGGCGTGCGGAGCTTCGGCGTCCTGACGCAGGACGGCGACCGCGCGGCGTGGATCGACACCGGCATCGACGCCGAGCGCGCCGTCGGGTCGCTCGACGGTGCCCCGCTCGAAGTCCTCGCGCGGCTGCACGAGCGCTGGGCCACGCCCCGCGTGCCCGGCTCGCCGCCGCTCGTCGGCGGCACCGTCGGCTTCATCGGTTGGGAGGCCGTGCGGCAGCTCGAGCACCTGCCGAACGTGCCGCCGGCCGACTTCGACGTGCCCGGCCAGGCGTTGTCGTTCGTCTCCGAACTCGCCGCGCTCGACCACCGCACCGGTCTCGTGCTGCTCGTCGCGAGCGTGCTGAACGACGGCACCGACGACGCTGACACCCTCTGGGCGGACGCGCAGCAGCGCCTCGACCGCATGCAGGGCGACCTGGTCCAGCCGAGCGTCGCGACCGTCGCCGAGGCCTTCGAGATCGCGGAGCCGACCCCGACGCACCGCACGAGCCCGGCCGACTACATGGCGGCCGTCGAGCGCTCGAAGGGCTTCATCCGCGACGGTGACGTGTTCCAGGTCGTCGTCTCGCAGCGGTTCGACCACGAGGTCACGGCCGACCCGCTCGACGTCTACCGGGTGCTCCGGACGCTGAACCCGAGCCCGTACATGTACTTCCTCGCCCTCGCGGACACCGCCGACGAGCGGTTCTGGATCGTCGGCGCCTCGCCCGAGGCCCTGGTGAAGGTGCAGGGCGACCGGGCCATCACACACCCGATCGCGGGATCCCGCCCGCGCGGTGCGACGCCCGAAGCGGACGTCCACCTCGGCGAGGACCTGCTCGGCGACCCGAAGGAGCGCGCCGAGCACCTGATGCTCGTCGACCTCGCCCGCAACGACCTGCAGAAGGTGTGCGAGCCGGGCACCGTCAGCGTCACCGAGTTCATGACCGTCGAGCGGTTCAGCCACATCATGCACCTGGTGTCGAGCGTCGAGGGGCGGGTGCGTCCCGACGCCTCGGCGATCGACGTGTTCCGGGCGACGTTCCCGGCCGGCACGCTCTCGGGCGCGCCGAAGCCGCGTGCGCTCGAGATCATCGACGAGCTCGAGCCGGCGAAGCGCGGTGCGTACGCCGGTGTCGTCGGGTACTTCGACTTCGCCGGTGACGCCGACCTGGCGATCGCGATCCGTACCGCCCTGATCAAGGACGGCGTCGCCCGCGTGCAGGCCGGTGCCGGACTCGTCGCGGACTCCGACCCGGAGACCGAGCACGTCGAGGCGGTCAACAAGGCCGCCGCCCCGTTGCGTGCCGTCGCGACGGCCAACCGGATGCGCGAGGTCCGCTCGTGAAGCGCTCGCGTCCGATCGTGGTCGTCGCCGGGCTCCTGGTCGCCGGCGTCGTCATGCTCGCCTGGACCCAGACCTGGTTCACCGTGCGCCTGCACGCGGGCGCTGCCGTCACCTCGACGGTCTCGGCCGACGGCGCTGCGGTCGTGCCGCAGTACACCGCGCTGGCGATCGCGAGCCTCGCGCTCTTCCTGGCGATGACCATCGCCGGACGGGTGCTGCGCATCGTGCTCGCCGCCGTCGAGATCCTGCTCGGCCTCGGCGTGGTCGTCAGTGGGATCACCACACTCCGTGACCCGATCGCCGCTGCCCGCGGTGCCGTCGGCGAGGTCGCCGGGGTCAGCGACCTCGGCGCCGTTCGCGGCGTCGTGTCGAGCGTCTCCGTGAGCCCGTGGCCCGCCGTCGGGATCGCGGGCGGCGTGCTCGCCGTGCTGCTCGGCGTGGTCGTCATCGTGGTCCAGCGCGCCTGGCCCGGCCCGAGCCGGAAGTACGGCGCCGCGACCGCCGGAGCCGCCGCGGCGGCACGCGCAACAGCACCTGTCCAGCGCGACGCGGTCGTCGACTGGGACGACCTGAGCGCGGGCGTGGACCCGACCACCGCCGACGGCGCGGGCGCGGGGGTGCCGAGTGACGACGCGGTAGGATCGACAGGGCGTCGCTCGACCGACGGCGCCGGAGCAGAACGAGGAGCACCGTGAGCAACACTGAGCCCGCAGAACTCGGCGAAGGCCACTCGCCGGCCGCCTGGACCGCCGTCGTGATCATGCTGATCGGATTCGCGGCAGGCACGCTGTTCTTCTGGTTCGACCAGCCGTGGGGCGTCTGGGCCTCCGCTGGCGTCGTCCTCATCGGCCTCATCGTCGGTGGCGTGATGAAGAAGGCCGGCTACGGCGTCGACGGTCCGAAGTTCGTCCCCAAGCACCACGGCGAGTAGGGGAGTCCCGATGCCGAACGTGCTCGAGACCCTCGTCGCGGGCGCGCTCGAGGACGCCGCCGCCCGTCGTGTCGACCGTCCGTACTCGGACGTCGAACGCGACCTCGACCGGGTGGCGTCGCCGCTCGACGCCCTCGCGTTCCTCAGCCCGGGCGACCGGGTGAAGATCATCGCCGAGGTCAAGCGAGCCAGCCCGTCCCGCGGGTCGATGGCCGCGATTGCCGATCCTGCAGCCCTGGCCGCCGACTACGAGCGTGGCGGGGCCTCGACGATCAGCGTCCTGACCGAGGGGCGCAAGTTCCTCGGCAGCCTCGCCGACCTCGAAGCCGTGAAGGCTCGTGTCGGGGTGCCCGTGCTCCGCAAGGACTTCATCGCCGACCCGTACCAGGTGATCGAGGCCCGGGCGTCCGGAGCCGACGTCGTGCTGCTCATCGTGGCGGCGCTCGAGCAGGCCCGCCTGGTCGAGCTGCACACCCTGGCCGAAGAACTCGGCATGCGCGTGCTGGTCGAGGCGCACTCCGGTGACGAGGTCACGCGTGGCCTCGACGCCGGTGCCCGCATCCTCGGCGTCAACGCACGGGACCTCACCGACTTCTCGCTGGACCGCGACCTGTTCGGGTCGCTCGCCGACCGCATCCCCGACGGGGTCGTGCGCGTCGCCGAGTCGGCGGTCTCCGGTCCGGTCGACGTCGCCCACTACCGAGCAGCGGGTGCCGACGTCGTCCTGGTCGGCGAAGCGCTCGTGACGGGGGACGACCCCGCCGCGACCCTGGCGTCGTTCGTCGACGCCGCCGACCGGGCCTGACCGGCTCCGCCCACGCATCGAGGCCGCCGACCGCGGCCGCACGTTCCACCCGTCCGACGCGGCTGACCGGCCGCGTCGGACTCGTCCCGGGAGACACATCGTGACCTCACTCCGCGACCTGCACGGCCCCTACTTCGGCGACTTCGGCGGACGCTTCGTCCCCGAGTCGCTCGTCCTCGCGCTCGACGAGCTCGAGGCCGCCTTCCGTCAGGCCTGGGCGGACCCGGCGTTCCGGGCGGAGCTCGACGAGCTGCAGCGCGACTACACCGGGCGCCCCTCGATCATCACCGAGGTGCCGCGGTTCGCGAAGCACGCCGGTGGTGCCCGGGTCATCCTGAAGCGCGAGGACCTGAACCACACCGGGTCCCACAAGATCAACAACGTCCTCGGCCAGGCGCTCGTCGCCCGTCGGCTCGGCAAGACCCGCCTGATCGCCGAGACGGGTGCCGGCCAGCACGGCGTCGCCACCGCGACCGCTGCCGCACTGTTCGGCATGGAGTGCGTCGTCTACATGGGCGCCGTGGACACCGAGCGACAGGCCCTCAACGTGGCCCGGATGCGCCTGCTCGGCGCCGAGGTGATCCCTGTCGAGACCGGTTCGCGCACCCTGAAGGACGCCATCAACGACGCCCTGCGCGACTGGGTCGCCAACGTCGAGTCGACGCACTACCTGCTCGGCACGGTCGCCGGTCCGCACCCGTTCCCCGAGATGGTGCGCGAGTTCCACAAGGTCATCGGCGAGGAGGCACGCCAGCAGGTCCTCGACCGCGTCGGGCGCCTGCCGGACGCCGTTGCGGCGTGTGTCGGCGGTGGTTCGAACGCGATGGGCATCTTCGAGGCGTTCCTCGACGACGAGTCCGTCGCACTGCACGGCTTCGAGGCCGGCGGCGACGGCATCGAGACCGGCCGGCACGCGGCGAGCATCACGCTCGGTCGCGAGGGCGTGCTGCAGGGTGCGAAGTCGTACCTGATGCAGGACGAGGACGGCCAGACGATCGAGAGCCACAGCATCTCCGCCGGACTCGACTACCCGAGCGTCGGACCGGAGCACGCGTACCTTGCGTCGATCGGCCGTGCGGAGTACCAGCCGATCACCGACACCGAGGCGATGGAGGCGTTCCGCCTGCTGAGCCAGACCGAGGGCATCATCCCGGCGATCGAGTCCTCCCACGCCCTCGCCGGTGCCATCAAGCTCGGCAAGGAGCTCGGCCCCGAGGGTGTCGTGCTCGTGAACCTGTCCGGCCGGGGTGACAAGGACGTCGCGTCCGCCAGTCGCTACTTCGGCATCCTCGACGAGAACGCGGTGCAGCTGTGACCACGAACCGGAGCGTCGCGACGACGATCGACACCGCCAACGCCGAGCGCGCCGGAGCCGTCGTCGGCTACCTGCCCGCCGGGTACCCGAACCTGCAGACCAGCGTCGACGCCGCCGTCGCCCTCGCCGAGAACGGCGTGGACGTCATCGAGTTCGGCTTGCCGTACTCCGACCCGGTGATGGACGGCCCCGTGATCCAGCGGGCGGCCGAGGAGAGCCTGGCGAACGGCTTCCGGGTGGCACAGGTCTTCGACGCCGTGCAGCAGATCACCGAGCGGGCCGACGTGCCGGTCCTCGTCATGACGTACTGGAACCCGGTGCTGCGCTACGGCGTGGACCGCTTCGCCGACGATCTCGTCGCCGCCGGTGCCGCCGGCCTCATCACGCCCGACCTCATCCCCGACGAGGCCTCCGCGTGGACCGAGGCCTCCGAGCGGACCGGGCTCGACCGGGTCTTCCTCGCCGCGCCGTCGTCCTCCGACGAGCGCATGCGCCAGGCGGTCGAGGCCAGCCGTGGGTTCGTGTACGCGGTCTCGACGATGGGTGTGACCGGTGCCCGGGTCGGCGTCGACGTCGCCGCACGCACCGTGGTGTCGCGTCTGCGCGACGCCGGGGTCGAGCGCACGTGCGTCGGCCTCGGGATATCGACGGCTGAGCAGGTCGGCGAGGTGCTCGAGTACGCCGACGGTGCCATCGTCGGGTCCGCGTTCGTCCGCGCGCTGGCCGACCTCGGTGTGCAGGGTGTCGCCGACCGTGCCGCCGACCTCGCCACCGGCGCCCGCCGCCGCTAGTCCAGTTCCTGTCCGGCCCGCGAGCCGCGCTACAGTGAGCGAGGCCGACGCCACGTCGACCGCGCCCCGTCAGTTCCGAAAGGCGACAGCACCTCCATGCCCCTCCTGAGCATCCCGAGCCCGAGCACCGCCTGGCAGTACTTCGACCTGACCGCCTGGCTGCGCGACGCGTTCGGCTGGTCGCTGCCCCTCGACTTCCGCATCCACGCGTACGCGATCTGCATCCTGATCGGGATCGTGGCCGCGGTCGTCCTGGCGAACCGACGACTCAACGCCCGTGGCGTCGAGCGCTGGATCATCATCGACATCGCGATCTGGGCCGTGCCCGCCGGCATCATCGGCGGTCGCCTCTTCCACGTGTTCACCCACGTGTCCGACTACTTCGGCCCCGGCATCGACCCGCTGTCCTTCCTGTACATCTGGGAGGGCGGGCTCGCGATCTTCGGGGCGCTCATCCTCGGTTCGGTGGGCGCGTGGATCGGCTGCCGCCAGGTGGGCCTGCGGTTCACGTCGTTCATCGACGCCGTGGTGCCGGGCGTCCTGCTCGCGCAGGCCTTCGGCCGCCTGGGCAACTACTTCAACCAGGAGCTCTTCGGCATGCCGACGAGCCTGCCCTGGGGCCTCGAGATCGACTCGAGCAACGCCGCGTTCCCGAAGGGCCTGCCCGAGGGCACGCTGTTCCACCCGACGTTCCTGTACGAGATCGTCTGGAACGTCCTCGGCGTCGTCGTCATCCTCTTCTTGGCGCGCAAGTTCACGTTGCAGTGGGGCAAGGTCCTCGGTCTGTACCTGATCTGGTACGGCGCCGGACGCTCGGTGCTCGAGTCCATCCGCGTCGACACGAGCGAGACCTTCTCCGGCGTCCGCACCAACGTGTGGGTCGCCCTCGCCGCGGTCGTCATCGGCATCCTGATCTTCGTGGTGCAGAGCCGTCGGCACACCGGCAAGGAGCCGAGCCCGTACCTGCCTGGTCGCGGGCCCCGTCCGGCCTCCGTTGTAGACTCCGAGGACACCTTCTCGGAGCACGATGACGACGCAGCAGACGGCGTCACGAGCGACGAACCGGTCACGACCACTCGCTGATCCCGTGGTGGGAGCACCCGCTCCCGACGACCACCGGTCACGTGCAGCACCACCAGCAGCAGCACCAGACGGTCTCCGCCACAAGCGGGGCCCAGCAACCTCGCCGGCCGACAGGGCAACTCACTGACGGCGGGCACGGGCACCAGTCCCGCCCGCTCGGGCGGAACGCACCACCGGGCCACCGCTGTCCCTGTTCCACTTCCTCGTGAGGACGGTTCCCCATGGCGCTCCAGCCAACCCAGCCCTCGGCACCGACGAGCCTCGTGCCGCCGCACCGCCGCTTCTCCGCGATCCCGGACGCCACGGGCATGTACGACCCGGCGAACGAGAAGGACGCCTGCGGACTCGCGATGGTCGCGACCCTGCGCGGCACGCCCGGACACGACATCGTCGACGCGGCGCTCGGTGCGCTCCGGAACCTCGAGCACCGCGGTGCCGTGGGCTCCGACGCGGGTACCGGTGACGGCGCGGGCATCCTGTGCCAGGTGCCCGACGAGTTCCTCCGGGCCGTCGTACCCTTCGAGCTGCCGGCAGCGGGGGAGTACGCCGTCGGTACCGCCTACCTGCCCCTGGACGACGACGCGCGCCACGCGGTGAAGGGTGCCGTCGAGCGGCTCGCCCGCGAAGAGGGCCTGAAGGTCCTCGGGTGGCGCGAGGTCCCGGTGCGTCCGGAGGTCCTCGGCACGCTGGCCCGTGCCGCGATGCCGGCGTTCGAGCAGCTGTTCGTCGCCTCCATCCGGCACGACGTGCACGGTGCCTCGTGGAGCGGCATCGCGCTGGACCGCCAGGCCTTCCGGCTCCGCAAGCGCGCCGAGCACGACAACGACCTGTACTTCATGTCGCTGTCGAGCCGCACCATGGTCTACAAGGGCATGGTCACGACGCTCCAGCTCGAGCCGTTCTACCCGGACCTCAGCGACGGGCGCTTCGCTTCGAAGCTCGCGATCGTGCACTCGCGGTACTCCACCAACACGTTCCCGTCGTGGCCGCTCGCGCAGCCGTTCCGGACGATCGCCCACAACGGCGAGATCAACACGGTGCGCGGCAACCGCAACTGGATGCGCGCGCGCCAGTCGCAGCTCGAGAGCGAACTGCTCGGCGACATGGCGCCGCTGCTGCCCATCGTGAGCCCGGGGGCGAGCGACTCGGCCTCGTTCGACGAGGTCCTCGAGCTGCTGACCTTGACCGGCCGGACCTTGCCGCACGCCGTGTCGATGATGGTGCCCGAGGCGTGGGAGAACCAGGTCGGGATGGATCCGGACCTCCGCGCGTTCTACGAGTACCACTCGATGCTCATGGAGCCGTGGGACGGCCCCGCCGCGATCACCTTCACCGACGGCTCACTCGTCGGCGCCAC
The DNA here is from genome assembly GCF_031844325.1 of Curtobacterium sp. BRB10. Lineage (NCBI taxonomy): Bacteria > Bacillati > Actinomycetota > Actinomycetes > Micrococcales > Microbacteriaceae > Curtobacterium > Curtobacterium sp. BRB10. The sequence goes on from NZ_JAUZVA010000003.1 coordinate 109,795, forward strand.
CCTCGACCGCAACGGCCTGCGCCCCGGACGCTTCCTGGTCACGGACGACGGCCTCATCGTCATGGGCTCCGAGACGGGCGTCATCGACGTGCCGTCCGCCAAGGTCGTGCGCAAGGGCCGCCTGCGTCCGGGCCGGATGTTCCTGGTGGACACCGAGGCCGGGCGCATCATCGAGGACGACGAGGTCAAGCGCGAGCTCGCCGCCTCGGGGCCGTGGGGAGACTGGCTCGAAGCCGGCCGCATCAACCTCAACGACCTGCCGGAGCGCGAGCACATCGTGCACACCCCGGCCTCGGTCACCCGACGGCAGCGCGCGTTCGGGTACACCGAGGAAGAGGTCCGGATCCTGCTCCGCCCGATGGCGGCAGCGGGGGCCGAGCCCCTCGGCGCGATGGGTTCGGACACCCCGATCGCCGTGCTGTCGGAGCGTCCGCGACTGCTGTTCGACTACTTCACGCAGCAGTTCGCGCAGGTGACCAACCCGCCGCTCGACTCGATCCGCGAGCAGGTCATCACCTCGATGGGGATGGGGCTCGGTCCGGAGCGCAACCTGCTCTCCGCCGGCCCCGAGCACGCGAAGCAGATCACGCTCGACTTCCCGGTGATCGACAACGACCAGCTCGCCAAGGTCCAGCACTTCGAGACCGAGTCGGGTCGCCACCTGACCGTCACGATCAAGGGCCTGTACCGCGTCGACGCCGGCAAGAAGGCGATGCAGAAGCGCATCGCCGCCGTGTGCGACGAGGTCGACGCCGCGATCGAGTCCGGCAAGCAGTTCATCGTGCTGTCCGACCGCGACGGCAACTCCGAGCAGGCACCGGTGCCGAGCCTGCTGCTCCTCGCCGCGGTCCACCACCACCTGATCCGCACCGAGCAGCGGATGAAGGTCGGGCTCATCGTCGAGGCCGGCGACGTGCGCGAGGTCCACCACGTGGCGACCCTCATCGGGTACGGCGCCTCGGCGATCAACCCGTACCTGGCGATGGAGACCTGCGAGAACCTGGTGCGAGCCGGCATGATCCCCGGGATCACACCGGAGCAGGCCGTCAAGAACGTCATCAAGGCGCTCGGCAAGGGCGTCCTGAAGATCATGTCGAAGATGGGCATCTCCACGGTGTCCAGCTACGCGGGCGCACAGGCGTTCGAGGCCGTCGGGCTCAGCCAGGAGTTCGTCGACAGGTACTTCACGGGCACCTCGTCGATCCTGGGTGGCGTCGACATCGACGTCATCGCCAAGGAGAACGCCGAGCGGCACGCCCAGGCGTACCCGCAGGACGGCGCGGTGCTCTCCCACGAGCGGCTGCAGATCGGTGGCGAGTACCAGTGGCGCCGGCAGGGCCCGCCGCACCTGTTCAACCCGGACACGGTGTTCCGCCTGCAGCACGCCACCCGTGCTCGCCGGTACGACATCTTCCGCGAGTACTCGAGCGCCGTGGACGACCAGTCCGAGCAGCTCATGACGCTCCGCGGGCTGTTCCGGTTCAAGCAGGGCGCTCGGAAGCCCATCGCGCTCGACGAGGTCGAGTCGATCGAGTCGATCGTCAAGCGGTTCAACACGGGTGCGATGTCGTACGGGTCCATCTCGAAGGAGGCCCACGAGACGCTCGCCATCGCGATGAACCGACTCGGTGGCCGATCGAACACGGGCGAGGGTGGCGAGGACGTCGACCGGTTGCTCGACCCCGAGCGTCGCAGCGCGATCAAGCAGGTCGCCTCCGGCCGCTTCGGCGTGACGAGCATGTACCTGACGCACGCCACCGACATCCAGCTCAAGATGGCGCAGGGCGCGAAGCCCGGCGAGGGCGGGCAGCTGCCCCCGGCGAAGGTCTACCCGTGGGTGGCCCGCACCCGGCACGCCACCGCGGGCGTCGGGCTCATCTCGCCGCCGCCGCACCACGACATCTACTCCATCGAGGACCTCAAGCAGCTGATCTTCGACGTCAAGCGCGCCAACCCGGCCGCGCGCGTCCACGTGAAGCTCGTGAGCCAGTCCGGCATCGGTGCGGTCGCGGCCGGCGTGACGAAGGCCCTGGCCGACGTCGTGCTCGTGTCCGGCCACGACGGCGGCACCGGCGCGAGCCCGCTGAACTCGCTCAAGCACGCCGGCACGCCGTGGGAGATCGGCCTGGCCGAGACCCAGCAGACGCTCATGCTGAACGGCATGCGCGACCGCGTCGTCGTGCAGGTGGACGGGCAGATGAAGACCGGGCGCGACGTCGTCGTGGCCGCGTTGCTCGGGGCCGAGGAGTACGGCTTCGCCACCGCACCACTCGTGGTCGAGGGCTGCATCCTGATGCGCGTCTGCCACCTGGACACCTGCCCGGTCGGCGTCGCCACGCAGAACCCCGAGCTCCGCAAACGGTTCTCCGGCAAGCCCGAGTTCGTCGTCAACTTCTTCGAGTTCATCGCGCAAGAGGTCCGCGAGCTCCTCGCCGAGCTCGGCTTCCGCAGCCTCGACGAGGCGATCGGGCAGACCGACGTGCTCGACGTCGACCGTGCCGTCGAGCACTGGAAGGCCTCCGGGCTCGACCTCGCGCCGGTGCTCAAGGGACCGCGCTTCGACGACGCCGAACCGCGCCGCCACCACCGCGAGCAGGACCACGAGCTGGACCAGCACTTCGACGTGCAGCTCATCCAGCAGACCGCGGACGTGCTCGACCACGGCGGTTCGATCGCGCTCGACCTGCCCATCCGCAACACCGAGCGTGCCGTCGGCACCATGCTCGGCCACCAGGTGACCCTGCGACACGGCGAGCACGGTCTGCCGAACGGTTCGATCGACGTGACGCTGCGCGGTTCCGCCGGGCAGTCGCTCGGCGCGTTCCTGCCGGCGGGCATCACGCTGCGGCTCATCGGCGACAGCAACGACTACGTCGGCAAGGGGCTCTCCGGCGGCCAGATCGTCGTCCGTCCCGACGCCGGTTCGGGCTTCGACCCCGCCGAGAACGTCATCGCCGGCAACGTCATCGGGTACGGCGCCACCCAGGGCAGCATGTTCATCCGCGGCATCGTGGGTGAACGGTTCCTGGTGCGGAACTCCGGTGCCACAGCCGTCGTCGAGGGCGTGGGCGACCACGCGCTCGAGTACATGACGGGCGGGCTCGCGCTCATCCTCGGCGAGACCGGCCGGAACCTCGGTGCCGGTATGTCCGGTGGGACGGCGTACGTCCGTGGGCTCCGCGAGGAGCACGTGAACACCGACGCCCTGATGTCCGGCGAACTCCGGCTCGAGGCGCTCGACAGCGCCGACGTCGAGATCGTCACCGACCTGCTCACCCGGCACGCCGACGAGACGGGGTCGACGCTCGCGTCCGACCTGCTGGCGTCCGGAGACCTGAGCGACTTCGTCAAGGTGCTGCCGCGCGACTACGCGGCGGTGCTCGAGACACGCAGACAGGCCGTCGACGAGGGGCTCGACCCCGACGGTGACATCGTTTGGAACAGGATCATGGAGGTGACCGGTGGCTGACCCCAAGGGATTCCTGAAGGTCCAGGAACGCGAACTGCCGCCCCGGCGACCCGTGCCCGTGCGGCTCATGGACTGGAAAGAGGTCTACGAGCAGCAGGAGTCCGGTGTCCTGAAGCGCCAGGCCGGCCGCTGCATGGACTGCGGCGTGCCGTTCTGCCACCAGGGCTGCCCGCTCGGCAACCTGATCCCGGAGTGGAACGACCTGACCTGGCGCGGTGAGGGCCGGCAGGCGATCGAGCGCCTGCACGAGACGAACAACTTCCCGGAGTTCACGGGTCGGCTCTGCCCGGCACCGTGCGAGTCCTCGTGCGTGCTCGGCATCAACCAGCCCCCGGTGACGATCAAGCAGGTCGAGGTCTCGATCATCGACCAGGCGTTCCAGAACGGCTGGGTCACCCCGCACCCGCCGGAGCGCCTGACGGGCAAGACCGTCGCCGTCGTGGGCTCCGGCCCCGCCGGCCTCGCCGCCGCGCAGCAGCTCACGCGTGCCGGCCACACGGTCGCCGTCTACGAGCGGGACGACCGCATCGGCGGCCTGCTCCGCTACGGCATCCCGGACTTCAAGATGGAGAAGCGCCAGATCGACGCGCGCCTCGCCCAGATGCAGGCCGAGGGCACCCGGTTCCGTGCCGGGGTCGAGATCGGCAAGGACATCACCTGGGACGACCTGAAGTCGCGCTACGACGCGGTCGTCGTCGCCACCGGTGCCACGGTGCCGCGCGACCTCCCGATCCCGGGGCGCGACCTCGAGGGCGTGCACTTCGCGATGGACTACCTGGTCCAGCAGAACAAGGCGAACGCGGGCACGACGGTCGACAACCAGATCACGGCCGAGGGCAAGCACGTCGTCGTCATCGGCGGTGGCGACACCGGCGCGGACTGCATCGGCACCGCCCACCGCCAGGGCGCGTTGAGCGTGACGAACCTGGCGATCGGCAAGCAGCCGCCGCTCGAGCGTCCGTCCGACCAGCCGTGGCCGATGTTCCCGACCGTGTTCGAGGTCACGAGCGCCCACGAAGAGGGCGGCGAGCGGCACTTCCTCGCCTCCACCGTCGAGTTCCTGTCGAACGACGCCGGCGAGGTCCGTGCGCTGCGGGTCGCCGAGACCGAGTACCTCGACGGCCGACGGGTCCCGAAGGCGGGCAGCGAGCGGGAGATCCCGGCCGACCTCGTCCTCATCGCGATGGGCTTCACCGGCCCCGAGTCGGACACGATCGAGCCGCAGCTCGGTCTGCCGACGACGGTCTCGGGGGCGCTCGACCGCCGTGCCGACTACGCGACCAACGAGGCCGGGGTGTTCGTCGCCGGCGACGCGGGTCGTGGGCAGTCGCTCATCGTCTGGGCGATCGCCGAGGGCCGTGCCGCGGCCGCACAGGTCGACGAGTACCTCGAGGGCTCCACGATCCTGCCGGCACCGGTCAAGGCGACCGACCGGGCGATCTCCGTCTGATGTCGGACGCGCACCAGATGTCGGACCGCCGCCGGACGGCGGACCGTCTCCACCAGATGCTCACGCTCCCGTGAGCGTGAGGCCACCAGCACTCGGTAGGGTGCTGGTGGCCTCGATCCGTTCCGCGCGGCCCCACAGCGCGGAAACCCAAGCTCCATCCACCACCACGAAGGAATCCATTGAGACGCGCAAAGATCGTTTCGACGCTCGGACCGGCAACGTCGGACTACGAGACCGTCAAGGAGATCATCGAAGCGGGCGTCGACGTCGCCCGCCTCAACCTCAGCCACGGTGACTACAGCGTCCACGAGGCCAACTACGTCAACGTCCGTCGTGCCGCCGAAGAACTCGGCAAGCCCGTCGCGATCCTCGTCGACCTGCAGGGTCCGAAGATCCGTCTGGCACGCTTCGCCGACGGCCCGCACGACCTGGCGGTCGGTGACGTCTTCACCATCACGACCGAGGACGTCCCGGGCTCGAAGGAGATCTGCGGCACGACGTTCAAGGGCCTGCCGCAGGACGTCAAGCCCGGCGACCCGCTGCTCATCGACGACGGCCGTGTCCGCCTCCGTGTCCTCGACACCGACGGCGTGCGGGTCCGCACCGAGGTCGTCGTCCCCGGCACGGTGTCCAACAACAAGGGCATCAACCTGCCCGGTGTCGCCGTCAACGTCCCCGCGCTGAGCGAGAAGGACGAGGCCGACCTGCGCTGGGCGATCCGCCAGGGCGCCGACCTCATCGCGCTGTCGTTCGTGCGCAACGCGAGCGACGTCGTGCGTGCCCACGAGATCATGGACGAAGAGGGCAAGCGCCTGCCGGTCATCGCCAAGGTCGAGAAGCCCCAGGCCGTCGACGCCCTCGAGGAGATCATCGACGCCTTCGACAGCATCATGGTCGCCCGCGGTGACCTCGGCGTCGAGCTCCCGCTCGAGGCCGTCCCGATCGTGCAGAAGCGCGCCGTCGAGCTGTCCCGCCGCATGGCCAAGCCGGTCATCGTCGCGACGCAGATGCTCGAGTCGATGATCTCGTCGCCGATCCCCACCCGCGCGGAGACCTCCGACGTCGCCAACGCCGTCCTCGACGGTGCGGACGCGGTCATGCTGTCCGGTGAGACGAGCGTCGGTGAGTACCCGGTGCAGACCGTCCGCACCATGGCCCGCATCGTCGAGTCCACCGAGGACCACGGTCTCGAGCGCATCGCGCCACTCGGCACCAAGCCGCGCACCCTCGGCGGTGCGATCACCCTCGCCGCCGTCGAGATCGCCGAGTTCACCGAGGCGTCGTACCTCTGCGTCTTCACCGAGTCCGGTGACTCGGCCCGCCGCATGTCGCGTCTGCGCCACGGTCTGCCGATCATCGCCTTCACCCCGAACGAGGCCACGCGCCGCCGGATGGCCCTCACCTGGGGAGTCCGTTCGTTCCTGGTGGAGCGGAAGACCCACACCGACGAGCTCTTCTCGCAGGTGGACGACGTCCTCCTCGAGAACGGCCTGGCCGCTCCCGGCGACCGCGTCATCGTGACGGCCGGGTCCCCTCCCGGCATCGAGGGCTCGACGAACGACCTGCGCGTGCACCGGGTGGGCGACGCCCACGCCGAGGCCGCCCCGGCCTACGTCCGGGACTGATCCGAGGGATCCGTCGCCACCAGGGCGCGGACTGGAGGCCCGGCGCGAGCAGCGTCGACCGCCCCCGGTCCGCGCCCTGCCGCGTCTCCACGGCCCTGGTGGTGACCGGACGTCGGCCGCAGGCGGCAGGATGGTCGCTGTGAGCCTCCGATCCGACACCCCGGCGTCGCGCGCCGACGTCCGCCGCTGGCGTCGCTACCTGGCCGACGAACGTGCCGAAGCGGCCGTGTACCGCAACCTCGCTGCCCGCCGTTCCGGCGAGGAACGCGAGATCCTCGCCGCGCTGGCCGAGGCCGAAGGGCGGCACGCCGACCACTGGCTCGACCTGCTCGGCGACGACGTCGGACGACCGGAGCGGGGGAGCCTGCGCACCCGGGTGCTCGCCGTGCTGGCCAAGCGGTTCGGGTCGGTCTTCGTCCTCGCGCTCATGCAGCGCGCCGAGGACCGCTCGCCGTACGCCGACGACTCGGACGCGACCGCGCGGATGGCCGCCGACGAGCGGATCCACGGCGAGGTCGTGCGCGGGCTCGCGAACCGCGGCCGGATGCGGCTCTCCGGCACGTTCCGGGCGGCGGTGTTCGGCGCGAACGACGGCCTGGTGTCGAACCTGGCGCTCATCATCGGCATCAGTGCCTCCGGGGCCGATCGGCACTTCGTGCTGCTGAGCGGCATCGCCGGCCTGCTCGCCGGCGCGTTGTCGATGGGGGCGGGGGAGTACGTCTCCGTCCGGTCGCAGCGCGAACTGCTCGAGGCGTCCGCGCCGCATCCCGAGGCCGGCAGGGCGGTGTCGGACCTCGACGTCGACGCGAACGAGCTCGCGCTGGTCTACCGGGCGCGCGGGATGTCCGAGGCGGAGGCGACCGAGCACGCCGCGCAGGTGCTGTCCGGCATCGGCGAGCGGCGGCCGGCGACGGGTCCGACCGCGGTCGCGGACGACCACGAGGCGGTCGGCACCGGGCTGAGCGCCGCGGTGTCGAGCTTCTGCTTCTTCGCCTCGGGCGCGGTCATCCCGGTGCTGCCGTTCCTGTTCGGCATGCGGGGGTGGCCGGCGATCGCCGTGGCGGGCGGGCTGGTGGGCATCGCCCTGCTCGGCACCGGTGCCGTCGTCGGCGTGCTGAGCGGAGCGTCCCCCGGCAAGCGGGCCTTCCGGCAGCTCGCCATCGGGTTCGGTGCGGCGATCGTCACCTACGCACTCGGGCTGCTCTTCGGCACCGGTTCGGCCTAGCGGCGGACGGCGGCGCGCGGCGGCTACCGGCGGACGGCGGCGCGCGGCGGCAGGAGGAGCAGGGCCGCGGCCCCGACGACGATGAGCGCGATGCCGGCGAAGACCATGAAGACGGTCAGCGCGAGTCCGGGCGCGACGAGCACGACGATGCCACCGATGATCGACAGCACGCCACTGACGACCGTCGGGACGCGTGACGATCCCGGGTGTCCGACGAAGCCGCCGACGATCGCGGCGACCCCCTCGATCAGGAACCCGACCCCGGCGAGCACGGCGTAGACGACGAGCGGGATCGCCGGGTCGAGCAGCGTCACGAGCCCCGCGACCGCGACCAGGCCGCCGACGATGCCGGACGTCCACCGCCACACCGGGCGGGTACCGTGGCCCCGCACCGCGGCGAAGACGCGCAGTGCCCCGGCCACGACGAGGTACACGCCGAACAGCAGCGCCACGAGCACGAGCGACGGGCGGGGCCAGACGATCGCCACGATGCCCAGTGCGATGGCGACGACGGCGGTGACGACGACGAACACCCGGAACGTCCTGACGGCACGAGAATCCACGAGCGCTCCTCCCTGTTCGCCGGCGCTGGTGTCCAGCACGCTACCCGTCGGAGCCGCGGGCCGTGCAACGACCTGCAACCCCCGCGGTCGTACGGTGCGGAGCAGGCGCGCGACCCGTGCGCCCCGACAGCGTCGTCGAAAGGGCACCACCATGACCATCGCACCCGCGCCCACCAGCTACGCCGCACCCGGCGAGCCCGGCTCCCTGGTCGAGTACCGATCCCGGTACGACCACTTCATCGGCGGTGAGTACGTGCCGTCCGCCAGCGGGCAGTACTTCGAGAACCCGACGCCCGTCACGGGCAAGGTCTTCACCGAGGTCGCACGCGGTGACTCCACGGACGTCGACCGCGCCGTCGCCGCCGCCTGGAAGGCGTTCCCGGCCTGGGGCCGGACGAGCGCGGCCGAACGTGCCGTCATCCTCAACAAGATCGCGGACCGCATGGAGGAGCACCTCGAGATGCTCGCCGTCGCCGAGACGTGGGAGAACGGCAAGCCGATCCGCGAGACCCTCGGCGCCGACATCCCGCTCGCGATCGACCACTTCCGGTACTTCGCCGGGGCGATCCGTGCGCAGGAGGGCTCCGCCGGCGAGATCGACCACGACACCGTGGCCTACCACTTCCACGAACCGCTCGGCGTCGTCGGGCAGATCATCCCCTGGAACTTCCCGATCCTGATGGCCGTGTGGAAGCTCGCACCGGCCCTCGCCGCCGGCAACTGCGTCGTGCTGAAGCCCGCCGAGCAGACCCCGGCGTCCATCCACGTGCTCGTCGAGCTCATCCGCGACCTGCTTCCCGCCGGGGTACTCAACGTCGTCAACGGCTTCGGTATCGAGGTCGGCGCACCGCTCGCGCAGCACCCCGACATCCGGAAGATCGCCTTCACGGGGGAGACCACCACCGGGCGGCTGATCATGCAGTACGCGTCGCAGAGCCTCATCCCGGTGACGCTCGAGCTCGGCGGCAAGAGCCCGAACGTGTTCTTCCGCGACGTGGCGGCCGAGGAGGACTCCTTCTACGACAAGGCGCTCGAGGGCTTCACCTTCTTCAACCTCAACCAGGGCGAGGTCTGCACGTGTCCGTCCCGGGCACTCGTGGCGAAGGAGATCTACGACGGGTTCGTCGCCGACGGCCTGGAACGCGTGCGTGCCGTCAAGCAGGGACACCCGCTCGACCTGTCGACGATGATCGGCGCCCAGGCGTCCAACGACCAGCTCGAGAAGATCCTGAGCTACATCGACATCGGCAAGCAGGAGGGCGCGAAGCTCCTGACCGGTGGCGAGCGCGCCGACCTGGGCGGCGAACTCTCCGGCGGCTACTACGTCACGCCGACGGTGTTCGAGGGCGACAACTCGATGCGGATCTTCCAGGAAGAGATCTTCGGGCCCGTGCTCGCCCTGACGTCCTTCAGCGGCTACGACGACGCGATCGCCACGGCCAACGACACCCTGTACGGGCTCGGCGCCGGGGTGTGGAGCCGAGACGTCACGACCCTGTACCGCGCCGGACGTGACATCCAGGCCGGGCGCGTGTGGTCGAACACGTACCACCAGTACCCGGCGGGTGCCGCCTTCGGCGGCTACAAGCAGTCCGGCATCGGGCGCGAGAACCACAAGATGATGCTCGACCACTACCAGCAGACGAAGAACCTGCTCGTCTCCTACGCCGATGGACCGATGGGCTTCTTCTGATGCCCGACACCGCACGCGTCGCGGTGACGCCGGTGGCGGAGGAGCTGCTGCGCACCCTCACCGCCCGGCACGGCCCGCTGATGTTCCACCAGTCCGGCGGCTGCTGCGACGGCTCGAGCCCGATGTGCTACCCCGTCGGCATGTTCCGGACCGGCCCGGGGGACGTCCTGCTCGGCGCGTTGCAGGTCGACGGCCTCGAGCCGGTCGAGGTGTACATGTCGGTGTCGCAGTTCGAGTACTGGAAGTACACGCACCTGACGATCGACGTGGTCGACGGTCGGGGCGGCGGGTTCTCGGTCGAGGTCCCCGAGGGCAAACGGTTCCTCACCCGGTCGCGGATGTTCGACGACGCCGAGCTCGCCGATCTCGGCCTGGTCCCGCGCGTGGCCCGGACGTAGGCTGACCGTACGCGTCGCGACGGAGCGGCGGGTGGGGTCGATCGGAGGACGCATGCGCGCACCCGGTCGGCTCCGCCCGCTCGTCGCCGCGTCGTGGCAGCGGTCCGCCCGGGTCGACCCCGACGCCACCCCGGTCCTCGCCCTCGACGACGACGAACTCGACGCCGTACGACACGACGGCCCGCTCTCCACCCTGCTGCCGGTGGTCCGTCGGCTGCTGCTCGACGACTCCCGCTCGGCCGGCTGCGTCGTCGCCGTCGCGGACGCCGCGGGTCGTCTCGTCTGGGTCGACGGCGCCCGCTCCACGCGTCGTGCCGCCGAGGACATGGGCTTCGTCCCCGGAGCCGACTGGTCGGAGGACCGCGTCGGCACCAGCGCGCCCGGCACGGCACTGCGTCTGGACCGTCCGGTGCAGATCCGGTCCGACGAGCACTACGCGAACGCCGTCAAGCCGTTCTCGTGCACGGCCGTCCCGGTGCACGACGCGAGCGGTGCCACGGTGGGGGTGCTCGACCTGACGGGCGACGACCGCGCCGTCGAGCGGCACACGCTGCCGCTGCTCGCCGCCACGGTCGCCGCCGCCGAGGCCCGGCTGGCCCTGGCCGCGGTCCGTCCACGCGCGCGGACACCCCGCGTGCCGCCGGCCCGACTGACCGTGCTCGGGACCGACACCGCCGTGCTCCGGATCGCCGACCGCCGGGTCGAGCTGTCCGCCCGGCACTCCGAGCTGCTCGTCGTGCTCGCCGCGCACCCCGACGGCCTCGCGGCGACCGACCTCGCCGCGGCCGTCTACGGTGACCCGGGCTCGGTCGTCACCCTGCGCGCCGAGGTCGTCCGGCTCCGGCGGGTCCTCGCGCAGCACGCGCCGGACGTGACCGTGACGTCGCGGCCGTACCGGCTGGCCGGGGTCCGGACCGACGTCGACGGCGTGCTGTCCGCGCTCGAACGCGGGGCGCGCCTCCAGGCCGTCGACCGGTACGCCGGACCGGTCCTGCCGGGCTCCGCCGCTCCGGGCGTGGACGCGGTCCGTGACCTGGTGCGGCTGCGGTTCCGCGAGTCGGTCGTCGCCGACGGCGGCGTCGACGCCCTGCTCGCGTGGGCGCGCACCCCGGACGGTGCGACCGACGCGCTCGTGCTGCGCGCGCTGCTCGCGGTGCTGCCGCGGCGGTCGCCGCGACGAGCCGGTCTCGTGACGGCGATCGAGGCGCTCGAGGGCTCCTGAGACGGTCGACGACGGGCCGGGAGGCACGGGTCGGGCTGGTAGTGTTGGCCTCCTCGCGAGTGTGGTGGAATCGGCAGACACGGGGCACTCAAAATGCTCTGCCTCACGGCGTGCGGGTTCAAGTCCCGCCACTCGTACCAACGATCGATCCGTCGTTCGATCTGCGTGGTCTGGGATGCGGCACTTCCGTCGTCTAGTAGGCTTTCGTCCGTGAGTGACACAGAAGCAACAGCACCAGCACCCCGTCGCGTCGTCGTCGCCGAGGACGAGTCGCTCATCCGCCTCGACATCGTGGAGATCCTCCGCGACAACGGGTTCGACGTGGTCGGTGAAGCCGGTGACGGTGAGACCGCCGTGCAGCTCGCGACCGACCTCCGCCCCGACCTCGTCGTGATGGACGTCAAGATGCCCCAGCTCGACGGCATCTCCGCAGCCGAGAAGCTGTCCAAGAACCACATCGCGCCCGTCGTCCTGCTGACCGCGTTCAGCCAGAAGGACCTCGTCGAGCGTGCGACCGAGGCCGGCGCGCTGGCCTACGTGGTCAAGCCCTTCACCCCGAACGACCTGCTCCCCGCAATCGAGATCGCCCTCTCGCGGTACCAGCAGATCATCACGCTCGAGGCCGAGGTCGCGGACCTCGTCGAGCGCTTCGAGACCCGCAAGCTCGTCGACCGGGCCAAGGGCCTGCTGAACGAGAAGATGGGCCTCACCGAACCCGAGGCGTTCCGCTGGATCCAGAAGGCCTCGATGGACCGCCGCCTGACCATGCACGACGTCGCGAAGGCGATCATCGAGCAGCTCAGCGCCAAGAAGTAGTCCAGCGCACCACCGTCGCTCACGGAACGCCGCCGCCCCACCCGGGTCCGGCGGCGTTCCTGCGTCCGGGGGGCGGGGCGTGTGCCGCGACCACCTGGCAGGCTGGAGCCATGGACGACGTGGTGATCCGGGCCTCCCGACCTGACGACATGCCGGCGGTGGCAGACCTGCGGTGGCGGTGGAGCGTCGACGAGGGGGGCGCGCAGCCGGCGGCGAGCGTGGAGGCCTACCGCGATGCGATGACGGCCTTCGCGGCCGACCACGCGGAGTCGCACCGGTGCGTCGTCGCGGAGCGGGACGGCGTCGTGCTCGGGATGGCCTGGCTCGGGCTCGTCGCGCGACCGCCACTGCCGGACCGGCCGGGGCACCGACTGACCGCCGACGTGCAGACGGTCTACGTGCACCCGGAGCTGCGAGGCTCCGGCGTCGCCGGACGGCTCGTCACGGCCCTGCTGGAGCTCGCCGACGAACTCGGCGTGGAGCGGACGTCAGTGCACTCGAGCGTGGACGGCGAGCGGCTCTACCGGCGGCTCGGGTTCGGCGACGCCCGCCTGTTGCTGCAGCGGCCGCCGGAGGACTGAGGGGTCGGTCCGTCGGTCAGCGACGGTCGCGGATCATGTTCGTGATCCGCACCGTGGAGCACCGGCGACCCTGGTCGTCGGTCAGGACGATCTCGTGGGTGGTGAGCGTACCGCCCAGGTGGATGGCGGTGCACGTGCCCGTGACGATGCCGCTCGTCGCGCTGCGGGAGTGCGAGGCGCTGAGCTCGATGCCGACGGCGTAGCGGCCGGGCCCGGCGTGCACGTTCGCGGCCATCGACCCGAGGCTCTCCGCCAGGACGACGTAGGCGCCGCCGTGCAGCAGACCGACCGGCTGGCGGTTGCCCTCGACGGGGATCGAACCGACCGCCCGCTCAGCCGAGAGCTCGGTGATGACCATGCCCATCTTCTCGGCCAGCTCGCCCATGCCGCGTTCGTCGAGGCGGGGATCGATCGTGGTCGATGTGGTGTCGTCGGTCACGGTCTGCGTCGACCTTCCGTGTCAGCGGGCGTCGGTAGGCTGTCCGGGTGTCGGACTCCGCAAAGCCTACCCTCATGGTCATCGACGGCCACTCGCTCGCCTTCCGGGCCTTCTACGCCCTGCCGGTCGACAGCTTCGTGAACCGCGAGGGGCAGCACACCAACGCGATCCACGGCTTCATCTCGATGCTGCTGATGCTGCTGCAGCGCGAGAAGCCCACCCACCTGGCGGTGGCGTTCGACATCTCCCGGTTCTCGTTCCGCACGCGGGAGTACGCCGAGTACAAGGGCACCCGCTCCGAGACCCCGGCCGAGTTCAAGGGACAGATCCCGCTCCTGCAGCAGGCGCTCGAGGCGATGGGCATCACCACCGTCACGAAAGAGGACTACGAGGCCGACGACATCCTCGCGACCCTCTCCAAGCAGGGTGCCGACCAGGGCTTCACGGTCTACGTGGTCTCCGGTGACCGCGACTCGATCCAGCTCGTCAACGACGACGTCACGCTGCTCTACCCGTCCGTCCGCGGTGTCTCCGAACTCACCCGCTACGACCGCGACAAGGTCTACGAGCGCTACGGCATCGAGCCCCACCAGTACCCGGACATCGCCGCGCTCGTCGGGGAGACCAGCGACAACCTGATCGGCATCGACAAGGTCGGCGAGAAGACGGCGGTCAAGTGGGTGACCCAGTACGGGTCGCTCGACGGCGTCCTCGAGCACGCCGACGAGATCAAGGGCGTCGTCGGCAACAACCTGCGCGAGCAGCGGGACCGGGCGATCCGGAACCGCCGGCTCAACCGCCTGGTCACCGACGTCGAGCTGCCCGTCGGTCCCGCCGACGTCGCGCTCCGCCCGGTCGACGAGACCGCGGTGCGCGAGCTCTTCGCGAAGCTGCAGTTCCGGACGCTGCTCGACCGCGTCTTCAAGGTCGCCGGGTCGGGCGACCCCGCCGAGCCCGCGGCCGAGGGCACCGTCACCGACGGCGCGCCGACCCCGCCGGCCGTCAAGACCCTGATCGACGAAGAGCTCGGCTACTGGCTCGAGCGCCGCAACGCCACCGAGGCGGCGAACGGCTACGGCGTCGCGGTCGAGGTCATCGACGGACGCCTCAGCGCGATCGGCATCGCGACCCACGACGACGCCGTGCTGGTGCCCGGCGGCAGCGGCGCGAAGGACTACGAGCAGCTCTCGGCCTGGTTCGCCTCCGACGCCCCGAAGCACTTCCACGACGCCAAGGCCGCCGTCAAGGCGCTCGGCACCGCCGGTTTCGTCGTGAACGGCATCGCCGGCGACGCCCGGATCATGGGGTGGCTCGCGCAGCCCGGCAAGCAGGGGCAGCCGCTGTCCGACCTCGTCTACCAGGAGCTCGGCGAAGAACTGCCGACGGCCGACCCGAACCAGCTGGTCCCCGAGACCGATCCCGTGAACGTCGGGGTGCACGCGTGGTTCGTGCTCCGCGTCACCACCGCCCTGCGCGCCCGGATCGACGCGTCCTCGCTGCAGGTCCTCGACGACATCGAGCTGCCGCTCGTGTCGGTGCTGGCCGGCATGGAGACCATCGGTGTCGGCATCGACCGCCCGGTGCTCACCGGCCTGTCGAAGGAACTCGGGGAGCGCGCCGCCGAACTCGCGCAGCAGGCGTTCGCCGAGATCGGGCACGAGGTCAACCTCGGGTCGCCGAAGCAGCTGCAGGAAGTCCTGTTCACCGAGCTCGCGATGCCGAAGACCCGCAAGACCAAGACCGGGTTCTCGACCGACGCCGCGAGCCTGGCCGACCTGCAGGAACAGCACCCGCACCCGTTCCTCGGGCTCCTGCTGCAGCACCGCGACGCCACGAAGCTCCGCCAGATCGTCGACACGCTCGACGCCGCCGTGGTCGACGGGCGCATCCACACCCGCTACGAGCAGACCGGTACGAGCACCGGCCGGGTCTCGTCGACCGACCCGAACCTGCAGAACATCCCCGTGAAGACGGCCGTCGGTCGCCGGATCCGGTCGGCGTTCGCGGTCGCTGAGCCGTACACGACGCTCGTGACCGCCGACTACTCGCAGATCGAGATGCGGATCATGGCGCACCTCTCCGGCGATCCGGGGCTCATCCAGGCCTTCAACGAAGGCGAGGACCTGCACCGCTTCGTCGGTGCCCGGGTCTTCGGGGTCGACCCGTCCGAGGTCTCCAACGAGATGCGCACCAAGGTCAAGGCGATGTCCTACGGCCTGGCCTACGGGTTGAGTGCCTTCGGCCTGTCCAAGCAGCTGCGCATCGAGCAGTCCGAGGCCCGCACCCTGATGACCGAGTACTTCGCCCGCTTCGGTGCGGTGCGCGACTACCTGCGCAACGTCGTCGAGCAGGCGCGCGAGGACGGCTACACCGAGACGATCTTCGGACGCCGCCGCCCGTTCCCCGACCTGAAGAGCCCGAACCGGGTCCTGCGCGAGAACGCCGAGCGGGCCGCGTTGAACGCCCCGATCCAGGGTTCGGCCGCCGACATCATCAAGATCGCGATGCTCGGGGTCGCCGACGACCTGCGCGAGGGCGAGCTGCAGTCGCACCTGCTGCTCCAGGTGCACGACGAGCTCATCCTCGAGGTCGCGCCGGGTGAGCAGGAGCGTGTCGAGGAGATCCTCCGCACCCGGATGGGCAGCGCCGCCGAGCTGAGCGTCCCGCTCGACGTCTCGGTCGGCGTGGGGTCGAACTGGGAGAGCGCCGCCCACTGACCCGGGCGGCTCGGGAGTCCTGCCGACCCGCGGGTCGGTAGGGTCGGGGCATGAGCGAAGAGCGTCCTGTCCGCCAGCCGTCCGCCGTCGACCGCGTCGCCGAGGACTGGGTCACCACCCTCGTCGACCTCGACCCGACGACCGCCACGTACATCGGCGTCCCGGGACGCACGGGGGAGTACGGCGACACCTCGCCCGCCGGTGCCGCCGCGATGGCCGAGGCCGCGCGCGGTGCGAAGCGGGCACTCGACGCTGCTCCCGCCGTCGACGCCGTGGACCAGGTGACGAAGGCCGACCTCGGCGCTGAACTGGACCTCGTGCAGGAGTCGTACGAGCGCAAGCTGCACCTCCGTGACCTCAACGTCATCGCGAGTCCGGCGCAGTCGGTCCGCGAGATCATCGACCTGATGCCGACCGCCACCGAGCGGGACTGGCAGGACATCGCGAGCCGACTGCACGCGCTGCCGGACGCGCTCGAGGGCATCCGCGAGACCCTGCTCGAGGGCACCCGCGAAGACGTCACCCCGGCCAAGCGCCAGGTCGCCCTGGTCGCCGAGCAGGCAGCGAGGAACGGCGCCGAGGACGGCTTCTTCGCCCGCCTCGCCGAGGGTGCCGCGTTCGACGACGGTTCGCCGGTGCCGGACACGCTCCGCGCCGAGCTCACCCGTGGTGCCCAGGTCGCCTCGGCCGCCTACCGGTCGCTCGGGCAGTTCCTGGAGCACGAGCTGCTGCCGCTCGCCACCCCCGTCGACGCCGTCGGTCGCGAGGCCTACGAGTTGCACTCGCGCCGGTTCCTCGGTGCGGTGGTCGACCTCGACGAGACGTACGAGTGGGGCCTCGAGGAACTCGCGCGCATGCGGGACGAGCAGGAGCGCATCGCCGACCGCATCGAGTCCGGCGCGAGCGTCGCCCGCGCGATCGAGGTGCTCGACACCGACCCGTCCCGGATCCTGCACGGAACCGACGTGCTGCAGCGGTGGATGCAGGAGACGAGCGACGCGTCGATCGCCGCGATGGCCGGTACCTACTTCGACATCCCGGACCCGATCCGTCGCCTGGAGTGCCGGATCGCTCCCACGCAGGAGGGCGGCATCTACTACAGCGGCCCCTCCGACGACTTCTCCCGTGCCGGCCGGATGTGGTGGTCGGTGCCCCAGGGCGTCACCGAGTTCGGCACCTGGCGCGAGAAGACGACGGTCTACCACGAGGGCGTCCCCGGACACCACCTCCAGATCAGTCAGGGCGTCTACAACCGCGGCGAGCTGAACACCTGGCGCCGGCAGCTGTCCGGGTCCTCCGGGCACGTCGAGGGCTGGGCGCTGTACGCCGAGCGGCTGATGGAGCAGCTCGGGTTCCTCGACGACGACGGCGACCGGCTCGGCATGCTCGACGGGCAGCGGATGCGTGCGGCCCGCGTCGTGCTCGACATCGGCGTGCACCTGCAGAAGACGAACCCCGACGGCGGCGGCTGGACGTGGGAGTACGCGCTCGACTTCATGGGGCAGAACGTGAACATGGACCCGGCGTTCGTCCGGTTCGAGGTCGCCCGGTACTTCGGGTGGCCGGGGCAGGCACCCTCGTACAAGGTGGGTCAGCGCGTCTGGGAGTCCATCCGCGACGAGGTCGCTGCGCGCGAGGGAGCGGACTTCGACCTGAAGGCGTTCCACCACCGTGCGCTGTCGCTCGGCAGCATCGGCCTCGACACCCTCCGGACCGCCCTGGTCGGGTGACGCGCCGTCGACACGCCCGGTTGTGGGGCCTCCGCCGGTGCGGTTAGACTTGTGCGGCGCAATCCGCGCCACTCAACCAATCGCCACGGCGGTGCACCACGGGGGCCGAGTCCCCGCACGCCATGGCCCGACTCATGTCCGTTCGGAGCAATCTCTACATGACAACCACTACGACCAAGGCTCCTAAGCAGGTCGCCATCAACGACATCGGTTCGGCTGATGACTTCCTGGCCGAGGTCGAGAAGACCCTGAAGTTCTTCAACGACGGTGATCTCATCTCCGGCACCGTCGTGAAGATCGACCGCGACGAGGTCCTCCTCGACGTCGGTTACAAGACCGAGGGCGTCATCCCCTCGCGCGAGCTCTCGATCAAGCACGACGTCGACCCCAACGAGGTCGTCGAGGTCGGCGACGAGGTCGAGGCCCTGGTTCTCCAGAAGGAGGACAAGGAAGGTCGCCTCATCCTGTCGAAGAAGCGCGCGCAGTACGAGCGTGCGTGGGGCGACGTCGAGAAGATCAAGGAGTCCGACGGCGTCGTGACCGGGACGGTCATCGAGGTCGTCAAGGGCGGTCTCATCGTCGACATCGGCCTCCGTGGCTTCCTCCCCGCCTCGCTCATCGAGCTCCGTCGTGTCCGCGACCTCACGCCGTACCTCGGCCAGGAGATCGAGGCCAAGATCCTCGAGCTCGACAAGAACCGCAACAACGTGGTCCTGTCGCGCCGTGCGCTCCTCGAGCAGACGCAGTCCGAGTCCCGGACGACGTTCCTCAACAACCTCCACAAGGGCCAGGTCCGCAAGGGCATCGTGTCCTCGATCGTCAACTTCGGTGCGTTCGTGGACCTCGGCGGCGTCGACGGTCTCGTCCACGTCTCCGAGCTCAGCTGGAAGCACATCGAGCACGCCAGCGAGGTCGTCGAGGTCGGTCAGGAAGTCACCGTCGAGATCCTCGAGGTCGACCTGGACCGCGAGCGCGTGTCGCTCTCGCTCAAGGCGACGCAGGAGGACCCGTGGCAGGTCTTCGCCCGCACCCACGCGATCGGTCAGATCGCACCGGGCAAGGTCACGAAGCTCGTCCCGTTCGGTGCCTTCGTCCGCGTTGCCGACGGCATCGAGGGCCTCGTGCACATCTCGGAGCTCTCGAACAAGCACGTCGAGCTCGCCGAGCAGGTCGTCTCGGTCAACGACGAGGTCTTCGTGAAGATCATCGACATCGACCTCGACCGTCGCCGCATCTCGCTCAGCCTCAAGCAGGCGAACGAGGGCGTCGACCCGGAGAGCGACGAGTTCGACCCGGCGCTCTACGGCATGCCGACCGAGTACGACGACAAGGGTGACTACAAGTACCCCGAGGGCTTCGACCCGGAGACCAACGAGTGGCTCGAGGGCTACGACACGCAGCGCACCGAGTGGGAGGGCCAGTACGCGGCCGCCCAGGCGCGTTGGGAAGCCCACAAGGCGCAGGTCGCGAAGACCATCGCCGACGAGGCGCAGGGTGGCTTCGACCTCCCGGCCTCGGCTTCCTCGTCGTCGTCGACCTCGTCGTTCGCCGGCGAGACGGGTGGCGCGAGCCCCCTGGCCGACGACGCGTCGCTCGCGGCACTCCGCGAGAAGCTCAGCTCGACCAACAACTGATCGAGCGGTTCGTCCCGACCGGAAGCCCGGCACCCCTGACAGGGTGCCGGGCTTCCGGCGTTTCCGGATGCACGGGTCGTTACCCTGTTGCCGTGCACATCATCGGACTCACGGGCGGCATCGCCGCGGGCAAGTCGACCGTTTCCCGGCGATGGGCGGAGCACGGGGCCGTCGTCGTCGATGCAGACCGACTGGCGCGGGACGCCGTGGCACCGGGCAGCCCGGGCCTGGAGCAGGTCGCCGAGCGGTTCGGTCCGTCGGTGATCGCCGCCGACGGTTCCCTCGACCGGCCGGCGCTCGGGTCGATCGTGTTCGCGGACCCCGCGGCCCGGAAGGACCTCGAAGCCATCACGCATCCGGAGGTCTGGCGGCTCGCGCAGCAGGCGTTCGACGTCGCCGAGGACGCCGACCCCGACGCCGTGGTGGTCTACGACGTGCCCTTGCTCGCCGAGGCCCGCGGCTCGCGTCCGCTCCGGTTCGACGCCGTCGTGGTGGTCGACGCCCCCGCGGCGCAGCGCATCGAACGGCTCGTCGAGCACCGAGGGATGCCCCGTGACGAGGCCGAGCGTCGCGTCGCCGCCCAGGCGAGCGATGCCGATCGTCTCGCCCTCGCCGACCACGTGGTCGACGCCACGGGGACGCTCGAGCAGACGATCCGCTCCGCTGACGAGGTGTGGGCGCGGATCACTCCGTGAACCACCGCCTGCTCCTGGTCATCGCCGCCATCGTCCTCGTGGCGATCGGGGCCGCGTCGCTCGTCGCCGCGAACGTCCTCGGTGCCCAGCGTGTGGCGGACAACGGCCGGGTCGCGGTGCACGAGCGGCCGTCGGGCGACGAACACGGGCCCATGGGGGAGTTCCACCGGTTCCGGCTCGGCACGGTGAACGGCGAGCGGCTCACCCCGAACCGCGACGACTTCGCCGCACGCACCTCGGCCGACGGTCCGCTCCTGCTGTTCCTGCCGGCGACCCGATCCCGTCCCGCGGAGTACCAGCGGTTCCTCGGGGCCGCCCTGGCCGACGGCTACCACGTGCTCGGCCTCGACTACTGGAACCTCGGCCGCACCCTGTCCGGCACGTGTGAGGCCGACGCACGCTGCTACGGCATGGTGCAGCGGAACCGCTTCGACGGCACGCGGCCCTCGGAGTTCAGTGCGGTCAGTCCCGCCGGGTCGATCGTGTCGCGGTTCCGGGACGCGGTCGCGTACCTCGACGACCACGACCCCGACGGCGGATGGGGTCGGTTCGTCCAGGGCGACGACCGGATCGTCTGGGACGACATCGTGGTCGCCGGGCACTCGCAGGGCGGCGGAGAGGCGGCGTACATCGCGCACATCCGCAGTGTCCACGGCGCGCTGATGTTCTCCTCGCCCGTCGAGTCGCGCGGGCCGGCACACGCAGCGTGGATGGACCGCCCGGGCCGGACACCGGTGGACCGGATGTACGCCATCGACGACGTCCGGGACACCTTCGGCCCCCGCATCACCGGTTCGTGGGACGTCCTCGGCCTGAGTGGCGTGTCCGGGCCGTTCGAGACGGACACCGAGCCGCCACTCGCCGGCGCCGACCCGCACGCGATCCTCACCGACCTCGGCGGCGAGGGCAAGGCGCACTCCCTGATCATCAAGGACTCGACACCGCTCACCCGTGACGGCGAGCCTCGGATGCTCCCGCTGTGGCAGTGGATGCTGCACCGGTTCTCCACAGATCCCGCTGTTCCCTCCGACCGCTCATAGGGTCGCGCAATAGCCTTCCTGCGTGCAGCCCGTTCGCGATGAACCCGATCTGCGCTCGCTCATCCGGGCCCGTGCGGCCGACGGGGGCGAGCGCCACTTCCTCGAGGACGCCCGCTCCGAGCGCGTCCTCACGTACCGTGCGCTCGACGACACGGTGACCGCCTGGTCGCGGACCTTCGACGCGATCGGCATCGCCCCGTCGGGTGCCGTCCTGGTCGACGTGGGCGACCCGCTCGCGTTCGCGGTCGTGCACCTGAGTGCCGTCGCCTCCGGACGCCGGGCGATCCCCGTCGACACCGGCCAGCCGGCCAGCGAGCCCGGCCGGCTCGCCGACCTGATCGGCGGCGCGTCCATCGTCGTGTCCGACCGTGCGGTGGACGCGACCGTCCCCGGGGCGCCGGCCAGCGGGATCGACCCCACCACGTTCCTCCCGACCGCCGTCCGCGACGGCGACCTGCCCGCCGACAGCCCGCACGCGCCTGGCCAGGGGTCCGTCGTGCTGTTCACCTCCGGGTCGACCGGCACGCCGAAGGGCGTCGAGCTGCCCGAGACGCAGCTGCTGTTCGTCGCCCGGGCCGTCGCGCGGCACAACCGGCTCGTGCCGGACGACCGCGGGTTCAACTCCTTGCCGCTGTTCCACGTCAACGCCGAGGTGGTGGGACTGCTCGCGACGCTCGTCGCCGGCGCGACCCTCGTGCTCGACCGGCGCTTCCGCCGCACCGGGTTCTGGGACCTGCTCGCGGAACGACGGATCACCTGGCTCAACGCCGTCCCGGCGGTCCTGGCCGTCCTGACGAAGACCGGGCCGCTCGAGTTCCCGCCGGGCCTGCGGTTCGTGCGCAGTGCGTCGGCGCCGCTGCCCGATCCCGTGCGCGCCGCCCTCGGCGACGTGCCGCTCGTCGTGAGCTGGGGCATGACCGAGGGCGCCTCGCAGATCACGGCGACCCCGCTCGACGAACCGGCCCGGCCCGGCACCGTCGGGGTGCCGGTCGGGTGCGAGGTGCAGGTCCGCGGCGAGGACGGGGCGCTCTTGCCTCCCGACGAGATCGGCGCGCTCTGGGTGCGTGGCGAGGGGATCGTCCGCGGGTACCTCGGGGGTCGTGCGTCCGAGCGGTTCGACGCCGATGGCTGGCTCCACACCGGTGACGTCGGTTCCGTGAGCGCCGACGGCTGGGTGTCCCTGGCCGGGCGCTCCGACGACGTCATCAACCGCGGTGGCGAGAAGGTCTACCCGTCCGAGGTCGAGGACGTCCTGCTCGGCGACCCCCGCGTGCTCGAGGCGGTCGTCGTCGGCCGTCCCGACGACGTGCTCGGTGCCGTGCCGATCGCGTACGTGATCCCGCAGCCCGACGAACCGACCGACCACGCAGCCCTCGTCGCCGAGCTCGTGGCCCGGGCCGAGGCGCACCTGACCCGGTTCCGTCGACCGGTCGAGGTCATCGTCGTGCCCGACCTGCCGCGTGCACCCACCGGCAAGGTGCAGCGCGCCAAGGTCCGGACCATGGCCCGACCCTCGTGAACGGACCATCACGCGTGTCGCCGGCATCGAACGGCGACGAGCCGGGGGTGCAGACGCCGACGCGCACGGCCGAGGGAAAGCCGCGGCACCTGTACGAGGTCGACGTGCTCCGCATCCTCACGTTCGCGTGCGTGATCGGGGTGCACACCACGAGCCACACCGCCGCCACCGACGACGTCGGGCTGAACGCGCTGCTCGCCCTGCTGCACTTCACCCGGCTGGTCTTCTTCTCGCTGACCGCGTTCGTGCTCGTGTACAGCTACACCCTGCGCCCGCGGCCGATGGCGCAGTTCTGGCCGAAGCGGTTCCTGCTCGTGGGCGTGCCGTACCTGGCGTGGTCGTTCGTCTACGTCGCGGCGGCGTGGCTGCTGAGCCCGACCCGCCGCGGCGACGTCCCGGACCTGGTGCGCACCGCGGCCGAGGGCATCGTCACCGGCACCTCGTGGTACCACCTGTACTTCCTGCTCGTGACGATGCAGGTGTACCTGCTCCTGCCGGTGATCGTCTGGCTCGTGCGCCGGACCCGCGGGCACCACGTGACCGTGCTGGTCGTGGCGCTCCTCGTCCAGCTGGTGGTGTTCGCCGGGTACAAGTACTTCCCGGCGAGCGACGCGTGGATGCAGGGGTACCAGAAGCAGTTCTTCTTCTCGTACGTCTTCTTCATCGTCTCGGGGGCGATCGCCGCCGACCACGCCGACGCCTTCCTGCGGTTCATCCGGGTCCACCGGCGTCCGGTCCTGTGGGGGTCCGCCGGCGTCGGGGGGCTGACCCTCGTCGTGTGGGCGCTCCAGGTGGGCCTCGGGCAGTCCCTCTACGCCGCGGGGACGCCGCTGCAGCCGATCCAGGTGGTCTGGAGCACCGCGGTGTTCGTCGGGTTCCTGGCGATCGGCGCCGCCTGGGCGGACCGACGGCGCCCCGGGAACCGGACCGCCCGGTTCGTCGACTACGCCTCTGACCGCTCGTTCGGCATCTTCCTGAGCCACCCGTTCGTCATCTGGATCCTGCTCTACGGCGACAGCCGGCTCGAGGCCGTCGTGCCACGGCCGTGGCTCACCCTCGTCACCTACGTGCTCGTGCTGGTGCTGTCCGTCGCGGTGACCGAGCTGTTCCGGTGGACGCCCCTCAGCGTGCCGCTGACCGGGCGGCCGTCGTTGTCCTCTCGGGCGTCGCGAGCGGCGCGGGCGCGTCGTTCCGCAGGCGCGGCGGTGCCGCAGCGGTCGCCGGAACCGGTGGAGCCGGACGACGCCCTCGTCGGCGAGACCGACGACGTCGGGCGGCGCGCCACGCGCTGAGCGCCCGCGGTGCACGCTCGTCGCAGCTCTCGTGCGAGGTTCCGTCCGTGGTGCGACGGGGGCGCCAGCGCACCGAGTCCGGAACCTCGCACCAGCCGTGCGGGCGGTAGACGCGTGGCACGGCGGCCGGGAGGTGCGGGGCGGGCCCGATGCGCGCCTCCCGGCCGTCGCGCGCGGACCACCAGGGCCGGCGCATGTTCCGCGCTCCGGCTGGCGGCCGTCAGGCCGAGCGCTGCTCGGCCTTCGGGGTGCCGATCTCGAGCACGCCGTCGGTGGACGTCAACCGCTGGGGCTTCATGAACCACGCGACGACGGCCGCGGCTCCGAGCAGGACACAGGAGAGCGCGAAGGGAACCTGCCAGCCCGAGGCGTCGATGAGCAGCCCGAAGACGATGGGCGAGACGACACCGGCGATGCCGAACCCGGTGTTCATGAAGCCGGAGGCCGTGCCGGACCACTGCGGCGCGACGTCCATCGGGATCGCCCAGAGGTTGGCGTTGCAGAGTTCGAGGAAGAAGAACGACAGTGCCAGCGAGATCGTCGCGACGAGCAGCCCCTGACCGATCACGAGCGGGATGAGGCAGAGGAGCGAGCCGCCGAGGCCGATCACCAGGATGATCCGGCGGGCGTTCCGGGTGTTCCCGCCGCGGTGGATGATGCGGTCGCTGAGCATCCCGCCGACCGTGTCCCCGACGACACCGGCCAGCAGGATGAGGGTGGTGAACAGGGCGAAGTCGCCGATCTCCAGGCCGTAGGTGGAGCTGAGGAACGTCGGGAGCCACGTGAGGAACACCCAGAGGGTCCAGCCGTACCCGAAGTCGACGAAGGTGACCGGCAGGATCTGCTTCGCCATCTGCCGCCACGGCACCGGGGGACGGGTCGCGCGCGTCTCGACCGGCGGGAGCTCGGCGAGCTCGACCTGCGTGATGCCCTTCGCGGACTCGGGCTTGTCGCGGAACCAGACGAACCAGACGACCGCCCACGCCAGGGACAGCACCGCGGTGGCGTAGAACGCCCAGCGCCAGCTGCCCGTCGCGCCGATCACCCACGCAACGATGAGCGGGGCCAGAGCGTTGCCGAGCCGGGCGGCCGAGTGGACCACGCCCTGGGCGAAGCCGTTCCGGTCGCGGGGGATCCACCGGCTCATCGCCTGCGTGGCGGTCGGGAACGCCGCGGCCTCGCTCAGCCCGAGCAGTGCCCGTGCGGCGAAGAGGGTCCAGAAGCCGACGGCGAACCCGGTCCAGAGCGTCGCGACGCCCCAGATCACCGTGATGACGAAGAGCGCACGGCGCGGGCCGAACTTCTCGCTGATCGTGCCGCCGAACACCTGCAGCAGGGCGTACGGCAACGAGAACGCGGAGACGATGAGGCCGGCGGTCGCCTCGTTGAACCCGAACTCCTCGGTGATGTGCGGCAACGCGGTCGAGATGTTCGTCCGGTCGATGTACGAGATCGCGTACATGCAGCAGAGCAGGACGAGCACACGACCGCGGATGCGTCCGCGGAACGGGGTGCCCTTGATCGGTGCGGCCGGGGTCGCCGTGGTCATGAGGCCTCTTCGGGGGAGTGGGAAGGAGTCGGGTGACTGGTCGGATCGGACGGTATGCCTGGTCACCATCAGTCGACTTGGAGCCTGCTTGCAGCGGACAATACGCCGAGGGCGAGCAGCGGTCCTCGGTGTCAGGGGTGCCGACTACCGTTGTCGCCATGGGTGTTGCGATCGAACCGACCCGAGCGGTGCGTCCGTTCGAGGTCATCAGCGAGTACTCGCCGAGTGGCGACCAGCCCGCGGCCATCGCGGAACTCGCCGGGCGGATCAACGCCGGTGAGACCGACGTCGTGCTGCTGGGTGCGACCGGTACCGGCAAGTCGGCGACGACCGCGTGGCTCATCGAGCAGGTGCAGCGGCCGACGCTCGTGCTCGCGCACAACAAGACCCTCGCGGCGCAGCTCGCCAACGAGTTCCGCGGCCTGATGCCGAACAACGCGGTCGAGTACTTCGTCTCGTACTACGACTACTACCAGCCCGAGGCGTACGTCCCGCAGACGGACACCTTCATCGAGAAGGACTCCTCGGTCAACGCTGAGGTCGAACGGCTCCGGCACTCCACGACGAACTCGCTGCTCAGCCGTCGTGACACCGTGGTGGTGTCCACCGTCTCCTGCATCTACGGTCTCGGCACCCCCGAGCAGTACATGAACGCATCGGTCGCGCTCCACGTCGGTCAGACGATCTCCCGCGACCAGCTCGTCCGTAAGTTCGTCGCCATGCAGTACCAGCGCAACGACGTCGACTTCGCCCGGGGCACCTTCCGGGTGCGGGGCGACACCATCGAGATCATCCCGATGTACGAAGAGCACGCGATCCGCATCGAGATGTTCGGTGACGAGATCGAAGCGCTCTCCTCGCTGCACCCCCTCACCGGCAACGTCATCGACGACCTGCCCGCCGTGTCGATCTTCCCGGCCTCGCACTACGTCGCGGACACCGACGTGATGCACCGCGCGATCGCCTCCATCAAGGAAGAGCTCGCGGAACGGCTCGCCGAGCTCGAGGGCCAGGGCAAGCTGCTCGAGGCCCAGCGCCTCCGGATGCGCACCACGTTCGACATCGAGATGATGGAGCAGATCGGGTTCTGCTCGGGTATCGAGAACTACTCGCGGCACATGGACGGCCGTGGTCCGGGCGAAGCGCCGCACTGCCTCATCGACTACTTCCCCGACGACTTCCTCATCGTCATCGACGAGTCGCACGTCACCGTGCCGCAGATCGGCGCGATGTACGAGGGCGACGCCTCGCGCAAGCGCACCCTCGTCGAACACGGGTTCCGCCTGCCGAGCGCGATGGACAACCGCCCCCTGAAGTGGGAGGAGTTCCTCGAGCGCGTCGGGCAGAAGGTCTACCTGTCGGCCACCCCCGGGCGCTACGAGCTCGGGGTCACCGACAGCGTCGTCGAGCAGATCATCCGCCCGACCGGCCTGATCGACCCAGAGATCGTGGTCAAGCCGAGCGACGGCCAGATCGACGACCTGCTCGAGGAGATCAAGCAGCGGGTCGAGAAGGACGAACGCGTCCTCGTCACCACGCTGACCAAGCGCATGGCGGAGGAACTCACCGACTTCCTCGGGAACGCCGGCGTGCGCGTCCGGTACCTGCACTCCGACGTCGACACCCTGAAGCGCGTCGAGCTGTTGACCGAGCTGCGGCAGGGCGTCTACGACGTGCTCGTCGGCATCAACCTGCTGCGCGAGGGCCTCGACCTGCCCGAGGTGTCGCTCGTCGCGATCCTCGACGCCGACAAGGAAGGCTTCCTCCGGTCGTCGACGTCGCTCATCCAGACGATCGGTCGCGCTGCCCGCAACGTGTCGGGCCAGGTGCTGATGTACGCCGACAAGATGACCGACTCCATGAAGATCGCGATCGAGGAGACCGATCGCCGTCGCGAGAAGCAGGTCGCCTACAACCTGGAGCGCGGCATCGACCCCCAGCCGCTGCGCAAGAAGATCGCGGACATCACCGAGGTCCTGCAGCGCGAGAACGACGACACGAAGGCGCTCCTGCAGGGTCGCCCCGGCACCGACGGCCGTCGGTCGCCCACGCCGAACCTCAAGCGCGGCGGCATCGCGGGCGAGGGCGCGACGCAGCTCGGTGCCACCATCGCCGACCTGAACGACCAGATGCTCCAGGCTGCGGCCGAGCTGAAGTTCGAGCTCGCGGCGCGACTGCGCGACGAGGTGCAGGACCTGAAGAAGGCCCTGCGCCAGATGGAGTCGGCCGGGCATGTCAGCTGACGGCGCCCGTGCGGTCGTCGTCACCGGTGCGAGCGCCGGGCTCGGCTACCACGCCGCCGAGCAGCTCGCCGCGGCGGGGCACCGTGTGGTGCTGGCGACGCGCGACCGCGGTCGGGCGGACGCCGCCGAGCGCAGCATCCGGCGGCACGTCGACGGCGCCTCGCTCGCGCACGTCCACCTCGACCTCGCCGACCTCGACTCGGTCAGTGCCGCTGCCGACGAACTCGCCGCGCTGGAGCCCGACGGCGTCGACGCGGTCGTGAACAACGCCGGGGTCGTCGGGGCGTCGACGCGGGGGAGCACGGCACAGGGCACCGAGCTGCAGATCGGAACGAACCACCTCGGGCACTTCGCGTGGACCGCCCTGGTCCTGCCCCTGCTCGAACGACGAGCCGGCCGGGTCGTGCACCTCGGGTCGATCGCCCATCGGTTCGCCCAGCTCGACGCGACCGATCCGCTCGGCGTCGGTCAGTACTCGAGCCACCGCCAGTACGCCAGGAGCAAGCTCGCGGTGATGCTGTTCGGCTTCGAGCTCGCCGGGCGACTGGCCGACTCGGGGTCGTCCGTTTCGAGCGTCGTCGCGCACCCCGGCCTGTCGCTCGACCGCCTGTCACCGGCACGCCCGGAGGTCAGCCCGGCACGACCCGAGCCCGAGTGGATCCGCCCGGCGCAGCGCATCGTCGCCCAGGGCAAGGACCTCGGCGCCCAGCCGCTCGTGCATGCGGCCGTCGGTGCGGACGTGCGTTCGGGGGAGTACTGGGGTCCGGCGGGCTGGATGCAGCTCCGTGGCCCGGCCGCCGTGGTCGCGGCGGAACCACGGGCGCACGACCGGACGGTCGCAGCGCAGCTCTGGGCAGCGAGCGAGCGTGCATCCGGTGTCGCGTTCGCTCTCGACGCACTCGTCTGACCCTCCATCCCGGCCGAATGTCGGTCCCGCTTCGTAGAATCGACGACGATGACCATCACCACTGACCCCGGTACCTCGACGTCGGGCCGGAACGCCTTCGGCGAGCCCGCTGACCTCCACCTCCCCGGCGGGACCGCACCGCACAGCACCTCCACGCTCAGCGTGCGCGGCGCGCGCGTGCACAACCTCCGCGACGTCGATCTCGAGATCCCGCGCGACTCACTCGTCGTGTTCACCGGCCTCTCCGGCTCGGGCAAGTCCTCGCTGGCGTTCGACACGATCTTCGCCGAGGGGCAGCGCCGGTACGTCGAGTCGCTGTCCGCCTACGCGCGCCAGTTCCTCGGCCAGGTCGACCGCCCCGACGTCGACTTCATCGAGGGGCTCTCGCCGGCGGTCTCGATCGACCAGAAGTCGACCAACCGCAACCCTCGGTCGACGGTCGGCACGATCACCGAGGTCTACGACTACATGCGACTGCTCTGGGCGCGCATCGGGGTCCCCCACTGCCCGACGTGCGGCGAGGTGATCAGCAAGCAGACCGTGCAGCAGATCGCCGACCAGCTCATGCAGTTCGAGACCGGCACCCGGTTCCAGGTCCTCGCGCCCGTCATCTCCAAGAAGAAGGGCGAGTTCGTCGACCTCTTCCAGGAGCTCGCGGCGTCCGGGTACGCCCGCGCGATCGTGGACGGCGAGCGAATCCAGCTCAGCGACCCGCCCAAGCTCAAGAAGCAGGTCAAGCACGACATCTCGGTCATCGTCGACCGCCTGGTGGCGAGCGACGACATCCTCGGCCGGCTCACCGACTCGCTCGAGACCGCCCTGCGCCTGACCGACGGCACCGTCGGCATCGACCTGGTGGACCACGAGGGGCCCGGCGCGGTCCGGACCTACTCCGAGAACCTCTCGTGCCCGAACAACCACCCGCTCGCGCTCACCGAGATCGAGCCGCGCACGTTCTCGTTCAACGCGCCGTTCGGTGCCTGCCCCGAGTGCTCCGGCCTCGGCACGCGCATGTCGGTCGACCCCGACCTGGTGCTCGGCGACCCCGAGGCCTCGTTGCGTGCCGGCGTCCTGCTGCCCTGGACCGGTACCAGCGGGCTGTACTCCTACTTCGAGAAGCTGCTCGGCGGCCTCGGCAAGGAGCTCGGCTTCTCGCTCGACACCCCGTGGAACCAGCTCGACCCCGCGGTGCAGGCGTCCATCCTGACCGGCAAGGACTTCCAGGTGTCGGTCTCCTGGCGCAACCGGTTCGGCCGCGAGATGCGGTACACGAGCGGGTTCGAGGGCGTCATGCCCTACATCGAGCGCAAGTTCGCCGAGGCCGAGTCGGACTCGCAGCGGCAGCGCTTCCAGGGCTACCTGCGCGAGGTCCCGTGCCCGGTGTGCGAGGGCACCCGCCTCAAGCCCGAGGTGCTCGCGGTGACGGTCAACGACCGCAGCATCGCGGACGTCACCGACATGTCGCTCGACAACGCGTACTCGTTCATGGACGAGCTGACGCTGACCGACCGTGAAGCGCACATCGCCGCCGCGGTCCTCCGCGAGATCCGCGCACGCCTCGAGTTCCTGCTCGAGGTGGGCTTGAACTACCTCACGCTCGCGCGTGGTGCCGGTGGTCTGTCCGGCGGCGAGGCGCAGCGCATCCGCCTGGCGACGCAGATCGGCTCCGGGCTGACCGGTGTGCTCTACGTGCTCGACGAGCCGAGCATCGGCCTGCACCAGCGCGACAACCGTCGACTCATCGACACCCTGGTCAAGCTCAAGGACCTCGGCAACACGCTGATCGTCGTCGAGCACGACGAGGACACGATCCGCACGGCCGACTGGGTCGTCGACATCGGCCCCGGCGCCGGTGTGAACGGCGGCAACGTCGTGCACTCCGGCTCGTACGAGGGCATCATCGAGAACCGCGAGTCGATCACCGGTGACTACCTCGCCGGCCGACGCGCGATCGAGGTGCCAGCCGAGCGCCGCAAGGTCAACCTGAAGCGTGCCATCACCGTGCAGGGTGCCCGCGCGAACAACCTCAAGTCGATCGACGCGGACTTCCCCCTCGGTGTGTTCACCGCAGTGACGGGCGTGAGCGGGTCCGGCAAGTCGACGCTGGTGAACGACATCCTGTACAAGGTGCTCGCCAACCAGCTCAACGGCGCACGGCACATCGCGGGCAAGCACACCCGGGTGAAGGGCCTCGACCAGCTCGACAAGGTCGTGCACGTCGACCAGGCACCGATCGGCCGCACGCCGCGCTCGAACCCGGCGACCTACACGGGCGTGTTCGACCGCATCCGTCAGCTCTTCGCCGAGACGCAAGAGGCCAAGACCCGCGGCTACCAGCCCGGCCGCTTCAGCTTCAACGTCAAGGGTGGCCGCTGCGAGAACTGCGCCGGCGACGGCACCATCAAGATCGAGATGAACTTCCTGCCCGACGTCTACGTCGCGTGCGAGGTCTGCGGTGGTGCGCGCTACAACCGCGAGACGCTCCAGGTCCACTACAAGGGCAAGAACATCTCCGAGGTCCTCGACATGCCGATCAGCGAGGCGGCCGAGTTCTTCGAGCCGATCTCGGCGATCCACCGGTACATGGCGACCCTCGTCGACGTGGGCCTCGGCTACGTGCGACTGGGCCAGAGCGCGACCACGCTCTCCGGCGGCGAGGCGCAGCGCGTCAAGCTCGCGACGGAGCTGCAGCGTCGCTCGAACGGCCGCACGGTCTACGTGCTCGACGAGCCGACCACCGGTCTGCACTTCGAGGACGTCCGCAAGCTGCTCCTCGTGCTGCAGAGCCTGGTCGACAAGGGCAACACGGTCATCACGATCGAGCACAACCTCGACGTCATCAAGTCCGCCGACTGGCTGATCGACATGGGTCCCGAGGGCGGCTCCGGTGGCGGCACGGTGCTGGCGACGGGTACGCCGGAGCACGTGGCGACCGTGCCGGAGAGCCACACGGGTGTCTTCCTGCGCGAGATCTTCGACGCGCAGGACGCCCGCGTGGGCAAGCAGCAGGCGGTCGGCGCACGTCAGGCCACCCAGAAGCAGCAGGGTGGCAAGGAGCAGGGCACGACCAAGCAGGCGAGCAAGCAGAAGGCGGGTGCTCGGTAGGTGGCGGACACCGTCCCGTGGCGTCCGAAGGCGGGGGAGATCCCGACCGACCCGGGCGTCTACCGCTGGCGTGACGAAGCCGGTCGGGTGCTCTACGTCGGCAAGGCGAAGAACCTCCGCGCCCGGCTGAGCAACTACTTCGCGCCGCTGCCGACGCTGCACGAGCGCACGCGGCGCATGGTCCTGACGGCACGCAGCGTCGAGTGGACGACGGTCGGCTCCGAGATCGAGGCGCTCCAGCTGGAGTACACCTGGATCAAGGAGTTCGACCCGCCGTTCAACGTCAAGTTCCGCGACGACAAGTCGTACCCGTACATGGCGGTCACCCTGGGTGACGAAGCGCCGCGGGTGATGGTCACGCGCAACCGCAAGATCAAGGGCGCGAAGTACTTCGGTCCGTACCCGAAGATCTGGGCGGTGCACGACACCATCGACCTGATGATCAAGGTGTTCCCGATCCGCACGTGTTCGGACTCGTCGTACAAGAAGGCGATGCAGACGGGCCGTCCGTGCTTCCCGGGGCAGATCGGCAAGTGCGGTGGGCCGTGCTCGCAGAAGGTCACGATCGAGGAGCACCGTGCGCTCGTCGAGGAGTTCGTGCGCTTCATGAATTCCTACGACCGTCGGGTCATCACCGAGCTCCGGCAGCGCATGGGGGCCTCGGCCGACGCGATGCAGTACGAGCAGGCCGCGAAGTACCGCGACCAGGTCGAAGCGCTCGAGGCCGTGCTCGAGAAGTCCGCCGTGGTGCTCCGCGACTCGGTCGACCTCGACCTGTTCGGCATCGCGGAGGACGAGCTCGCCGCGGCCGTGCAGCTGTTCTCCGTCCGTGGTGGCCGCATCCGCGGTGTCCGCGGCTGGGTGGTCGACAAGGAGCTCGACATCGCCACCGGCGACCTCGTCGAGCAGATCGTGCAGGGTGTCTACGTCACGGACGAGCCCCCGCGCGAGGTCGTGGTCCCCGAACTGCCGGAGGACGCCGACGCGCTCCAGGAGTGGCTCAGCGGGCGCCGGAACGGCCGTGGGACGAAGCTCAGCACCGCGCAGCGCGGCGATCGTGCCGGGCTCGCCCGGACGGCCGCGCAGAACGCCGGGCAGGCGCTCATGCTCTACAAGACCAAGCGCTCCGCCGACTACACGACGCGGGCCGCGGCCCTGGCCGACATCCAGGACGCCCTCGGCATGACCGAGGCGCCGCTCCGCATGGAGTGCTACGACATCTCGCACCTGCAGGGCACGAACGTCGTTGCGTCGATGGTGGTGTTCGAGGACGGTCTGCCGCGCAAGGACCAGTACCGCCGGTACTCGATCGCCGAGACCACCGACGACACCGACAGCATGTACCAGGTGCTCTCGCGGCGTCTGGCACGGCTGGACGAGGACGCCGAGCTGCCGGACGTCCCCGACGTGACGACCGACGAGGTCGTCGAGGGGTCGAAGCCGACGAAGCGGTTCGCGTACCGCCCGCAGCTGCTCATCGTCGACGGCGGCCAGCCCCAGGTGCAAGCCGCGAAGCGCGCAATGGACGAAGCCGGCGTGCACGACATCGCCCTGGTCGGCATCGCCAAGCGGCTCGAGGAGCTCTGGCTCCCCGACGACGACTTCCCGGTCATCCTGCCCCGCAACTCCGAGGCGCTCTTCCTCATCCAGCGCATCCGCGACGAGGCGCACCGGTTCGCGATCACCCACCAGCGCAGCAAGCGGAAGCGCGACGTCCGCTCGCGGCTGTCCGAGATCCCCGGTCTCGGCCCGAGCCGCGTCAACGCCCTGCTGAAGCACTTCGGCTCGGTCGCCCGGCTCCGCGAGGCCACAGCCGAGGACATCGGCGAGGTGAACGGGATCGGCCCGGCGACCGCTGCCGCGGTGGTCTCGAAGCTGGCCCAGACGCCGACGAGTGCACCCGCCACGAGCGCGTCGAGCGCCCCCGAACCGGACTCCGACGCGATCGCCGACACCGGGACCGGGACCGTGGCTCGGACCGGAACCGATCCCGGAGGCCCGGTGCGGGTCCCCGAGGTGACCGACGACGGTCCGCAGCGACCGTCGTGACGACCCCCGAGCCTTCCGGCCGCCACCGGGCGGTAGCCTGGTCCGGCAGCCGAGACCTCCCCGGGCGACGCGCCCGGGCCGCCACGACGGAGCCCACTCCCAGATGACCGACAGCGCCACCGCGACCACCCACGCGTCGCAGCACGACATCCTCATCGTCACCGGCATGTCCGGGGCCGGGCGGTCCACCGTCGGCAAGGCCCTCGAAGACCTGGGCTGGTACGTCGTCGACAACCTGCCCACGCAGATGCTGGCCCCGCTGACCGAGCTGGCCGACCGCGCGGGGGAGAAGATCCCGAAGATCGCCACGGTGGTCGACGTCCGCGGCGGGCGGTTCTTCACCGACCCCGAGCACGCGGTCGAGCAGGTCCGCTCGAGCACCTCCGCGCGGGTCCGGGTGCTGTTCCTCGAGGCCACCGACGCCGTGCTGGTCCGGCGCTTCGAGCAGGTTCGTCGACCCCACCCGCTCCAGGGCGAGGACACCCTGCTCGACGGCATCGCCCGCGAACGGGCGCGTCTCGCCGGCCTCCGCGAGGCTTCCGACGTGGTGATCGACACCTCCGACCTCAACATCCACCAGCTCGCGAACACGGTCATCGAGCACTTCGCCGACGAGCACTTCGTGGGCGTACAGGTCACGCTGATGAGCTTCGGCTTCAAGTACGGACTGCCCGCCGACGCCGACATGGTGGCCGACGTGCGGTTCCTCCCGAACCCCTACTGGGTGCCGGAACTGCGGCCGCACACCGGGCTCGACCAGCCGGTCTCGGACTACGTGCTGGCCCAGGCCGGGGCCCGTCCGTTCGTCGATCGCTACGCCTCCGTCCTCGAGCCGGTGTTCGAGGGGTACCAGCGCGAGAACAAAAGACACGCTACGATCGCCATCGGCTGTACCGGCGGGAAGCACCGCTCGGTCGCCATCGTCGCCGAGTTGGCGAACCTCCTCCGCGGGATGCCTGGCGTCGCCGTGCGTGTGAAGAACCGAGATCTCGGCCGGGAGTGACCGTCCCTCCGGCCGCTCCCACGCCCGTGCCGCCGGATCTGCGGGAACCACTGAACGAACGTTAGGAATGATGCTGTGCCGTTGACTGCCGAGGTCAAGGACGAACTGGCCAGGGTCGCCGTGAACCGCAACACGGTCCGCGCCGCCGAACTGGCCACGATCCTCCGGTTCGCTGGTGGTCTGCACGTCATCTCGGGCCGCATCGCGGTCGAGGTCGAGCTCGACACCCGGATCATCGTGCACCGGGTCCGCAAGGACCTCGCCGAGCTCTACGGCGTGCGCAGCGAGGCGTCGGTGGGCTCGTCGGCGTCCGCCCGGCGCGGGACCCGCTACCTGGTCCGCGTGCTCGAGGCGGGGGAGACCCTCGCCCGCCAGACCGGCCTGATGGACGCCCGTCGTCGCCCCGTCCGCGGGCTGCCGAACCGCCTCACCACGGGCAACCGTGAGGACCTCGCCGCCATCTGGCGCGGTGCCTTCCTCGCCTCCGGCACCCTGACCGACCCGGGTCGGGCCGCAGCGCTCGAGGTCACGTGCCCGGGCAACGAGGCCGCGATGGCCCTCGTCGGAGCCGCGTCGCGTCTCGGGGTCGCCGCCAAGGGCCGCGAGGTCCGCGGGGTGCACCGCGTCGTCATCCGCGATGGCGAGGCCATCGGCCAGATGCTGACCGTCATGGGCGCCGCGCGCACCACCGCCGACTGGGAGGAGATGCGCCAGCGTCGCGAGGTCCGTGCGACCGCGAACCGCCTGGTCAACTTCGACGACGCGAACCTGCGCCGTTCCGCGCAGGCCGCCGTGGCCGCCTGCGCCCGCGTCGAGCGTGCGCTCGAGATCCTCGGCGACGAGGTCCCCGACCACCTGCAGTACGCCGGCACGCTCCGCCTGCAGCACCGCGACGCCTCGCTCGACGAGCTCGGCCAGCACGCGGACCCGCCGATGACCAAGGACGCCATCGCCGGCCGCATCCGTCGCCTGCTGGCGATGGCGGACAAGCGGGCCTCCGACCTCGGCATCCCGGGTACCGAAGCGAGCGTTCCCGAGGAGCTCGAAGGGGCCTGAGAGCGGTCTGTCGATCCTGCGGACAGGAGGCGCGGTGCCAGCTGGCACCGCGCCTCCCGTCCGTTTGCCGGCCCGTTCTCGGGCCCGTTCCCGGCCTGGTCGGCGACCGTCCGGACGGACCGTCATCCCGCTCGGGCACGCAGTGTCCGACTGCTAGGGTCGTTACGGCGACGTTACGGGGCGTATCGTCCACCACACGCGGGCCCGCCAGGGTGCGCGACTCCCGAAAGCAGCGCCCCCTGGGCGCTCCACACTCACCAGGAGATCCATTGACCGTCAAGATCGGTATCAACGGCTTCGGCCGCATCGGCCGTAACTTCTTCCGGGCCGCCCTCGCGAAGGGCTCCGACCTCGAGATCGTGGCGGTGAACGACCTCACCGACAACGCGTCGCTCGCCAACCTGCTGAAGTTCGACTCCATCACGGGCAAGCTCCCCGCGACCGTCGAGCTCGACGGCGACAACATCGTCGTCGACGGCAAGGCCATCAAGGTCCTCGCCGAGCGCGACCCCGCCAACCTGCCCTGGGGCGAGCTGGGCGTCGACATCGTCATCGAGTCGACCGGTTTCTTCACCAAGGCCGCCGATGCGCAGAAGCACATCGACGCCGGTGCCAAGAAGGTCATCATCTCCGCGCCGGCCTCGGGTGACGACGTCACCATCGTGCTCGGCGTGAACGAGGGGCAGTACGACCCCGCGAACCACCACATCATCTCGAACGCGTCCTGCACCACGAACAGCCTCGCGCCGCTCGCCAAGGTGTTCCACGACAAGTTCGGCATCGAGCGTGGCCTCATGACCACGGTCCACGCCTACACCGCGGACCAGAACCTGCAGGACGGCCCGCACAAGGACCCCCGTCGTGCACGTGCCGCAGCGCTGAACATCGTGCCGACCTCGACCGGTGCCGCGAAGGCCATCGGCCTCGTGCTCCCCGAGCTCGCCGGCAAGCTGGACGGCTTCGCCCTGCGCGTCCCGGTCCCCACCGGCTCGATCACCGACCTCACGCTCGAGACCAAGTCCGAGGTCACGGTCGACGAGATCAACGCCGCCTACAAGGAGGCCGCGGAAGGCCCGCTCAAGGGCATCCTGCTCTACAGCGAGGACCCGCTGGTGTCGACCGACATCACCACGGACCCGCACTCCTCGATCTACGACTCCGGCCTGACCAAGGTCATCGGCGGCCTCGTCAAGATCACCTCGTGGTACGACAACGAGTGGGGCTACTCGAACCGCCTCGTCGACCTCACCGAGTACGTCGGCGAGCGTCTGTAACACATGGCCCTCCGCACCCTCGAGGACCTCGGCGACCTCGCCGGCAAGCGCGTCATCGTCCGTTGTGACCTGAACGTCCCGCTCAAGGACGGCTCCATCACGGACGACGGCCGCGTGCGGGCGTCGCTCGGCACCCTGAACACGCTGGTGAACGCCGGGGCCCGTGTCATCGTGGTCTCGCACCTCGGGCGCCCGGATGGTTCGCCCGCCCCGGAGTACTCGCTCGCCCCCGTGGCGCAGCGGCTCTCCGAGCTGCTCGGCAAGGAGGTCACGTTCGTCGGTGAGACCGTCGGTGACGAAGCGACCGCGGCCGCCGAGGCCCTCGGGGACGGCGACGTCCTGCTGCTCGAGAACCTCCGGTTCAACCCGGAGGAGACCTCGAAGGACGCAGACGAGCGCCGTGCCTTCGCGGAGCGGATCGCCGCCCTCGGGGACGCCTTCGTCTCCGACGGCTTCGGCGTCGTGCACCGCAAGCAGGCCTCGGTCTACGAGCTCGCGTCCGCACTGCCCAGTGCGGCCGGCTCCCTCATCGAGACCGAGCTCCGCGTGCTCGAGCGCCTGACGAAGGACCCGGAGCGCCCCTACACGGTGGTGCTCGGCGGTTCGAAGGTCAGCGACAAGCTCGGCGTGATCGACCACATCCTGCCGAAGGTCGACACGCTCTGCATCGGTGGCGGCATGCTCTTCACGTTCCTCGCGGCGCAGGG
This sequence comes from Curtobacterium sp. BRB10, assembly GCF_031844325.1. Lineage (NCBI taxonomy): Bacteria > Bacillati > Actinomycetota > Actinomycetes > Micrococcales > Microbacteriaceae > Curtobacterium > Curtobacterium sp. BRB10. The sequence goes on from NZ_JAUZVA010000003.1 coordinate 147,796, forward strand.
CCACGGGGTCGCGAAGTCGCTGCTCGAGGCCGACCAGCTCGACGTCGTCCGCGAGTACCTCTCGCGGGCGAAGGAGCTCGGTGTCACCATCGACCTGCCGACCGACGTCGTGGTGGCCTCCGGCTTCGCGGCCGACGCCGACCACGAGACCGTGGCGGCGGACGCCATCGAGTCCTCGTCGTTCGGCACGGACGGCATCGGCCTCGACATCGGCCCGGAGACCGCAGCGCGGTTCGCCTCGGCCGTCTCGGGTTCGAAGACCGTGTTCTGGAACGGCCCGATGGGCGTGTTCGAGTTCCCGGCCTTCGCCGCAGGCACGAAGACCGTCGCGCAGGCGCTCACCGAGGTCGAGGGCCTCGGTGTCGTCGGCGGTGGCGACTCCGCTGCCGCGGTGCGCTCGCTGGGCTTCTCGGACGACCGGTTCGGGCACATCTCGACCGGTGGCGGTGCGAGCCTCGAGTTCCTCGAGGGCAAGTCGCTGCCCGGTCTCGAAGCACTGGGGTGGACCGCATGACCCGAACGCCACTGATCGGCCGTCGCGCGTTGGGAGACGCAGCATGAACCGCGTCCCCTTGATCGCCGGGAACTGGAAGATGAACCTGGACCACCTCCAGGCCATCGCCACGGTGCAGAAGCTCGCGTGGACGCTCAAGGACGCCCGGCACGACTTCGACGACGTCGAGGTCGCGGTGTTCCCGCCGTTCACCGACCTGCGGAGCGTGCAGACGCTCATCTCGGCCGACAAGCTGCCGATCCACTTCGGTGCGCAGGACCTGTCCCAGTTCGATTCCGGCGCCTACACCGGTGACATCTCCGGCGCGTTCCTCGCTGCACTCGACGCCCAGTACGTCATCGTCGGCCACTCCGAGCGGCGCACGCTGCACGGTGAGACCGACGAGGTCGTCGCGGCGAAGACGGCAGCGGCCGTCAAGCACGGTCTCGTGCCCGTGGTCTGCGTCGGCGAGACCGGCGAGCAGCGCGAGGAGCGCGGCGCCGGTGTCGTCCCGGTCGAGCAGCTCCGCGTCGTGCTCGACGCGGTCGAGGCCGCCGACATCGTCGTGGCGTACGAGCCGGTCTGGGCCATCGGCTCCGGCCAGGCGGCCACGGCCGAGCAGGCGCAGGACGAGTGCGCGGCCATCCGTCGTGGCATCGCTGCAGCCTGGGGTGACCAGGCTGCGGCCGACACCCGCGTGCTCTACGGCGGCTCCGTCAAGTCGGGCAACATCGCGGGGTTCCTCCGCGAGCCCGACATCGACGGTGCGCTCGTCGGTGGCGCTTCGCTCGACGTGCAGGAGTTCGCGGCCATCGCCCGGTTCCGGCAGCACGTCGGGCTGTAGTCCACAGGCATCGTCGCGGGCAGTCGTCCGCACCACTCCCGTCCAGGTACCGGCCGTGCTCCGCGCGGCCGGTACACTGGTACGGCTGACTGACACGAAAGGTACGTCGTGGCGATACTCTCCGTCGTGCTGCAGGTCCTGCTCGCAATCACGAGCCTCCTGCTCACGCTCCTCATCCTGCTGCACAAGGGCCGCGGTGGTGGCCTCTCCGACATGTTCGGCGGTGGGGTGACGAGCAACCTCGGTGCGTCCGGTGTGGCCGAGCGCAACCTCAACCGCATCACGGTGATCCTCGGTCTGGTCTGGATCGTCTCCATCATCGTGCTCGGTCTCATCAACAAGTTCACGGCGGGGGTCTGATCAATGGCAAGCGGAGGCAGTGCAATCCGAGGGTCCCGCGTCGGCGCGGGACCCATGGGCGAACAGGACCGCGGGGTCCAGGCAGAGCGGGTGGCGATCTCGTACTGGGACGCCCTCGGCAATGAAGTCGTGCGGTACTTCGCCGCGAACCTGCCCGACGAGGAGATCCCCGAGACGGTGGACTCGCCGTCGAGTGGTCTGCCGGCCGGTCGCGACAAGGAGAACCCTCCCGTGGTCTCCAAGACGGAGCCCTACAAGACCCACCTCGCGTACGTGAAGGAACGCCGCACCGAGGAAGAGGCAGCGCAGCTCCTCGAGGACGCGCTCCAGCAGCTCCGAGAGCGTCGCGGCACCGCGGCGAAGAAGAGCTAGCGCACGCACGCTGACGGAGGCCCCTGCACCGATGGTGCAGGGGCCTTCGTGTGTCCGGGGCGGGGGCGGCTCGCTCGCCGAGTGGTCACGACATGCCGCGTGCGGTGCGCGGTCGTGGCGCGAACCGTCGTCCGGCATGCGCGTAGCCGACAGTTCGTGACCACTCGGCGTCGCTCCGGCGGGGAGTCGCGTCGGGCGCGGCGCGCGGTGAGCGCCACCACAGACGGACGGGAGGCCCGGTGCCAGCTGGCACCGGGCCTCCCGTCCGTCAGGAACGCGCGTCTAGTACGTCGACGCGATGAGGTTCTCGGGGACGTCGCGCGCGGCATCCTGGTCCACGAAGAAGACCGTGCGCTTGCGACCCTGCACACCACCGACGGGGACGTCTTCGATCGACGCACCGGCGAGGGCCAGCCCGAGGACCGAGGCCTTCTCGGCGCCGGAGAGGATCACCCAGACGCGCTGCGACGCGTTGATCACGGGGAAGGTGACGGTCAGACGCTGCGGCGGCGGCTTGGGGGAGTCGTCGACCGACACGACGGCACGGTCGGTGACCGTGAGCTGCGGGAACTCCGGGAAGAGCGAGGCGGTGTGTCCGTCGGGACCGACGCCGAGCAGCGTGATGTCGAAGCGCGGAGCGACGGCGCCCTCGTACGCGGCGTCCTGCAGCTCGCGCTCGTACTGCAGCGCAGCCTGCTCGATGTCGATGCCGGCGTCGGACGCGGGCATCGGGTGGATGTTCGACTCCGGGATGTCGACGTGGTCGAAGAAGTCGGTCTGCGTCCCCGTGGTGTTGCGGTCGGCGTCACCGGCCGGCACCCAGCGCTCGTCGACCCACCACACGTGGACCTTCGACCAGTCGACGCTCTCACGAGCCGGCGACTGGCCGATCGCGGCGAGGACGAGGGACGACACCGAGCCACCGCTGATCGCGATGTCGGCACGCTCTTGCTCGTCGAGCACGTCGATGATCTTGGTGATGAAGCGTGCGGCGACCGAAGCGCCGAGGGCCTGCTTGTCCGGGTGCACGAGCACCCGCCGTTCGTTGGTCACGTGACTCCCGTGTTCGTGGCGGCCGACCGGTCGTCCGACCGCCTTCGGTCCGGTCGGGCCGCCTGCACCAGACAGGCGGCCCGACCGTGTGGGGTGTGGATCAGCGGGCGATGGTCTCGCGCAGCTGGGGCACCCCGTGCTTGACGACGTCTCCGAAGAGGACGTCCGGGTCGAGTCTACGGAGTTCCTCGGCCAGGCAGTCGCGCAGGTTGCGGCGTGGCAGCGACAGGTCGTGCGTCGGCTGCCCGGGCATCGAGAGCGTGGCGACGTCCACCAGGGAACGCTCGAGCTCGATGGTGCCGGACTCGCGGACGAGCTGCACACCGTGGATGCCGCTCGACCCCGTCGCGCGCGGCGACGTGACGACGGACACCGGCACCCGGAGCTGCAGCTGGAGCCAGGCGGCGAGGAGGATCGTCGAGGGGCTGTCGGACGCTCCGGAGACCTCGACGGCGGTGATCGGCTCGTACGGCGGCTGGTCGAGCGCCGCGGCGAGCTGGTTCCGCCACAGGGTCAGACGGGTCCACGCGAAGTCGGTGTCACCCGGCACGTAGGACGCGCCGAGCGCCTCGATCGCGTCGTTCGGGTCCTTCTGCGCGGCCGCGTCCGTGATCCGTCGCTGCGCGATGCGGCCGAGGGCTGACGCCGCGGGCTGCTCGGGAGCGGTCTGCGGCCACCATGCGACGACGGGTGCGTCCGGCAGCAGGAGGCCGGTGACCAGGCTCTCCTCGTCGGTCGCGGTCTCGCCGTACGCACGGAGGACGATGACCTCGCTCGCACCCGCGTCGCTGCCGACGCGGATCTGCGCGTCGAGGCGGCCGGGGGACTTCGTGTCACCGCTGTTCTTCGAGACGATGATCACGCGCATCGGGTGCTCGCGGGACGCCTCGTTCGCCGCCTCGATCGCCTCTTCCTCGTGGCCGAGGGCCGTCGAGATGATGAGGGTCAGCACGCGGCCGAGGGCGACGGCGCCGCCCTCTTCGCGGATGCGGACGAGCTTCTTCTGGATCTTCGACACCGTGGTGTCGGGCATGTCGATCTTCACGGACGCCTCCAGGTCCGACCGTCGCGGGCGAGCAGGGCGTCGGCGGATGCCGGGCCCCACGTGCCGGGACGGTACTGCTCGGGCTGGCCCTGCGTGGCCCAGAACTCCTCGATGGGGTCGAGGATCTTCCAGGACAGCTCGACCTCCTGGTGCCGCGGGAACAGCGGCGGGTCACCGAGGAGCACGTCGAGGATGAGTCGCTCGTACGCCTCGGGGGATGCTTCGGTGAACGCATGGCCGTAGCCGAAGTCCATCGTCACGTCGCGCACCTGGGTGCCGACGCCGGGGACCTTCGAGCCGAAGCGGAGCGTGACGCCCTCGTCCGGCTGGACACGGATGACGAGCGCGTTCTGGCCGAGCGGGGACTGCGTGTTGCCGTAGACGTCCTCGGGGACGCGCTTGAACACGATCGCGATCTCGGTCACCCGACGGCCGAGACGCTTGCCGGCGCGCAGGTAGAACGGGACGCCCTGCCAGCGACGTGTGGCGATGTCGAGCTTGATCGCCGCGTAGGTCTCGGTACCGGACTCCGGGTTCATCCCGGCCTCCTCGAGGAAGCCGAGCACCTTCTCGCCGCCCTGCCAGCCACCGTCGTACTGCCCGCGGGCAGTGGCGGTCGACAGGTCTTCCGGCAGGCGCACGGCGGAGAGCACCTTCTCCTTCTCGGCGCGCAGGTCAGCGGCCTTGAACGAGACGGGCTCCTCCATCGCGGTGAGCGCGAGGAGCTGCAGGAGGTGGTTCTGGATGACGTCGCGCGCCGCACCGATGCCGTCGTAGTACGCGGCGCGTCCGGCGACGCCGATGTCCTCGGCCATCGTGATCTGGACGTGGTCGACGTAGTTCGAGTTCCAGATGGGTTCGTACATCTGGTTCGCGAACCGGAGCGTCAGCAGGTTCTGGACGGTCTCCTTCCCGAGGTAGTGGTCGATGCGGAACACGTCGTCGGGGGCGAAGACGCTCTCGACGATCGCGTTGAGTTCGCGCGCGGTGCGGAGGTCGGAGCCGAAGGGCTTCTCGACGACCACGCGGCTCCAGGAGCCCTCGCGCTTCTCGGTCAGCCCGGACAGCTTCAGCTGCTCGGTGACGACCGGGAACATCTTCGGCGGGATGGACAGGTAGAACGCGTGGTTGCCCAGCGTCCCGCGCTCGGCGTCGAGGTCGTCGACGGTGCGCTTGAGCTCGCGGAACGCCTCGGGGTCGTCGAACGACCCCTGGACGAAGCGGATGCCCTGTTCGAGCTGACGCCAGACGTCCTCGTCGAACGGGGTGCGCGAGTGCTCCTTGACGGCGTCGTGCACGAGCTGGGAGAAGTCTTGGTCCTCCCAGTCGCGACGGGCGAACCCGACGAGCGCGAACCCCGGGGGCAGGAGCCCCCGGTTGGCCAGGTCGTAGACCGCCGGCATCAGCTTCTTGCGTGACAGGTCGCCCGTCACGCCGAAGATGATGAGCGTGCTCGGTCCCGCGATCCGGTTCAGTCGACGATCCGTCGGCAGCCGGAGCGGGTTGTGCTCCGGGGTGATTGCCACCGGTGACATGAGTCGGTGAACTCCTTACGAGTCAGTGGGAGACGGCGGACGTGATCGCCGCGGTGGCGGCGTGGACGTCCGACGTCGTGAGGGTGAGGACCGGCCGGCCGTGCTCGGCGAGGACACTCGCGTCGCCGGCTGCCTGGGCCCGGAGGAGCTGCCCGAACGTGAACGGCCGACCCGGGATCGCCAGGTCCTCCGTCTCGTCGGCCACGATCTGGAGGAACACTCCCGTGGCGGGGCCGCCCTTGTGGTACTGGCCGGTCGAGTGCAGGAACCGCGGACCGTACCCGAAGGTGACGGGACGCTCCGTGCGCGCCGCGATCGCGTCGCGCAGCGACTCGAGGCCGCTGTTCGTGGTGCGGTCGACGTACGCCTGCACCGACACGTAGCCGGTCGGGTCGAGGGCGGACAGGAGGCCCGCCACGGCTTCCGCGAGCGTCGCACCGACCGCCAGACCGGGCGTCGCGCGGACGGCGATGCCGCCCTCGGAGAACGCCGGTGCAGCCGGAGCGGGGCGGTCGTCGAGCAGCGCACGGGTCGCGACCTTGGCGGCCTCGACGTCGGGCTGGTCGAAGGGGTTGATGCCGAGCAGGCGACCAGCGACCGCGACGGCGTACTCCCAGACGAGGATCTGGCCACCGAGCGTGCCGGTGATCTCGACCTCGCCCTCGGTCACGTGACGCTCGTCCTCGCGCGATCCGACCAGGCGGATCACCTGGACGTCGGGCAGGCCGGCGGAGACCTCGGGGGAGTCCGCGTGCAGGACGACGGGCAGCAGGCCGCGGCCGTCCTTGCCGGTCGACTCGGCGATCAGCTGTTCGACCCAGTCGCCGAAACCGACGATGTGCGTGCCGTCGGGCACGATGGCGATCTTGTCGCGCAGCGGCTCGGTGCCGGCGAGGACCGCACCGAGCACGAGCCCGGGGTTCTCGTCCAGGTCGACCGAGAGCAGCGCGGAGATCGCGTCGGCCTCGTCGAGGAGCTCGGCGATGTCCGCTCCCGCGAGCCCGGACGGCACGAGGCCGAAGGCGGTGAGCGCGGAGTAGCGGCCGCCGACCGTGGGGTCGGCGGTGAAGACGCGGTAGCCGGCGTCGACCGCAGCGGCCTCGAGCGCGGAGCCCGGGTCGGTGACGACGACGATGCGGCGGGCCGGGTCGATGCCGGCGTCGCGGAAGGCCTGCTCGTAGACACGACGCTGCGAATCGGTCTCGAGCGTCGAGCCGGACTTCGACGAGACCACGAGCACGGTGCGCTCGAGGTCGGTCGTCACAGCGGCGCGGACCTGTGCGGGGTCGGTCGAGTCGAGGACCGTGAGGGGCACTCCGGCGGTGCGCGTGATGACCTCGGGTGCGAGGGACGAGCCGCCCATGCCGGCGAGGACGACGCGGTCGACCCCTTCGGCACGGAGCGACTCGCGCAGCGCGGTCACCTCGGCGACGAGCGGGCGGGAGACCGAGACGGCCTCCACCCAGCCGAGGCGCTTCGACGCCTCGGCCTCGGCGGCGGTTCCCCACAGATCGGCGTCCTGGGCGGTGACGCCCGAGGCCACCAGGTCAGCGACGAGCCGCGGGACCACGTGTTCGATGGCCCGCGCGGCATCGCCGCTGGCTGCGATGGAAACCGTCACTACTTGGCGCCCTCGAGCGCGTTCTTGACGGTGTCGACGAGCTCGCCCCAGGAGACGTTGAACTTGTCCACGCCCTCCTTCTCGAGCAGCGCGACGACGTCGTCGTAGTCGACGCCCTGCGCGGCGAGCTGGTCGAGGACCTGCTGCGCCTGGTCGAACGTGCCGGCGATAGCGTCGCCGTGGATCTCACCGTGGTCGAACGTGGCGTCGAGCGTCTTGCCCGGCATCGTGTTCACGGTGTTCGGGGCGGCGAGCTCGGTCACGTAGAGCGTGTCGGGGAGCGACGGGTCCTTGACACCGGTCGAGGCCCAGAGCGGACGCTGCGTGTTGGCACCGGACTCGAGCAGGCCGAGGGCGCGCTCCGAGGCGAACGCCTCGGTCCAGACCTGGTACGCGAGCTGCGCGTTGGCGATGCCGGCCTTCGACTTGAGGGCCTTGGCCTCGTCGGTGCCGACGGCGTCCAGGCGCTTGTCGATCTCGGAGTCGACGCGCGACACGAAGAAGGACGCGACGGAGTGGATCTTGGAGAGGTCGTGGCCGGCGGCCTTGGCCTTCTCGAGCCCACCGAGGTAGGCGTCGATGACGGCGCGGTAGCGCTCGAGCGAGAAGATCAGGGTGACGTTGACGGAGATGCCGGCGCCGATGACCTCGGTGATCGCCTCGAGACCCTCGAGCGTCGCCGGGATCTTGATGAGGACGTTCTCCTTGCCGACCTTGTCGAACAGGAACTTCGCCTGCTCGATGGTCTTGGCGGTGTCGTGCGCGAGGCCCGGCTCGACCTCGATCGAGACGCGGCCGTCGAAGCCCTTGGTCTCGTCGTAGATCGGCTTGAAGACGTCGGAGGCGTTCGCGACGTCCTGCGTGGTGATCTCGAAGATCGCGTCGGTGACGTCGGTGCCCGCAGCGGCGAGCTCCTTGACCTGCGAGTCGTAGCGCTCGCCCTTGGCGAGGGCCGACGCGAAGATCGTCGGGTTCGTCGTCACGCCGACGACGTTCTTCTGCTCGATGAGCTCGGTGAGCTTGCCGGTCTCGAGGAGCTCGCGGGAGAGGTCGTCGAGCCAGATGCTCACGCCGACCGCGGAGAGGGCGGCGGTGGGGGTGTTCTCAGCCATGTGTTTCTCTTCTTCTTTCATCGACGGGTCCGTGAGGACCGTGAGTCGGGGTCTGGGGGACGGGAGGCCCGGGGCGGAACCGCGCCGGGCCTCCCGGAAGAAGGGCCGGATCCGGAAACCGGACCCGGCCCTCGCAGGTCAGGAAGCCGCGATCGATTCCTTCGCGGCGGCCACGACGTGCTCCGTCGTGAAGCCGAACTCCTTGAAGAGCGTCTGGTAGTCGGCCGAGGCACCGAAGTGCTCGATCGAGACGCTGCGGCCCTTGTCGCCGACGATGTCGCGCCAGCTCATGGCGATGCCGGCCTCGACCGACACGCGAGCGGTGACGTCCTTCGGGAGCACCTGGTCCTGGTAGTTCTCGGACTGGGCGCGGAACCACTCGATCGACGGGGCGCTCACGACGCGGGCGTTGATGCCCTCGGCCTTGAGCTGTTCGCGAGCCTCGACCGCGATCTGGACCTCGGAACCGGTCGCGATGAGGATGACGTCCGGGGTGCCGTTGGGCGCCTCGGCCAGGATGTACGCACCCTTGGCGACGTTCTTCGCCGAGGCGAAGACCTCACCGGAGGCGTCACCCTCGCCACGCTCGAACACGGGGAGGTTCTGGCGGCTCAGCGCGATGCCGGCCGGGCGGTCGGTGTGCTTGAGCATCTCGAGCCACGCGTAGGCGACCTCGTTGGCGTCGGCCGGGCGGACGACGTCGAGCCCCGGGATCGCACGGAGCGACGAGACCTGCTCGATCGGCTGGTGCGTCGGGCCGTCCTCGCCGAGGGCGATGGAGTCGTGGGTCCAGACGTAGATCGCCGGCGCCTGCATGAGCGCGGCGAGACGGACCGCCGGACGCATGTAGTCGCTGAAGATGAGGAACGTGCCACCGAAGGGGCGGGTGTTCCCGTGCAGGACGATGCCGTTGAGGATCGAACCCATGGCGTGCTCGCGGATGCCGAAGTGCAGCACGCGGCCGTACGGGTCGGTGCTCCACGTCGACGTCGAGGCCTCGGCAGGACCGAAGGACTTGGCGCCCTCGATCGTGGTGAGGTTCGACTCGGCGAGGTCGGCCGAACCGCCCCAGAACTCGGGCATCAGCGGCGCGATGGCGTTGATGACCTTGCCGGAAGCGGCACGGGTCGAGACGGCCTTGTCGGTCGGGAAGACCGGGAGCGCTGCTTCGAGGCCCTCCGGGAGTTCCTTCGACTGGACACGGTCGAACAGCGCCTTCTTGTCGGCGTTGGCGGCGGCCCAGGCGTCGAAGGTCTTCTGCCACTCGGCGTGCTCGGCCTGGCCCTTGGCGACGGCACCGCGGGTGTACTCGAGGACCTCGGGGGCGACCTCGAAGGTCTTGTCGGTGTCGAAGCCGAGGACCTCCTTGAGGCCCTTGATCTCGTCGGCGCCGAGCGCCGAACCGTGGATCTTGCCCGAGTTCTGCTTGGTCGGCGACGGCCAGCCGATGATCGTCTTGAGGACGATGAGCGACGGCTTGTCGGTGACCTGCTTGGCGGCCTCGATCGCGGCGTGGAGCTCCTCGACGTCCTCGGAGTACTCGCCGGTCTTCTTCCAGTCGACGATCTGGACGTGCCATCCGAGCGCCTCGTAGCGCTCGGGGACGCTCTCCGAGAACGCGATGTCGGTGTTGTCCTCGATCGAGATCTGGTTCGAGTCGTAGAAGGCGATGAGGTTGCCGAGCTGCTGGCGACCCGCGAGCGAGCCCGCCTCGTTGGTCACGCCCTCCTGCATGTCACCGTCACCGGCGATCACGTAGGTGAAGTGGTCGAACGGCGACTGACCGGCCGGGGTCTCCGGGTCGAACAGGCCGCGCTCGAAGCGCTGGGCGTAGGCGAAGCCGACCGAGGACGCGAGGCCCTGGCCGAGCGGGCCCGTGGTGATCTCGACACCGTCGGTGTGGCCGTACTCCGGGTGACCCGGGGTCTTCGAGCCCCACTTGCGCAGGTGCTGCAGGTCCTCGAGCTCGAGCCCGTAGCCGTGCAGGTAGAACTGCACGTACTGGAGGATCGAGGCGTGACCGGCGGAGAGGATGAAGCGGTCGCGGCCGATCCAGGTGGCGTCGCTGGGGTCGCGACGCATCACCTTCTGGAAGAGCAGGTGGGCGAGCGGAGCGAGGCTCATCGCGGTGCCGGGGTGACCGTTGCCGGCGGCCTCGACCGAGTCGGCGGCGAGAACGCGGGCCGTGTCGACGGCCTTCCGGTCGATGGCGTCCCAGGTGAATTCAGCCACTTGGATGTTGACCCTTCTTGATGCGACATGTGCGAGGGCTCGTGCCATCGCACGGACATGTGGCCATCCCGGGGCCGAGTCGTGTCGCCGTCTGACGGCGGCCGACCGGCTCATCGCGGCCGACGTCATCGGGGCGCGCACTGCGGGAGGGCGTGTCCAGCATAGTGACCCGGTACTCAGAAGGGGTTCAGGTGACCCCCGATGTTCACACCGGGGTGGCCGTCGACGGTCGATCCGGGCGTGTCGAGCGCGTCCGGATCACGCCGGGATGTCGGAGCGGGGCACCGTCGCGGCGCTTCCATCCCGTAAACTGGTCGGGACCCGTGGACATTCCGGGTCAGCGCATGCCCGGACGCCGTCGCAGTCGTCCACCGAGTGTGCGAGCTGATGCGAACAGACTGAGGTTCTCTTGCCGACTGCCACCGTGACCCGGCCCGACACCGATCGACCCCGATCGCCGCTGTCCCGCAAGGTCCGTGCGTACGTCTCGTTGACGAAGCCGCGCGTGATGGAGCTGCTGCTCGTCACCACGGCGCCGACGATGTTCCTCGCCGAACGCGGCGTCCCCGACCTGTGGCTCGTCTTCTGGACGATGCTGGGCGGAGCGATGTCGGCCGGTTCAGCGTCGGCCTTCAACTGCTACATCGACCGTGACATCGACCGGCTGATGAAGCGGACCAGCACCCGCCCGCTCGTCACCGGGGAGCTGTCCGACCGCGAGGCGCTCGTGTTCTCGTGGGTGCTCGGCATCCTGTCGACCGCGGTGCTCGGGTTCCTGGTGAACTGGCTGGCCGCCGCGCTGAGCGTCATCGCGATCCTCATCTACGTGTTCGTCTACACACTGTGGCTCAAGCGCCGCACCCCGCAGAACATCGTCTGGGGCGGCTCGGCCGGCTGCATGCCGGTGCTCATCGGCTGGGCGGGCGTCACCGGGTCGCTGACCTGGACCCCGGTCATCCTGTTCATGGTGATCTTCCTCTGGACGCCGCCGCACTACTGGCCGCTGTCGATGAAGTACCGCGACGACTACGACGCGGCCGACGTGCCGATGCTCGCCGTGGTCCGTGGCCGCACCGTCGTCGGCCTGCAGGTCGTGCTCTACGCCTGGGCGACGCTCGTCTGCTCACTGCTGCTCATCCCGGTCGGGCACATGGGGCCGCTCTACACGGTCGTCGCGCTGGCGGGCGGCATCTGGTTCGTCGTCGAGTCGCACCGCCTGTACTCGCGGGCCATCCAGCACGTCGAGCACGTGCAGCCGATGCGGGTCTTCCACAGCTCGATCACGTACCTGACGCTGCTCTTCATCGCCGTGGGCATCGACCCGCTGCTGCCGCAGGTCTTCACCTTCTAGGCGGTCGAGGCGGGGCGCCCGCGCGCGCTCTGTCCGCAAGACGCCGTCGCGTCCAGTCGACGCCGTCGCGTCCAGTCGACGCCGCGACGTGTGGGCACGACGCCGCGCATCCGCCGAGACGCCGCCGGATCCGGCGGCGTCTCGTGCACCCGGAGGCGTGTCCGCAGGGCACCGGCGTCCCGTGCTCGGCACGAGGCGGACGGGAGGCACGGTGCGGGCCCGCCACGGGCCTCCCGTCCGGCGCGCGGGGAGCGTCGGCCGCGGGGCGGACGCGAGTGGTTGCTGACCGCGCGTGGTGCGCCCGCTGACGATGCCCACCGGGAACGCGACACCCCACGAGTCGAACGACTCGTGGGGTGTCGGAGAACGGGTGTCGAGCGCGCGACGCGCCCGGGCGTCAGGCGTCGAGCGGTTCCCGGACGGCGTCTCGGCCGGCCGAGGCCCGCGTCGACAGCACCACGGCGGTCACCGCACCCACGAGCAGCCCGGCGAGCACCATGTGCGTGCCGACGAGTCCGACGGGCAGGCCCGTGCGCGCCTGCGTGAGGCCGACCGCGATCTGCAGGAACTCGACGACGAGGAGCAGCAGCGGCCACTTGCTCGGTCGGCGCAGGCGGACGGCTCCGATGACGAGCACCAGGGTCAGGGCGAAGAGGGCGTACGCGGGCCAGGCGTGCACGTGCTCCATGACCGCCGGGTCGAACCCGGTGCGGTGCAGACGCCCACCGTCGACCGCGGCGTCGGCTCCGGCGTGCGGTCCGCTGCCGGTGGTCAGGATGCCGACGAGCACGGTCACGACGACGGCGGCGACGGTGCCGCGGACGACACCCGTGTACCAGCCGGGGACGAGTCGCTGGGCGGTGCGCGGGCCGTGCGTCGTCCGGTAGACCAGCGCAGCGGTCACCGAGGTGAGCGCGGCGGAGACGACGAAGTGCAGCCCGACCACGAAGGGGTTCAGGTTCGTCCAGACGCTCATGCCGCCGATGACGGCCTGCACGGGGATCGCGACGCCCTGAGCGAACGCGAGCCAGAAGAGTTCGGGGCGCGTGCGGAGCATCCGGACGACCGCGAGGAACATCGCGACGGCCACGATCACGAGCACGAAGGTGAGCAGGCGGTTGCCGAACTCGATGATGCCGTGGATGCCCATCTCCGGCGTGGAGACCAGCGAATCCGCCGTGCACTTGGGCCAGGTGGGGCATCCGAGGCCCGAGGCGGTGAGGCGCACCAGCCCTCCGGTGCCGATCAGCACGACCTCGACCACGAAGGACGCCCAGGCCAGCGCCACGACGCGACGGTCGACCACGCGGGGGAGCGACCACCACCGTCCGGTCCGGAGATCCTGCTCGACGGGGGATCCGACGCGTGTCACGAGGGTGGTGCCTTCCTGTTGTTTCGTGCAGTGAACCTGTAGGATTCGAGGGTTCAGCAGCAGTCAAGTCTAGGCAGGCGCCGGCTCCGAATGGGCCGAGATCGCCGATCACTCCACGGACTGCGTGGAACCATTGTCGTTGCGAGGGAGCAGCACCGGGTCCGCATGTCAGCGGTCCGCGGTGGAATGGCGTCCAGACGCCACGGGTTGACACCTGTAACGCTGTCCCGCGAGAAGGAAACGAGGAGACCATGTCCGACGTGCTCATCGACCGTCCCGAGCTCGAAGGGCTCGGCCAATACGAGTTCGGCTGGTCCGACTCCGACTCGGCAGGGTCCTCCGCCCGTCGTGGGATCTCGGAAGAGGTCGTCACCGACATCTCGAACCTGAAGGACGAGCCCGAGTGGATGCTGAAGAACCGCCTCAAGGGGCTGTCGCTCTTCGGTCGCAAGCCGATGCCGACGTGGGGCGCCGACCTGACGGGCATCGACTTCGACAACATCAAGTACTTCGTGCGCTCCACGGAGAAGCAGGCGCAGTCGTGGGAGGACCTCCCCGAGGACATCCGTGCGACCTACGAGAAGCTCGGCATCCCCGAGGCCGAGCGCCAGCGCCTCGTCGCCGGTGTCGCCGCGCAGTACGAGTCCGAGGTCGTCTACCACCAGATCCGCGAGGACCTGGAGCAGCAGGGCGTCATCTTCATGGACACCGACACGGCGCTCCGTGAGCACCCGGAGCTGTTCGAGGAGTACTTCGGCACCGTGATCCCGGCGGGCGACAACAAGTTCGCCGCGCTGAACACGGCCGTCTGGTCCGGTGGCTCGTTCGTCTACGTCCCGAAGGGCGTCCACGTCGAGATCCCGCTGCAGGCGTACTTCCGGATCAACACCGAGAACATGGGCCAGTTCGAGCGGACGCTGATCATCGCGGACGAGGACTCGTACGTCCACTACATCGAGGGCTGCACCGCCCCGATCTACAAGTCCGACTCGCTGCACTCGGCCGTCGTCGAGATCATCGTCAAGAAGAACGCCCGCGTTCGGTACACGACGATCCAGAACTGGTCGAACAACGTCTACAACCTCGTCACCAAGCGTGCGATCGCACACGAGGGCGCGACGATGGAGTGGATCGACGGCAACATCGGGTCCAAGGTCACGATGAAGTACCCGTCGATCTACCTCGCCGGTGAGCACGCCAAGGGCGAGACGCTCTCCGTCGCCTTCGCCGGCCCGGGGCAGCACCAGGACGCCGGCGCGAAGATGATCCACATGGCGCCGTACACGACGTCGTCGATCGTCTCGAAGTCGATCGCCCGTGGTGGCGGTCGTGCGGGCTACCGCGGTGAGGTCCGGGTCGACCCGGCCGCGCACCACGCCGCCAACACCGTGCGCTGCGACGCCCTGCTGGTCGACACGATCAGCCGGAGCGACACCTACCCGGCGATCGACATCCGTGTCGACGACGTGCAGCTGGGACACGAGGCGACGGTCTCGCGTGTCAGCGAGGAGCAGCTCTTCTACCTCATGTCCCGCGGCATGGCCGAGGACGAGGCGATGGCGATGATCGTCCGTGGCTTCATCGAGCCGATCGCCCGCGAGCTCCCGATGGAGTACGCACTCGAACTCAACAAGCTCATCGAGATGAGCATGGAAGGATCCGTCGGCTAGATGTCCAGCACCACCCCTCCCCACATCGACCAGCCGATCGAGCCCGCTGCCGCAGCGCAGGGTGGCACCCAGCACGGCGCCGGAGCCCACTCCGACGGCGGCTGGGACGCCCCCGACAAGAAGGTGCCGGTTCAGACCCGCTCCGAGCGGTTCCAGTCCGGCGACGTCGAGGCGTTCCCGAAGGTCACCGGCCGAGAGGTCAACTGGAAGTTCGCACCGCTCGCCAAGCTCCAGCCGCTGCTGGACGGCGGACTCGACGGATCCGCCTACCCGTACCTCGCCCGACAGTCCGAGGGTGCCGACGTCGAATGGGGCCGCAGCGACGACCCCCGCGTCGGCTCCGCGGGGCTGCCCGAGGACCGCGCCTCGGCCGCGGCCTGGAGCGCGCGCGACGCCGTGCTGGCGATCACGATCAAGGCCACCGAGGCACACGAGTTCATCACCGTGACCCGCTCCGACTTCGGGTCGCAGCCCCGCGCCGCACACACGGTCATCACGGCCGAGCCGAACGCGCAGGGCATCGTCGTGCTCGACAACCGCGGCAGCGCCCTGCTCAGCGAGAACGTCGAGATCGTCGCGCAGCAGAATTCGCGACTGACCGTCGTCAGCCTGCAGGACTGGGACGACGACGCCGTCCACGTCGCGACGCACTTCGCCGAGGTCGGCCGCGACGCGTTCCTGAAGCACGTCGTGGTCTCGCTCGGCGGCGACGTCATCCGGGTCAACCCCTCGACGCACCTGGGTGCGCAGGGCGCCGACACGGAGATGTACGGCGTGTACTTCGCCGACGCCGGCCAGTACATCGAGCAGCAGGTCTACGTGAACCACGACGCGCCCAACACGCGCGGTCGGGTCAACTACAAGGGCGCGTTGCAGGGCCAGGGCGCGCACACCGTCTGGATCGGTGACGTCCTGATCGGCCGCGCCGGCGACGGCACGGACTCGTACGAGCAGAACCGCAACCTCGTGCTGACGGACGGCACCCGTGCCGACAGCATCCCGAACCTCGAGATCGAGACGGGCAACATCGAGGGTGCCGGGCACGCGAGTGCGACCGGTCGCTTCGACGACGAGCAGCTGTTCTACCTGCAGTCCCGCGGCGTCCCGGAAGAAGAAGCCCGGCGTCTCGTCGTGCTCGGCTTCCTGGTCGAGGTCATCCAGAAGATCGGTGCGCCCGAGCTCGAGGAACGCCTCATCGCCGCGGTCGAGCAGGAGCTGGCCGAGGGCCGTTCGGTCATCGCCGCACCGGCCGAGGCGGGCGACGCACAGGCCGCCGCCCCGCAGGCCGATGGCGCGGAGGCCACCGCCTGATGGCCGAGAAGGTCTGCGCCGAAGCCGACATCGCGGTGGACAGCCCGATGCGGGTGGTCGTCGACGGTACGGCGGTCGCGATCGTGAAGGACTCGTCCGGCACGGTCCACGCCATCGGCGACACCTGCACGCACGGCGACATCTCGCTGGCCGAGGGCTTCGTCGAGGGTGACTCGCTGGAGTGCTGGGCCCACGGGTCCCGCTTCTCGCTGACCACCGGCAAGCCGCAGAACTTCCCGGCCTACGAGCCCGTCCCGGTCTTCCGGGTCGAGGTCCGCGACGGCGACGTCTACGTCGACGTGCAGGACGTCGTCCCGGTCGACTGACACCAACACTTCCCGCGGCTGACGCCGCACACAGCTGCAACCGAAGGAACGCAATGTCCACTCTGGAAATCCGTGACCTCAAGGTCTCGATCGACACCGACCAGGGCACCAAGGAGATCCTGAAGGGTGTCGACCTCACCATCAACGAGGGCGAGATCCACGCGATCATGGGGCCGAACGGCTCCGGCAAGTCCACCCTGGCGTACACGATCGCCGGGCACCCCCGGTACAACGTCGTCGGCGGCACGATCACCCTCGACGGCGAGGACGTCCTCGCGATGAGCGTCGACGAGCGCGCCCGTGCCGGCATGTTCCTGGCGATGCAGTACCCCGTCGAGATCCCCGGCGTGACGGTGTCGAACTTCCTGCGCACCGCCAAGACGGCGATCGACGGTGAGGCTCCGGCACTCCGTGGCTGGATCAAGGAACTCCGTCAGTCGATGGCCGACCTGAAGATGGACTCGTCGTTCGCCGAGCGCAACGTCAACGAGGGCTTCTCCGGTGGCGAGAAGAAGCGCCACGAGATCATGCAGCTCGAGCTCCTCAAGCCGAAGTTCGCCGTCCTCGACGAGACCGACTCCGGCCTCGACGTCGACGCGCTGAAGATCGTCTCCGAGGGTGTCAACCGCGCCAAGGCCGCGACCGGCCTCGGCGTGCTGCTCATCACGCACTACACGCGCATCCTCCGCTACATCAAGCCGGACTTCGTGCACGTGTTCGTCGCCGGCAAGGTCGCGGAGCAGGGCGGCCCGGAGCTCGCCGACCGCCTCGAGAACGAGGGCTACGACCGCTACGTGCAGGCCGCTGCCGCCGAGGCGCAGGCCTGATGATCGCCGCACTCGCTCCCGACAAGTTCGACGAGGTCGTCGAGGGCCTGAAGGAGGTCCAGGACCCGGAGCTCGGCGTGAACATCGTCGACCTCGGTCTGATCTACGACCTCGCCTGGGACGACGATGCCAACGCGCTCGTCATCAGCATGACGCTCACCAGCGCGGGCTGCCCCCTGACCGACGTCATCGAGGGGGACACCGCGAACGCCCTCGACGGCATCGTGGACGCCTTCCGGATCAACTGGGTCTGGATGCCGCCGTGGGGTCCGGAACGGATCACCGACGACGGACGCGAGATGATGCGCGCCCTCGGGTTCGCGATCTAGTCACGACCCCCTGACGGACGGGAGGTCCGGTGCCAGCAGGCACCGGACCTCCCGTCCGTCTGTGCGCACGCCACGCGCGGGGCGCGCCGCCGATCGGTCGGGACCGCCCGCCCACGTTCGCGGAGTGGTCGCGTTCAGTCGGCTGGCCGCGGTCCAGGCGACGGAACGCGGCCACCCGGCGTCCGGGTGGCGGGGAGTCGTGACCGACCGGCGGGTCGCGCACACGGCGTGCCCGCGATCTCGGCGAACCGCCCGAACCGCCCGAACCGCACCGACGGCCCGCCCAGCGCCGGACGCAGAACGGCCCCGCACCGATCGGGTGCGGGGCCGTTCTCGTGCGCGGCGTCAGCGGCGGCCGACGGCCTTCCACGCGAGCGGCAGGATGCCGGCCGCGATGAATGCCTTGGCGATGCCACCGATGATGAACGGGTACAGTCCGGCGGCGAGCACCGACTGGACGTCGTTCGGGGCGCCGAGCTGGCCGAGCGCCACGGCCAGGTACGGCAGGCCGGTCACGAACGGGATTGCGCTCGCGAGCAGCATGGCGACCGCCGCGCGTCCGACGTGGCGGTCCCAGTTGCGGCGCGCGAGCCAGCCGACGAGGCCGGCGGCCGGGATGAAGCCGATGACGTACCCGAAGCTCGGCAGGGCCAGCGCCTGCAGGCCGCCCTGCATGTCCGCGAAGAACGGGGCGCCCGCGAGTCCGGCGACCGCGTAGACGAGCAGCGAGAGCATGCCGCGTCGGGCACCCAGGGTCGCGCCGACGAGCACGACGGCGAGCGTCTGCCCGGTGATCGGGACCGGCCACATCGGGACCTCGAGCTGCGCCATCGCGGCGGTGAACAGGGCTCCGCCGGCGACGAGGGCGGCGTCGGTGGCCAGCCCGTGCGTGCGCAGTCGGTCGGCGAGGACTGCGCGGGGAGCGAACCCGGTGGCGTTCGTCATGGATTCTCCTAGAATGGACTGCTGGTTCCGTTCGGAACCATCGGTCCCGTCAGCGTAGCGGTGCACCTCACGCACACACCGTTGTGCAAACCCACCAACTGATTGGACGTCCACTGTGCTTGCCGTGCACGAACTCGAGATCCGCGTCGGAGCTCGTCTCCTCATGGAGGACGTGTCCTTCCGTGTCGAGAAGGGCGACAAGATCGGACTCGTCGGCCGCAACGGCGCGGGGAAGACGACGATGACCAAGGCCCTCGCGGGCGAGACGCAGCCCACCGGCGGCAAGATCGAGCGCGGCGGCGAGATCGGCTACCTGCCCCAGGACCCCCGCTCCGGCGACCCGGAGGAGACGGCGCGGAAGCGCATCCTCGACGCCCGTGGTCTCGGTGAGCTCGTGGAGGGCATCCGGCTCGCGACCCTCGACATGGCGAGTGACGACGCGGCCGTTGCCGAGAAGGCGATGCGCCGCTACAGCCGCCTCGACGACCAGTTCAACGCGCTCGGCGGCTACGCAGCCGAGGCCGAGGCGGCCTCCATCGCCTCGAACCTCAAGCTTCCGGACCGCATCCTCGACCAGCAGCTCAAGACGCTCTCGGGCGGTCAGCGTCGGCGCATCGAGCTCGCCCGGATCCTGTTCTCGGACGCCGAGACGATGATCCTCGACGAGCCGACCAACCACCTCGACGCCGACTCCGTCGTGTGGCTCCGCGAGCACCTGAAGACCTACCCCGGTGGCGTCATCATCATCTCCCACGACGTCGAGCTCGTCGACGAGGTCGTGAACCGCGTCTTCTACCTGGACGCCAACCGCCAGACCATCGACATCTACAACATGGGCTGGAAGCTCTACCAGCGGCAGCGCGTCGCCGACGAGGAGCGCCGCCGCAAGGAGCGCGCGGGCGCCGAGAAGAAGGCCGCCACGCTCAAGGACCAGGCCGCCCGGTTCGGCGCCAAGGCGTCGAAGGCCGCGGCAGCCCACCAGATGGTCGCGCGTGCCGACAAGCTGCTCGCCGGCCTCGAGGACGAGCGCGTCGCCGACCGGGTCGCGAAGATCCGCTTCCCCACCCCGGCCCCGTGCGGCCGCACGCCGCTGATGGCCGAGGGCCTGTCGAAGTCCTACGGGTCGCTCGAGATCTTCGCGGGTGTCGACCTGGCGATCGACCGCGGTTCGCGCGTCGTCATCCTCGGCTTCAACGGTGCGGGCAAGACGACGCTGCTGCGGATCCTGGCGGGAGCCGACCAGCCCGACACCGGCGAGATCCAGCCGGGCCACGGTCTGCGCATCGGGTACTACGCGCAGGAGCACGAGAACATCGACGTCAACCGCACGGTGATCGAGAACATGGTGTCGGCGTCGACGGACCTCAACGAGACCGAGGCCCGTCGCGTGCTCGGGTCGTTCCTGTTCACTGGCGACGACGGCTACAAGAAGGCCGGGGTCCTGTCCGGTGGCGAGAAGACGCGTCTGTCGCTCGCGATGATCGTGGTCTCCGGCGCGAACGTCCTGCTGCTCGATGAGCCGACGAACAACCTGGACCCGGCGTCGCGCGAGGAGATCCTCAACGCCCTGGCCGGCTTCGAGGGTGCGGTCGTCCTGGTGTCCCACGACGCCGGAGCGGTCGAGGCGCTCAACCCCGAGCGGGTGCTGCTGCTGCCGGACGGCACCGAGGACCACTGGAACAAGGACTACGCGGAGCTCATCGAGCTCGCCTAGTTGCTGCGCGTGCGGTCGGGCGAGGCCCGTCCGCACGGCGCCGCGTTCGCGGTCCGGTCCGGTGCGTGTTGCGTGCTGGGTGCGCGCTTGTGGGGCGGCACGGTGCGCCGGAGCGCGCACGGGGGTTGCGCGATGCGCACGGCGCACTGGCGACGCGCACAGGCGCACGCCTCAGCGACGTGACGCGATGAGCTCGTCCTCGATCTCGGCGTCGGTCTTCGGCTTCGCGTTCTTGCGACGCTCGCGCTCGAGGGCGCGCTCGCGCTCCTCCGGGTCGTCCTGGTTGAGGTTCCGGTACTCCTGCACCATCACGTACGCCAAGAAGCCGAAGCCCCCGGCGGCGAACAGGAACCACTGGATGAAGTAGCTGAGGTGCAGCCCCGTGTCGGCATTGGGACGCTCCCAGCCGAGCGGGCGGGCCTCGGTCGGGGCGGGGGACTCCGAGGCGAGCTGCCCGTAGGCGCCCGTCCAGATCGGGTCGTCGACCTTGTCCGCCACGTCGGCGAGGGTCACCGACTGCACCTGGTCGGTGTCCTTCGGGTCGGAGCGGCCGGGGATACGCGGTTCGCTCTGCTGCAGGCGGACGATCGCGGTCACCTCGCCGGACGGGGGAGCCGGCACGTGGTCGGGGGCGTCCTGTGCGTTGCCGGTCGGCACCCACCCGCGGTCGACGATGAAGGCGCGGCCCTCGGACGTGACCAGGGGCGTCAGGACCTCGAACCCGGGCTGCCCGTTGTGCACGCGGTTGCGCACGAGCAGCTGCGAGTCGACGTCGTAGCGGCCGGTCACGGAGACCCGGAGCCACTCCTGCTCGTCCTGCCAGCTCGAGGGCTTCGGCAGCGCCCGGTCGACGGGGACGGGGGTGTGGTCGTAGTTCTGCGCGACCTGCTCGTTCTGCCGGACGGCCTCGTTGCGGCGGTCCCACTGCCACATGCCGAACAACGCGCAGACGATGGCGAAGGCGACCGCGATCGCGAAGTAGCCGAGCCAGCGGCGACTCCGGACGAAGCGCCAGCCGACGAAGGGTTCGTCGGGGTCGTGCTGCTGCGCCGGAGCGCCCGAACCCGCGGATGCGCGCTGCAGCTTCGCGGCGTGCTTGCGGCCGTACCGGGACTGCGGGTCGAAGCCGTCGGTGCCGTCGGTCATCGCGAGGTGCCGGTGGAGCGCACCCCGACGTCGTTCTTCGGCGCAGCGGTCGACTCGCGCTCGTCGTCGAGATGATCGACGTCCTCGTGCATCCCGGTGACGCGCACCGGGAACGAGCGGGAGCGGAGGTAGTCGGCGAGGAAGTCACGGTGTTCTTCGCACGCGGCCCAGATCTTCACGCGGTCGATCGCGTGGATCCGGGGATTGCGCCAGTTCACGCGCCACCCGGCCGTCGACACGCACCCGGCTCGCGAGCACACCGGGGTGGATCCGGGCTCGGTCTGCAGGTCGAACGTCGCACCCATCAGCGGGGTCCCCACATCTTCGATCGGTCGCCGTTGCGCTGCCACTCGTCCTGCGCGTGCTGCGCCTGCTGGCGGAGGCGGTCCTGCTCGTCGCGGTAGGCCTGGGCCCGGGCGTCCTCCTGCTGTTCGCGGAGTCGCGGGTCGACGGCGTCGTAGAGCTCGATGGACCCGGCGGGGGAGATCATGTCGCTCTCGGTCCGGCTGCCCGCGTTCGCGATGACGACCGCTACCCAGGGGATCACCGCGGCCAGGACGATCGGGATGACCGCCAGCCACGAGTGCCAGATCGAGTACACGAGCACCGCGGAGATGAAGAGGACCACTCGGACGGCCATCTGCCAGACGTAGCGGGACAGGCGGTGCGCCCGGTCCTGCTCCGGTGTGTCCGGCAGCGACGTGATACTCGTGTGCGTGCTCTTCATACAGATGGTCTCCGTCTACCCGTGGTCAAGCCTAATCCCGCCGGACCGATCGTGGGTGCGCCGCGCGCGAACCGGCGGGGTGGTCCGCTCCGGTACGCTCGTCCGGGCGTGTCCGCCGGGTCCCCGGCACCGCGTGCCGAGCAGATCCCACCGAACGGAGCGACCATGAGCACCCCCCGTACCGTCCTCATCACCGGCGGCAACCGCGGCATCGGCCACGCGCTGGCCGAGCGGTTCGTCGCGGCCGGCCACCGGGTCGCCGTGACGTCGCGCAGCGGTCACGGTGGCCCCGAGGGCGCACTGACGGTACAGGCCGACATCACCGACACGGCCTCCGTCGACGCCGCGTTCACGCAGGTCGAGGCCGAGCTCGGTCCGATCGAGGTCCTCGTCGCGAACGCCGGCATCACGAACGACCAGCTGCTCCTCCGCATGTCCGAGGACGACTTCACGAGCGTCGTCGACACGAACCTCACGGGCACCTTCCGCGTCGTCAAGCGCGCGACGAAGGGCATGATGAAGGCCAGGTTCGGCCGCATCGTGCTGATGTCGAGCGTCGTGGGCGCCTACGGCCAGATCGGCCAGGTCAACTACGCGTCCTCGAAGGCCGCCCTGGTCGGCATGGCCCGGTCGATCACGCGTGAGCTCGGCTCGCGCGGCATCACCGCCAACGTCGTGGCGCCCGGCTTCATCCAGACGGACATGACCGCCGCGCTCTCCGACGAGCTACAGGCCGAGTTCAAGAAGGCGATCCCGGCCGCCCGCTACGGCACGGTCGACGACGTCGCGGACGCCACGCTGTTCCTGGCGAGCGACGGTGCCGGGTACGTCTCGGGTGCGATCATCCCGGTCGACGGTGGCCTCGGGATGGGGCACTAGCCCCCGGACGGCTCAGCCGCGCAGGCCGAGCGTCGCGAGCACGGCGGACAGGTCACGGTCGACGACCGCGACGTCCGCCTGCTCCCGCACGCGCGGCTTCGCGTCGAACGCGACCGACAGCGCCGCGACGCGCATCATCTCGAGGTCGTTCGCGCCGTCGCCGATCGCGATCGTCCGTGCCGGGTCGACCCCGTCCGCGTCCGCCCACTCGCGGAGCGCGACGGCCTTGGCGTGCGCGTCGACGACGTCGCCGAGCACACGGCCGGTGAGCACGCCGTCGGTGACCTCGAGACGGTTCGCCCGGCAGTGGTCGAGGCCCAGCTGCTCGGCGAACGGGTCGAGCACCTCGTGGAACCCGCCCGACACCACGCCGACGGTGCCGCCGGCGGCGTGCACCGCGCGGACGAGCTGGTCGGCGCCCCGCGTCACACGGACCGCCTGCTGTGCGCGGACGAGGACGTCAGCCTGGAGGCCCGCCAGGGTCGCGACACGCTCCCGGAGGCTCTCGGCGAAGTCGAGTTCCCCGCGCATGGCGCGCTCCGTGATCGCCGCCACCTGTGGCCGGGTCCCGGCGCTGTCGGCGAGCAGTTCGATCACCTCGTCCTCGAGGAGGGTGGAATCGGCATCGAGGACGACGAGGAAGCGGGGCACGCACCAACGGTACCGACTGAAGAAGGCACGGCCGCGTCCGTGACGCGAGCCGTGCCTCCAGGCCGTCCGTCCGGGGCTGCGCCCCGGGTGTCTGCTTATGCGTCGACGCGGACACCCGTGCCGACCCATGGGCGGAGCCCCGACTCGGTGACGGATCAGGCGTCGACGCGGACGTCCTTGCCGACCCATGGGCGGAGCCCCGACTCGGTGACGGATCAGGCGTCGACGCGGACGCCCGTGCCGACCCATGGGCGGAGCCCCGACTCGGTGACGGATCAGGCGTCGACGCGGACGACCTTGCCGACCCATGGGCGGAGCCCCGACTCGGTGACGGATCAGGCGTCGACGCGGACGCCCTTGCCCACCACGGTGATGCCCGACTCGGTGACGGTGAACCCGCGCGCCTCGTCGGCCTCGCGGTCGACGCCCACCTGCGCACCCGGCGCGAGGACGACGTCCTTGTCGAGGATGGCGCGGTTGACGATCGCCCCGGCGCCGATGGTGGCGCGCTCGAACACGATCGAGTCGAGGACCTTCGCGCCGGAGTCGATCGAGCACCAGGGCCCGATCATGCTGCGCTCGACCTGCGCACCCGACACCAGGCAACCGAGCGACACGAGCGAGTCCACCGTGGACCCGGTGTTGCCGTTGGCGTCGCGGACGAACTTCGCCGGCGGCAGGTTCGTCTGCTGGTTGAAGATCGGCCAGTCCTGGTTGTACAGGTTGAAGACCGGGACCGGCGCGATGAGGTCCATGTGGGCGTCGAAGAACGAGTCGATGGTGCCGACGTCGCGCCAGTAGTACTTGTCGCGGTCGGTGGAACCGGGGACCTCGTTGCGCTGCAGGTCGTACACGCCGGCGTCGCCGCGGTTGACGAAGTCGGGGACGATGTCGCCGCCCATGTCGTGGGCCGACGTCTCGAGCTGGCCGTCGCGCAGGACCGCGTCGACGAGCGCGTCCGCGTTGAACACGTAGTTGCCCATCGAGGCCAGGATCTCGCCGGGGGAGTCGGCCAGGCCGACGGCGTCCTTCGGCTTCTCGAGGAACGCCTCGATCTTCGTCGGGTCGTCGTCGGCCACCTGGATCACGCCGAACTGGTCGGCGAGCCCGATCGGCTGACGGATCGCCGCCACCGTGGCGCTGCGGCCGGAGGCGATGTGCGCCTCGACCATCTGGTGGAAGTCCATCCGGTACACGTGGTCCGCCCCGACGACGACCACGATGTCGGGTCGCTCGTCGCGCAGCAGGTTGAGCGACTGCAGGATCGCGTCGGCCGAGCCGGCGAACCAGCGCTTGCCGAGCCGCTGCTGCGCGGGGACGGACGCGACGTAGGAGCCGAGCAGCCCCTCCATGCGCCACGTCTCCGCGACGTGCCGGTCGAGACTGTGCGACTTGTACTGGGTCAGGACGACGATCTTCTGCAGACCGGAGTTGACCAGGTTCGACAGTGCGAAGTCGATGAGACGGAAGTTGCCGCCGAACGGGACGGCGGGCTTCGCGCGATCGGCCGTGAGCGGCATGAGTCGTTTGCCCTCGCCGCCGGCGAGCACGATGCCGAAGACCTTCTTTGGTGCCATGCCGCTCACAGTAGGCGTCAGCACTGGGAACCGGTTACGTTGAACCAGTGCGAGTCGATCTGCTGACCAGGGAGTATCCGCCGGAGGTCTACGGCGGAGCGGGTGTCCACGTGTCCGAACTCACCGCCGCGTTGCGGTCGGGAACGGACACGGAAGTCCGTGTCCGGGCCTTCGGGGCCTTCCGTGACGAACCCGATGTGTGGGGCTACCGGACCCCGGACGGGCTCGGCCAGGCGAACGGCGCGCTGCAGGCCCTCGGCACCGACGTGGCCATCGCGGCCGACGTCGAGGGTGCCGACCTCGTGCACTCGCACACCTGGTACGCGAACTCCGCGGGCCGGATCGCGCAGCTCACCTACGGCATCCCCCACATCGTGACCGCCCACAGCCTCGAGCCGCTCCGTCCGTGGAAGGCCGAGCAGCTCGGCGGCGGCTACCGCCTGTCCAGCTGGATGGAGCGCGAGGCGTTCGAACACGCCGACGGCGTCATCGCGGTCTCGAAGGCCATGCGTGCGGACATCCTGCGCTCGTACCCGTCGATCGACCCGGCGAAGGTGCACGTCGTCTACAACGGCATCGACATCGACGCGTGGAAGCCGACCGTCGACGAGGACGCCGTGCGCGCCCTCGGCATCGACCCGACGCGCCCGAGCGTCGTGTTCGTCGGACGGATCACCCGCCAGAAGGGCCTGCCGTACCTGCTCCGCGCCGTGGCGTCGCTGCCGTCGGACGTGCAGATCGTGCT
Source organism: Curtobacterium sp. BRB10 (assembly GCF_031844325.1). Classification (NCBI taxonomy): domain Bacteria; kingdom Bacillati; phylum Actinomycetota; class Actinomycetes; order Micrococcales; family Microbacteriaceae; genus Curtobacterium; species Curtobacterium sp. BRB10. The sequence goes on from NZ_JAUZVA010000003.1 coordinate 174,033, forward strand.
GTGCGCCGGCGCGCCCGACACCCCCGAGATCCTGGCCGAGGTCACCGGGCTCGTCGAGGGCCTCCGCGCGGAGCGTGAAGGCGTCGTCTGGATCGACCGGATGCTCGCGCACCAGGAGATCGTGAACGTGCTGTCCTCGGGCACCGTGTTCGTCTGCCCGTCGGTCTACGAGCCGCTCGGCATCGTGAACCTCGAGGCGATGGCGTGCGGCATCCCCGTCGTCGGCACCGGCACCGGGGGCATCCCCGAGGTCGTCGCCGACGGGCTCACCGGTCGCATCGTCCCGATCGACCAGGTGCAGGACGGCACCGGCACCCCGACCGACCCCGACCGTTTCGTGGCGGACCTCGCTGCGACCCTCACCGAGGTGCTCGCCGACGAGGGGCTGGCGAAGCTCATGGGACGCGCCGGACGGCTCCGTGTCGAGACCGAGTTCACCTGGGACGCGATCGCCACCAGGACACGGCAGGTCTACGACCGGGTGCTCGGCCAGAACCCGTAGGCTGGTCGCATGCCCTCGGTCGTGCGCTTGTCAGACGTCTCCGTGGTCCGCAACGGGGCCACCATCCTCGACGCGATCTCGTGGGAGGTGCAGGACGACGAACGCTGGGTCGTGCTCGGCGCGAACGGTGCCGGCAAGACGACGCTGCTGCAGGTCGCCGGTGCCCAGACGTTCCCGACCTCGGGCGACGTCGAGGTGCTCGGGACCGAACTCGGCGGCGCCGACCTGTTCGAGCTCCGCCCGCGCATCGGCTTCGCGTCGACCGCGCTGGCACGCCGGATCCCGGTGACGGAGAAGGTCATCGACGTCGTGCTCACGGCTGCGTACTCGGTGACGGGGCGCTGGAACGAGGAGTACGAGGAGCTCGACGTCCGCCGTGCGCAGCGCGTGCTCGAGGAGTGGGGCCTGGGGTCCTTCACCGACCGCACGTTCGGCGACCTCAGCGACGGCGAGCAGAAGCGCGTGCAGATCGCGCGTGCCGTGATGACGGACCCGGAGATCCTGTTCCTCGACGAACCGGCCGCGTCGCTCGACCTCGGCGCCCGTGAGAGCCTCGTCCGCACCCTCGGCGGCTACGCACAGAGCGCGGACTCGCCGGCCATCGTCATCGTGACCCACCACGTCGAGGAGATCCCGGCCGGTTTCACCCACGCGCTCGTCCTCGCCGACGGCCACGTGCAGGCCGCCGGCCCCATCGACGAGGTCCTGACGGACCAGACCCTGACCGAGGCGTTCGGCATCGACCTCTCGGTCACCAAGGACGCCGGTCGCTACACGGCACGCGCCGCGTAGCGCTGCGATCCCGCCGTCTCTCTGGTATCGTGGACGGCTGGCGCAAGCCGACGACTTCCCGCGCAGTTCGCGCAATCCCACCACCGCTATCGAGGAATCTCCATGAAGACCGACACCCACCCCGAGTACCGCGCCATCGTCTTCCGCGACCTGGCCTCCGGTGAGACGTTCCTGACGCGTTCGACCGCGAACAGCGACAAGACCATCGAGCTCGACGGTGCGACCTACCCGGTCATCGACGTCGAGATCTCGTCCGCTTCGCACCCGTTCTACACGGGCAAGCAGCGCATCCTCGACTCGGCCGGTCGCGTCGAGAAGTTCAACCAGCGCTTCAAGGGCTTCAGCAAGTAAGCAGCCCCCACGCAACGCCCACGGGCGGTCCTCCTCCGGGAGGGCCGCCCGTTCGCGTTGTGCGGTGTCTCGGGCTGTCCCTGACCCAGGGACGCAAGACACCGGTGTTCGCGCGTCACACCGCGTTCTGCGGGTGTTCGGCGCGCGAACACCGGTGCTTTGCGAGGGGGCAGTGCGGGGTCAGGCGCCGTTGCGGTGCGGCCAGCGGCCGTCGGCGGTGAACGTCGGGTCGCGCTTCTTGCGCATGTAGTCCTGGAACGAGGTGGCCTGTTCGGCGCACCAGCCGACCTGCTTGCGGTGGAGTTCCTCGGCGGAGATGCCGAGCTCGTCCGGGTACTTGCCCGCGATGGCCTGGGCGACACGCCCGGCAGCGATCGCGTCGGCACCGGCGTCGTGCGCATCGTCGAGCGTGACGCCGTAGAGCTCCGACGCGGCCTCGAGCGTGCGCTTGCCCTTGCGGAAGGTGTCGAGTGCCTTGTCGATCACCAGCGGGTCGACGACGTTGCCGATGACGGGGGAGGCGAACCCGTGCCGCTTCGCTTCGCGGTCGAGGACGGTGAGGTCGTAAGGGGCGTTGTAGATCACGAGGGGGATGCCCCGGGCGAACACGGCCTCGATCGCGGCGATGATCTCGGCCACGACCTCGGCCGCGGGACGCCCCTCGGCCTGGGCACGCTCGGTCGTGTAGCCGTGCACGGCGGCGGCACCCTCGGGGATCGGGACGCCGGGGTCGGCGATCCAGGCGCCCTCGACGATGGAGGCCCCGGTCATGTCGATGAGCCCGACGTGGGCGGTGACGATCCGGGCCGTCTCGACGTCGACCCCGGTGGTCTCGAGGTCGAAGACGCCCAGCGCGTGCCACCAGGGCCGACCCGTGAGGTCCTGGGACGGAGCGGGCGCGTCGAGCTGTGCAGTGGGGAACGTCACGCGGTCAGGCTAACGGGACGCACCGACACCCCCGGCTACCGGGTCGGCGCGCCGACGTGGAGCCAGTAGAACGACTGCGTGCCCATGGTCAGCGTGACGTTGCCGTCCTCGTCGAACGACGGGAACGAGCCGCCGCCGAACAGGTCGTAGAGCGGACGCCCCGCGAACTCCGGAGCGGACACCGTGACCGAGGTCGGGTTCGTCGCGAACGAGAACACGCACAGGACGTCCTCGGCGGACGGGCCGAACTGCTGGCCGGAGCCCTCCCACGAGCGAACGAAGGCGAGCACCGAGTCGTTCGAGGTCTCCTGCACGTGCAGGGAGCCGAGGCCGAACACCGGGTGGGCCTTGCGCGTGTGGATGACGTTCCGGACCCAGTGCAGCAGCGAGCGCGACTGGGCGAGCTGCGCCTCGACGTTGACCTGCGCGTAGTTGTACACGAGCGACTGGACGACGGGCAGGTAGAGCTTGCCCGGGTCGGCGGTGGAGAAGCCCGCGTTGCGGTCGGGCGTCCACTGCATCGGCGTGCGCGACGAGTCGCGGTCCGGCAGCCAGATGTTGTCGCCCATCCCGATCTCGTCGCCGTAGTACAGGAACGGCGAACCGGGCAGCGAGAACAGCAGCGCGTGGATGAGCTCGAGCTCGGCGCGGGAGTTGTCGAGCAGGGGCGCGAGGCGACGACGGATACCGATGTTCGAGCGCATCCGCGGGTCGTAGCCGTACCAGCCGTACATCGCCTGCCGGTACTCCTCGCTCACCATCTCGAGCGTGAGCTCGTCGTGGTTGCGGAGGAAGACGCCCCACGCCGCGCTGGCCGGCACGTCGAGGGTCTCGGACAGGATCGCCTTGAGCTCGGCGGCGTGCTGGGCGCGGAGCGAGTAGAAGATGCGCGGCATCACCGGGAAGTCGAACGCCATGTGGCACTCGGGCTCCTCGTCGGTGCCGAAGAACGCCGCCGTCTCGCGCGGCCACTGGTTGGCCTCGGCCAGGAGCACACGGCCGGGGTACTCGTCGTCGACCATCGCGCGGAGCTTCTTGATGAACTCGTGGGTCTCCGGCTCGCCCTCGCCGTTGCCCTCCTCGGACTCGAACAGGTACGGGATCGCGTCGAGCCGGAGTCCGTCGACGCCCATGTCGAGCCAGTGCCGGACGACGTCGTAGATCGCCTCGATGACCGCGGGGTTCTCGAAGTTCAGGTCAGGCTGGTGCGAGAAGAAGCGGTGGAAGAAGAACTGGCGTCGGACCGGGTCGAAGGTCCAGTTGGACTCCTCGGTGTCGACGAAGATGATGCGGATGTTCGAGTAGTCCTCGTCGGTGTCCCGCCAGACGTAGAAGTCGCCGTAGGGGCCGTCCGGGTCCTCGCGGGACTGCTGGAACCACTCGTGCTGATCGCTGGTGTGGTTGATCACCATGTCGATCACGATGCGCATGTTCCGCTCGTGCGACTTCGTGACGAGCTCGCGGAAGTCGTCGAGCGTGCCGAACTCCGGCAGGATCGCGCGGTAGTCGGAGATGTCGTACCCGCCGTCGCGCATCGGCGACTGGAAGAACGGCGGCAGCCACAGGGCGTCCACGCCGAGCCACTGCAGGTAGTCGAGCTTGCCGATCACGCCCTGGATGTCGCCGATGCCGTCTCCGTTGGAGTCGACGAACGACCGGATCATGCACTCGTAGAAGACCGAGCGCTTGTACCACTGCGGGTCGAGCGTCAGGCCGGGCAGCTGGATCGGGGCTGTGAAGGTCACCGTGCTCCTCGTCGTCATCGACGGACCGGTCTTGCGGCCCGCCCCGGACACGATAGGCGCGAGATGCTGCGGGTGTCCGGGGTTTCGTGCGGTTCGCTCCCTAGACTGGCGCGGATGCAACCGCCCGTACTCTCCCCGTACCAGTCGTTGATGGCCGCCACCCCGGTCGTGCACCGCGCCGTCCAGGTCGACGGCCGGACCACGCACTACTGGGTCTACGGGCCCGAGGATGCGGATTGCACCGTGCTCGCCGTGCACGGGTTCCGCGGGGACCACCACGGGCTCGAGACCATCGCCGCGCACCTCGAAGGTGTCCGTGTGGTCGTGCCGGACCTGCCCGGCTTCGGCGTGTCCGATCCGCTGCCGGTGTCCGACGTCGACGCCTACGTGGCCTGGTTGGCCGGGTTCCACGCCGCGCTCGGGCTCGGCCGCGACACCGTCGTGCTCGGGCACTCGTTCGGGTCGATCGTGGTGTCGGCCACCGTCGCCGCCGGGCTCGACACCCGACTGCTCGTGCTCGTGAACCCCATCGCGGCCCCGGCACTGCAGGGTCCGCGTGCCGTCGGGACGGCGATCGCGATCGGGTACTACCGCGCCGGCGCGGTGCTGCCGAAGCCGATCGGGCTCGGGATCCTGCGGAACGGGGCGATCGTCCGGGCGATGAGCATCGCGATGCTGAAGTCGCGCGACCCCGCCGTCCGCCGATGGGTGCACGACCAGCACGACCGGTACTTCTCGGCCTTCGCGAACCGCACGAGCGTGCTCGAGGCGTTCCGCACCTCGATCACCCACGACGTCTCCGAGTACGCCGACCGGATCGAGGTGCCCGTGCTGCTCGTCGCGGCCGAGCACGACGACATCACCGCCGTCCCCGAACAGCGCGCACTCGCCGAGCGTCTGCGTGACGCCGAGCTCGTCGTGATCCCGGGTGTCGGCCACCTCGTCCACTACGAGACGCCGGCTCCGGCCGCGGCGGCGGTGCTCCGCCGGATGGCGGACACGGCCGGACGTGCCGGACGCCAGGGGCGCACGGGACGCGTTGCGGCCGCGGCGGACAGCCGACGGTCGGGGTCGGGGCGGGCCTCCCGGACGGCGGACGCGTCGTGACGCGCCTGCGCATCGGCATCGACTGCCGGTACGTGCGGATCGGTCGGCACGACGGCATCAGCCGGTTCACCGCCGGGGTCGTCGCGCACCTGCCGGACCGGCACGACCACGTACTGCTCGTCAGTGACGAGCGCCAGCTCGAGTCGCTGCCGAGCGACCTGCCGTGGGCGCTGCTGCCCGCGCCGACGGACGCGGGGGAGCCGCTCGTCGCCCGGCGCGTCAACCGGCTCGGGCTCGACGCGGTGTTCTCGCCCATGCAGACGATGGGGTCGCGGGGGCGCCGGTACGCGCTCGTCCTGACGCTGCACGACCTCATCTACTACCGCAACCGCACGCCGCCGCGGGAGTTCTCGTGGCCGCTGCGGCTCGGCTGGCGGGCGTTCCACCTGTCGTGGGCGCCGCAGCGGTTCCTGCTGAACGGCGCCGACGGGGTGGTGACGGTGTCGGAGACGACCGCCGGGCTGATCGCCGAGCACCGGCTGACGCGCCGACCCGTGACCGTTGCCCACAACGCGGCCGATCCGGTGACACCGCGGTCGACCGGAGCGCCACGGCAACGCTCGCTCGTCTACATGGGCTCGTTCATGCCGTACAAGAACGTGGAGACCCTGGCGGCGGCGCTGCCGCTCCTCGGGGCGGACTGGACGCTGCACTGCATGTCGCGGGTGTCCGACGCCGACCGGGCACGGCTCGAGGCGCTGGCTCCTGCGGGATCGATCGTGTTCCACGACGGCGCCACCGACGAGGAGTACCTGTCCGCGCTCCGTTCGGCCACGGCACTGGCGACCGCGTCGTACGACGAGGGGTTCGGCATCCCGCTCGTCGAGGCGATGGGCGTCGGGACCCCGGTCGTCGTCAGTGACATCCCGATCTTCCGGGAGATCGGCGGCTCCGCTGCGGAGTACTTCGACCCGGCGTCGCCGTCCGCCGTCGCTGCGGCTGTCCGGCGGGTCGAGGAACGGTGGGACGAGGCCTCGCGGCAGTCGATCGAGCGTGCCGGCCGGTTCCGGTGGCAGGACTCGGCGGAGCGGGTCGTCCGGGCCGTCGAGCGGGCTGTGGGGGACCGGCGGGGCTGAGGGCCGGCGCGGACCGGGGTCGCGTCGGGCGTGCCACTCCATGGCCTCGACGGCGCGACCACCGCACCGTCACTCCGGCGCGATCACCTGCACGTCCGCCCCGGGGAACACCTTCTGCGTCTCCTCGGTGACCCGCGCAACGATCGGCGGCACCGCTGCACCCCGACCCGGGGTCCGCACGACGATCGACTGGTCGCGTGCGGAGTCGGACGGATCCCCGCCACGCTCCCACGAGCAGCGGACCTCCGTCACACCGCCGATGTGGTCGAGCGTGTCCGCCAGCGCCAGGCGCTTCGCCGCGACCGCACCGGCGCCGGTGACGCCGATCTGCAGGGTGCCGAGGTCGGCGACCGCGACGACGCGGACGCCGTTGCCGCCGGACTCGTCTGCTGCGCGGCTGATGGCGGCGACCAGGTCACGCCGGGCAACGGGGTCGAGCGCGGGATCCGCACGGACCGTCGCGATGGCGTCGTAGCTCGCGAACGCGGTCTTGGACGGGGCGTGGTGCCGCACGTCGGTGACGCCGGGCAGGGCACGCACGCGCGTGTCGAACCGGTCGAGCGCCACGTCCGGGCGTGGGAAGACCCCGCCGATGCCGTTCTGGACGCTGCCGATGATCGTGCCGAGCACCACCGCGATGACGGCGGCGACCGCCAGGACACTCCCGCCGATGATGAACCAGGTGCGGGCCCGGGTGCGGGTGGGGACGCTCGAAGTCTCGGGGCCGAAGACACGGTCGAGGTCGTCGTCCTGCGGGTCGAGGGCACGCTGACCGTGTCGGTCGGTTCCGTCGTCGGACATGTGGCTCCCCTCACCCGGTGTGCGGGTGCGTCGGAGCCTAGTCCCCGGTCAGCCCCTGCGCTCCAAGGGGTTCTGGTACTCGAACGCCGACCCTCCGGCCGCGTCGGACACGTCGTCGATCGGGTCGTCGAAGCGGACGAGTTCGGCGTGGAGGCGCTCGGGATTCCACCGGAACGAGTGGATGGACCCGTTCCGGATCGGGGTGTGGCGGCGGTCGGCGGTACCGGGGGCGGCGGCGTTCACGACACTGCGGATCACCGCGCCGTGGGTCGCGACCACCACGACGCCCCCGTCGAACCGGACCGCGATCTCGCCGAGGGTCTCGGTGACGCGGGCGAGCAGCGCCGAGCGGGATTCCCGACCGGGGATGTCGTCGTGCGGGTACCGTGCCGACACCTCGTCGTCGGTCAGGCCCTCGGCCTCGCCGTAGGAGCGCTCGGCCAGGCCCGGGTACGCCGTCGGCGCGTCGAGTGCCAGGCGATCCGCGATGATCGCGCCCGTCTCGGCCGCTCGGGACAGCGGTGAGGCGACGACCGCGTCGAACGGTCGGCGGGTCAGGAGCTCGGCGGCCTCGGCGGCCTGCCGTCGTCCGGTTTCGTTGAGCGGGATGTCGGTGGAGCCCTGGATGCGGCGCTGCGCGTTCCAGTCGGTCTCGCCGTGTCGGACGAGGTACAGGAGGGTCGTCACCCGACGATCTTCGCAGACGCGCCCGGCAGGCCCGTCCGGCGACAGCGGGAGGTCAGTCGGCCGATGCCGCCGCACTGAGTCGCTCCGCCAGCTGCACGAGCGTCTCGGTGGTACCGGCATCGAGCTTCACGGCCGCACGGCGGTCACTGCGGGTCTCGCCGCGGTTCACGATGACCACGGGGTTCTTGCGACGTGCAGCGTGGTCGACCAGCCGCACGCCCGAGTTCACGGTGAGGGACGATCCGACGACGAGGAGCGCGTCGGCGTCGGCGACGATCGACACGGCCTCGCGGAACTTCTCGGCCGGCACGAACTCGCCGAAGAAGACGACGTCGGGCTTCAGGTCGCCGCCGCACACCGTGCACGCGGGCACGACGAACCGTTCGACGTCGGTGATCTCGACGTCGCCGTCCGGCTGCAGCTGCACGGTTCCGGGCTCGTCGATCCACGGGTTCTCGCGGTCGATGGTGGCGGCGAGATCGGAGCGGGAGAACACCTGGCCGCACCGCAGGCAGACGGCACGGTCCATCGAGCCGTGGATCTCGACGACGCGGCGGGACCCGGCGCGCAGGTGCAGGCCGTCGACGTTCTGCGTGATCACCCCGGCGACGATCCCGGCGTCCTCGAGTGCGGCGAGCGCCCTGTGTCCGTCGTTCGGCACGGCGGCCGCGAAGCTCCGCCAGCCGAGGTGCGATCCGGCCCAGTAGCGCTGGCGCTTCGCGGGGTCGGCCAGGAACTCCTGGAACGTCATCGGCTTGCGCACCACCCGCCCGGCACCGCGGTAGTCGGGGATGCCGGAGTCGGTGCTCAGACCGGCACCGGAGAGCACGGCGATCCGCTTGCCCGCGAGCACCTCGACGACGCGGTCCAGGTCGTCGGCGGTCACCGACCCGGTGGCCGCCCCGGTGGTCGGTCCGGTCGTCGACGCAGCATCATCCAGCACCCTGTTCACGGTACCCTCAACACCCGACCGTCCCGGTCGCTTCCCAGGGTGAGCGCACCCGCGGCGGACCGCCCGGCGGCAGCCCGGACCGGTCCGTCGGCAGCCCGGAACCGCGCCGGCCACGGCCCGCCGGACCCACGCGCCGCCCCCCGCACCAGACCGAAACGAGCCCCGTGCACCCCGTCCGCATCGACTCCCTCGACGATCCCCGCCTCGACGACTTCGCGCGTCTGACCGACGTGGCGCTCCGCCGGGTCTCGGAGCCCGAGGGCGGCCTGTACATCGCCGAGTCGAACACGGTCATCGAGCGTGCGGTCCGCGCCGGGCACGTGCCGCGGAGCATCCTGGTGCAGGAGAAGTGGCTCGACAGTGTCCTGCCCCTGGTCGCGGAGCACGACGGCCCCGTCTTCGTCGGCGCCGACGCCCTGCTCGAGGAGCTCACCGGCTTCCGGATGCACCGCGGCGCGATCGCCGCGATGCAGCGTCCCGAGCTGCCGAGCGTCGCCGACGTGGTGCGGGACGCGAAGGTCGTCGTCGTGCTCGAGGACATCGTCGACCACACGAACGTCGGCGCGGTGTTCCGCAGCGTCGCCGGTCTCGGTGCCGACGCGGTGCTCGTCAGTCCTCGCTGCGCCGACCCGCTCTACCGCCGGAGCGTCCGCGTGAGCATGGGCACGGTCCTGCAGGTGCCGTGGACCCGCATCGGCGACTGGCCCGCGGCGGGCGAGGAACTCCGCGCGCAGGGCTTCCACCTGGCGGCGATGGCACTGACCGACGATTCAGTCGACCTCGACGCCTTCGTGGCGGACCTACCCGACAAGGTCGCGCTCGTGATGGGCACCGAGGGGCAGGGGCTGACGCCGGCCGCGATCGCGTCGGCCGACACGACCGTCCGGATCCCGATGGCGCACGGCGTCGACTCGCTCAACGTGGCCGCGGCGAGCGCCGTCGGTCTGTGGGCGGTCACCCACGCCCGGCGGCTCGCCTCCTAGCGCACCACCGAGACGGTCGGGAGGCCCGGGGCGGCCTGGTCGGGCAGCATGCGCCCGGCGCGGATCACCAGGGCTCGGTCGGTGGCCGGCCCGCCGACCAGGCAGACGCCGACGGGCGCGCCGTCCACGGTCAGCGCCGGTGCGCTCACCGCGGGTAGGCCGCCGACACTCGCGAGCGCGGTCATCGCCGTGGTGGTGGTCCGGGTGCGCTCGAGCGCCGCGGTGTCCGCGTGGAGCAGGGGTGCGGGTCCGGGGGCGGTCGGGAACAGCAGCGTCCGACCGGTGAGGGCACGGCGGATCGTCGCACGGACCTCGTCGAGGCGTGCCACGGCGTCGGCGGTCGTGCCGGGATCGTCCGCCCGTGCCGCGCGGAACCGGTCACCGACGACGGTGCTCAGGGCACCGGGGTGCGCGTCGATCCAGGGACCGTGGGCGGCGAGCGCCTCGGCGGCCTGGACGAGACGCATCTGGTGCTGCAGTGCTGCCGGGTCCGGGATGCCGAGGTCGCGCAGCCGGACGGTCGCGACGGGTTCGTCGAGCGTCTCGACGAAGGCGGCGAAGGCCCGGGCGACGTCCGGTTCGACGAGTGCGACGAGTTCCTCCGGGACGACGAGCGCTGTCGTGTCGGGCGACCCTGTCGGCGCGGGCGGTGGCGGCACGGTGGCGTCGAGGGCGGCGAGCAGCACTCCGGGGCTCCGCGTGAGCCATCCCACGGTGTCGAACGACGGCGCGAGCGGGAGTAGCCCGTCGCGGGAGACCGTGCCGTGCGTCGTCCGGAGGCCCCAGAGTCCCTGGTACGAGGCGGGGACCCGGACCGATCCCGCGGTGTCCGTGCCGATCCCGATCTCGGCCGTGCCGAGGCCGACGGCCGACGCGGATCCGCTGGACGAGCCTCCAGGCAGTCGGGTGGGAGCCGCGCTGTTCGGCGGCGTGCCGTGGTGTGCGTTCCGGCCCGTCAGGTTGTAGGCGAACTCGTCGGTGCGTGCGATCCCACGGATCGAGGCGCCGGCGGCGAGGAGCGCGGCGACCGCTGCGGCGGGCGCGGTCTCGACGGGGGCCTCGCGCAGGTACGTCGGGTTGCCCGCGCCGACGGGCTGGCCGGGGACGGCGTAGAGGTCCTTGACGGCGACGGTCAGGCCGTCGAGCGGTCCGGAGGCGGTGGGGGCGACGAGCGGGTCGCCGACGGCCCGCCAGACGGTGGTGTCGACGGCCTCGGGACGGCCGGTGACGTGGGCCGCCTCGATGCGCCAGTGGGGGCCGGCGCTGCTGGTGGCGCCGTCGCCGGTGCCGGCGTCGTCGGTCCCGCGTTCGGTGCTGTCGCCGTCGCGGCGCCAGAGCTGGGTCTGGAGGCCCTGCCCACCCGCGGCGAACCGGGACACCGACACGACGAGGGCGCGGTCCTCGGTCAGGGGGCGGACCTCGACGTGCGTCAGCGACCGGGTCGCGACCCCACCCCGTGCCCCGCGGAACGCGCTGATCGCGTCGTGCCCGACGAGCAGGCCACGGTCGTCGCCGCGCATCGTGTCGGGGGAGTCGACGAAGGCGGCATCGAGGGCGTCGAGGTCGTTCGCCAGCAGGGCGGTCTCGTAGGCGTGGAGCGCCTCGAGCAGGCCTTCGGGCGCGGGCGACGCCGCGGGCGTGGTCATCGGGCGGGCTCCTCGAAGTCGGCCTTCCGGATGCGGGCGTGGACCCCGGTGACCAGGTCCACCACCTGCGAGATGTTGAAGTCGGTCGCGGCCGACAGGTACGCGTACGCCAGGTGGCGTTCCATGCCCCAGCGCGCGCCGAGGATCGCGACGGCGTGCCGGACGCACTGCCGGACGGCCTCGTCGAGGTCCGGGTCCATGCCGGTGGGCACGAGGAACTCCTGTGTCTCGGCGACGGGCCAGACCAGGTCCCCGAAGCGCGCGGCGGCCTCGGCGGCCGGGGTCAGGTCGAAGCGGATCGTCGCGCGGAGCGAGGCCTCCATCGCGGTGAGTGCCACCTCGCCGTCGCCCTGGGCGAAGTGCGGGTCGCCGACGTGGGCGAGCGCGCCGGGGACGAGCACCGGCAGGTGCAGCTGGGACCCGGCCTGCAGCAGGTTGACGTCGATGTTGCCGCCGTGGCGACCGGGTGGGACGGAGTGCAGCCGCTCCCCGGGGGTGGCGACGCCCATGATCCCGAGGAACGGGGCGAGGGGGAAGTGCGCGAAGCGGTCGCCGGCGGGGGTGAGCGGGATGCGGCCCCGCCGGCCCTGGTCGGTGTCCACGACGTCGGCGAAGACGCTCACCGTCGTGCCGTCGACCGGGAACTCACCGTGCAGGGCGCCGCGGCCGTGCCGGTTCGACACGACGCCGTAGTGCACCCGGGGCAGGGTCTCGAGGACCGTCATCGTCAGCACGTCACCGGGACGGGCACCGCGCACCGCGATCGGCCCGGACACCACGTGCGGTCCGTCCGCCGCGGGGTCGCGGTGACCGGAGCGGGCGATCGCGACGGCGTCGGCGAGGACGTGCTCCGGAGCGACGCCGTGCTCGCCGAACCAGCCGACGGGGTCGCTGCCCTGGTCGGGGAGGAGCCCCTCGTGACTGACGGTGTCGATGGTGACCGACTCGCCGGGGCCGATCGTCAGGGCCGGGGTGTCACCGTCGCTCGGCAGTCGGCCCCAGAGGACGGTCTCCGGGTCGACGGGCAGGGAGTGGTCACCGCGGACGGGTCCGGCGCCGGGCTGCAGGGTCACCACCGCGGGGGCGGTGGTCTCGCGTGTGGTGGTCATCGTTCCGTCCTCCGTTCGACCAGGTGGGCCACGTCGGCGAGGTGGTCGGCCATCGCCCGCGTCGCGCCCGCGACGTCGTGCTCCCGGATCCGCTCGAGGATCCGCTCGTGCCACTCGAACGACGACCGGCGCCCCTCGCTGGTGCTGTGCGAGCGCGCACGGACGTCCTGCACCCAACCGCTGCTGAGCTCGCACAGGGACACGAGCAGGGGGTTCCCCGAGGTGCGGGCGACCTGCACGTGGAAGGCGACGTCCTGGGCGAGCGACTCCTCCGGGCTCAGGCCCGCGTGCGTCGCGGCGAGGATGCGTTCCAGGGTGAGCAGGTCGGCCTCCCCCGCCCGTGCCGCCGCGAGTCCGGCGACCTGCGGCTCCACGACGGTCCGGAACTCGGCGACGTGCTCGGCCCGGTGGTCCAGGTCGTCGCGGTGGTGGTCGAGCAGGGCGGACGCCTCCTCTGGCCGCGGCAGCACGACGGTGCCACGACCAGGGGTCCGGGAGACCAGGCGACGGCGCTCGAGCTCCTGCAGTGCCTCGCGGATGGTCGTGCGGGACACGGCGAGGTCCTCGGCGAGGGTGCGTTCCGGCGGCAGCTTGTCGCCGGGCTGCAGGTCGTCGAGCACGAGCGTGCCGAGGTGGGCGGCAGTCGCCGCGCTCAGGGTCCGTCCACGGTGCATGCCCTCGACGGTAGGGCCGGTTGGTCTGCTTGGTCGATTGGTACGACCATCTTTTACACGGCCGTCACACGCGGCGTCGCGCTCCGGACCCCGCCAGCCCGACCACCCAGGCTCCCGCTCCGGCACGCCAGCCCGACCAGCCCGTCGCAGCCTCGGCCGAGGAGCGGACCGGTACGCTCGGGTCCCGTGTCACGAGTCGTCCGCCGCCCCCGCTCCGCCGTCCGGAGGCCGGTCACGATCTCGGTGGTCGCCGTCCTGCTCCTGGTGGCCGGTTACCTCGTCGCCGCGGCCGTCGTGCCGTTCGGCCCGGCGAGCGCCAGCACCACCACCTACTCGGCACCGAAGACGACCGTCCCGGCGCTGAGCTTCCCGGGGTACGGCGCGACGGCGGTCGAGGCGACCGACTTCCCGGAGAGCCTGCGCACCAGCGGCGACACGAAGCCCCGGTCGATCGCGAGCATCACGAAGGTCGTCACGGCGCTCGTGGTGCTCGACGAGAAACCCATGGCCGCGGGGGAGTCCGGTCCGTCCATCCGCTTCACGAAGCAGATGGAGGGTCTGTACGCCAAGTACGCGGCGCAGAACGGCGAGGTGGCCCCGATGCCGGCCGGCCTGGAGCTCACCGAGCACCAGACGTTCCAGGTGATGCTCATGAAGTCGGCGAACAACTACGCCGGCGCGCTCGCCATCTGGGCCTTCGGCTCGATCGCCGCCTACGAGCACGCGGCGAACGACTGGCTCGACGAACACGGCCTGGACGACACCACGATCCACGAGCCGACCGGCCTCGACCCGGACAACACCTCGACCGCCACCGACCTGGTCGAGCTCGGGCAGCTCGCGCTGGCGAACCCGGTCGTGAAGGACATCGTCGGTACCCAGGACGTCACGATCCCGACGGTCGGCGAGATCGAGAACTCGAACAAGCTCCTCGGGCTCGACGGCATCGAGGGGATCAAGACCGGGACCCTCGACGAAGCCGGCGCCTGTCTGCTGTTCGCGGCGACGTACGAGCGCGGCGGCAGGGACGTCACCGTCGTCGGCGTGATGCTCGGCGGTGTCGACCACGACTCCCTCGACGTCGACGTGCAGCGGTTGCTGCGGTCCGTGGCGGACAACTTCCAGGTGGTCACCCTCACCCACCAGGGCCAGACCTTCGGCACCTTCTCAACCCCGTGGCAGGACGAGGCCGACGCGGTCACGACGAAGGCCGCCGAGGTGCTCGTGTGGGGCAAGACGACCGTCACCGCGAAGGCGAAGCTCGAGCAGGTGACCTTCGGTACGAAGGGTGAGCGGGTCGGGCAGGTGCGGTTCCGCATCTCCGACCACGACCCGGTCACGGTGCCGCTCGTGCTCGAACGCACGATCGACGACCCCGGCGTCTGGTGGCGCTGGACGAACCCGTTCCAGGGGGCATGACGCCCGTCGGTCGCCGACCGTAGAGTCGGTCGGGTGACGACGATGACGACGTTCCCCCGGACCACCCCCGCCGCCCTCGGCATCGACCCCGGCGGCGTGACCGCCCTGCTCGACGCCCTCGAGTCCACCCCCGACGTGGAGCCGCACAGCATCATGCTGCTCCGGCACGGCCAGGTCGCGGCCGAGGGCTGGTGGCAGCCGTACGCCGCCGACCGCGTGCACCTGCTCTACTCGCTGAGCAAGAGCTTCACCGCCGCCGGGGTCGGCATCGCCGTCGGGGCGGGCCTGATCGACCTCGACGCCACCGTGCTGTCGTACTTCCCGGAGCTCGACGCCGACGTCACGGACGAACGCAGCCGCCGCATCCGTGTCCGGCACCTGCTCGCGATGGCGAGCGGCCACCGCGAGGAGACGATCGACCGCGCCCAGGACCTCGACCCGACGAACACGGTGCGCGGGTTCCTGCTGCTCCCGCCGGACGAGGAACCCGGCACGGTCTTCGCCTACAACCAGCCGTGCACGTACACCCTCGCCGAGATCGTCCGGCGGGTGACCGGCGGGTCCCTCGTCGCGTGGCTCCGCCCGCACCTGCTCGACCCACTCGGCATCGACGACCTCGCCTGGCGCCGCGACGACACCGGCGCAGAGCTCGGGTACAGCGGGTGCTATGCGCCGACGGACGCGGTCGCCAAGCTCGGCCAGCTGTACCTGCAGGGCGGCGTGTGGGACGGCGAGCGGATCCTCGACGTCGACTGGGTCGAGCAGGCCACCAGCACGCAGGTCGCCAACCCGGACGAGCCCAACCCCGACTGGTCCCAGGGCTACGGCTTCCAGTTCTGGATGGCCCGCCACGGCTTCCGCGGCGACGGCGCCTACGGTCAGTTCTGCGTCGTCCTGCCGGAGCAGGACGTCGTGCTCGCGATGACCGGCCAGAGCCTCGACATGCAGGCGGTCCTCGATGCGGTCTGGCGGCACCTGCTGCCCGCCGTCGACCGCGCGTCCGACGCGGCCTCGGCACCCGCCCTGGAGGCCCGGCTCGCCTCCCTGGGACTGCCCGCCGTCGACGGTGGTCCGCTGCAGGGCCTCGCCGACGTCGGTCCGCTGGCCCGTGACGGCGTCGGGTGGCGGCTCACGCTCGACGTCGACGGCGGCACCCTGTCGGTGCCGGTCGGGCAGGGGGAGTGGGCCGTCGCGGGGCCGCTCGCCGCGAGCGGCGCCGTCGAGGACGACGGGACGGTCCGCGTCGACGTGCGGTTCGTCGAGACCCCGCACCTGGCGCACGTGCGGATCGACCCGACGACGGGATCGACGACGACGAGCTGGCAGACCGAGCCGCTGCACGACGGACCGCTCACCCTGCGGCGCCCCGCCGACTGAGGGCCTGTGGCTCCGAGGCCCAGTGCCTACGGGGTGTCGGAGGGATGCTCGGTGACGATCTGCAGCTCGGGCCGCTTCGCCGACACCCCGTCGCCAGACGAGGTGTGCTTGATGCGCCGGACCACCCACGGCACCAGGTACTCCCTGGCCCAGCCGAGGTCCTCGGCGCGGGCCTCACGCCACGGCCGTGCCTCGAGCGGGTCCGGGTTGAACGGTTCGAGGCCGTGCGGCACACCGAGGGTGTCGAGCACCGCGGCGGCGATCGTCGAGTGGCCCATCGGGGAGTGGTGCAGCCGGTCGGGAGCCCACATCCGCGGGTCCCGGAGCACGCGGAGTGCCCACGTGTTCGCCACCAGGGCGCCGTGCTTCAGGGCGATGGCGTGCAGGTTCTCGTTGTAGATCGCCGTCTTGCCACGGACCATGCCGAGCACCGGGGTCATCCCGACGTCGGGGCCGGTGAACAGCACGACGGTGGCTCCGTCGCGGCGCAGGTCGGCCACGAGCCGGTCCACGCGCTCGGCGAGCTCGTCCGGGTCCGAGCCGGGGCGGATGATGTCGTTGCCGCCGGCGGACACCGTGATGAGGTCCGGGTGCAGGGCGACGGCGGCCTCGGCCTGCTCGTCGATGATCTGCTGCAGCAACCGCCCCCGGATCGCGAGGTTCGCGTAGGCGAAGTCGTCGGTCTGGTGTGCGAGCACCTCGGCGACGCGGTCCGCCCAGCCGCGGTTGCCGCCCGGGACGGTGGGGTCGGGGTCCCCGATGCCCTCGGTGAACGAGTCACCGATCGCGACGTACCTGGTCCAAGGATGACGATCTGACACGTTCCGGACCCTAGTCTCGTGGCATGACGAAGGCCAACACGGACGCCGTCGGCTGGTCGGTGCCGGACGAGTTGCTCCACCGCATCGCCGAGCGCGCCCCCGGCTACGACGCCGCGAACGCGTTCTGCACCGAGGACCTCGACGAGCTCCGCGCCGCCGGCTACCTGCGGATCGGCGTCCCCGTCGAGCAGGGCGGGGCGGGCCTCGGCCTCGGGGCCACGGCTCGGGTGCAACGCGCCCTCGCCCAGGCCGCGCCGGCGACGGCACTCGGCCTCGGCATGCACCAGGTGTGGGTGCAGGCGGCCCGCAGCGTGACCGCGCGGGGTGGGTCGTTCCTCCAGGCCGTCACCGACCACGCTGCGGACGACCACCTGCTCGCATTCGGGGTGAGTGAACCCGGCAATGACGCCGTGCTGTTCGACTCGTCGACCACGGCGGAGCCGGACGGCGACGGCGGCTACCGGTTCACCGGCACGAAGGTCTTCACGTCGCTCGCACCGGCGTGGGACGTCATGAGCGTCTTCGGCAAGGACACCTCGGGGTCGGAGCCACGGCTCGTGCACGGGTTCGTCCTGCGGTCGGACGGCGACGTCGAGCACCTGGACGACTGGGACACGCTCGGGATGCGTGCGACGCAGAGCCGCACCACGAAGC
The DNA here is from genome assembly GCF_031844325.1 of Curtobacterium sp. BRB10. Lineage (NCBI taxonomy): Bacteria > Bacillati > Actinomycetota > Actinomycetes > Micrococcales > Microbacteriaceae > Curtobacterium > Curtobacterium sp. BRB10. Next base: position 191,656 of record NZ_JAUZVA010000003.1, read on the forward strand.
TGCACGGCGTGCACGTCCCCGCCGACCGCATCGTCCGGTCGCTGCCGGTCGAGCCGAACCAGGACCCGCTCGTGTTCGGGATCTTCGCGGCGTTCGAGCTCCTCATCGCGTCGGTGTACGTGGGGATCGCGGAGCGCGCGATCGCGCTCGCGGCGACCGCCGTGGCGGGGCGGACCGCGGCTGACGGCACCCGACGGTCGCAGGACCCCGACGTGCGGCGGGCGATCGCCGACCTGCGCGGTGCGGTCGACGCGATCACGCTGCAGGTCGACTCGCTGGCGCGGTCGGTCGACGAGCTCGACGACCTCGGCGCCCGCTGGTTCCCGCTGCTCGTCGGGACGAAGGCCCGGGCCGTGGACACCGCGCAGCACGTCGTGGACGAGGCCGTGCGCGTCGTCGGTGGCTCGGCGTTCCGGTCGTCGAGCGAGCTGGCGCGGCTGGCGCGGGACGTCCGGGCGGGGCAGTACCACCCGTCGTCTCGGGACTCCGCGGCGCGGACGATCGCCGCGTCGGTGCTCGGCCCGCTCGGCTGAGCGCGGCGTACGGTGCCGCGGCCGGTGAGCAACCGCGCACGACGCGACGAACCTCGCACCGCGCGGTCGTGGGCACTCCCCGCACGGCGATGTCGGCGGCGCCTGGCATCATCTCGGTGTGAGCAAGCAGGACGGACGGAACCGCCTCGTCTCCGACGCACCGGTGGACGACGTCTCGGCGACCGTGCTGCACGTCGACATGGACGCCTTCTTCGCCTCCGTCGAACTGCTCGACCGCCCCGACCTCGTGGGGCTGCCCGTCATCGTCGGACACGACTCCGACCGCTCCGTCGTCACCGCCGCCACCTACGAAGCCCGTCGCTACGGCGTCAACTCGGCGATGCCGATGGCCGTCGCCAAGCGCCGCTGCCCGAACGCCGTGATCGTCGAGCCGCACTTCGAGAAGTACCGGGCGAAGTCCGCCGCGGTGATGGCGATCTTCGACCGGTTCACCCCGCGGGTCGAGCGCCTCGGCATCGACGAGGCGTTCCTCGACGTCGCCGGTGCCCTCCGGCTGTACGGCACTCCGTGGCAGATCGGCCAGGCGATCCGCCGCACGGTCTTCGCCGAGACCGGACTGCACTGCTCCGTCGGTGCGGCATCGACGAAGTTCGTCGCGAAGCTCGCCTCCAGCCGGTCGAAGCCGGACGGCCTGCTCGTGGTCCCCGCCGCCGACACCGTGGCGTTCCTGCACCCGCAGCCGGTGTCCGCGCTCTGGGGCGTCGGCGGCAAGACGCAGGAGACGCTCGAACGCCGGGGCATCCGCACGGTCGGCGACCTGGCGAACACCCCGCTCGGGTCGCTGGTGTCGGCACTCGGCCCGGCCGGCGGGCAGCGGCTGCACGACCTGTCGTGGGGTCGCGACCCCCGCGTGGTCGACACCGGCGTCGGCGAGAAGTCCATCGGGCACGAGGTCACGTTCGGCCGCGACCTGACCGAGCGCGACGACGTCGCCCGCGAACTCCTGCGCCTGGCCGACAAGGTCGCCGTCCGCCTGCGCCAGGCCGACGTGCAGGCCCGGACCGTGGCGCTCAAGGTCCGGTACACCGACTTCACCACCCTCACCCGGTCGCGCACCCTGGCGGAGCCCACCGACGTCGCGAAGCGCCTGCACCGCGAAGCCGTCGAGCTGTACGACGTGCTGCACCGACCGGGCAACCGGATCCGGCTGATCGGGGTCCGCGGCGAGAACCTCGTGCCCGCGGCCGCGAGCAACGCCCTGTGGGACGACGACGCGCCGTGGCGCGACACCGAGACCACGGTCGACGCGGTCGCCGCACGCTTCGGCGCCGGCGTGCTGCGACCGGCATCCCTGGTCCGCCGGACTCCTGACGGCGGCGTCCCGCACGCTCGGCAGGACTGACGGTGGCGGTAGAATCGGGTTCAGTGAGCGCAGCGGAGTACGAAGACCAGCAGCCCGCCACGCTGTGGGCGGAGTCGGGTGACGACCAGCCCGGCGCAGGCGGATCGTCGCCGACGCACCAAACCCAGGCGCACCAAACCCAGGCGCAGGGTGACGCCGCCCGTGACGAAGCCGACGCCGCGGCCCTGGCCGAAGCGGCCGGCAACTCCGCCGTCCAGCACCTGTCGCCCGCGTTCCCGGACCGGGCCGCCTGGGGCACGGCGTCGAAGCTCCGCGCCTGGCAGATCGAAGCGCTCACGAAGTACTTCGAGAAGGAACCCCGCGACTTCCTGACGGCAGCGACCCCGGGTGCCGGCAAGACCACCTTCGCGCTTCGACTGGCGACCGAGCTCCTGGCCCGCGGCACCGTCGACCGCATCGTCGTCGTGGCCCCGACCGAGCACCTGAAGCGCCAGTGGGCCGACTCCGCCGACCGTGTGGGCATCCGGATCGACCCGATGTTCAAGAACGGCGACGGCATGTTCGGCCGGCACTACCAGGGCGTCGCGATCACGTACGCCCAGGTCGGCATGAACCCCGAGGTGCACAAGCGCATCACCGAGGGCGGCCGCACCCTGGTCGTCCTCGACGAGGTCCACCACGGTGGCGACGCCCTGACGTGGGGCGACGGCATCCGAGAAGCGTTCTCCGGTGCCACCCGCCGGCTCTCGCTGTCGGGAACCCCCTTCCGGTCCGACACCGCACCGATCCCGTTCGTGCAGTACGCCCCCGACGAGCAGGGCATCCGCACCTCGATCTCCGACTACAACTACGGCTACGGCCGAGCCCTGAAGGACGGCGTCGTCCGCCCGGTGCTGTTCATGGCCTACGCCGGACAGATGCGCTGGAAGACCCGGATGGGCGACGAGATGTCGGCATCCCTGGGCGAGCAGGTCACGAAGGACATCACGGCGCAGGCCTGGCGCACCGCGCTGTCGCCAGAGGGCGAGTGGATGCCGGCCGTGCTCTCCGCCGCCGACAAGCGTCTGACCGAGGTCCGTCGTGGTGTGCCCGACGCCGGCGGTCTGGTCATCGCCACCGACACCACCACGGCGCGCGCCTACGCCCGGATCCTGCAGCAGATCACGGGGGAGCGTCCCACCGTGGTGCTGTCCGACGAAGCCGCCGGGTCGAGCCGCATCAGCGCGTTCGCCGAGGACACCTCGCGCTGGATGGTCGCCGTCCGCATGGTGTCCGAGGGCGTCGACGTCCCACGGCTCTGCGTCGGGGTCTACGCCACGAGCGCGAGCACGCCGCTGTTCTTCGCCCAGGTGATCGGCCGCTTCGTGCGTGCCCGTCGCCGCGGGGAGACCGCGAGTGTCTTCCTGCCGAGCGTCCCCGGCCTGATGGCCCTCGCCGCCACCCTCGAGCTCGAGCGCGACCACGCCCTCGACCGCCCGAAGGACGCCGACGACGGCATGTACAACCCCGAAGACGCGATGGTCGCCGAGGCCAACAAGGAAGACCGCGCGTCCGAGAGCCTGCTCGAGGTCCAGCCGTTCGAGGCGCTCGACTCGCAGGCGTCCTTCGACCGCGTCCTCTACGACGGCGGTGAGTTCGGCACCGGTGGCGAGGTCGGTTCCCTCGAGGAGCTCGACTTCATCGGCATCCCCGGCCTGCTCGAACCCGACCAGGTGCGCGACCTCCTGCGTGCCCGTCAGGCGACACAGGCCAAGCGCTCCAAGGGCCGCACGGCCAAGGACGGCCTGCCCAAGGCGTCCGAGCCGGACCGCCCGATGTACATGACGATCAAGGAGCAGCGCACCGAGCTCGCCCGGCTCGTGTCCATCTGGTCCCGCCACTCGAACGAGCCGCACGGATCGATCCACGCCGAACTCCGGCGGATCAGCGGCGGCCCGGCCGTGGCACAGGCGAGCATCGAGCAGATCCAGAAGCGCATCGACATCCTGCGCTCCCGCATCGGCGGACGACGGTGACCGCGGCGTGATCGAGCCGGTCGACGACCGCACCTGGTACGTCAAGCGCGACCCCGAGGCGTCACCCGAGGCGATCATCGACCGCTTCGGCGGCGGCTACCGACTGCGCCGGTTCTCGCTCACCGAGTCCCGCCGCACCCCGCACGGGGTGTTCACCGGACCCGAACTGGCCGAGACCGCGTGGTGGCGGCTCCGCGACAGGCCGCGGAACTCATGACGCGCCAAGCCAAAGTCCGGTAGACCGGAGGAATGGCAGACTCGATCCCTCACGTCCTCGTCCTCGGCGGCGGCTCCGCTGGCTACACCACGGTCAAGCAGCTCCAGAAGCACGCGGCCACGGTGCCCATGCGCATCACGCTCGTGGACCAGAACACCTACTACACGTACCTGCCGTTCCTGCCCGAGGTCGCCGGTGGCCACATCGCGCCGAAGGACGTCACCGTCGAGCTGCGCCGTGCACTGCGCAAGACCCGGGTGATCCAGGGCAAGGTCACCGCGATCTCGTCGGCGGACAAGACCGTCTCGATCGCGACCGCCGGCGGCGACGACCGCACCCTCGGCTACGACCACCTCGTCGTCGCCCTCGGTTCCGTCACCCGCACCTTCCCGACCCCCGGGCTCGAGGAGTACGGCGTCGGCTTCAAGAGCGTCGAAGAGGCCGCCTACGTTCGCGCCAAGCTCCTCGACAACATCGCGAAGGCCGCTGCCACCCGTGACGAGGACGAGCGTCGCCGTCTGCTGACCAGCGTCTTCGTCGGCGGTGGCTACACCGGCGTCGAGGCGATCGGTGAGCTCTTCGACGTGTCGCAGGCTGCCATCAAGACCTACCCGTCGCTCGCCGGTGAGCAGCCCCGCTGGGTGCTCATCGACGCCCTCGACCGCGTCGCGCCCGAGGTCGGCCCGGAGCTGTCCAAGTGGACGCTCGAGTCGCTCCGCGCCCGTGGCATCGACGTCCGCCTGAAGACCACCATGCCGAGCGCCGAGGGCGGTGTCGTCAAGTTCTCCGACGGCGACGAGTTCGCCACCGGCCTGCTCGTCTGGACCGCGGGCGTCAAGCCGAACCCGCTCCTCGACGCATCCGACCTGCCGCGCGGGCCGAAGGGCCACCTCGCCGCGAACGCGAAGCTCCAGGTCGAGGCCGAGGACACCCACCAGGTCGTCGAGGGCGTCTGGGGCCTCGGTGACGTCGCGCAGGTGCCCGACCTGACCGCCGACAAGCAGCCGGCGTTCTACCCGCCGAACGCGCAGAACGCCGTGCGCCAGGCCGTGGTGGCCGCCGACAACATCGTCGCGACCATCACCGGCAAGCCGCTCGAGGAGTACCGCCACCCCTCCATCGGCACCGTCGCGTCGTACGGTGTCGGCAAGGGTGCCGCGAACATCAAGGGCATCAAGATGACCAACCTGCTCGCGTGGCTCGCGCACCGCGCGTACCACGTGTACGCGATGCCGACCCTGAACCGGAAGGCCCGCATCATCATCGGCTGGATCACCGGTGCCGTGTCGGGTCGCGACGCGACCTCGCTCATCAAGGAGACGGACCCGCGACGCAACTTCGTCGAGGCGTCGAAGAGCTAGGAGGCGGAACGCGGCATCAGGCCGCAATTTCGTCGAGGCGTCGAAGAGCTAGGAGGCGGAACGCGGCATCAGGCCGCAACTTCGTCGAGGCGTCGAAGAGCTAGGAGGCGGAACGCGGCATCAGGCCGCAATTTCGTCGAGGCGTCGAAGAGCTAGACGCACCCACAGATCGGACGGGAGGCGCGGTGCCAGCTGGCACCGCGCCTCCCGTCCGTCCGTCACGTGCGTTCGCACCCACCTGCCGCTCTCCGGCATACTGACTCCCTCGGCGCCCACGGCGACGAGGTCCCGGAAGTCGACCGACACGTGCGCCCCACCACCACCACCTCCTCCGTCCGATCGTGCCTCCGATGCGGCGCCGAGCGTCACGACAGCACCGTCCACCGGTGCCCCGGTCCGGCCGACCCGCTCCGCGCCTTCGGCCTCGACGCCGGAGCCCGAACGGTGCTCGAGGTCCTGGGCGGGATCGGGCAGCCCTCCCTGGTCGGCGGAGCAGTCCGCGACGCGCTGCTTCGGGAAGCCGGGCGCGGACCGACCACCACCGGTGACGTCGACGTCGAGGTGCACGGCACCAGGACCGATGTGGTCGTCGGAGCGTTGCGTGCGGCCGGCGCGATCGTCGTCGAGGCCGGTGCGGGGTTCCCGGTCCTCAAGGTGGTGCTCGACGGATCCCGCGTCGACGTCGCAGTGACGGCGGAGTCCGGTGCGCTCGATCCGGTCACGGTGTCCGCCCTCGGTCGGGACTTCACGGTGAACGCCGTCGCCTGGGACCCCCGCACGAACGTGTTCCTCGACGCGGTCGGTGGGATCGACGATGCCGTCATCGGCGTGCTGCGGCACGCTTCCGAACGCTGCAGTGAGGACCCGCTCCGGGTCTTGCGTGCCGTGCAGCTCGTCGCCCGGTTCGACTTCGCCGTGCACCCCGCGACGCTGAGTCTGGCGCGGTCGATCGCGGCACGGTTCGAGTCGATCGCCACCGGGCGGATCTGGCCCGAGATCCGCAAGCTGGCTCTCGGCGACCACGTGTCGGCTGCCCTCCGAACGCTGCACGACAGCGGCTGGGAGCGACACCTGCCCGAGCTCGCCGCGGTCCGAGACGTGCCGCAGGACCCCCGGTGGCACCCGGAGGGTCCCGTGCACGTCCACCTCGGAGCGGCGGGGGACGCTGCCGCCCGCGCCTGCACCGCGGACGGGATCCGGGGTGACGACCGGGTCGTCATCGTGCTCGCCGCCGTCCTGCACGACCTGGGGAAGGCCGGCTCCGGCACGCAGGTCCTCGCCGACGACGCAGGTGCGGTCCGCATCCGCAGCCTGGGCCACGAGGTGTCCGGCGCTGCGGCAGCAGCAGTGCTGCTCGGTCGCCTCGGCGCGCCACGCCACATCGTCGAGCGGGTCGTTCCGCTCGTTCGCGAGCACATGGTCCCGCACTCGTCCAACGGCGCGCCACCGTCCGTTCCCGCTGCTCGGCGGCTGTTCCGACGGCTCGGATCCTCCCTGCCCGCGATGGAGTCGTGGGCCCGGGTGTGCGAAGCCGACTCGCAGGGGCGTGGTCCGGGGGCGAGCCGGTCCTCGGCGTGGTCGTGGTTCGACGTCGCGCTCCGGGACCAGGTCGCGCGTCGACCCGTGCGGCTGCTGTCCGGCCGCGACCTCGTCGACGCGGGACTCACCCCGGGGCCGGTGTTCCGCGAACTCCTCGTGGCGTCCGCGGCGGCGCAGGACGACGGCGTCTTCGATGACGTCGCCGGAGCCCGCGCTTGGCTGCGCCGAGCCGTCGACGCACGCCGGTGACGGACGGGAGGCGCGGTGCCAGCTGGCACCGCGCCTCCCGTCCGTCTGTGCGGACGTCCACCGCCTGTCCGCGATCTGCGGTCCTGTGTCCGCTCCAACGTGGCGCGCGTCAGCGTGGACGGACGAGCGAGAGGAGCGTCCATGCGCGCCATGACCTACCGCGGCCCGTACCGGGTCCGCGTCGAGGAGAAGCCGGATCCCCGGATCGAGCACCCGAACGACGCGATCGTCCGGGTGGAGCGGGCCGCGATCTGCGGGTCGGACCTGCACCTGTACCACGGCATGATGCCCGACACCCGGGTCGGGCACACGTTCGGCCACGAGTTCATCGGGGTGGTCGAGCAGATCGGCTCGTCCGTCGAGACCCTGTCGGTCGGGGACCGCGTGATGGTCCCGTTCAACATCTTCTGCGGCACGTGCTGGTTCTGCGCCCGCGGACTCTTCGCGAACTGCCACAACGTGAACCCGAACGCGACCGCGGTCGGTGGGATCTACGGGTACTCGCACACCACCGGCGGGTACGACGGTGGGCAGGCGGAGCGCGTGCGGGTGCCGTTCGCCGACGTCGGACCGCAGGTGATCCCGGACTCGCTCGACGACGACGACGCCCTCCTCATGACGGACGCACTGAGCACCGGGTACTTCGGGGCGCAGCTGGCGTCGATCCGCGAGGGCGACACCGTCGTGGTACTCGGTGCCGGGCCGGTCGGACTGTTCTCCGCGGCGTCGGCGTGGTTCATGGGAGCCGGCCGGGTGATCGTCGTCGACCAGCTCGAGTACCGGCTCGAGAAGGCCCGGAGCTTCGCGCACGCCGAGACGATCAACTTCGCCGAGGTCGACGACGTCGTGCTCGAGATGAAGAAGCAGACCGACTTCCTCGGTGCGGACAGCGTGATCGACGCCGTCGGAGCCGAGGCGGACGGCAACTTCACCCAGCAGGTCACCGCCTCGAAGCTCAAGCTGCAGGGCGGGGCCCCGACGGCGCTCAACTGGGCGATCGACGGCGTCCGCAAGGGCGGCACGGTCTCAGCGGTCGGCGCGTACGGGCCGATCCCGAGCGCGGTGAAGTTCGGTGACGCGATGAACAAGGGCGTCACGATCCACACGAACCAGGCGCACGTGAAGCGCCAGTGGCCGCGGTTGCTCGAGCACATCCAGGCCGGGCACTTCAAGCCGAGCGACATCATCACGCACCGCATCCCCCTCGAGCACATCGCCGAGGGGTACCACCTGTTCTCGTCCAAGCTCGACGGTTGCATCAAGACCGTCGTCGTGCCGTGAGGAGGCCCGACATGTCCGACCACACCCCGTACATCGCCGATCCACCCCGTCGGGTGCCGTCCTCCGAGGAGCTCCGTGCCCGCATCCCGGGGTGGGGGAGCGACCTCGACCCGGCGGACCGGCCGTCCGTCCCGAAGCTCTCACGCGAGGCCGACGCCGCGACCGGCGCGCACTGGGACGTCCCGTCGCAGCAGCCCGGCGCTGCCGGCAGGGAGCGGTCGATCGAGCACGCGCACGTCACGCCGGTGTTCGGCACCGCGCAGCCGCTCCGAGGGGTGCCGGGAGCGGTGCGGCGCCTGGCGTACGCGAGGTTCAGCGAGGGGCGCCTGGCGCACTGGATGCTGCTCGTCGTCGCGGACCGCCTGGACGTCGCGACGCACCGGGTGACCGATGCGCTGCGGGGTCGGCCGGACCGGGTGATCAGCGAGACCGGTGTCGCGGCGGAGCGTGGGAACCACCCCGTTGCGTCGCGCCTGGGGTCGGGTCGATCGGATTGGCGGCACCAGGTGCTCGACCCGATGGTCGCGAACTGGGGCTGGCTCGCGGCGCTCGGCGCCGTCGTGCTGGCGGCGCGGCGGGTGCGCCGCTCGCGCCGCTCGCGCTGACCGCCGGGCGCCGGGCTTGCGCCCTGGTGCGGCGTTGCCCACTCGGTGCGACCTTGTTCCGTCACACGGAGTCCGCAACGTCGCACCGGCCCGGCACGTGGTCGACCTGAGCGAAGCGAAGTGGCGCCCCAGAGGCGGTGACGCCCTGAGCGCAGCGATGGCGGCACTCGCCGGGAAGACACAACAGAAAATGCCCCCTGACCGAAAGGTCAGGGGGCACGCATTTCCTGTGTCCGAGGGGGGACTTGAACCCCCACGCCCTAATACGGGCACTAGCACCTCAAGCTAGCGCGTCTACCAATTCCGCCACCCGGACAGGGTGTCTGGCGTCTGTTTCCCGGGTTCAACCCGGCGTTCCTGCCGAGAGAAGACACTAGCACGGGTCTGAACGCGCGATGAACACGGCCGCGCATCCCGGGCGAGTCCTGCGTTCCCGGCCTCGGCGACGGGGTCGGCGCCGACCGATACCGTGGAGCCATGACGAACCCCGGGCCCTCCGAGCCGCAGTCCGTGCCCGAGCTCGAGGCCACCGCGGCGATCGCCCGCGACCTCATCCGCATCGACACGACGAACTGGGGCGAGGGGAAGTCCCGTGGGGAGACCGAGGCGGCCCACTACGTCGAGGACAAGCTCCGCGCGTTGGGTCTCGAGCCGCAGTTGTTCGAGTCCGAGCCGGACCGCGTGAGCGTCGTGGCGCGGGTGCCCGGTCGGAACCGTGACAAGCCGGCGCTCGTGGTGCACGGACACCTCGACGTCGTGCCGGCCGACCCCGCGAACTGGTCGGTCGACCCGTTCGGTGGTGTGGTCAAGGACGGATCGCTGTGGGGTCGGGGCGCCGTCGACATGAAGAACATGGACGCGATGATGCTCACGTCGCTGGCCGACGTCGTCGAGCAGCACGGGGCGCCGGAGCGTGACCTGGTGATCGCGTACTTCGCCGACGAAGAGGCCGGGGGAGTCCTGGGATCCCACCACGTGGTCGACCAGCACCCCGAGGTCTTCGCGGGGGCGTCGGCGGCGATCAGCGAGGTCGGCGGGTACTCGATCACGCTCGGTGACCGTCGCGCCTACCTGCTGCAGACCGGCGAGAAGGCGCTCATGTGGGTGAAGCTGATCGCGCGCGGCACCGCCGCCCACGGCTCGCACGTGATCCGCGACAACGCCGTCACGAAGCTCGCGGCGGCGGTCGCCCGGATCGGCAGCGAGGAGTGGCCCGTCCGGCTCTCGGGCACGACGGACGCGATGGTGGCCGAGGTGGCGCGGTTCCTCGGGGTCGACCCGACCGTCACCGGCCCGGACGAGGTCGCGCTGGCCACCGGGTCGGCGTCGCGGTTCATCCACGCCGCGCTGCACACCACGTCGAACCCGACGGTGCTGACCGCCGGCTACAAGCACAACGTCATCCCCGACGCCGCCGAGGCCCTGGTCGACATCCGCTGCCTGCCCGGCGACGAGGAGTCCGTGCTCGAGCGGGTGCGGGAGCTCGCCGGCCCCGAGGTCGAAGTGGTCATGTCGTTCCGCGACATCGGCCTCGAGCAGGACTTCGGCGGCCCGCTGGTCGACGCCGTCCGCGACGTCCTCGGCCGGCACGACCCGGGCGCACCGGTCCTGCCGTACCTGCTGTCCGGCGGTACCGACAACAAGGCGCTCTCGACACTCGGCATCGCGGGGTACGGGTTCGTGCCGCTGCAGCTGCCAGCCGGTGTCGACTTCCCCGCGATGTTCCACGGCGTGGACGAGCGGGTGCCGCTCGACTCGCTGGCGTTCGGTCGGCGAGTGCTGGCCGACCTGCTCGCCACGTACTGATATTGTTCATGGTCGCCGTCGTGGCGGTGCCCTGACCGACCTCACCCCTGAAAGGCCCGTGCGATGCACATCCTCGAGGCGATCTTCCTCGGCTTCGTCCAGGGGCTCACCGAGTTCCTGCCGGTGTCCTCCAGCGCGCACCTGCGCATCGTGGGGCTCTTCCTGCCCGACGCGAAAGACCCCGGTGCGGCCTTCACCGCCGTGACGCAGCTCGGCACCGAGACCGCGGTGCTCATCTACTTCTGGAAGGACATCACCCGGATCATCGGGCGGTGGTTCCGCTCGGTGGTCAAGCGTGACGTGCCGAAGGGCGACCCCGACGTCCGTCTCGGCTGGCTGGTGATCCTCGGCACGATCCCGATCGGGGTCGCCGGGCTCCTGCTCAAGGACTCGATCGAGACCACGTTCCGGTCGCTCTGGATCGTCGCGATCGTCCTCATCGTGTTCGGCGTCGTGCTCGGGGTGCTCGACCGGGTCGGTCGCAAGGAGCGGCGCATCGAGCAGATGACCTTCCGCGGTGGCCTGCTCATCGGCCTGGCGCAGATGCTCGCCCTGGTCCCCGGAGTGTCCCGTTCCGGCGCGACCGTGTCGATGGGTCTCGCCCTCGGGTACACCCGTCCGGCGGCAGCACGGTTCGCCTTCCTGCTGGCGATCCCGGCGGTGTTCCTGTCCGGGTTCTACGAGGCCGCGACGAGCCTCGGCGACCACGGCTCGCCGTTCGGACTCGCCGACACGCTCATCGCCACCGTCGTCGCGTTCGTGGTCGGGTTCGTCGTGATCGCGGCGTTCATGAACTACATCAGCAAGCGCAGCTTCATGCCCTTCGTCGTCTACCGGATCGCACTCGGTATCGTGCTCATCGTGTTGTTGTCGCTCGGAGTGATCCAGCCGTGAGGGCCTGGCAGGCCCCATCCGTCCCCGACGTCCCCGGCGCCGCGCCCCGACCGGTCGTCCACGACACCGCAACGGGCAAGCCGGTGGACCCCGCCCGCGACGAGGACCGCGCCGCGCTGTACGTCTGTGGCATCACGCCGTACGACGCCACGCACCTCGGCCACGCGGCGACCTACCTGGCGTTCGACACGCTCGGCCGTGCCTGGCGTGACGCGGGGCTCGACGTCGAGTACGCGCAGAACGTCACCGACGTGGACGACCCGCTGCTCGAGCGTGCCGCACGCGACGGCGTCGACTGGCGTGAACTCGCTGCCTCCCAGGTCGACCTGTTCCGCCGCGACATGGAGTCGCTGCGGATCCTGCCGCCGGACGACTTCGTGGCCGTCACGGACGAGGTCGAGCGCGTCGCCGAGGCGGTCTCGTTCCTGCAGGAGTCCGGCTACGCGTACGAGGTCCCGACCGACGGCGCCGAGGGCGACGACCTGTACTTCGACGTGAACCGCCCCGCCGACGCGTGGACGCTCGGCGACGAGAGCGGTCTGGACCGCGAGACCATGCTCGCCCTCGCAGCCGAACGCGGCGGCGACCCGGATCGTCCGGGCAAGCGTGACCCGCTCGACCCGCTGCTGTGGCGCGCTGCGCGTGACGGCGAGCCGGCCTGGGACACCGAGATCGGCCCCGGGCGCCCCGGCTGGCACATCGAGTGCAGCGTCATCGCCGGTGACCGCCTCGGGCTGCCGATCAGCGTGCAGGGCGGGGGGAGCGACCTCGTCTTCCCGCACCACGAGATGAGCGCCGGGCACGCTGCTGCCCTCGCGCACCAGCCCCTCGCGAACGCGTTCGTGCACACCGGGATGATCGCCTACCAGGGCACGAAGATCTCGAAGTCGCTCGGCAACCTCGTCACCGTGCGCGGGCTGCTCGACGACGGCGCCGACCCCCGGGCCATCCGGCTCGCGCTGCTGTCGCACAAGTACTCCGACAACTGGGAGTGGTTCGACACCGAGCTGACGAGCGCCCAGACGCGGCTCGCCGGCTGGGACGCCTGGGCCTCGGGAGCGTCCGCAGGGCACGCCGACGACGCAGCCGACGTCGCGGCACGCATCCGCGCGCGGGTCTCCGACGACCTCGACACCCCCGGTGCCGTCGCCGCGGTCGACACGGCGATCGCGGGCGGCACGGCGTGCACGCCGGAGCTCCTCGACCTGATCGACGCGCTGCTGGGCATCCGGCTGGCCTGATCCCCGTCCGCCGGGTGGTCGCGACATGTCGCGTGCGTGCCGCCGAGGGGTCGGAAACCGTCGCCGAGGCGGTCCGCAGCCGACAGTTCGCGACCACTCGCCGGACGTGAGCGGCGTGTCGTGATCGCACACCTCGCGACGGACGGGAGGCGCGGTGCCAGCTGGCACCGCGCCTCCCGTCCGTCAGCGGGTGACGGCTACTGCTGTGGCCGCCACGGCCCCTCGCCACCGGCGGTGCCGCCGTCCTTGCCGTCCTTGCGCTCACGGCGACGGAGGTACTGCTCGAACTCCTGCGCGATGGCGTCGCCCGAGGCCTCGGGGGAGTCGACGGTGTCTCGTGCCTGCTCGAGCTGCCCGATGTAGGACGCCATGTCCTCGTCGTCGGCGGCGAGGGCGTCGATGCCCTCTTCCCACTCGGTGGCGTCGTCGAGCAGTGAGCCGCGCGGCACCGTGACGTCCGTGAGTTCCTCGATCTTGTCGAGCAGCGAGAGCGTGGCCTTCGGCGAGGGCGAGTTGTGGACGTAGTGCGGCACCGACGCCCACAGGGAGAGCGTGGTCAGCCCGGCCGTGTCCATCGCGTCGGCGAGGACCCCGAGGATGCCGGTCGGGCCCTCGTACGAGGACTTGTCGACGTCGAAGGCGGCGCGGACCCCGGCGTTCTCGCTCGACACGAACACCGAGATCGGTCGGGTGTGGGGGACATCGGCGAGCATGGCGCCGACGAAGACGACGGCGTCGATCGAGTAGACGTCCGCCAGGTCGATGATCTCCGAGCAGAAGCCCCGCCAGGTGCGCGAGGGTTCCGGGCCGACGAGGACGAAGACGTCACGGTCGGTGGGCGAGCCGGTGGCGCCGATGACCGGACGCCCCTCGGCACCGGGCCCGTACAGCACGATGCGGGGCCACTGCACGCCGCGGTCACCGTTGTCGTCGGTGCCGACGGTGGGCCGGTTGAACTGGTAGTCGACGTACCGCTCACCGTCGAGTTCGCGCAGCTCGTCGAGCCCGAGCGACTCGACGATGCGACGCGCCAGACCGCTCGCGGCCTCGCCGGCGTCGTTCCAGCCCTCGAAGGCGACGACGAGCAAGCGACCGTCGCTGAAGGGGGAGTGCTGTGGCACGGAGCGGACCTCCTGGTGGTGGAGCGGAGCGGGGCGGGAGCGGTGCCCCCGGCCGGACACGATTCAGGCATCCACTGTAGGCCCAGGGGGTGTCGGCGCACGCGCGCGTCCGCGCCCAGCGGAACGGCCCCGGTAGACTCGTCGCCCGTGACCGCGCATCCTCCTGCCCTCGTCCCGCCCGCAGCCGTGCTGTGGGACATGGACGGCACGATCATCGACACCGAGCCGATCTGGCAGCGGTCCCAGGTCGACCTGACGAGCCGCTACGGCGCCGAGTGGACCCACGAGGACGGCCTGTCCCTGGTGGGCAGCGGTCTCGAGCGCTCCGGTGAGCTCCTGCGCGCCAAGGGCGTCGACATGGAGGTCGAGGAGATCATCCAGTGGATGACCGACTACGTGATGGAGCACCTGCGCGCCGGCGAACTGCCGTGGCGGCCGGGTGCCCGTGAGCTCGTCGAGGAGCTCCACGCCCGCGGCATCCCGACCGCCCTGGTCACGATGTCCCGTCGCAAGATGGCGCTCGTCGCCGCCGAGGCACTGGGTGAGCGCGGCTTCCGCGTCGTCGTCGCCGGCGACGACGTCGACCGCCCGAAGCCGTTCCCGGACGCGTACCTGTCCGCCGCCGCGCAGCTCGGCGTCGAGCCCACCGCGTGCGTCGCGATCGAGGACTCCGCCACCGGCGTCGCGTCGGCGGTCGCCTCCGGCGCCGTCACGGTCGCCGTCGAGCACATCGTCCCGCTCTCCGAGATCGCCGGCGGCGACGTGCACCTGACCACCCTGGCGGGCGTCGACGTCGACCGGCTGGTCGAGTTGACGACGCCGGCCCTGACCGCACGGGCCGGGATCTCGGGAGGCGCGGTGCCGGACCCGGCGCACGCTGCGGACACCGAAGGGGTCATCCGATGAGCCACACCGACGACGCACGCGACGAGGCGGACGCGAGCCGCGCCTCCAGTCCGACCGCGGACCCGACCGCAGCGCTCCCGCACACCGCGGGTGGCGCCCCGCACACCCCGCCGCGCGGCCCGTTCCGGGCCGGCGACCGCGTCCAGCTGACCGGTCCGAAGGGCAAGCTCACGACGCTGTCGCTCGAGACCGCGGGGGAGTACCACACACACCGCGGCGTGCTCCGGCACGACGACGTCATCGGGCAGCCCGACGGCTCCGTCATCCGGGCGAGCACCGGTGACGAGTACCTGGCGCTCCGTCCGCTGCTCAACGACTACGTCATGTCGATGCCGCGTGGTGCCGCGATCGTCTACCCGAAGGACGCGGCGCAGATCGTGGCCTTCGCGGACGTCTTCCCGGGGGCCCGCGTGGTCGAGGCCGGCGTCGGCTCGGGGGCGCTGTCGCTGTTCCTGCTCCGCGCGATCGGCCCGACCGGGCAGCTGCAGTCGTTCGAGCGCCGCGAGGAGTTCGCGGCGATCGCGAAGGGCAACGTCGGCACCTTCCTCGGTGCCGTGCCGGACAACTGGTCCGTCACCGTCGGTGACCTGGTCGAGTCGCTGCCCGACGCGACCGAGCCGCAGAGCGTCGACCGCGTCGTGCTCGACATGCTCGCGCCGTGGGAGTGCGTGGACGCCGCGGCCGACGCCCTCGTGCCCGGCGGACTCATCGTCTGCTACGTCGCGACCGTCACGCAGCTGTCCCGCACGGCCGAGGCCCTGCGCGACACCGGGCGCTTCACCGACCCGATGCCGAGCGAGACCCTGGTGCGCACCTGGCACGTCGAGGGCCTCGCCGTGCGCCCGGACCACCGCATGGTCGGGCACACCGGATTCCTCGTCACCGCGCGACGCCTGGCCGACGGGACGGTGCTGCCGAACCTGAAGCGCCGCGCGGGCAAGGCGGAGTTCTCGGACGAGGACGTCGAGGCCTGGACCCCCGGTGCCGTGGGCGAGCGGGCGACGAGCGACAAGAAGCTCCGCAAGGTGGCCCGGCAGTCTGCGGCGCAGGCGCGCAAGGTCGCGGCGGCCGAGGCGTCGTCGGCGGCGGATGGTGCTGCGGCGCCGTCCGAGCGCGCTGCGGCATCGTCGGATGCCGATGCGGCACCGTCCGGGGCCGTCGAGGACGACCGGTAGGCTGACGGCGTGCCCGTCCTGCATCGAACGGAAAGAGGGTCCGTGCGCACCATCCCCGCACTCCTGGTCACCATCGGTCTCGCGGTGTCCCTCACCGCCTGCGCGTCGAACGGTGCCGGCACCACGCCCTCGAGCTGTGCCGCTCCCGGCGCCGCGTCCGAAGCGGTGACCGCCACCGGCAAGTTCGGCTCGGAGCCGAAGGTCAGCGTGCCGAAGGGCCTGACCACCAAGGGCACCCAGGTGTCCGTGCTCGAGCAGGGCTCCGGTCGCACGATCGACGACGGCACGCCCGTCCTGGTCGAGTACACCCTGGTCGACGGCTCCACCGGCGAGGTCGCCCAGACGAGTGGCTACTCGGGCCAGACGGCGCCGATCACCGCCGGTGCGAGCAACTACGGAGCCCTCGGTGCCTCACTGCAGTGCGCCCGCGTCGGCGATCGCCTGGCGGTGGCCCTGCCGAAGAGCGCCCTGAGCAGCACCGACGGCACCGGTGGCAGCTCCTCGTCGGGGAAGACCGAGGACGCCGTGATCGCCGTCATCGACGTCAAGCGCGCGTTCGACGCCCGCGCCACGGGCACCCCGCAGCTCGCCGGCGACAAGATGCCGGCCGTGGTGCTCGCCCCGTCCGGCGCCCCCGGCATCACGATCCCGTCGTGGAGCGCCCCGAAGTCGAACGAGTCGCACCTGCTCCGCAAGGGCGACGGCCGCGAGCTCACCGCGAAGGACACCGCGGTCATCAAGTACACCGCCGTGACCTGGGGTGCCGACCCGTCCGTCGCCGGCTCCAGCTGGACCGACGGATCCGGCGCGCAGGCCATCCCGCTCACCAAGGGCCAGGTCGACGAGGGCGTCCGGACCGCCATCGTCGGGCACCACGTCGGCGACCAGGTCCTGGCCATCGTCAACCAGCAGGGGACCGCGTACGCGTACGTGATCGACGTCCTCGGGGCGATCTCGAACTGACCCGGTCCGACCGTCCACGGACCGCGGCGCGGGTGCACTCCGGTGCACCCGCGCTGCCGTAGGATCGGCTCGTGCCAGCGACCCGTGTGCCCCGTGTGCCCGCCGAGGAGCGGCTGTTCAGCCTCGTGCTCGCGCTGCTCTCGACGGAGTCCGGGCTGACCAAAGCCGAGATCCTGGCCAACGTGCAGGGGTACCGGCAGCGGTTCTCGAACGGTGGCGACAACGCCTCGCTCGAGCGCCAGTTCGAGCGCGACAAGGACGACGTCCGCGAGCTCGGCATCCCCCTCGAGACCATCGAGACGCCGGGTGCGGCGGGCAACAACCAGACGCTCCGGTACCGGATCCCGAAGGGCGAGTACGACCTGCCCGTCGACGTCCGCTTCACCCCGGACGAATCCGCGTTGCTCTCCCTGGCCGCGATGGCCTGGCGCGAAGGTGCGCTGTCCGCCGACTCCCGCCGTGGCCTGCTCAAGGTCCGCTCGGCCGGTGCCGAGGACGACGACGGCGCCCTGCAGCTCGGCGTCGACGCCTACGCCCCGCGGCTCCGCGCCCGGGACGCCTCGTTCGAGCCGCTCCGTTCCGCGCTCGACCGCGGTGCAGCCGTGCGCTTCGACTACATCACGCCGGGGCAGCACGACGCCCGTCGGCGCGAAGTGGCTCCACTCGCACTGGTGCAGCACGGCGGCCGGTGGATGCTGGCCGCCCACGAGTTCGCGACGGACTCGGACAAGAACTACCTGCTGGCCCGCATCGTCGGACCCGTCACGCAGTACGAGGTCGGGCAGCACACCGCCCCTGTCGGCGCTGGGGAGCGCACCCTCGCCGAGCTCGAGCGGATCTGGGCCCAGCGCACCGCGCGCATCGCGGTGACGCCCGGTTCCGACGCCGAACGCCGACTGACCCGTCGCCGCGACACCGAGACCGATGCCGACGGCGCGCTCGTGCTGCACCACGTCGACCCGCAGATCCTCGCCGAGGAGCTCGCCGCGTTCGGGCCCGAGGTCCGGGTACTCGAGCCCGACGACCTGCGGTCACGGGTCGGGGAGCGCCTCCGTGCACTCGTGCGCGACCACACCGACGACGACCGTGCCGCAGCCCCCGGAGAGGACCCCGTTCGTGGCTGACGCCCAACCCCTGCAGGCGCAGGACAAGCTCGCGTTCCTGCTCGCCCTGGTGCCGTACCTGATCGACCGTGAGCGGGTCTCGGTGGCCGAGGCGGCTCGGCACTTCGGTGTGCCCGAGGCCCGCATCCGACGCGCCGTCGAACTCATCGCGGTGTCCGGGGTGCCCGGCGAGACGATGCAGTACCAGCACGGCGACCTGTTCGACATCGCGTGGGACGACTTCGACCAGAACGACATGATCGTGCTGACCAACCTCGTGGCGATCGACGACTCACCGCGTCTGTCGGCTCGTGAGGCGTCCGCGCTCATCGCCGGTCTGCAGTACCTGTCCGCGCTGCCCGAGGCCGCCGACCGTGACGCCATCCGCGCGCTCATGGCCAAGCTGTCCCGCGGCGCCGGGGGAGCGGCGTCGACCGTCGCCGTCGGGCAGGACCTGCACGACGTCGCCCTCGCCACCATCCGCCGGGCGATGTCCGACGGCCGCGGCCTGGTCTTCGAGTACGCCGGACCGCGCACCCAGGGCGGCACCCGACGGGTCGACCCGCTCCGGGTCGAGTCCATCGACACCGACTGGTACCTGCGCGCGTGGGACCTCGACCGGCAGGCGCTCCGGACGTTCCGGCTCGACCGCATGTCCGAGGCGCGCGTCGACGACCGCCCGGCCGAGAAGACGATCGATCAGGTCGTCATCCCGGACACACTGTTCCAGCAGGCCGCCGACGACGTCATCGTCACGGTGGAGCTCGACTCGACGTCGCTGCCCCTGGTCGCCGACTTCCTGTCCGACACCGCCGACGCGCCCGACGGGGAAGGTCGTGTGCGCATCCGGCTCGCAGCGTCGCACGGGTTCGACGGGGTGGTCCGTCTCGTCGCGGGATTGCCCGGTCGAGCCGTGGTGCTCGACCCGCCCGCCGCCCGTGAGGCCGTGCGCGACTTCGCGGCCGCGGCCCTCGCCGCGGGCTGACGTCTGCCGCTGGGGCACGTCCGAGCGCTGCACGTTCCGACCGGGTACGCCCGATCCCGCACGGTGGGCTTCGGGTACCTGGTCGTTCCGCGCGTACCTGGTGAGTTGATCCGACCAGGTACGCCCGATCCCGCCAGGGACGCCCGCTCACGCCCGCCCGCCCGCTCGCCACGCGCCAGCCGCCCGCCCACCCACACAGCCACCACACTCCCGCGCCGCCACCCGGCGGACTGTCGGTCCCGACCCCGTAAGATCGAGCACATGGCTTCGACGACCGCGCGCGGGCGAGCGAAGCGGCAGGGGCGCCAGAAGACCGACGCCGAAGGCCGCATGTCGCTCGGGCAGCACCTCATCGAGCTGCGCAACCGCCTCTTCCGCGCAGTCGTGGCGATCGTCGTCGGTGCGATCGGCGGCTGGTTCCTCACCCCGTGGGTGCTCGACGCGCTGCGCGCACCGGTGACCGAGCTGGCCAAGGTCGGTGGCCACACGGCCGAGCTGAACTTCCCGATGATCACCGGGGCGTTCGACCTCAAGCTGCAGATCGCGATCACCATCGGCGTCGTCATCGCGAGCCCGGTCTGGCTCTACCAGATCTGGGCGTTCATCGTGCCCGCGCTCGTCCGGCGCGAGCGGCAGTACGTCTGGGGCTTCCTCGGCACCGCGATCCCGCTGTTCTTCGCCGGGTGCTACTTCGGATGGTTCATCCTGCCGCACGTGGTCGGCATCCTCGGCAGCTTCGTGTCGAGCGAGGACACCTCGATCGTCGACGCGAAGGCGTACTACGACTTCGTCATCAAGCTGATCGTCGCGGTGGGCATCGCCTTCGTGCTGCCGGTGTTCCTCGTCCTGCTGAACTTCGTCGGGGTGCTCTCGGCCGCGGCCATCATCAAGAGCTGGCGCGTCGCGATCCTCTGCATCCTGGTCTTCTGCGCCATCGTCACGCCGAGCTCCGACGTCATCTCGATGTTCCTGCTCGCGGTCCCGATGTTGGTGCTGTACCTGGCTGCGTGCCTCGTGACGTGGATCCACGACCGTCGTCTCGCCAAGCGCCAGGCTAAGCTCGACGAGGAGTACGACCTGTGAGCAGCACGAGTGCGGCCGAGCGCTTCGCCGCGGCCAAGGTGCGCAACCGGTCGCGCAACCTCGAGCTCTTCCGGACCGACCTGCGGTTCGACCTCGACCCGTTCCAGTTCGCCGCGTGCGACTCGCTCGACCAGGGCCGCAGCGTCCTCGTCGCCGCCCCGACCGGAGCCGGCAAGACCATCGTCGCGGAGTTCGCGATCTGGCTCGCCATGCGCCAGCCGACGGCGAAGGTCTTCTACACGACGCCGATGAAGGCACTGAGCAACCAGAAGTACGCCGAGCTCGTCGACGTCTACGGCGAGTCCGAGGTCGGGCTGCTCACCGGCGACACGAACGTGAACCCCCGAGCCCGCGTCGTCGTGATGACGACCGAAGTGCTCCGGAACATGATCTACGCCGACTCGGACCTGCTCGACGACCTCGCATGGGTGGTCCTCGACGAGGTGCACTACCTCGCCGACCGGTTCCGCGGTGCCGTGTGGGAAGAGGTGATCCTGCACCTCCCGACCGAGGTCCGCCTGGTCTCGCTCAGCGCCACGGTGTCGAACGCCGAGGAGTTCGGCGACTGGCTGCAGACCGTCCGCGGCGACACCGACGTCATCGTCTCCGAGGATCGTCCGGTCCCGCTCGAGCAGCACGTCCTGGTCGGTTCGAAGATGGTCGACCTGTTCGACTCGAGCGGCGCCGCGGCGACGAACCGTGTGAACCCGGAACTGCTCCGCATGGTCGGCGGCGGTTCCCGGAGCGAGCGGAACGGCGGCGGCCACCGCGGCCGACGCGGTCGTGGCGGCTACCCCGAGCGCCGCGGGCCGCGCACCGAGAAGGCGCACCGCGAACAGATCGCGCACATGCTCGACGAGCGGATGCTCCTGCCCGCCATCTTCTTCGTGTTCAGCCGCAACGGCTGCGACCAGGGAGTCCGAAACGTCCTGCGCTCGGGCCTGTCCCTGACGACGGTGCAGGAGCGCAACGAGATCCGCGAGACGGCGGAGTACCACTGCCGCACGTTGCTCGACGAAGACCTGGCCGTCCTCGGCTACTGGGAGTGGCTCGAAGGGCTCGAGCGCGGAGTCGCGGCGCACCACGCGGGTCTGCTCCCCGCCTTCAAGGAGGTCGTCGAGAATCTCTTCCAGCGCAAACTGCTGAAGGTCGTGTTCGCCACCGAGACCCTGGCGCTCGGCGTGAACATGCCGGCGCGCACCGTCGTGCTCGAGAAGCTCGAGAAGTTCAACGGCGAAGCCCGTGTGCCGATCACCCCGGGGGAGTACACGCAGCTCACCGGTCGCGCCGGCCGTCGTGGGATCGACGTCGAGGGGCACTCGGTCATCCAGTGGACCGACGGGCTCGACCCGCAGGCCGTCGCGTCGCTGGCCAGCCGTCGCACGTACCCGCTCAACTCCTCGTTCAAGCCGACCTACAACATGGCCGTCAACCTGATCGACCAGTTCGGTCGGCAGCGCACGCGCGAGGTCCTCGAGACGTCGTTCGCCCAGTTCCAGGCAGACCGGTCGGTGGTCGACCTCGCCCGCAAGGTCCGCTCGCAGCAGGAGTCGCTCGACGGCTACCGACAGTCGATGCAGTGCCACCTCGGCGACTTCACCGAGTACTCGGCCCTCCGCCGTGAACTCTCCGACCTCGAGCGCACCAACGTGCCCGGCGGCCGCGAGGCGTCGCACGGCGCGCGCCAGGAACGCCAAGCCGCGATCACGGCGGTCCGCCGCCAGCTGCAGCGCCACCCCTGCCACGCCTGCCCGGAACGCGAAGCCCACGCCCGCTGGTCCGAGCGGTGGTGGAAGCTCAAGCGCGCCAACGACAAACTCGTCCAGCAGATCCGGTCCCGCACGGGCGCCGTGGCGACGACGTTCGACCGTGTCACCGAGGTCCTGCTCGAACTCGGTTACCTGGTGGACGCCGGCGACGGTGAGGCCACGGTGGCAGCGGGCGGCCGTCGCCTCCAGCGCATCTACGGCGACCGCGACCTGCTCGTCGCCGAGTGCCTCGAGGCGGGGGTCTGGAAGGACCTCACCCCGGCACAGCTCGCCGCCATGGCAGCGACGATCATCTACCAGCCCCGACGCGAGGACGCACCCGGTACCGAGCACGCCCTGCCCCGCGGTGCGTTCCGGCCCGCGCTCGACGAGACGCTGACCATCTGGTCGCGCCTCGACGACATCGAGCGTGCCGCACGTCTGGCCGGTTCACAGCCGCCGACCCCGGCGATGGCCGTCGGCATGTTCCGCTGGGCTTCGGGCTCGGCCCTCGACGACGTCCTCCGCACCCTCGACCTGCCGGCCGGCGACTTCGTGCGCTGGTCGAAGCAGGTCATCGACCTGCTCGACCAGATCCGGAACGCCGGCGACGACGAGCTCGCCCAGACCGCCCGACGGGCGACGGACGCGGTCCGCCGCGGCATCGTCGCCTACGCGACGGTCTGACGGGAGGCACGGTGCCGGTTCCGGAGACCAGTGTGCGCGGGCTGCCCGCGCGCGTCGGCCGCGGGGCGGTCGCGACCGGTCCGTTCGCCGCGTTGCCGCTGGGCACCGCGCTGCCGTTGGCCGTCGTCGGCGGGATCCTCTTCGCCCTCGCGTTCCCGTCGCCCGGGTGGTGGTTCCTCGCCTACCCGGCACTCGCCTGCATGCTGCTCGCGGTGATGGGGCAGCGAGCGCGGCGTGCGGCGTGGATCGGCTACCTCGCCGGCGCGGCCTTCTGGATCCCGGCCATCTCGTGGGCCGGCCGCTACCTGGGCCCGGTCCCGTGGTTCGCACTCGCCCTGCTCGAAGCCGCGTTCTTCGCGCTCGGCAGCGTCGCCATCGCCCTGGCGTACCGCTGGGTCGCACGCGTGGTGCCCTCGACCGCCGGACGTGTGTGGGGCCTCCCGGCCGTCGTCGCCGCACTCTGGACCGGGCGCGAGTGGTTCTCGGGGAGCTGGCCGTACGGCGGCTTCGCGTGGGGTCGGGTCGGCCTGTCGCAGTCGCAGGGGCCGTTCACCCACCTGGCCGCGTACGTCGGCGTCCTCGGGCTGACGTTCATCGTCGTGTACTGCGTCGCGGTCGTGGTGTCGCTCGCGCTCGTGGTGCCCCGCGTGCCGGGTGCCAGGCTCCGGCTGCCCGTGCGGGTGGCGACGGCGGGTCTGCTCGTCGCGGCGGTCCTGGCCGTGCCGGCGTGGCCGACGGCGACGAGCGGCACGATCCGGGTCGAGTCGGTGCAGGGCAACGGCCCCGCGGGCTACTTCGACCGTGCGGAGCCCGGCGACGTCCTGGCAGCACAGGTCGCGGCGACGGACGTGGACGCGAAGGGTGTGGACCTGGTCGTCTGGCCCGAGGCAGGGGCGGAGTACGACCCGCGTCAGCAGCCGGTCATCGCCGCCGCGCTCGACTCGGTGGTCGACTCGCTCGACGCCCCGATCGTGGCGGGCGCCATCACGCAGACGCCGTCGGGGGTGCTGCACAACACGTCGTTCGTCTGGACCGCCGACGGCTGGCAGTCGTCCTACGACAAGAAGCGTCCGGTGCCGTTCGGCGAGTACGTGCCCGACCGCTGGTTCTTCTCGAAGCTCGCGCCGTCGCTGATCGGCCTGTTGCAGCGCGACTACACGCCGGGGATCAAGCCGAACGTGCTCTCCGTCGCGGGGATCCGGGCCGGCATCTCGATCTGCTTCGACATCGTCGACGACGGGCTCACCTCCGACATGGTGCGCGGGGGAGCGCAGGTGATCCTCGCGCAGACGAACAACGCTGACTTCTCGGGCACCGACGAGAACCTGCAGCAGCTCGAGATCGCTCGGATGCGGGCCATCGAGACCGGCCGGTCGCTCGTGAACATCTCGACCGTCGGAGCGTCGCAGGTCATCGACCCGGGCGGTCACACGATCGACCGGGTGCCGGAGTACACCGCGACGTCGATGGTCACCGATGTGCCGCTCGGCACCTCCACCACCCCGGCGTCGATCCTGTCCGGCTCGATCACGCTCCTGCTCTCCCTCGGCGGCCTCCTCGTGCTCCTCGCCTGTGCGCCCTGGGGGCGACGCACCCGCTCCTGATCCGACTCGCCGCGCCCAGCCACTGGGAACGGACTGTGAATGCGCCGGTACGGGATTGATGGGGCGTGGGACAGTGTTGTGGAGGGCAGACGAGCGAGAGGAGCACACACATGGCTGATCGGAGTCTCCGCGGCATGCGGCTCGGGAGTCAGAGTCTCCAGAGTGAAGAGGGCGTCGAGCTCTCGGATCGCAAGCGCGCGGTCTACCAGACGGATTCGGGTGAGACGTTCGACATCGTCTTCTCTGCGGATGCGGACGTCCCCCAGACCTGGTCGGAGCCGCGCTCCGGCCGCGAGGGCCGGCTGCTCGGTGACGACGGGATCCCCGTCGAGGTCGCCGAAGAAGACGTGAAGGCACCCCGTACCCACTGGGACATGCTGCTCGAACGCCGCTCGCGCGAGGAACTCGAGGAGCTCCTCGAAGAGCGCCTGCAGGTGCTCCGCGCACGACGCGGCGCCTGACACCACCGACCACACGACGACGCCCGCCCCGGTTCCCCGGGGCGGGCGTCGTCGTTCGTTCGTTCGTTCCGGAGCGTCAGCGCCGGCCGGAACCGTCGCTGGTCCGGTGACCGGAGGCGTCGTCGCCCGGCGTGGGCGGGGTGTCCTCGACCTGCTCGGCGGTCGCGTCGTCGGCCGCCGCGAGGTGTGCATCGACACTGCGGTTCGACTCGGCCAGGCGGGCGTCGAGGTCGGACTCGGGGACGATGTCCGCGGCGGTGGCGTCTGCACGCGGCATGGTGGTGTCCGCGGCTGCGGTGTTCGCCAGGCTCTCGTTCGCGAGCTTCGAGATGCGTGACAGGAAGTCCGTGCCGCCAGCACCGCCGGCGACCGGACCGGCGCCGCCACCACGGCTGGCACTGAAGCCCTTCGCGATGCCGGACAGGGCCTCGGTGAACTCGCTCGGGATCATCCAGAGCTTGTTCGAGGTGCCCTCGGCGATCTTCGGCAGGGTCTGCAGGTACTGGTAGGACAGCAGCTTCTCGTCCGGGTCGCCGGTGTGGATGGCCTCGAACACGGTCGCGATGGCCTGGGCTTCACCCTCGGCGCGGAGCACCTGTGCCTTGGCGTCACCCTCGGCGGCCAGGATCGCGGCCTGCCGCTGTCCCTCGGCTTCGAGGATCTGGGACTGCTTGGTGCCCTCTGCCTGCAGGATCGCGGCACGTCGGCTGCGCTCGGCACGGAGCTGCTGCTCCATGGCGTCCTGGATGGACACAGGCGGCTCGATGGCCTTCAGCTCGACTCGGCCGACGCGGATGCCCCACTTGCCCGTGGCTTCGTCGAGGACGACGCGGAGCTGGCCGTTGATGTTGTCGCGGCTGGTCAGTGCCTCTTCGAGGTTCAGGCCACCCACGACGTTGCGGAGCGTCGTCGTGGTGAGCTGCTCGACGGCACCCAGGTAGTTCGCGATCTCGTACGTCGCGGCGCGGGCGTCGGTGACCTGGAAGTAGACGACGGTGTCGATCGAGACCACCAGGTTGTCCTCGGTGATCACGGGCTGCGGCGGGAACGAGACGACCTGCTCACGCATGTCGAGCAGCGGGCGCAGGCGGTCGATGAACGGGACGAGAAGGTTCAGGCCCGGATTGAGGGTCTTGTGGTACTTGCCGAGCCGCTCGACGATCCCTGCGGTGGCCTGGGGGACGATGCGGATCGCCTTCGCCAGGACGACGATCACGAAGATGACGACGACGAGGATGAGCACGAGCAGTGCGATCGTCCCCGGGGAGATGCTGGTCACGAGGTGGCCCTTTCTGCGAGGCGCACGACCGCGGTCGACCCCTCGATCGACTCGACGACCACGGGGGTCCCGAGTGGCGGTGTGCGGTCGACGGAGTCCGCGGCGAACCGTGCACTCCAGGTCTCGCCGTTGGCCAGGCGCACCTGGCCGGGGCTGGAGGAGGTGAAGGCGACCGCGACCGTGCCGGGGAGCCCGATGAGCCCCTCGACGTTGGTGCGGTGCGGGTCGGCACCGCGGCCGAGTGCCACGAGCAGGCGCGGTCGGACGAGCGACAGCAGCACGAGTGCGGCGACCGCGGCGACGATGGCGGACAGCCACCACGGGGCGCCGAGCAACGCGGCGATCAGCCCGCCGGCGGCACCTGCCGCGAGCATGATGAAGATGAAGTCGAGGGTGAAGATCTCGACCACGCCCAGGAGCAACACCAGGCCGATCCAGACGGTGCTCTGGATCCAATCGATTCCGTTCACGCGATCTCCCTCCCTCGGTCGCGCGCGGCGGCTCGCTGCGTCGCGACAGCCGGTACAACTCCGTTCAACATATCAGGGCCGTCCGACGGTCGTGCAGGCGATTGGTAGGCTCGGTGCGCCCGACCGGCCGCAACCAGACCTGGAGAACACGACTGTGAGCAACCCCCTCGCCCCCGGATCCCTCACCGACAAGCGCGCCGTCGTCACCGGTTCGTCCCGTGGCATCGGCGCCGACACCGTCGGGTACCTCGCCGAGGCCGGTGCGAAGGTCGTCGTGAACTACCGCAACAAGGCCAAGCGTGCGGAGCAGATCGCCGAGAAGATCGTCGAGGCCGGCGGTTCCGCCCTGGCCGTCGGCGCCGACCTCACCGAGCACGACTCCGTGCAGGCCCTCGTCGACACCGTCGTCCGGGAATGGGGCGGCATCGACCTGCTCGTGCTCAACGCGTCGGGCGGCATGGAGTCCGGCGTCGGCGAGGACTACGCGCTCCGCCTGAACCGCGACGCGCAGGTCGACATGCTGCAGACCGCTGTGCCGCACATGCCCGCCGGGTCGCGCGTGGTGTTCGTCACGAGCCACCAGGCCCACTTCGTCGAGACCGCCGAGACGATGGACGAGTACGTCCCGGTCGCCAAGAGCAAGCGCGCCGGGGAACTCGCCCTCCGTGAGCTCATCCCGCAGCTCGAGGCCGCCGGCATCGAGTTCGTCGTCGTCTCCGGCGACATGATCGAAGGCACGATCACCGCGACGCTGCTGAACCGCCTGAACCCCGGCGCGATCGAGGGCCGTCGGCAGGAGGTCGGCAAGCTCTACAGCGTGTCCGAGTTCGCGGCCGAGATCGCCCTGGCCGCCGTCGAGCCGATCCCCGCCGACCACACCAAGCTGGTCGGCGACGTCAGCGGCTTCGTCGGCTAACGTCGGGCGGGTGACCGCCAAGCCCGGCCTGCGCCGCACCTCCCGCATCCTGCTGCTCGATCCCGAGGGCCGCGTGTTCCTGATGGACACGAAGTCGCCCTCGTCAGACGGTGCCCACCGCTGGATCACGCCGGGTGGCGGGGTTGACCCGGGGGAGTCCCACCGTGACGCCGCGATCCGCGAGCTGCGCGAGGAGACCGGGATCGTCATCGGCGAACCCGGCGAACCGGTGTGGTCCTGGGACTTCACGGTCGAGTGGGACCTCGCCGACCACGACCGCGGGCACGCCGAGTTCTACGTCGTCCGCACGCCCGGCTTCGAGCTGTCCGACGCCGAGTGGACCGACGACGAGCGCGTCGACATCCTCGCCTCGCGGTGGTGGACCGCCGACGAACTCGAGGCGACCGCCGAGGACTTCGAACCCGCCGAGCTGCCGGACCTGGTGCGCCGACACGGTGCCTGAGCACCGCACCACGGCCTGACGGCCGATCCAGGATCGGACGGGAGGCCCGTGGCGGCCCCGCCACGGGCCTCCCGTCGGTACGCTGACCCGCATGCACACCGATCCGGTCGACGACGACCCCACCGGCACCGACGCGCACCCTGCCGACCGGCACGACCGGATCCGGGTGCGCGGCGCCCGCGCGAACAACCTGCGCGACGTCGACGTCGACCTGCCGAAGCGGCGGCTCACGGTGTTCACCGGGGTCTCCGGCTCGGGCAAGAGCTCGCTCGTGTTCGGCACCGTCGCCGCCGAGTCGCAGCGGATGATCAACGAGACCTACAGCGCGTTCGTGCAGGGGTTCATGCCGTCGCTCGCGCGTCCGGACGTCGACCTGCTCGACGGCCTGACCACCGCGATCGTCGTCGACCAGGAGCGCATCGGTGCCGACCCGCGCTCCACCGTCGGTACCGCCACGGACGCGAACGCGATGCTGCGCGTGCTGTTCAGCCGACTCGGCCAGCCGCACATCGGGGGGCCGAACGCGTTCTCGTTCAACCTCGCCACCGTGACGGCCGGGGGAGCGATCACGGTGCAGAAAGGTGCGGACGCGAAGGCCCAGCGGGTCTCGTTCACGCGGCTCGGCGGCATGTGCGCGGACTGCGAGGGCCGGGGGCTGGTGAACGACATCGACCTGACGCAGCTGTTCGACGACACGAAGTCGCTCGGGGACGGCGCGCTCACCATCCCCGGGTACGGGACCGACGGCTGGAACGTGCGGCTGTACGCCGAATCGGGCTACTTCGACCGGGACACCCCGATCCGCGACTTCACCGAGCAGGAGCGGCAGGACTTCCTGTACCGCGAGCCGACGAAGCAGAAGATCGCCGGCATCAACATGACCTACGAGGGGCTCGTGCACCGCGTCCGCCGGTCGTTCCTGCAGAAGGACCGCGAGGCGATGCAGCCGCACATCAGAGCGTTCGTCGACCGTGCGGTGACCTTCACGACGTGTCCGGCCTGCGACGGGACCCGGTTGAACGACACCGCCCGCTCGTCGAAGATCGCGGGCCGCAGCATCGCAGACGTCTGCGCGATGCAGATCACCGACGCCGTCACCTGGCTGCGGGGTCTGGACGACCCGGGGGTCGGGCCGTTGCTCGAGGGGCTCCGTGCCCTGCTCGAGTCCTTCGTCGAGATCGGACTCGGCTACCTGTCGCTCGACCGCCCGACGGGCACGTTGTCCGGGGGAGAGGGGCAGCGCGTGAAGATGGTGAAGCACCTCGGCTCCTCGCTCAGCGACGTCACGTACGTCTTCGACGAGCCGAGCACGGGGCTGCACCCGCACGACATCGAGCGGATGAACGAGCTGCTCGTCCGGCTGCGCGACAAGGGCAACACCGTCCTGGTCGTCGAGCACAAGCCCGAGGTCATCGCGATCGCCGACCACGTCGTCGACCTCGGGCCCGGTGCCGGTTCCGGCGGTGGGACGCTCTGCTACCAGGGGTCCGTCGTCGGGCTGCGTGCCAGCGGGACCGTGACCGGTCAGCACCTGGACGACCGCGTCACCGTGAAGTCCGAGGTCCGTCGTCCGGACGGGGCGATCGCGATCCGCGGCGCGTCCGCCCACAACCTGCACGACGTCGACGTGGACGTGCCCACCGGGGTGCTCACCGTCGTCACGGGGGTCGCCGGCTCGGGCAAGAGCACGCTCGTCCACGGGTCGCTGGCCCGGCGCGACGACGTGGTCGCCATCGACCAGAGCGGGATCCGTGGCTCGCGGCGGAGCAACCCGGCGACGTACACCGGCCTGCTCGAGCCGATCCGGAAGGCGTTCGCGAAGGCCAACGGCGTCAAGCCCGCACTGTTCAGCGCCAACTCCGAGGGTGCCTGCCCGGCGTGCAACGGTGCCGGTGTCGTGTACACCGACCTCGGCATGATGGCGGGCGTCGCGAGCCCCTGCGTCGAGTGCGACGGCAAGCGGTTCGACCAGTCCGTGCTCGGCTACCACCTGGGCGGGAAGGACATCAGCGAGGTGCTCGGCATGTCCGTCGCCGACGCGCTGGCGTTCTTCGCGGCGGGGGAGTCCGGTCTGCCGGCGGCCCACACGATCCTCGCCCGACTCGCCGACGTGGGGCTCGGGTACCTGACGATCGGACAGCCGCTCACCACGTTGTCCGGGGGAGAGCGGCAGCGGCTCAAGCTCGCGACGCACCTCGGTGACCGCTGCGGTGTCGTGGTGCTCGACGAGCCGACCGCGGGCCTGCACCTGGCCGACGTCGAACAGTTGCTCGGTCTGCTCGACCGGCTCGTCGACGCCGGACGGACGGTCGTCGTGATCGAGCACCACCAGGCGGTCATGGCGCACGCCGACTGGATCATCGACCTCGGGCCGGGCGCCGGGCACGACGGCGGACGGATCGTGTTCGAGGGGACGCCCGCCGAACTCGTGGCGGCACGGTCGACCTTGACCGGCCAGCATCTGGCGGCGTACGTCGGAGCCTGAGCCGGGGGACAGGCTCCGGGCGCGAATCTGGGCATCAGCCGTGTGTGAGGACTAGCGTTCTGAACGACGCTCACGATCGGCTACCCGGCCTGGATCGGCGTCCTGACCAGAAGGAGCTCCACCATGTCCAACCCCGGCAACGCACCGGCGCAGTCGAACACCTTCGCCATCGTCTCCTTGGTGCTCGGCATCATCGGGACCGTCGTTGGCCTGTTCGTGCCGATCGTCGGAGTCATCGGCGGCATCGTCGGTCTCGTGCTCGGCATCTCGGCGCGCAAGCGCGGTGGCAGCCGCGGGATGATCATGGCGGGCATCATCCTGTCGATCGTCGCCATCGTCATCGGCGTGATCGGTTTCATCATCAACGCGGTGGCTCTCGCGAACATGTGATCGGTCTGCCGCAGTTCGTGAGCAGCAGTGGTCGAGTCCAGTGGATGGACTCGACCATTGGTGCGCACGAGGTGTTTCCGGTGGGAAGCGTGCAGTTGTTCAGGGACGCGGGCGTACCGTGCGGCCCATGAGCTACAGCCAGCCTGACCCAGCCGAAGAGACCACCCAGACCGAGTCGCCGGAGCAGCCCGACACCGACCAGGACACCCTGGAGGAACAGGGCGGCGAGCCGGCAGCGCTCGAGATCGACGCCGACGACGTCCCGACGCAGCCCGCCGACTGACGCCGTCGTCATCCAGTGAGCAGAAGAGGTCGAGTCCGTGCACAGGACTCGACCTCTTCTGCTCACCGTGAGTGTTCCGACGTCGCACCCGTGCGCCGATAATGCATATTATGTCACCTCAGAGGTTGCGAGTGGCCCCGCTCGGCTGACGGGACGCTCGACATCGCTTCCCTAGCGTGGACGCGTGCACGCTCACCGAGATGACCAACGCCGCTCGCGAGCTGCGACGCCCCGGGTCCTGTTCGCCGTCGCCCTGTCCGCGTTCCTCGTGCTGATCGGGACGACACCTGCGTCGGCGCACGCAGCACTGACCTCGAGTGATCCGGCGGACGGCGCCACGGTGGCTGCCGACCTTGAGCGAGTGACACTCACCTTCAGTGAGGCGCCGCTTGCCGGGCTCCAAGCCGGCCTGCGCATCGAGATCCGCGACGACGGCGGGACCGACGAGTCCTCCGGAGCGGTGGCCGTCGACGGCACCTCGATGTCCAAGGCGGTGTCGCTCTCCCCCGGCCCGCACACCCTCGTCTGGCGGTACGTCTCCCCCGACGGCCATCCCATCGAGGGGCAGCTCGCGTTCTCGGTGGAACCGGTCGCATCCCCGACCGTCCCACCCACGACGACGAGCCCGACGACCGCGCCCACATCATCCTCGGAACCGACGACAGCGGCAGTGGGAGCCGCACCGAACACGGGTGCCGGAACGCACGCGCACGGCCACGGCGGCCCGGCACTCCTGTTCGGGGTCGTCGGGATCCTGGCAGTGCTCGTCATCGGCGCGGTCGTGCTCCGCATCCGCCGGGGCGCGGACGCGCGGACCGAGGGTTGACGGGACGCTCCGAGCCTCAGAACACCGCGACGGTCATGCCCGACGACGTCGCTGGTCGGTCCATCGCGACGAGCGCCTCGGGCAGGTCGTCGAAGCCGATCGTGCGGCCGATCGTCTCCTCCGGACGCAGTCGTCCGGCCACAACGGCGTCGAGCATCGCGCCGTACTCCCCGACCGCCGCGCCGTGGCTGCCGAGCAGTTCGAGTTCGTCCGCGATGACCCGGCTCATCGGGATCGCCGGAGCGGCTTCGTCGTCCAGCAGCAGCCCGACCTGCACGTGCCGACCGCGCGGACGCAGGGACGCCACGGCGGCGACGGAGGTGGCACGGCTGCCGTAGGCGTCGAGCGAGACGTGCGCTCCGCCACCCGTGCGGGATCGGACCGTGGTGACGGCATCGGCGTCCATCAGCACGGTGTCGGCACCCAGGGCGGCGGCGCGCTCGAGTGCGGCCGCGGAGACGTCGACAGCGACCACGTGCGCGCCGGCGGCCACGGCGACCATGACCGCGGAGAGCCCGACTCCGCCGCAGCCGTAGACCACGACCCACTCCCCTGCGGCGACGCGCCCCCGGGCGTGGAGGGCGTGGAACGCGGTGCCGAACCGGCAGCCCAGCGCCGCCGCCACCGCGAAGTCCACGGCGTCGGGCAGCGCGACGAGGTTGAGGTCGGCGTGCGGGACGACCAGGGAGTCCGCGTACGAGCCCTGCAGGTCGAACCCGGGCTGCTGCTGGGCGGTGCACACCTGGGTGGCGCCGTCGAGGCATTCGGCGCAGGTCCCGCAGGCGAACACGAACGGAGCCGTGACCCGGTCGCCGACCGCGAAGCGCTGGACGCCCGCACCGATGGAGGCGACGACGCCGGCGAACTCGTGCCCCGGCACGTGCGGCAGCCGGACGGAGTCGTCGTGGCCCTTCCACGCGTGCCAGTCGCTGCGGCAGACACCGGTGGCCGTCACCCGGACGACGACGCCGTGCTCGGGCGCGACCGGCTCCGGCACGTCGACGATCGAGGGGACGGAACCGAACTGGGCGTACTGGACGGCGCGCATGCGGCCATCCTGACAGACGCCGGACGCCGGACGCCGGACGTCGCACGCCGGACGCCGGACGCCGCACGCCCGACAGCGGACCAGCGCCACCAACCGCCCGACGCGACCCGCGCGCCGGGGTCCCCACGGGCCTCCAGGCCGACGACCGCCCGCCCGCCCGAGCGGTCCACGGAACCCCAATCGGCCGTTGCGCCGCAGGCGCGTCCGCCGGTTGACTCGTCACGTGACCGACCTGCGCTTCTCCGACGACCCCGCCGACCTCGACGTCGACCGCGTGCACCGCTGGCTCAGCGAGGACTCCTACTGGGCTCGCGGGCGTGACCGTGCGACGCAGGATGCGATCATCGCCGGTTCCCGGAACTTCGGCGTGTACGACGCGACGACCGGCGAGCAGCTCGGCTACGCGCGGGTGATCACCGACGGCGTGACCTTCGGGTGGCTCGCCGACGTGTTCGTGGATCCCGATGCCCGGGGCCGCGGCGTCGGGATCGAACTCGTGCGCGGCGTGACCGAGGCGGTCGAGCCGCTCGGCCTGAAGCGCTTCGCCCTGTTCACCGCGGATGCCCACGGGCTGTACGAACGGTTCGGGTTCCGCCCGCTGCCCGACCCGGACGGCTGGATGATGCGCCCCGGGCCGGGGTTCGGTGCCGACGTGCACGACTGACGCCGGCGCTGTCCGTCAGTACTCGATCCGGCCCTCGCGGTTGTGGAACTCCCCCGTCGGCCCGTCGGTGCCGATCGTCGCGAGCATGACCGTGGCATCGGTGCCCTCGGTGATCGTCTGGTGTCCGCCGAACCCGTTGAACTCCGTCGCCGTGTAGCCCGGGTCGCTCGCGTTCACCCGGAACCCGGGCAGGTTCTTCGCGTACTGCACGGTCAGCGCGATCACGGCCGCCTTCGACGCCGCGTACGGCACCGCCGGCACCCCGTACTCGTCGTGCCCCGGCGTCGTCAGCCAGCGCGGGAACCCCACCCCCGACGAGACGTTCACGATGACGGGTGCTGCCGAGCGTCGCAGCAGGGGCAGCGCGGCCTGGGTCACCCGCACGATCCCGGTGACGTTGGTGTCGAGCACGGTCGCCATCGCGCTCGCGTCGAGGTCGTCGACCCCGAACGAGGTGCCGAGGATCCCGGCGTTGTTCACGAGGACGTCGAGTTCGGGGATCGTCGCGATCGCCGCGTCGATGCTTGCCTGGTCGGTGAC
The DNA here is from genome assembly GCF_031844325.1 of Curtobacterium sp. BRB10. Classification (NCBI taxonomy): domain Bacteria; kingdom Bacillati; phylum Actinomycetota; class Actinomycetes; order Micrococcales; family Microbacteriaceae; genus Curtobacterium; species Curtobacterium sp. BRB10. Next base: position 225,921 of record NZ_JAUZVA010000003.1, read on the forward strand.
GTCCAGCTGCACGACGTGTGCGCCGACGGCGCGGGCGTCGTCGCCGCTGGCCGGGTCGCGCATGCCGGCGTAGACGGTGTGGCCGGCTTCGAGCAGTCGGCGTGCGGTCTCGAGTCCGAGGCTGCGGTTGGCCCCGGTGATCAGTGTCGTTGTCATGCGTCCAGCCTGCCCCCGCCGACCCGGCTCCCCCAGGCACGGTGCGACGGTGGGACCGGCAGTACCAGGACGGACAGGAGGCGCGGGGCGATGATGGTGGACATGAGCGAGTTCGCGAACGTGTTGCGTTCCTGGCGTGACCGGGTGCGTCCCGAGGCGGTCGGCCTGCCGGCCGGACCCGGCAGACGGACCCCGGGGCTCCGCCGTGAGGAGCTCGCCGCGCTGGCGGGCGTGAGCGTCGACTACGTCGTCCGCCTCGAGCAGGGCCGGGCGACGAACCCGTCGCCGCAGCTGCTCGCCGCCCTCGCGACGGCGCTCCGGCTGTCGTCCGAGGAGCGGGACCACCTGTGCCGGGTGGCCGGCGTCGCCCCGCCGTCGCGTCAGGTGGTGCCGCGGCACATCACGCCGGGCGTGCAGCGGTTGGTGGACCGGCTCGGCGACGTCCCGCTCGCGGTGTTCACGGCGACCCACGACATCGTGCTCTGGAACGAGCTGTGGGCCGCGGTGAACGGCGACCCCTCGCGGTACGTCGGGCTCGATCGCAACCTGGTCTGGCGGCACTTCATGCAGGAGCGCGACGGGGTGGACTGGGACGACGAGCACCAGGAGGAGTTCTCGAGCGACCTCGCCGCCGACCTGCGGCAGGCGTACGGCCGCTACCCGGCGGACCGTGACCTCGCGGACCTGGTCGAACGGCTGCTGCGGGAGTCCCCCGAGTTCGCCCGCCGCTGGGAGACCGGCCGGATCGCCGAGCACCGTGCGAGCCGCAAGGTCGTGCACACGCCCGTCGGGCCGGTGGAGATCGACTGCGACGTGCTGAGCGTTCCCGGCGGTGACCTGCGGATCGTCGTCTACACGGTCGTGCCGGGCTCCGAGGACGCCGCGAAGCTCGACCTGCTCCGGGTCACGGGCCTGCAGGAGCTCATGCCGCGGTGAACACCAGCGACGCGTTCTGACCGCCGAACCCGAACGAGTTGTTCAACGCGGCACGGAGCGGCGCGGTCCGAGCTGCGCCGGAGACGACGTCGAGGTCCACCGCGGGGTCGAGCCGGTCGAGGTTCAGGGTCGGCGGAACGGTGCCGGTCTCGAGCGCCCGCAGGGTCAGGATCGCCTCGACGGCTCCGGCAGCGCCGAACATGTGCCCGATCGCGCTCTTCGGCGCGGTGACCAGCGCGCCGGTCCCCACAGCGCGGCTGATGGCGGCCGCCTCGCCGACGTCGCCGACGGGGGTGCCGGTAGCGTGCGCGTTCACGTGGTCGACGTCGCCGCCGGTGAGTCCCGCCATCCGGATCGCGGCGCGCATGGCCCGCTCCTGCTCGCTGCCGTCCGCCAGTGGTGCGGTGATGTGGTGCGCGTCCGAGGTGATCCCCCATCCGGCGAGCGAGCCGTGCGACCGCTGTCCTCGGGCCGCGGCGTGGTCGGCACGCTCGAGCACGACGATGCCGGCGCCCTCGCCGAGGACGAAGCCGCGGCGGTCGGCGTCGAACGGCCGTGACAGGGTGGTGGGGTCGTCGCCGTCGGGCTTCGCGAGGGCCTGTGACTGGGCGAACGATGCCATCGTCACCGCGGTGACGGCGGCCTCGGTCCCGCCGGTGATGACCACGTCGGCCTCACCGGTGGCGATGAGTCGTGCGGCGGTGGCGATGGCCTCGGCCCCCGAGGCGCAGGCCGACACCGTCGTGTAGGCGCCGCCTCGCGCCCCGTACGCGATGCTGATCTGCGCGGCGGCACCGTTCGCCATGAGCATCGGCACCGTGCGCGGTGAGACCCGCCGGGCACCGGACGCACCGAGCACGTCGTGGGCGTCCAGGAGCGTCTCCACTCCCCCGATCCCGGTGCCGATGACCACGGCGAGGCGGTCGCCCTCCACCGCGGGGGCACCGGCGTCGGCCCAGGCCTCGTCCGCGGCGACGAGTGCCAGCTGCTGACTGCGGTCGAGACGGTTCGCACGGACCCGCCCGAGCGCTCCGTCGGCGTCGAGGGCGGCATCGGCACCGACCCGGATCGGCACCTGTTGCCAGAGTGCTCCGTCGCGGTGCAGGGCACGGACGCCGGAGCGACCGGCCACCAGGGCGTCCCAGAGTGGCGTGACGCCGTGGCCGAAGGGTGAGACCGCGCCGTAGCCGGTGATGACGATGTCCACGGGAACTCCTCTTGTACGTTGAACAAGTTGAGTTGTACCACGTACAATTCCGACATGGCAACCACGGTGGACGGCTCCGGCACGGCTCGCGGCGCGGCGACACGGGCGAAGATCCTCGCGGCGACGGCCGGACTGCTCAGTGCGGGCACTCGGAGCGTCACCGTCAGCGAGGTCGCCCGGGCCGCGGGTGTCTACCCGAACCAGATCACGCACCACTACGGCTCGAAGGACCGCCTGGTGCTCGACGCCGCGTTCGCGCTGTTCCTCCGCGACACCACGCGACTGCAGGCGGCCGGCCGGCGAGCCCGCTCGCCGGAGTCGTTCCGGGAAGTCCTCGCTCGCACCGCCCTCGCGATGCCGTCGACCCCGCTCGTGGTCCGGGCGCTCGGGGCCGCCGGGGACGACCCGGCGCAGCGTGAGCGCGTGCGACTGCTGCTCGCCGTGCTGTTCCGGCAGTCCGAGCGCTACCTGGAACGCGTCGTCGACGATCAGGGCTGGACGAGCCCGAGCGGCGTCGCCCGGGACGCCCGCACGTTCTGGAGCGCCGTGTTCGGTGCCACCCTGCTCGCGGACGCCGGGGTCACCGGCGGCCCCTCGGACCTCGACCTGGCGGGGACGATCTCGATCCGGTGACCGGGCGGGCACCGCCGCCGGGGTCTCCCCCGGCGGCGGCGTCACTCGCCGAAGCCGGACCGGACCAGTTCCACCAGGGCGTCGACCGCGGCCTGCGCGTCCTGCCCGGTCGCGTCGACCGACACCGTCGCACCCTTCGGCAGCGCCAGGGCCATGATCGCCAGCAGGCTCTTCGCGTCCACGCCGTTGACGTGCACGCTCGCGTCGTACTTCGCCGCCGTCTTCACGAACTCCGCGGCGGGCCGGGCGTGCAGCCCGGTCTCGTTCACCAGCTCGACCGACGCGCTGACGCGGTCGGCGCCGGCCGCGCCGTCGACGGGAGCAGCCCCGTCGGCCGGCCCCGCGCCTCCAGGCTGGTCACCGGTCGGAAGGGAGGCGCTGCTCGCGTCCGCCTCGGAACCCGCGGCCGATGCCGCGGCGGCCAGCACCGCGTCGGCGTCGCCACCCGTCTGGGCGGCGACCGCAGCCGCCACCGTGCCCTCGACCAGCGGGGCCGGCGACACGTGGACGCGGGCTCGGACGTCGTCGTCCAGGAAGTCGAGCGCGGTGTCGGTCGTCAGGTAGGCGGAGCCGAGGTCGCACAGCACCACGACGGCGTCCGCCTGGGCGAGTTCCTCGATGCCCGCGGAGATCGCCTCGAACGAGGTACCGATGCCGCCGTCGTCCGTGCCGCCCGCGGCGACGAGCGGCACGTCCGCCGCCATCTGCCGGGCCAGCTCGACGGTGCCGGTAGCGATCGCCGCGCTGTGCGAGACGACCAGGATGCCGACGGTCACGCTGCGTCCACCGCTGCGCGCAGGATGTACGCGGTCGACTGCGCACCGGGGTCGCGGTACCCGATCGCGCGGTCGCCGAGGTAGCTCGCGCGGCCCTTGTGGGCGACGAGCGGCTCGGTGTCCGCCGCACCCTGCGCGGCGGCGTCGGCTGCCGCGGTGAGGACGGCCTTCGGGTCGTCGCCGGCGCCGGCAGCCGCTGCTGCGGCGTCGACCGCGGGGCTCCACGCGTCGACCATCGTCTTGTCGCCGACCGCGGCCTTGCCGCGGGACACGACTCCGTCGCGGGCGGCGGTGAGGACGGCGACGAGGGTGTCCGCGTCGAGTTCGGCCGCGTCACCGGCGGCCTGCGCCGCCTTCAGGTAGGCGGTGCCGAAGAGCGGGCCGGCCGCCCCGCCCACGGTGGAGATGAGTTTCGTCGCGACGGTCTTGAGCACGGCGCCCGGGGTGTCGAAGGACCCGGAGTCGACGGCCTCGAGCACGGCCCGGAACCCGCGGTCGAGGTTCTCGCCGTGGTCGCCGTCCCCGATCTCACGGTCGAGCGTGACGAGCTCGGCCCGGTGTTCGTCGATCGTCGCGGCGGTGCGACGGACCCAGTCGATGGCCCATGCGGTGTCGAGCGCCAATGCGGTTCCCTTCGTGTGACCGGCCCGGCGGGCCCGGTGTCGTGGTCCGGTGGTCGAGCGGCTGTGGTCGGTCGCGGTTGCGATCGCAGTCGCAGTCGCGGTTGCGTTCGCTCAGCGTCCCCAGCGCAGGGCCGGGGTCTCCACCGGGGCGTCCCAGAGGGCAGTGAGTTCGTCGTCGAGCACCGTGACGGTGAGCGAGAACCCCTGCATCTCGAGGGACGTGACGTAGTCGCCGACCAAACTACGCGTGACCTGGTAGCCGCGGTCGGAGAGGACCTCGGCGGCGCGTCGGTAGGCGATGTACAGCTCGGACAGCGGGGTGCCGCCCATGCCGTTCACCAGGAGCAGCAGCGACGAGCCGGCCGGGGCGTCGAGGTCGGTCAGGATCGGTTCCAGCACACGGTCGACCAGCTCGTCCGCCGGTGCCATCGCGATCCGCTCACGGCCCGGCTCGCCGTGGATGCCGATGCCGAGCTCGACCTCGTCGTCGGCCAGCACGAACGACGGCTCCCCCGCGTGCGGGACGGTGCCCGATGTCAGCGCGAGCCCCATCGACCGCGTGACGTCGTTGACGTGCCGGGCCACCGCGGCGACCGCGTCCAGGTCGTCCCCGCGCTCGGCGGCGGCGCCGGCGCACTTCTCCACCACGACGGTCCCGGCGACACCGCGACGGCCGGCGGTGAACAGGGAGTCCTGCACCGCGACGTCGTCATCCACCACGACGGACTCGACGCGGACGTCGTCCATCGCCGCGAGCTCGGCGGCCGTCTCGAAGTTGAGCACGTCGCCGGTGTAGTTCTTCACGATGTGCAGCACGCCCGCACCGCCGTCGACGGCCTTCGTCGCGGCGACGATCGGGTCGGGCGTCGGGCTCGTGAACACCGGGCCGGGCACCGCGGCGTCGAGCATGCCGTACCCGACGAAGCCGGCGTGCAGCGGCTCGTGGCCGCTGCCACCGCCGCTGACGATCCCGACCTTGCCGGCGACGGGTGCGTCAGCGCGGTGCAGGTGGATCGGGTCCTCGACCAGGACGACGTGCCCGGCGTGTGCCCGGGCGAAGCCCCGGACGGTCTCCTCGACCACGGCCTGCGGGTCGTTGATGAGCTTCTTCATGCGGTGCCTCCACGGGTACGGGGTCGAACCGTGGCGGTCACACCGCGCGTCGTCGACCGGAGTGCGCCCAATCTACATCGGCGGCACGAGCGGCCGTCCGGTCACGATGCACGTTCGTGCAGCGTGCCGAGGACGCGTCACCGGGTCAGGATCGTGCTGGGGACACTCGTCCTGCACGTTCGTGCACGATGCCGCACTTCGCTCACGAATTCATCGCCGGGCCGCGAACCGCATCACTATGGTTGGCCTCAATCACTCAACGGGGAGTGCGGCGCAGCACGGCCGGACCCCCACCCTCACGCACTGGAGGTCACCGATGGACGGCATCGGCGTCAATTTCCTGTCCGAGCTCGTCGGTACGGCGATGCTCATCATCCTGGGTGGCGGCGTCGTCGCCGCCGTCTCGCTGGCGAAGTCCAAGGGCTTCGGAGCCGGGTTCCTGATGGTCACGATCGGCTGGGGCTTCGCGGTCTTCGCCGGTGTCACCGTGTCCTACAAGTCCGGCGGACAGCTCAACCCCGCGGTCAGCCTCGCGCAGGCGATCCTCGGCAACATCACCGTCGGCGAGATGTTCCTCTACTGGCTCGCACAGCTGATCGGCGCGATCATCGGTGCGGTCATCGTCTGGCTCGCCTACAAGCAGCACTTCGACGAGGAGCCCGACGCGGCCGCCAAGCTCGGCGTCTTCTCGACCGGCCCCGCGATCCGCTCGTACGGCTGGAACCTCGTCACGGAGATCATCGGCACCTTCGTGCTGGTCTTCGTCGTCATCGCGTTCACCAACGGGCAGACCCCGTCGGAGCTCGGTGCGATCCCCGTCGCGTTCCTCGTGATCGCGATCGGTGTCAGCCTCGGTGGCCCCACCGGCTACGCCATCAACCCGGCCCGTGACCTCGGCCCCCGCATCGCGCACGCCTTCCTGCCCATCAAGGGCAAGGGCTCGAGCGACTGGGCCTACGCCTGGGTGCCGGTCGTCGGACCGCTGATCGGTGGCGCACTCGCCGCCGGGCTGTCCTACGCCCTGCTGCCCGTCGTCAGCTGACCAACCCCCACCCCGAAGGCGTGGACGGCCGTTCCGTACGACCGAACACGCACCCGCACCGAACACACCCGTAAGGAGCACCAATGGCCGACTACATCGTCGCCATCGACCAGGGCACGACCTCGACCCGAGCAATCGTGTTCGACCACTCCGGTTCGATCATCTCGACCGGGCAGAAGGAACACGAGCAGATCTTCCCGCGCGCCGGGTGGGTCGAGCACGACCCCGCCGAGATCTGGGACAACACCCGCGAGGTGATCGGTCAGGCACTGTCGCGTGCCGACATCACGCGCCACGACGTCGCAGCCGTCGGCATCACCAACCAGCGCGAGACCGCCGTCGTGTGGGACAAGACCACCGGCAAGCCGATCTACAACGCGATCGTCTGGCAGGACACCCGCACGCAGGCGCTGGTCGACAAGCTCGCCGACGGCGACACCGACAAGTACAAGGCCATCGTCGGCCTGCCGCTCGCGACGTACTTCGCCGGGACCAAGATCATGTGGATCCTCGAGAACGTCGAGGGTGCTCGTGAGAAGGCCGAGGCGGGCGACCTGCTCTTCGGCACCACCGACACCTGGGTCCTCTGGAACCTGACCGGTGGCGTCGACGGCGGCGTCCACAAGACCGACGTCACGAACGCGTCCCGCACGCTGTTCATGGACCTCGAGACGCTGCAGTGGCGCGATGACATCCTCGCCGACTTCGGCGTGCCGAAGTCGATGCTCCCCGAGATCGTCAGCTCCTCCGAGGTCTACGGCCACGTCGAGTCCTCGAGCCTGCTGCGCGAGGTCCCGATCGCCGGCATCCTCGGCGACCAGCAGGCCGCGACCTTCGGTCAGGCCGCGTTCGACCAGGGCGAGTCGAAGAACACGTACGGCACCGGCAACTTCCTGATCTTCAACACCGGTACCGAGATCGTCCGCTCCGAGAACGGCCTGCTCACCACCGTCGGCTACAAGCTCGGCGACCAGGAGACGCACTACGCCCTCGAGGGTTCGATCGCCGTCACGGGCTCGCTCATCCAGTGGCTCCGCGACAACCTCGGTCTGATCGGGAGCGCCCCGGAGGTCGAGGCCCTGGCCAAGACCGTCGAGGACAACGGCGGCGTGTACTTCGTACCGGCGTTCTCCGGGCTCTTCGCGCCGTACTGGCGCCCGGACGCCCGCGGTGCCATCGTCGGCCTCACCCGCTACGTCAACAAGGGCCACATCGCCCGTGCCGCCCTCGAGGCCACGGCGCTGCAGACCCGCGAGGTGCTCGACGCGGTCAACGCCGACTCCGGCGTGGACCTGACCGAGCTCAAGGTCGACGGCGGCATGACCGCGAACAGCGAGCTCATGCAGTTCCAGGCCGACATCCTCAACGTGCCGGTCGTCCGTCCGGTCGTCGCGGAGACGACCGCGCTCGGTGCGGCCTACGCTGCCGGTCTCGCGGTCGGCTTCTGGGCCAACCTCGACGAGCTCCGTGCCAACTGGCAGGAGGACAAGCGCTGGGAGCCCCAGCTCGACGACGCCGAGCGCGAGCGCACGCTCCGTCTGTGGAAGAAGGCCGTCACGAAGACCTTCGACTGGGTCGACGAGGACGTCCAGTAACGACGTGCAGTGACACTGCAGGCGCACGCTGACCGCGTGCACTGATCGCACCGACGGGAGGCCCGGTGCCGGTTCCAGGAACCGGCACCGGGCCTCCTGTGCGTTGCGTCTCCTGCGGGCCGGTCGCGGTCGGCCGGGCGTCGAGTGGTCGGGTGTTCGGGTGGTCGACGGTACGGCGCGGGGCGCGGTTGTTCACCGGGTGCAGCGCTGACCGATCGGTGCGCGCTCGCAGCGCAGCACCGAGCCGCCAGGCTCGCACCGGGCAACGCACCGCGCATGGTGCGAGCCGGGCGGAAGCGGCGCGGACTACGCGGCGGGAGCTACGCCGACCCAATCAGCCAGTTTGCGCGCACCGGCGCCCGAGTCGATCGCCTCGGCGGCGACGACGAGCTGTTCGCGGAAGCGCTGCAGGATCGGCCGGTCGGACTCGTTCGGGTCCTGTGCCAGCCGGAACGAGACGAGGCCGGCCGCGGCGTTCAGCAGGACGATGTCGCGGACGGGTCCGGACTCCCCCGCGAGCACCCGGTGGACGACGGCGGCGTTGTGCTCCGGGTCGCCGCCGAGCAGGTCCTCGGTGCGTGCCCGGGCGATGCCGAGGTCGCGCGGGTCGAGGTCGTGCTCGGTCACGCGGCCGCCGGTGACCTCCCAGATGTGGCTGTGCCCCGTGGTGGTCAGCTCGTCGAGACCGTCGTCGCCGCGGAACACGAGGGCCGTCGCGCCACGCGTCTGGAACACGCCCGTGATGATCGGGACGAGATCGAGCTGCGCGACGCCCACGGCGTTGGCCTCACACCGCGCGGGGTTGACGAGCGGGCCGAGGAAGTTGAACACCGTCGGCACGCCGATCTCGCGCCGGACCGGGCCTGCGTGGGCGAAACCGGGGTGGAACGCGTTGGCGAAGGCGAACGTCAGCCCGACACGCCGGAAGGTGTCCGCGACACGCGCGGCGTCCATCGTGAGATCGAGTCCGAGGGCGGCGAGCACGTCGCTCGAGCCGGACTTCGACGAGCTGGCCTTGTTGCCGTGCTTGACGACCGGGACCCCGGCAGCCGCGATCACGATGGCCGCCATGGTCGAGACGTTCACGGTGCCGACCACGTCGCCACCGGTGCCCACGATGTCGAGCGCCATCGGGTCGACGTCGAGCGGAACCGCGGCGTCCAGGATCGCGTCGCGGAACCCGACGACCTCGTCGACGGTCTCGCCCTTCGCGCGGAGCGTCACGGCGAAGGCTGCGATCTGTGCCTGGGTGGCCCGCCCGTGCACGATCTCCTCCATGGCCCATGTGGATTGCCTGATCGTCAGGTCTTCGCGCGCCATGAGCGCGCTGATCACCGCTGGCCAAGAAAGTGCGTCAGGCATGGCTCGATCGTAGTGAATTCGAGAGACCCGCCAGTCTCCTGCGAAAACACTGTCGGGGGTTTCGGCCATAATGGAGGACGTGACTAGCACCTCTCTCTCCAGATCAGCCAGCGGTCCGGCCCTCAACAGGCCGAACGCCGTGGCCGTGGGGACGATCGTGTGGCTGGGCAGCGAGGTCATGTTCTTCGCCGGCCTGTTCGCGATCTACTTCACGCTCCGCAGCACGTCCCCTGAGCTCTGGGCGACCGAGACCGCGAAGCTCGAGGTGCCCTTCGCCTCCGTGAACACGATCATCCTGGTGCTGTCCAGCTTCGCTTGCCAGTTCGCGGTGTTCGCTGCGGAGCGCTTCCAGGTGCACCGGACGAGCTGGAACCCGCGCCACTGGGGCATGACGGAGTGGTTCTTCGTCACCTACGCGATGGGCGCGATCTTCGTCTGCGGCCAGATCTTCGAGTACGCCAACCTCTGGCACGAGGGCGTGACGCTCTCCTCCAGCGCCTACGGCTCGGCGTTCTACATGACCACCGGGTTCCACGGACTCCACGTGACCGGTGGCCTCATCGCCTTCCTGCTGACGCTCGGCCGCGGTTTCGCCGCCAAGAACTTCGGTCACAAGGAAGCGACCACCGCCATCGTCGTGTCGTACTACTGGCACTTCGTCGACGTCGTGTGGATCTTCCTCTTCGCCGTCATCTACCTTCTCAAGTAGGAACTGGACACCCCCCAGCACATGTTCAACAGAACCAAGTCCAAGAAGGGCCGCCGTTCACCGATGGCGACCGTGTCGCTCATCGTCGTGGGTCTCATGACCACCGGTGGCGCGTACGCACTGTTCAGCTCCACGGCGAACGCCGACGACAGCACGAGCACCGTCGCCGCATCGAGCCAGTCGCAGGTGAACGAGGGCGAGAAGCTCTTCGCCTCGAACTGCGCCACCTGCCACGGTCTCTCCGCGCAGGGCACGAGCGAGGGCCCGTCCCTCATCGGTGTCGGCGCCGCCTCGGTCGACTTCCAGGTCGGCACCGGCCGCATGCCGATGGCCGCTCAGGGCCCGCAGGCAGAAGAGAAGCCCGCCCAGTTCACGGACGAGCAGGTCGACGCGCTCGCGCAGTACGTCGCTTCCCTCGGCCCCGGCCCGTCGGTCCCGTCCACCGAACTCACCAACGGTGAGGACGGCGACGCTGCCGAAGGCGCCGAGCTGTTCCGCATCAACTGCGCCATGTGCCACAACGTGGCCGGCGCCGGCGGCGCGCTGACTGAGGGCAAGTACGCCCCGAACCTCGAGACGGTCTCCGGCAAGCACATCTACGAGGCCATGCTCACCGGCCCGCAGAACATGCCGGTCTTCAACGACCTGAACCTGACGCCGGAGCAGAAGGCCGACATCATCACGTACCTCAAGTACGTGCAGGACAACAAGTCCCCCGGTGGCTTCGCACTCGGCTCCCTGGGGCCGGTCGCCGAGGGTCTGTTCATCTGGATCTTCGGACTCGGCGCGGTCGTCGCGATGACCGTCTGGCTGACCGCGAAGTCCAACTGATCGTCCGTGTCGAACGACACTGAAGGGAACACCATGGCAGAGCACGACGACGAGACGCTGAACTCGTCCTCGGCTGTCGAGAAGCACGGCACGACCACCTCCCCCGGGATCGCGGTCCTCCCCGTCGACCCGTTCGAGAACCCGGGCGAGCCGCCGCACCGCCCGCGTCGCACCGACGTCGACCCGAAGAAGCAGCGTCTGGCCGAGCGCCAGGTCGCCGCGTACTTCTACCTGTCGATCGTCGGCAGCGTCCTGTCGATCGCGGCCTACGTCGCCTTCCCGATCGACCCGAGCGACTTCGGAACGGTCCGTACTGCGAACCTCTTCCTGGGCCTGTCGATCGCCCTCGCGCTCCTCGCCCTCGGCCTCGGTGCCGTCTACTGGTCGAAGTCGCTCGTCGTCGACCGCGAGATCACCGAGCTCCGCCACGGGACCCGCGGCACCGATGCGACCCGTGCCAAGGCGGTCGAGGCGTTCCAGCTCGCCGACAAGGAGTCGGGTTTCAGCCGTCGCAAGCTGATCCGCAACTCGATGATCGGTGCCCTGGCCGCGTTCCCGCTCCCCGGCATCGTCCTGGTCCGTGACCTCGCTCCGGCCGAGGACCCCAACGAACTGCTCCGCCACACCTTCTGGAAGCAGGGCCTGCGCCTGACGAAGGACCCGACGGGTCTGCCGATCAAGGCCTCCGACGTCACCATCGGTTCGGTGTTCCACGTCATCCCCGAGGGCATGCTCGAGTCCGAGCACATGCTGGAGGAGAAGGCCAAGGCCTCCGTCCTCCTCATGCGTCTCGACCCGAAGGACCTCAACCCGTCCAAGGGTCACGAGAACTGGGGCTACGACGGCATCGTCGCGTACTCCAAGATCTGCACTCACGTCGGTTGCCCCGTCGCGCTCTACGAACAGCAGACGCACCACCTGCTGTGCCCGTGCCACCAGTCGACCTTCGATGTCTCGAACAACTGCGAGGTCATCTTCGGTCCGGCAGCACGCCCCCTCCCCCAACTTCCGATCGCGATCGACGACGACGGCTACCTGGTTGCCCAGAGCGACTTCCACGAGCCGGTCGGACCGTCCTTCTGGGAGCGTGAACGCTGATGACCAGCACCACCACCACCGCACCGAACACGTCGACGAACAAGCCGGCGCCGGAGCGCGGATCCCGCATCATCGGCGGGGTCGCCAACTACATCGACGAGCGCACCAGCATCTCGGGCCTCGTCAAGGAAGTCGGCCGCAAGATCTTCCCGGACCACTGGAGCTTCATGCTCGGCGAGGTGGCGTTGTACAGCTTCGTCGTCGTGCTGCTCTCCGGGACCTTCCTGACGTTCTTCTTCCAGGCGTCCATGACCGAGGTCGTCTACAACGGCTCGTACGTCCCCCTCAAGGGCGTGGCGATGTCGACGGCCCTGCAGTCCACGCTCGACATCTCGTTCGACATCCGCGGCGGGCTCTTCGTCCGCCAGGTCCACCACTGGGCGGCCCTGCTGTTCGTGGCGTCGATCATGCTGCACATGGCCCGAGTGTTCTTCACCGGTGCCTTCCGCAAGCCGCGTGAGCTCAACTGGGTCTTCGGATTCCTGCTCTGGGTCCTCGCCATGGCCGAGGGCTTCACCGGCTACTCGCTCCCCGACGACCTGCTCTCCGGGAACGGGCTGCGGATCATCGTCGGCATGATCGAGGGCGTCCCGGTGATCGGCGTCTGGATCGCCTACCTGCTGTTCGGTGGCGAGTTCCCGGGGACCGACATCGTCGGCCGCCTGTACACGCTGCACATCCTGCTGCTGCCGGCGATCCTCGTCGCGGTGCTCGGTGTCCACCTCGTGCTCGTCGTGATCAACAAGCACACGCAGTTCGCGGGTCCGGGCAAGACCAACGAGAACGTCGTCGGTGTCCCGATCCTCCCGGCGTTCGCCGCGAAGGCCGGTGGGTTCTTCTTCATCGTCGCGGGCATCCTGGCCCTCATCGCGTCGCTGTTCACGATCAACCCGATCTGGAACTACGGCCCGTACGACCCCTCCCCGGTCTCCGCCGGTACCCAGCCCGACTGGTACATCGGCTTCGCCGACGGCGCGCTCCGACTGGTCCCGCCGCACTGGGAGGTCGTGTGGTTCGGCTACACGGTGTCGTTCAACATCCTGGCGCCGATCGCGGTCCTGGTGCTGCTCATCCTGGCGATCCTGCTCTACCCCTTCATCGAGGCGTGGGTCACGGGCGACAAGCGTGAGCACCACATCCTCGACCGCCCGCGCAACGCCCCGACGCGCACGGCGTTCGGTGCCGCTGGCATCACGCTCTACGCCAGCCTCTGGGCGGCAGCCTCGTCGGACATCATCGCGACGCACTTCCTGGTGTCGATCGAACACGTGATCCACGTGATCCAGGCAACGACGGTCCTCGGTCCGTTCATCGCCTTCTGGATCACCAAGCGCGTGTGCCTCGCCCTCCAGAAGAAGGACCGCGAGATCGTCCTGCACGGCTACGAGTCGGGGCGCATCGTCCGACTCCCCCACGGCGAGTACATCGAGGTGCACGAGCAGCTCGACGAGTACGAGCGGTGGAAGCTCCTGCAGTTCAACGAGTACAAGCCGCTCATGATCCGCCCGAACGCCAAGGGCAAGATCACGGGTCTGCAGAAGGTCCGCGCCGGCGTCTCCCGCTTCTTCTTCGAAGACCGCATCGAGCCGGTCTCGAAGGCCGAGCTCGAGGCAGCGCACGCCGCGCACCACGGCCCGAACCTCGAGGGTGGCCACCAGGCTCCCCAGGTCGGCCCCGGCGATCACTGATCGGTAGCGCACGAAGCAACCCCCGTCACGAAGTGACGGGGGTTTCTTCGTGCACAGGGCAACACGCCGCCCCCAGTTCACGGCTGGTTCACCCTCGCGTGCTGGACTCGTCCAGGACGGTGTGGCAACGTGTTGCACCACGCATCCGCCAACGGAATGAGACCCCGATGGACAGCCGGACGGCCGAACACCCCAGGCCGAACCACTTCCTCCTCCACCTCAGCGACACGCACCTCGTCTCCGGGGACCGCGACCTGTACGGCGACGTCGACTCGGCCGCCCGGCTCACGCAGATCGTCGCTGACATCGAAGCCTCGGGCACGCGTCCCGAAGCGATCGTCGTCACCGGCGACGTGGCCGACAAGGGCGAGCCGGGCGCGTACGCCCGTGTGCGCGAGATCCTCGAGCCGGCCGCCCAGCGGATCGGTGCGCAGATCATCTGGGCGATGGGCAACCACGATGAGCGCGGCGCCTTCCGTCAGGAGCTCTTCGGCCTGCAGCCCACCGATCGCCCGGTCGACTTCGTGTACGACGTCAACGGTCTCCGTGTGATCACGCTCGACACGAGCGTGCCCGGTCACCACCACGGCGAGGTCTCCCCCGACCAGCTCGACTGGCTCGCCGAGGTCCTGTCCGAGGCAGCGCCGCACGGCACCATCCTGGCGATGCACCATCCGCCGGTGCCGAGCGTCCAAGACCTCACCGTCCTCGTCGAGTTGCGCGACCAGCAGGCCCTTGCCGAAGTCGTCGAGGGCAGCGACGTCCTCGCCATCATCGCCGGTCACCTGCACTACTCGACCAGTGCCGTGTTCGCCGGCATCCCGGTGTCCGTCGCCAGCGCCACCTGCTACACCCAGGACCTCACCGAGTACCAGGGCGGTACCCGCGGCCGCGACGGTGCGCAGTCGTTCAACCTCGTGCACGTCTACGGGCGCAACGTCGTCCACTCGGTGGTGCCGATCGGCCACTACGCCACCGTCGGACAGCCCGTGTCTGCGCTCGAAACCGAAGCGAAACTCGCCGCGCACGGCGTGACGATCCCGGCGGCCGTCGAGCCGGCACCGGTCACCTCGAGCATCCCGGTGTTCACGCTCGACTCGGTGCCCGTCTCCCCCGTTCACCGGTAGCGCCGCGCGCGAGGAGTCGCGCACCACGAGTGCAGAAGAGGTCGGGTCCGTCATGCGGACCCGACCTCTTCTGCTCACCAGGCGGGTGCGGGCGTCCTACGCCCCGAGCGACGAGCGGTCACGACTCCCCACGCGTGCAACGTCGCGTGGTCACGATGCGTCGTCTGGCGGCACCGCACGCAACGGTTCGTGACCGCTCGACGGGCAACCGGCGGGGTGACCTGACCGCGCGCCGGCGTGTACGTCCCGACGGCACGCAGGACGGCCGGGAGGCCCGTGGCGGCGCCGACTCGCGCCTCCCGGCACGCGGGGTGGTCGCGACACCCCGCACGGCCTGCGAAGCGTGGTCACGTTCCGTTGGTTGCGGGCGGCGGAGGCGACGGTCTGTGACCGGTCGGCGTGGGGTTGGCGGGGTGGGGCGACCGGTCGAGGCCGATGGAGGGCCCGAACCCGGTGGCTGGGTTCCGGCGTGGGACCGGGCTCGCAGGCCCGCCCGGAGCGCCCCAGCAGGCCGCTGGCGCGTCCTCATCGCCCCGTGGGACCGGGCTCGCAGGCTCGCCCGGAGCGCCTCAGCAGGCCGCTGGCGCGCCCTCATCGCTGGGGCGCTCCCACGGCGCGGGGAACGGGAAGTAGCGCTCCAGGAAGTCCGTCACGCGCTGCGTGCGCTCGTCGTCGCTGACCTCCGGGAAGCTGCCGTCGTTGAGGCAGAAGAAGTCGGCGTTCCGCTTCTTCAGCAGCTCGTCGAGTGACCGGAGCCCGGACTGCATCGTCGTGTCGATGTACCGGACGTCGGCGTTCTCCTGCACGATGGCGCGCCCGGTGAGCAGCGAGTAGTAGTGGTACAACGAATTCGTCACCGAGATGTTGTCCGCGGCCCGGAAGCGCGAGGCTGCCGTCGACGCGAACTCGTCAGCGAACTCGTGCTCCATCTCGGTCATGATCGAGGCACGCAGGGGCGTCGGAGCGTGCTCGAGGTGCCGGGTCGTCACCGCACCGAAGCGCTGCTGCAGCAGGCGACGGTTCACGCGGGCGGAGTTCTCGAAACCGCTGCGTGCGGGGTTGTTCGACCCGAGCCCGATGCGGGTGGTGGCGAGGATGAACTTCGTCACGGATCCGGGGCTGAAGAACATCGACGGGTCGGTCAAGCGCCCGAAGAACATGTCGTCGTTCGAGTAGATGAAGTGCTCGCTGATGCCCGGGATGTGGTGCAGCTGTGACTCGACGGCCTGCGAGTTGTGGGTCGGCAGCACCGACGGGTCGGCGAAGAACTCCTCGCTGCGGACGATCCGGACCTTCGGGTGCTCGGCGAGCCAGTGCGGTGCCGGGGAGTCCGTTGCGATGTAGATCTGGCGGATCCACGGCGCGAAGGTGTGCACCGAGCGGAGCGCGTACTTCAGCTCGTCGATCTGCCGGAACCGGGCAGGGGCATCGTCGCCCTCCCCCAGGACGGCGTTCGACTGCGCGGCCTGGCGGGCACGCTGGTACTCGATGGCGTTGCCGTCGACCCACGAGAAGACGATGTCGATCGGGAAGCGGATGTCCGAGACGTGGTCGTCGAACATGTGCTCGACGGTGCGCCAGGTGCGGCCGTAGCGCTCGATGTCGACGAGGACGAACTCCTCGATCGGCAGACTGCGCCGCATCAGGGCGTTCTCGACGGGTGCGAGGACCTCGGTGTCGGTGACCCGCCAGAACTCGAGCTGGACGCTCGTCTCTGCGCCGTACCGCAGACGCCCGAGGGGCTCGAGCCGCGGTCGGAACACGCGGAGCACGGGTTCCTCGACGGAGCCGAGTCCGTCGTCCTGCACGAGCACGGCAGGCTTGCCCGGGGGCTTCGCGTAGAAGGGCTCGTTGACGGCCGCGGACATCACGGCGCTCTCGGCACGCTGACGGTCACGCTCGTCGAGGGCGATCACCGGACGCTGGTCGTTGCCGCGGATGAGCAGGTGGTCGACGTCAGCCGCGGTGAGCGCGTCGTCGAGGAACAGCAGGTCCTCGATCATCGACTGCTGCGGTGTGAGGTGTCCGTTGATGAGCGTCAGTCGCCCCTTGCGGACGACGACGTCGGATCGGTCGAGACCGCCGGAGGACGGTCGAGGGTTCAGCAGAGGACTCTCGGTCACCGGCTCGGTCTCGTCGTTCATCCATGCCCTTCGGGTCGTGCGGTCGGGTCCTGTACCCGACCTGCCGATCCTACCGTCCGTCCGACTCGCGGGGCACCTTGACGACGATGCCCACCACGATGAACAGTGCGGCTGCCACCAGCTGCAGTGCTGCCCACACCTGTCCGGGGATCGGCACCGTGACGAGCGGGTTCCAGCAGACGGCGACGGCGGCCATGAGCAGGGCAGCCCACCAGGCCTTCCCGCGCACGCTGAAGACGAGCACGATGAGCGCGAGCACCGTGACACCCCAGCGGGCGAAGACGAAGCCCGACGAGTCCACGATGGCGACACACGCGAGCAGCACGATCGCCGCGATCATCGACGGCGCCAGTGCGGGGCGGGTGAAGGGTGGCGTGGTCCGGGCGCCGTTGGCCGGTGCGGCGGCTGCGGGTCGAGGGGACCCGGCGGGCACGCCGTGCTGGGACGACCCCACCGGGGGCCGCCCCTTGCGTGCGGCCATCAGTCCGCGGAGCCGTCGAGGTCGATCGCCTGGATCGACCGCGACATCGGCGGCAGGTCACGGACGCGCTCGAGCGCCGGCACCAGTTCACCGACCAGCGCGCGGTAGCCCTCTTCGGTCAGGTGCAGGCCGTCTTCGGTGAAACGTGCGTCGAGGTGGTCGCCGTCGGCCAGGGCCGGCCAGGCGTCGAGGTACTGCGCGTGACACGTCGCGACGAACTGACGGAGGTGCCGGTTGGCCTGCTCGATCTTCGCGGCGTACTCGGCCTGCCTGGGCAGGATCGACACGAGCAGCAGGCGCACGCCCGGCAGCTCGCGGCGGAGCGTGACGAGGATGGTCTCGACGTTGCGGACCACGTGCTCGGCGCTGGCGCGGTGGTTGCCGAAGTCGTTCGTGCCGATGAGCAGCACGATCACCTCGGGCTGTTCGGCGACGACGGCGTCGAGGCGCGTCAGCACGCCGTCGGTCGTGTCGCCACCGATGCCCTGGTTCAGCGTGTACTCGTCGGGGAGCCACGTGTCCCAGTCGCCCTGTTCGGTGATGCTGTCCCCCAGGAAGAGGACGGGGCTGCGGTCGTCGGTCATGCTGCCTCCTCGTGCGCCGGCTCAGGGGTCCCGGTCTGCTGCGTCCGGTTGCGCTGCGTGGATTCGGTGTGGTCGGACTCCCGCTCGGCGGCGGCGGTGATGCGCTCGACCATACCGGGGAAGATGATGCCGTGGAACGGCAGGATGCCGTACCAGTACAGCCGCCCGGCGAGCCCCTGCGGGAAGTAGATCGCCCGCTGGTGGTAGTCACTGCCACCGTCGGGGTTCGGCGTGACGGTCATCTCGAGCCACGCACGGCCGGGCGACTTGAACTCGGCGCGGAGCCGCAGGTAGCGGCCGCGCTCCAGGCGTTCGACGCGCCACCAGTCGAGCGCGTCGCCCTGCTCGAGGCGCTGCTGGTCACGACGACCGCGGTTCAGCCCCACACCGCCGGCGATCTTGTCCATCCAGCCGCGGGCCACCCAGGCGAGCGGGAACGAGTACCAGCCGTTCTCGCCGCCGATCGACTCGACGACGCGCCAGACGTCCTCGGCGGACGCACTGGAGTGCCGCTTCCGGTCGTCGACGTAGACCGTGTGCCCGGCCCAGTCGGGGTCGTTCGGCATCGGGTCGGCCGAGGCGCTCGAGAGCGTCGCGCTGCGCCAGCTCGTCTCGACCTGACCGGACCGCATCTTGTTGAGCGCCAGACGGACGGCCCGCCGGTACGAGGTGAGCCCGCCCTCGGGCTGCGGCACGACGTCGTCGATGTCGTGCTCGCGCTGCACGCACTCGAACTGCAGCGACTCGATGATCGGCGTCGCGAGCTTGCGCGGGATCGGGGTGACGGCGTTGAACCAGTGCGCGGCGAGACGCGGGGTGAGCACCGGCAGGACCGTGATCGGGCGCTGGGGCAGCTTCGCCTCGACCGCGTAGCCGTTCAGCATCTGGCCGTACCGCAGGACGTCGGGGCCGCCGATGTCGAAGGTGCGGTTGACGTCGGCGGGGACGTCGAGCGCGGCCACCAGGTAGTACAGGACGTCGCGCACCGCGATCGGCTGGATGTGGTTGCGGACCCAGCGCGGCGCGGGCATCCACGGCAGGACGTCGGTCAGGTGCCGGATCATCTCGAACGAGGTGCTGCCCGAGCCGATCACGACGCCCGCCTGGTACGCGACCGTCGGCACGCCGGAGCCGAGGAGGATCTCGCCCACCTCCTTGCGGCTGCGGAGGTGCTTGGACAGCTCCCCGTCGGGGTGGAGCCCGCCCAGGTAGACGAACCGGCTGACACCAGCCGCGTTCGCCTCGCTCGCCATGGTCTCGGCGGCTTCGCGCTCGGCCGACTCGAAGTCGCCGTCGGCCCCCATCGCGTGGGCAAGGTAGTAGACCGCCTCGATCCCGTCGACGGCGGCGCGCACCGCGTCGGCGTCCTGGAGATCACCCTCCGCGACGTCGACGTCGCTGCTCCACGGGACGTCCTGGAGCTTCCGGGGGTTGCGCACGAACACCCGGACGGAGTGGCCGGCTTCGAGGAGACGAGGGACGAGACGACCACCGATGTACCCGGTGGCGCCGGTGACGAGGACCTGCATGCCCTGCACGCTACGCGGCACGCCTGACGGGTAGGCTTGCCGGGTGGACAACGCAGCCTTCCCCGTCACCGTCGATGCCGTCCGCGGCCTCATCGACCACGCGATCCTGAAGCCCGAACTCACCCGCGCGGACGTCGACGCCCAGCTCGACGAAGCCGCCGCTCACCGCGTCTTCAGCGTCTGCGTCCGTCCGAGCGACGTCGCCCACGCCGTCGAGCGCCTCACGGGCACCGGCGTCGGCGTCGGCACCGTGATCGGCTTCCCGCACGGCACCACGTCCACCGCCGCGAAGGTCGCCGAGTCGCTGCAGGCCCTGGCCGACGGCGCGTTCGAGCTCGACATGGTGCAGAACATCGGTGCCGCGAAGTCGGGTGACTGGCAGCGCGTCGAGCAGGACGTCCGCGCGGTCGTCGACGCCGCCGGCGACACCGTCGTCAAGGTGATCCTCGAGACCGCGTTCCTGACCGACGACGAGATCGTCGCGGCGTCGCGTGCGGCACAGACCGCCGGGGCCGCCTTCGTGAAGACCTCGACCGGGTTCGCCGGCGGCGGCGCGACGGCCGAGCACATCGCCCTCATGCGCCGCACGGTCGGTGCCGACACCGGCGTGAAGGCGTCCGGCGGCGTCCGCGGGCTCGACACCCTGCTCGAGATGGTCGAGGCGGGTGCCGACCGCATCGGCACGAGCGCATCCGCCCGCATCCTCGACGAGGTCGCGCACCGCGCCGAGACGGGTGCCGCCTCGGCGCTCGGCGACGACACGACGTCCTACTGAACCGACCGAGCTAAGCCGACCGGGCTGGGCCGACCGAGCTGAGCGGACCGAGCTGACCCGGCGCGTCCAGCCCACCTGACCCACCCCACCCAGCACGACCCACCATGACCAGGCCGGTGCCCACCGGACGCGACGACGCGTCGGCGACCCGCACCGTGCCTCCAGACCGCCGCATCGGAGCGCGCATGTCCAGCACCGCACCCCAGTCCCCCGCCCTCGCCCTGGCCGTCGACCTCGGCGGCACGAAGGTCGAGGCCGCGCTCGTCACCGACCAGGGCGTCGTGCTCCCGGCGACCCGGTTCCGCAGCCCCACCGGGCCGCAGCGCACCTCCGACGAGCTGCAGGCCGCCGTCGACGAGGTCGTCACGGCCGCGCTCGGCGCGCTGCCGGCCGACGCGACGCTCGTCGGCGTGGGCATCGGTTCCGCCGGGCCCGTCGACGAGGAGCACGGCCTCGTCTCCCCGCTCAACATGCCGGTCTGGCGCGGCCACCCGCTGCGCGACCGGATCGCGGCGCTCGTGCCCGGCAGCGTCCCGGTGACGCTCCGCATGGACGGCCTGGCGATCACCCTCGCCGAGCACTGGGTCGGCGCGGCCCAGGGCTCGGACCACGTCATGGGCATGATCGTGTCCACCGGTGTCGGCGGCGGGCTCATCCTGCACGGTCGCACCGTCAGCGGACCGACGGGCAACGCCGGACACATCGGCCACGTCGAGTGCGGCGGCTACGACGATCCCTGCGCCTGCGGGGGAACCGGTTGCCTCGAGGCGATCGCCAGCGGCCCGAAGACCGTGGCCTGGGCACGTCGTCAGGGCTTCGCCGGCACGACCGGCGAGGAGCTCTCGGCCGCGTACGCCGCCGGCGACGAGATCGCCGTCGCCGCGGTCAAGCGGAGCGGCCGTGCCCTCGGGCAGGCCATCGCCGCCGCCACGAGCCTGGTCGACCTCGAGATCGTCGCCATCGGCGGCGGGTTCTCGCACGTCACGCCGGACCTGTTCGAGTACGCCCGGCAGGCCGTGGCGGAGCGCGTCGAGTTCGGGTTCGTGACGAAGGTGCAGATCGTGCCGACCGGGTTGTCCCAGGACGGTCCGCTCATCGGTGCGGCGGCGCTCGTGCACCGCGCCGACGTCCTGCGCTGAGCGCGCGCGTCGCCCCCGGCCGGGCCCGGTCTGGGGCGCGGCCGGCGGGTGGTCGCGTCGTCGACGCGGCTCACGCCCTGGACATGACCGACGACGGCCGGGAGGCGCGGTGCTGGCTGCCACGCGCCTCCTGGCCGGTCCGTGGCTTGTCCACAGGCCTGTCGGCCGCGTCCGCAGGTCGGGCAGGATGTGCGGGTGCCCCGCCCGCGACTCCTGACCAGTGACGACTGGCCGGAACCCGAGCTGCGTGCGGCCGTCCTGGCCGGCGAACTGGTCGCCGTCGGTCCCTGCTGGGCCTCCCCTGCCGAACCGCAGACGCCGTCGCTGCGTGCCGCCGCTGCCGCCTGGGTCCTGCGGGACGCGCGCCTGATCGCCTGCACCCTGACCGCCGCGTGGATCTGGGGAGCGGTGTCCCGGCCGTCGGTGCCGCTCGAGGCCTGCATCCCACCGCAGGTCCGCGTGCACGTCGGTCCGGACGTCCGCCTGCGGGAGGTGCGGATCGACGTCGACGACACCGCCGAGCTCGGGCAGCTGCGGGTCACGCTGCCGGCGCGGACCGCGGTCGACCTGCTCCGGACGCCGGGCCCCTCGGCTGGTGCGTTCGGGGTGGCCGAGGCGATGGCCGTGCACGGGCTGCTCGCGATCGGGGCGGTCACCGCTGCTGAGCTGCAGACGCGCCTGCGGTCCCTCGGGACGATCCCGATGGTGCGGCAGGCCGAGCGGCGGTTGCGGGGGCTGCAGGGGCTGCAGGACGCGGCTGGGGGTGCGGTCCGGTAGTGCGGTGGTCGGGGGTCGGGGGCGCGGGCGGTCACAACACCCCGCTCACGTTCGCCGGACGGTCACGAACCGTCGGTTGGCGGGGCGGCGGCCGACGGGTCGTGACCGGTCGACGGTTCCCGTGCGACGAGTCGTGACCGGTCGACGGGCAGGAGGCGCGGGGCGGGGCTGCCACGGGCCTCCGGCCGGGCGCGTGGGGGCGGCCAGGACACCCCGCTCGCGTTCGCCGAGTGGTCGCGGACCGTCGGTTGGCGGGGCCGCGGCCGATGGTTCGTGACCGGTCGACGGACGGGCCGCGCGGGGCCCCGCCGCTAGCCGGCGCTGACGCGGTAGACGTCGTAGACGGCGTCGATGCGTCGCACCGCGTTGAGCACACGGTCGAGGTGGATGGTGTCGCCCATCTCGAACACGAACCGGCTGAGCGCGAGCCGGTCGGACGAGGTCGACACCGTCGCGGACAGGATGTTCACGTGGTGGTCGGTCAGCACCCGGGTGACGTCGCTGAGCAGGCCCGACCGATCGAGCGCCTCGATCTGGATCTGCACCAGGAACACCGACTTCGACGACGGGGCCCACTCGACCTCGATCATTCGGTCGGGTTCGTTCATGAGCGACTTCACGTTGGTGCACGACGACTGGTGCACCGAGACGCCCTGGCCGCGGGTGATGAAGCCCACGATCTGGTCGCCCGGTACCGGCGTGCAGCACTTCGCGAGCTTGACGAGGATGTCGGGCGCACCGCGGACCAGCACGCCGCTGTCACTCGTCCGCAGCTGTCGACTGGTGACCTGGCGCGGGAACGCGAGTTCCGGTTCGTCCGTCTCGGTTTCGGTCTGGACGTTGCCGAGGACCTTCTCGATCACCGACTGGGTCGAGACGTGTCCTTCGCCGATGGCGGCGTACAGGGCGGAGACGTCCTCGTACCGCATCGACGAGGCGACCTCGGCGATGCTGTCCTGGCTCATGATGCGCTGGAGCGGCAGGTTCTGCTTGCGCATGGCCCGGGCGATGGCGTCGCGACCCTGCTCGATCGCCTCTTCGCGGCGCTCCTTGGTGAACCACTGCTTGATCTTGTTGCGCGCGCGGGGGCTGCGGACGAACTGCAGCCAGTCCTGCGAGGGGCCGGAGTCGGGGTTCTTCGACGTGAAGATCTCGACGACGTCGCCGCTCGACAGCTGGCTCTCGAGCGGGACGAGGCGGCCGTTGACCTTCGCACCCATGGTGCGGTGGCCGATCTCGGTGTGCACCGCGTAGGCGAAGTCGACCGGGGTGGCTCCGGCGGGGAGACCGATGACCTTGCCCTGCGGCGTGAAGACGTAGGTCTCCTTGGCTCCGATCTCGTAGCGCAGCGAGTCCAGGAACTCACCAGGGTCGCTGGTCTCGGCCTGCCAGTCGGTGATGTGGGCGAGCCACGCCATGTCCTGGTCGTCCGTGGTCGACGAGGTGCCGGCGTCACGGCCGGCAGCGCGCTGTTTGTACTTCCAGTGTGCGGCGACACCGAACTCGGCGCGCTGGTGCATCTCGTGCGTGCGGATCTGGATCTCGACCGCGCGACCCTGCGGTCCGAGCACCGTGGTGTGCAGCGACTGGTACAGGTTGAACTTGGGGGTCGCGATGTAGTCCTTGAAGCGACCGGGCAGCGGGGTCCACCGGGCGTGCACCGATCCGAGCATGGCGTAGCAGTCGCGCACGGTCGGCACGAGCACGCGGATGCCGACGAGGTCGTAGATCTCGTCGAACTCACGACCCCGCACGATCATCTTCTGGTAGATCGAGTAGTACTGCTTCGGCCGGCCCATGACGTCACCACGGACTTTGGCGGCCTTCAGGTCCTTCTTCAGGGTCCCGATGACGTTCTGGACGAACTGCTCGCGCTTCGGCTGGCGTTCCTTGACCAGGCTGTCGATCTCGACGTAGAGCTTCGGGTGCAGGACCGCGAACGACAGGTCCTCGAGCTCGAGCTTGATCATCTGGATGCCGAGCCGGTGTGCGAGCGGCGCGTAGATCTCGAGCGTCTCCTTCGCCTTGCGCGTGGCGGAGGTCGACTCGACGAAGCCCCACGTACGGGCGTTGTGCAGGCGGTCGGCGAGCTTGATGACGAGGACGCGGATGTCCTTCGACATGGCGATGACCATCTTGCGGACGGTCTCGGCCTGCGCGCTGTCGCCGTACTTGACC
This sequence comes from Curtobacterium sp. BRB10, assembly GCF_031844325.1. Lineage (NCBI taxonomy): Bacteria > Bacillati > Actinomycetota > Actinomycetes > Micrococcales > Microbacteriaceae > Curtobacterium > Curtobacterium sp. BRB10. The sequence continues at coordinate 250,424 of NZ_JAUZVA010000003.1, forward strand.
TTGTCGAGCTTCGTGACGCCGTCGACGAGCATCGCGATCTCGTCGCCGAAGTCGGCCCGCAGCTGGTCGAGCTGGTAGTCGGTGTCCTCCACGGTGTCGTGCAGGAGCGCCGCAGCGATGGTGATCGTGCCGATGCCGAGGTCGGCCAGGATCTGCGCGACCGCGACGGGGTGCGTGATGTACGGCTCACCGGACTTGCGCTTCTGCCCGTCGTGCGCGCGCTCGGCGACCGAGTACGCCCGCTCGATGAGCGTCACGTCGGCCTTGGGGTGGTGCGAGCGGACCGTGCGGATCAACGTGTCCACGGCACCGGCCGGCTGCGCACGCGAGAACAGGCGCGGCAGCAGCGAGCGGAGGGAACCGAGGTTGCCGGTGGTGTTCGGACCGATCGGGCTCGACGGCCGCGGGGCGGATCCCGGGCGGCTCGGCGCGGACGGCTCTTCGCGGGTGTCCGTCATGATGCGCCTCCCAGGACTCGGTCCGAGAGCTCGATCCGAGCTCGATCCGACAAGACTACGCGTCCCTGGTCAGTGCCCGTGACGCGGTTCGCCCTGGGCGTCGCGCTCCACCGGTGCCCCCGCCTGCTCCCAGGCGAGCATGCCGCCGGAGAGGTTGACTGCCGGGACCCCCGACTGCTCGAGCGCCGCGACGATGCGCGACGAACGGCCGCCCGAGTGGCAGACGACGATGGCCGGCTGGTCGCCACCGTCGATCTCCTGCCAGCGGTCCACGAACTCCGACATCGGCACGAGCGTGGCCTGGGGAGCGTGGACCTCGTCCCACTCCCCCTGCTCGCGGACGTCGAACAGGCGGGCTCCGGCGTCGATTCGGCGCTGCGCCTCGGCGACGTCGATCTCCTGGATCTCGATGGGCATCAGACGTTCGCCTCAGCCGCGTCGACCTCACGCCGGCGCTTCTCGGCCGCCGCGGTCTTCTTGGCGTCCGACTCCTTGATCTTCGGCTCGTTCTCGCGCAGCTGCGCGTACATCGGCGACGCGATGAAGATCGTCGAGTAGGTGCCGACGATGATGCCGATGAACAGCGCGAGCGAGATGTCGCGCAGGGTACCGGCGCCGAGCACGTACGACCCGATGAAGAGGATCGCCGCGACCGGCAGCAGCGCCACGACCGAGGTGTTGATCGATCGCACGAGGGTCTGGTTCACCGCGAGGTTGACCGACTGCTTGAACGTCCGGATCGATTCCTGCGCGGTGTTCTCACGCACCTTGTCGAAGACCACCACGGTGTCGTAGAGCGAGTACCCGAGGATCGTCAGGAACCCGATGACCGCCGCAGGCGTGACCTCGAGCCCGACGATGCCGTACACGCCGGCCGTGATGAGCAGGTCGTGCAGCAGCGCCGCCATCGCGGACAGCGACATCTTCCAGGTGCGGAAGTACAGCGTCATGAAGACCGCGGCGAGGGCGAGGAAGATCACGAGACCACGGATGGCCTGCGCGAGCACGTCGGCACCCCACGTCGCGCCGATGAAGGTCGCGGCGACCTGGCTCTCCGGGACGTCGTAGGCCTTCGCGAGGGCGTCCTGCACCTCGGTCGTCTGCCGGTCGGTGAGCTGCCCGGTCTGGACTCGGATGCCGTGCGTGCCGAGCTGCGAGACGCGCGGGATCGACTCCGGGACGACGTCCTCGACGGTCTCGGTGGCGATGTTCTGGTCGAGCGTCTTGACGTCGGAGATGGTGAACTCCGAGCCGCCGGTGAACTCGATGCCGAGCTGGTACCCGCCTCGGAGCCACGGGGTGACGAGCGAGATCACGATCATCGCGAGTGCGATGAGGTACCAGGTCTTGCGGCGCCCGATGATGTCGTACGACCGCTTCCCCGTGTAGAGGTCGCTGCCGAACTGGCTGAAGCTGGCCATCAGTCGTCCTTCCCGTCCGGCGTCGAGCCGTTGTCGCCGGAGGCCTGCTGGGCCTTCCGCTCCGCGATCGTCTGTCGGCGCTGTGCCTCACCGGCACTGCGCTGGCGCTTGCCGTCCACGACGGGTGCGCGGAACTGCGCGCGCCCCCGGTAGACGGCACCGAGTGCTGCCGGGTCGAGACCACTGAACCGGTGCCCCTCGCCGAAGAACCGGCTGCGGGCGATGAGCTGCATCATCGGGTGGGTGAAGAGCGCGACCACCACGATGTCGATGAGCGTCGTGAGGAGCAGCGTGAACGCGAAGCCCTTCACGTCGGCGACCGCGAGCACGTAGAGCGTGACGGCGGCGAGGAAGTTCACCGCGTCGGACGCCAGGATCGTCCGGAGGGCACGCTTCCAGCCGGACTCGACCGCACTCTCGAGGGCCCGGCCGTCACGGAGTTCGTCGCGGATGCGCTCGAAGTAGACGATGAACGAGTCCGCCGTGATGCCGATCGCGACGATCAGACCCGCCACACCCGCCAAGGACAGGCGGTAGTCGACGCGCCACGACATGATCGCGATCACCAGGTAGGTGAGTACCGCGGCGATCCCGAGCGACAGCACGGTGACGAAGGCCAGTGCCCGGTACTGGATGACCGAGTAGATGATGACCAGGATCAGCCCGATCAGGCCGGCGACGAGCCCACCGATGAGCTGCGCGGTACCGAGCGTCGCGGAGATGTTCTCGTTCGACTGCACCTGGAAGTTGATCGGCAGCGCACCGTACTTGAGCTGGTCCGCCAGGGTCTTCGACGACTCGGCCGTGAACGAGCCGGTGATCTGCGCCTTGCCGTTCGTGATCGCGGAGTTCGTCGTCGGAGCGGTGATGACCGAACCGTCGAGCACGATCGCGAACTGGTTCTGCGGCTGCTGGAGCGAGACGAGACGGTTCGTGACGGTGCGGAAGTCCTTCGAGCCCTCACCGTTGAACGTCAGGTTGACGGCCCACTGGCCCGTCGACGTGCCCTGCGAGTCGGTGGCGAGACCCGAGGTGGCGTTGCTGATGTCGGCACCGGAGACCTCGACCGGGCCGAGGATGTACTTCCCCGCGCCGTCCTGGTCGCAGGTGACCAGGGGCTCGTCGTCGGGCGCCGTGGTGACGTCGTCCGGCGCCGCGCAGTTGTAGTTGGTGTACAGGTCCTGCAGCTTCGGCGTGACCCAGTTCAGGTCGCTCGCGTTGGTCGGCTTCGCGCTCGGCGTCGCGGCGAGCGAGGCCGGCGGGGAGTACGGCGTCGGCGATGCGGTGCCCTTGCCTTCGTCACCGACCGCGGAGTTCGTCGCGGCCTCGGTGAAGAGCACCGGGCGGAAGGTCAGCTTGGCGGCTGCCTCGATCCGGTCGATCGTTGCCTTGTCCGGGCGGCCCGGGATCGAGACGACGATGTTGTTCGCACCCTGCGTGTTGATCTCCGACTCGGAGACACCGGTGGCGTCGATGCGCTGGCGGATGATGTTCACCGCCTGCTGCAGCTGCTGCGAGGTGACGGAGTCACCCTCGGTGTTCTGCGCCGCCAGCGTCAGCTGCGTGCCGCCCTGCAGGTCCAGAGCCAGCTCGGGGACCCAGCTCGCGCCCTGGTACCACTTGTCGCTGTCGTCCTTCGAAGAGCCGGCGAGGATCGACGCGGCGGTGTTCAGGCCGGCGAGGATCGCCATCAGGATCACCAACCAGGTGAGCGAGCGCAGCGCCTTCTTGACGGGTGTCGATCGTGCCACCGGTCGTCTCGTCTTTCTGTTCAGGACCGTCGGCACACCGTGCGACGGCAGAGGGAAGCCGCCGGGTCAGACGACCCGGCGGCCGAGGGCGTCAGTCGTCGGACTTGCGCTTCGTGGCGTCGGTCTCGTCGACACGGTCGGTGTCGACCCGCTCGCCGTAGACCGGCTCGCCGTTGAGCTCGGCCACCGGCTTCGGCTCGTCCTCGGTGGTCGTGGTGGTCTCGACGTCGGACGCGTTGTCGTCGACGACGCGCGACAGGGTCTGACGGTGCACGGTGACGATGGTCCCCGGCGCGATCTCGACGTCAGCGGTGACCTTCTCCTCGTTCACGGAGAGGAGCGTGCCGTAGAGGCCGAAGGACAGCATGACCTTGGCGCCCGGGACCATCTTGTCCACGAGTTCGGCCTGCTGCTTCTTGCGCTTGCGGCTGTTGTAGAACATGAAGGCCGCGAACGCCACGACGATGACGATGAGGATGACTTCTTGACCCATGATGCGTTGCCTTCTCTGGTTGCTCGGTTTCGGGCCGTAGCAGTCTAGGGCACGCCGGTGTCCGTGGCATGTCACCCGACTGATCGGCGGTCAGGCGGTGGGTTCCGGGTCGTCGAAGAGCCCCGGCTGCGCCCCGTCGCCCTGCCCCGGGGTGAGGCCGAGGTGTCGCCAGGCCCGCGGTGTCGCGATGCGCCCGCGGGGGGTGCGGGTCACCAGGCCGACACGGACGAGGAACGGTTCGACGACCGATTCGATCGTCTCGGATTCCTCGCCGACGCTGACGGCGAGGGTGTTGAGGCCGACCGGGCCCCCGTCGAACCGGGTCAGCATGGTCTCGACGACGGCTCGGTCGAGCCGGTCGAGGCCGAGCTCGTCGACGTCGTACAGGTCGAGCGCACCCCGGACCGCGGCCATGCCGTCGGTGGTGCGGTGCACGAGGGCGTAGTCGCGCACCCGGCGGAGCAGACGGTTCGCGATGCGCGGGGTGCCACGGGAGCGTCCAGCGATCTCACGCAGGGCGGTCCGGTCGATGTCGAGTTCGAGCAGGTGAGCCGCACGGATCAGGACCTGCTCGAGCTCGTCCTTCTCGTAGAACTCGAGGTGGGCGGTGAACCCGAAGCGGTCGCGCAGCGGGTTCGGCAGCAGGCCGGCCCGGGTGGTGGCACCGACGAGCGTGAACGGTGCGAGGTCGAGCGGGATGCTCGTGGCACCGGCACCCTTCCCCACCATCACGTCGATGCGGAAGTCCTCCATCGCCAGGTAGAGCATCTCTTCTGCCGAGCGGGCCATGCGGTGGATCTCGTCGATGAACAGCACTTCGCCCGGCACGAGCGACGACAGCACGGCTGCGAGGTCACCGGCGTGCTGGATCGCCGGCCCGCTCGACATGCGCAGCGGTCGCCCGGTCTCGTGCGCGACGATCATCGCGAGCGTGGTCTTGCCGAGGCCGGGGGGACCCGCCATCAGGATGTGGTCGGGCGTGCGCTCCTGCATGCCCGCGGCCTTGAGGAGCAGGTCGAGCTGCCCACGGACCTTGCGCTGCCCGACGAACTCGTCGAGCGAGCGCGGACGGAGCGCACCCTCGAAGGCGAGTTCCTCCTGCGACTCGGCGCCGGCGGACGTGATGCCGCTCACCGGCCGGCTGCCGCGGGTCGCAGGGCGCCGAGGGCGGCGCGGAGCAGGGCCTGGGTGCCCATCGCGGCGGCACCCGGCTCGTTGGCCACGGCGTCGTCGACCGCGGTCCGTGCCGCGTCTTCGCGCCAGCCGAGGCCGATGAGCGCCGAGACGACGTCCACCGCGGCGGGGTGGACTGCGGTCCCACGTGCTGCAGCGACCACAGCGGCCTGCTCGAAGGCCACGAGCTTGCCGGAGAGCGCGACGATGATGAGCTTGGCGGTCTTCGGGCCGATGCCGGAGACCTTGCGGAACGCGCCGTCGTCCTCGTTCGCGACGGCGTTCGCGATCTGTACCGGGTCCATGTGGGCCAGGACGCCCATCGCGGACTTCGGGCCGACGCCGGAGACGCCGCGGAGCAGGTCGAACACCTGCAGCGCGTCGGTCGACTCGAAGCCGAAGAGCAGGTGCTCGTCCTCGCGCACGATCATCGCCGTCCGCACGAACACCTCGGAACCGTGGCGCATCGTCAGCGCGTGCGCAGGCGTCACGGTGACGGCGTACCCGACTCCCCCGACCTCGATCACCACGGCCGAACCGGCGATGTCGATGCAGGTGCCCCGGAGACTCGCGATCATGCTCCGAGCCTAGGGCCGCCCACCGACGACGCCGTCCTGCCACGCTGCGGGCGGGCCGCGGCGGCGGCCGCACGGGCCAGCGGCGAGTCGACGGTGCCGCCCTGGGCGTCCCGCCAGGCGCGCTGTGCCGGGGTGAGGTTCGTGGCACGCGAGCCGGCGGCGTCGGGTGATCCGAGCCTCCAGGCATGGCACACGGCCAACGCGAGCGCGTCGGCGGCGTCGGCCGGCTTCGGGGCCTCGTCCAGCCCGAGTACTCGCGCGATCATGGTCTGCACCTGACGCTTGTCGGCGTTGCCGTAGCCAGTGACGGCGGCCTTGACCTCGGACGGGGTGTGCAGCCCGACGGGCAGCCCGCGGGCGGCCGCGGCGTGCAGCGCCAGGCCGGCAGCCTGCGCGGTGCCCATCACGGTGCGGACGTTCGCCTGCGCGAACACCCGCTCGACGGCGACCGCATCCGGGTGGTGCTCGTCGATCTCGGCGGCGATGCCGTCGGCGATCCGGAGCAGCCGCTGCTCGAGCGGCATGTCCGGTGGGGTGCGCACGACCGTCACGTGGACGAGTCGTGCGCGCCGGTTCGGTGCGACCTCGACGACGCCGACGCCGCACCGGGTGAGCCCGGGGTCCACCCCGAGCACACGGAGCACGGCTACTCGCCCTCGTCCTCGTCGAGCTCGGCCTGGACGTCCGCGGGGATGTCGAAGTTCGAGTAGACGTTCTGCACGTCGTCCGAGTCCTCGAGCGCGTCGATCAGGCGGAACACCTTGCGGGCGGTCTCGGCGTCGACCGGGACCTTGAGGCCGGGGACGAACTCGGCGTCGGCGGAGTCGTAGTCGATGCCGGCGTCCTGCAGTGCGGTGCGGGCGGCGACCAGGTCGCTCGCCTCGGTGATGATCTCGAAGCCGCCGCCCTGGTCGATGACGTCCTCGACGCCAGCGTCCAGAACCGCGGCCATCACGGTGTCCTCGTCGAGGCCGTCGGTCTTCGTGACCGAGATGACGCCCTTGCGCGAGAAGTTGTAGGCGACGCTGCCCGGGTCGGCCATGGTGCCGCCGTTGCGCGACATCGCGGTCCGGACCTCGGCCGCGGCACGGTTCTTGTTGTCCGTGAGGCACTCGATGAGCATCGCGACGCCGTTGGGGCCGTAGCCCTCGTACATGATCGTCGTGTACTCGATGGTCTCGCCCGTGAGACCTGCACCGCGCTTGACGGCGCGGTCGATGTTGTCGTTGGGGACCGAGGTCTTCTTCGCCTTCTGCACGGCGTCGACCAGGGTCGGGTTGCCGGACATGTCGGCACCGCCCATCTTCGCGGCGACCTCGATGTTCTTGATCAGCTTGGCGAACGACTTGGCACGGCGCTGGTCGATGACCGCCTTCTTGTGCTTGGTCGTTGCCCACTTGGAATGCCCGGACACGGTTCTCCTTGCGTCTTGCGGAAAGTCCCGCTCAGTTTAGCGGCCCTGTGGGCCGAACACCGGCCTGGAGGCGCGGCGCGGCTCCCGTTCCGCCGGTGCGGCGGGTGGATGATCACGCCTCAGGCGCTGCGCACCAGGTCCAGGAAGCGCCGGTGGAAGCGGTCCTCGCCCGCGACCTCCGGGTGGAACGCACTCGCGATGACGTTGCCCTGTTGCACCGCCACCACCTGGCCGTCCGGCAGGGCACCGAGCACGTGCACGTCGTCGCCGTGCTGCTCGACCACCGGTGCGCGGATGAAGACCGCGTGTACCGGCGCATCGCCGAGGTCGGGCATCGGGATGTCGGTCTCGAACGAGTCGTTCTGTGCGCCGAACGCGTTGCGCCGCACGGTGGTGTCGAGCACCTCGAGCGTCTGCTGCCCCGGGATCCCGGCGGCGATCCGCGACGACAGCATGATCATGCCGGCACACGTGCCGTACGTCGGCAGTCCCCCGCGGATCGCCTCGGACAGCGGCGCGGCGACGCCGAACGCGCGGGACAGCTTGTCCATCACGCTCGACTCGCCGCCGGGGATCACGACGCCGTCGATCGACGCGATCTCCTCCGGTCGACGGAGCGGCACCACGTCGGCGCCGAGCTCGGTCAGCGACGCGATGTGCTCACGGAAGTCGCCCTGCAGCGCGAGGACCCCGATCCGGGGCCGAGCACTCACCAGCCGCGCTCGGCGAGGCGGTGCGGCGCGGGGACGTCGGCGACGTTGATGCCGACCATCGCCTCGCCCAGCCCACGGGACACCTCGGCGATGACCTTCGGGTCGTCGTGGAAGGTGACGGCCTTGACGATCGCCGCGGCACGCTTGGCCGGGTCGCCGGACTTGAAGATGCCGGACCCGACGAACACGCCGTCGGCACCGAGCTGCATCATCATCGCGGCGTCGGCCGGGGTGGCGACACCACCGGCGGTGAAGAGCACGACGGGGAGCTTGCCGGTGCGGGCGACCTCCTGCACGACGTCGATCGGGGCCTGGAGCTCCTTCGCGGCGACGTAGAGTTCGTCGTCACGCAGGTTGCGGAGCGCCGCGATCTCCTTGGTGATGGTGCGGATGTGCTTCGTGGCCTCGGACACGTCACCCGTGCCGGCCTCGCCCTTGGAACGGATCATGGCCGCGCCCTCGGTGATGCGACGGAGTGCCTCGCCCAGGTTGGTGGCACCGCAGACGAAGGGGGTGGTGAACTTCCACTTGTCGATGTGGTTGACGTAGTCGGCCGGCGACAGGACCTCGGACTCGTCGATGTAGTCGACGCCGAGCTCCTGCAGGACCTGGGCCTCGACGAAGTGACCGATGCGGGCCTTCGCCATGACCGGGATCGACACGGCGGCGATGATCTCCTCGATCATCGACGGGTCGGACATGCGGGCCACGCCGCCCTGGGCGCGGATGTCGGCGGGGACGCGCTCGAGGGCCATGACGGCGGTCGCGCCGGCCTCTTCCGCGATGCGGGCCTGCTCTGCGTCGACGACGTCCATGATGACGCCGCCCTTGAGCATCTCCGCGAGTCCGCGCTTGACGCGGTCGGAGCCGGTGATCGAGGTGCCGGGGGTGCTCGGGGTGCTGCTGCTGTCGCTCATGATGCCGACAGTCTAGTGCTGTGCGGGCCAGCCCTCGGCGACGAGTCGGCGGGTCTCGCCGAGCATCTGCGACATCGACTTCGTCCGGGCGATGATCGGGAAGAAGTTCGCGTCGGACGCCCACCGTGGCACGATGTGCTGGTGCAGGTGCGCGGCGATGCCCGCTCCGGCGACCTCGCCCTGGTTCATGCCGATGTTGAAGCCGTCGCAGTGGGACACCTGCCGGAGCACGCGCATCGCGGTCTGCGTGAGCTCCCCCATCTCGCGCAGCTCGTCCGGGGTCGCCTCGTCGTAGAGCGGGACGTGCCGGTACGGGCAGACGAGCAGGTGGCCGTTGTTGTACGGGAACAGGTTGAGCAGGACGTAGGCGTGCTCGCCGCGCGCGACGATGAGGGCGTCCTCGTCGGTCTTGTGCGGCGCCTCGCAGAACGGGCAGTCGTCGCGGTAGCCGCGGCCCTCGCCCTCGCGGCCGGCGTCGATGTACGCCATCCGGTGCGGGTTCCACAGACGCTGGAAGGCATCCGGGACGGCCGCCGCGGTAGCGGCGTCCCGGATGACCAGCGGGTCCTGCTCGTCGGGCATCAGACTTGCGCGCGCTCGCGGATCGCGGTGAGGATGCGGTCCACAGCCTCGTCCACGGGCACCGCGTTGTCCTGGCGGCCGTCACGGAAGCGGAACGAGACGGCACCGGCGTCACGGTCGTCGCCACCGGCGATGAGCTGGAACGGCACCTTCGCCTTGGTGTGGGTGCGGATCTTCTTCTGCATGCGGTCGTCCGAGTGGTCGACCTCGGCGCGGACGCCGTGGGCGCGGAGCTTCGCGATGACCTCGTCGAGGTAGTCGCCGTACTCGGCCGCGACCGGGATGCCGACGACCTGGACGGGTGACAGCCACGCCGGGAAGGCACCCGCGTAGTGCTCGGTGAGGACCCCGAAGAATCGCTCGATCGAGCCGAACAGCGCGCGGTGGATCATCACCGGACGCTGGCGGGAGCCGTCGGCCGCGGTGTAGTCGATGCCGAAGCGCTCGGGCAGGTTGAAGTCGAGCTGCACGGTCGACATCTGCCAGGTGCGGCCGATGGCGTCGCGGGCCTGGACCGAGATCTTCGGGCCGTAGAACGCGGCGCCGGCGGGGTCCGGCACGAGCTCGAGGCCAGACTCCTCGGCGACCTGACGCAGGGTCTCCGTCGCGACGTCCCAGACCTCGTCGTCACCGACGTACTTCTCCGGGTCCTTCGTCGACAGCTCGAGGTAGAAGTCGTCGAGGCCGTAGTCGCGCAGGAGCGAGAGCACGAACGCGAGGGTCGTGGTGAGCTCCTCCTTCATCTTCTCCTGCGTGGTGAAGATGTGCGCGTCGTCCTGGGTCAGGCCGCGCACGCGGGTGAGCCCGTGGATCACGCCGGACTTCTCGTTGCGGTACACCGTGCCGAACTCGAACATCCGGAGCGGCAGGTCGCGGTAGGAGCGGGGCTGCGACCGGTACGCCAGGATGTGCATCGGGCAGTTCATCGGCTTGAGGTAGTAGTCGGCGCCCTGCCGGGTGACGTTGCCGTCCTCGTCCTTCGCCTCGTCCATGTGCATGGCCGGGAACATGCCGTCCTTGTACCAGCCGAGGTGCCCGGAGGTCTCGAACAGGTCGCCCTTGGTGATGTGGGGCGTGTAGACGAACGAGTAGCCGTTCTCCTCGTGCCGACGGCGCGAGTAGTCCTCCATCTCGCGGCGGATGATGCCGCCCTTCGGGTGGAAGATCGCCAGGCCGGAACCGATCTCGTCGGGGAACGAGAACAGGTCGAGTTCGGCGCCGAGCTTGCGGTGGTCGCGCTTGGCGGCTTCCTCGAGGCGCACCAGGTACGCCTTGAGCTGGTCCTTGTCGGGCCAGGCGGTGCCGTAGATGCGCTGCAGCTGCGGGTTCTTCTCGGAGCCGCGCCAGTACGCGGCGGCGACGCGCATGAGCTTGGCGGCGTTGCCGATCCAGCGGGTGTGCGGGACGTGCGGGCCGCGGCAGAGGTCCTGCCAGAGCACCTCGCCCGACTTCGGGTCGACGTTCTCGTACACGGTGAGCTCGCCGGCACCGACCTCGACGCTCTCGCCGGAGTCGCCGTCGGACGCTGCACCCTTGAGGCCGATGAGCTCCTGCTTGTAGGGCTCCCCCGCCATCAGCTCGCGCGCCTGCTCGTCGGTGACGACCACGCGACGGAAGCGCTGGGCCTGCTTGACGATGCGGTCCATGCCCTTCTCGATCGCCTTGAGGTCTTCGGGGGTGAAGGGCTCGGCGACGTCGAAGTCGTAGTAGAAGCCGTCGGTGACGGGCGGCCCGATGCCGAGCTTGGCGTCCGGGTTGATCTGCTGCACGGCCTGCGCCAGCACGTGGGCGGCCGAGTGGCGGAGGATGTCGAGCCCGTCCTGCTCCTGCAGGGTGACGGCCTCGGCGGTCTCGCCGGCCTGCACGTCCGCCGCGAGGTCCTTGAGGACACCGTCGACGCGGATCGCGACGATGCCGCGCTCACCGTCGAAGAGCTCGGTGCCGGTCGTGGTCGTCGTCGCGGTCCGGGGCTCGGGTGCCTGGGGAAGCTCGGCGGGCGCGGGTGCGACTGACTCGGTCACGATGATGGGACTCCTCGATCGAAATGGTGCGTCAAGACTAGTGCGAGACGTGCTCGCGCGCGGACGCCGGGACGCGCCTGTGGAGAGAACGGATGCGGCCCCGACCGCGCAGTTGCCCGCGATCAGGCCGGGACGGCGCCGAGCGTCGCGACGGGCAGGCGCGGCTCGAGGCGCTCACGACCGTTCAGGCCGTCGAGCTCGAGCAGGGCGGCGAACCCGATGGCCTGGTACCCAGCCCGTTCGAGCAGGGTGATGGTCGCCGCGCCGGTCCCGCCGGTGGCCAGGACGTCGTCGACGACGAGCACCCGGGTGCCGGCGGGCAGCTGGCCGGGGCGCAGTTCGAGTTCGGCCTCGCCGTACTCGAGCGCGTACTGCTCGCTGAGGACCTCGCCGGGGAGCTTGCCCGCCTTGCGCACGGTGAGCACGCCGACCTGGTGCTGGGCGGCGATGCCCCCGGCCAGTGCGAAGCCCCGGGCCTCGATGCCGGCGACGGCGTCGAACCCAGCCCCGACCGCGAACGGTGCCGCGAGTGCTTCGCACACGCGGCCGAACGCGACGGCGTCGGAGAACACCGGCGTCACGTCACGGAAGAGCACCCCCGGCTTCGGGAAGTCCGGCACGAGGGCGGTGAGGCGTTCGACGAGTGCAGCAGCGGTTTCGGTCACCCACCAACGGTACGGGAGGCCCGGGGTGCGTCCGACCCGTCGGCGCACGGTGCGAGGGTGGCCCGGCGTGGTGCGAGGTTCCGGACGTGGTGCCACCCCGAGGGGCGGCCACGGACTACGGAACCTCGCACCATGCGTGCGAGCGTGTGGCGCCGCCGACGCAGCGCCGCGGGTCAGCGCCACATCCGCATGGTGGCGCCCTGGGTGATCCAGTCGGCCTCGCGCTGCTGGCGTTCCCGCTCGAGGCGGGCCAGCGTGGCGAGGTCGAGCTCGGGCCGCTCCTTGCGGGTGCGTCGGCTCCAGATGATGAGCGACATCCCGACTCGGAGTGCGATGCGGTCGGCGAGTGAGACCCGGCGGCGCACCGCGCGGGTATCGGGTGGACGGGTGGTGGTCTTCGTGGACACGGTGTTCCCCTTCAGGGCACGGCAGAGCTGCCCGGGTGTCGGGCAGGACGAATCCGCCCGGGTTGCGGGCAGCAGGAATTGAATGCGTGAGAATGCACTCCGGGATGGTCCGGAAATGTTCGGACAACGATCGCGGAATGCTCGCCGCCACCGAGAGCGTCACACTGTCCACCGACATTCTTCCGGCGTCGTCCGCGCAGATCGGACGGCACGCATCGACGAGTCGACGAACCGTTCAGCAGACGAACGAACCGGTGCTGCGCGGGCCTGATCGGCTCAGCGCACGGTGCCCGGAGGCACAGGTGTCAGGAGAGTGGGACGCTCCGGGTCAGCGGACGCGGAACGGGGTACCGACGCGTCCACGGATTCCACGGAACGGAGTGGTTGCGGAGATCATCATGGTCGGCCCCCTTTCGGTCTCGAGCTGGCGGAGTCGTCCGGGTCGAATGTTCGACCGTTCGCGACGAGTGAACACTATCGGTACCGCAATTCGGAGCGCAACCCTTTTTCCGGAGAACATCCGGAATTGCATTCCCGAACAGGCTGACCACGGTGCGAGGTTCGTGGTCTCGCGTCAACCTGCCGGCTGCGTGCCGAGTTCCCGTCGTGCTCCGGCGCCGGAACTCCCGGCTGCACGGTGCACCGTCGGCGGGCCGGTGGCAGCCCGCGCGCTCGGTGCGGGATCGCAGGCCTGCACGGTACGGGCAACCTGGCACCGCGTGACGGAGCACGCACGGTGCGCGGCGGCGCCGGCGCGCTGCGCCCCAACGCGGTCCGTGCACGCCGAGGGCCCGGTACCGGATCGGTACCGGGCCCTCGTGTGCGTGCGACCGGACTAGACCGCCGCGTGCTCCGCGACGCTCGCCGTCAGGGAGTCGCCCTCGACGTCGACCCGCACGGTGTCACCCGCGGTGACCCCGCCCTCGACCACCAGGGTCGCGATACGGTCGTCGACCTCGCGCTGGATGAGCCGACGGAGCGGGCGGGCGCCGTACTCCGGCTCGTACCCGTGCTCGGCGAGCCAGTCGACCGCCGCGTCGGACACCGACAGGAGCATGTCCTGTGCGACCAGCCGGAGCGCCGTGTCCTGCAGCAGCAGCGACACGATCGACGCGATCTGGGACCGGTCGAGCTTGCGGAACAGCACGATCTCGTCGATGCGGTTGATGAACTCGGGCCGCATCGCCTCGCGCAGCTTGCCCATCACGCGGGCCCGCAGGTCGTCTTCGGCGTAGCCCTCCGTCGCACCGACCGGGGAGAACCCGAGCGCTCCCGAGCGGGAGGCCAGGAACTCCGAGCCGATGTTCGACGTCATGATGACCACGGTGTTCCGGAAGTCGACCGTCCGCCCCTGCCCGTCGGTGAGCCGGCCGTCGTCGAGGACCTGCAGCAGCAGGTTGAAGACGTCCGGGTGGGCCTTCTCGACCTCGTCGAGCAGGATCACCGAGTACGGGTTGCGACGGACACGCTCGGTGAGCTGGCCGGCCTCGTCGTAGCCGACGTACCCGGGAGGGGCACCGACCAGGCGGGAGACGGTGTGGCGTTCGCCGAACTCGCTCATGTCGAAGCGGAGCATGGCGGACTCGTCACCGAACAGCGACGACGCCAGGGCCTTCGCGAGTTCGGTCTTGCCGACACCCGTCGGGCCGAGGAACAGGAAACTGCCCACCGGACGACGCGGGTCGCCCATGCCGGTCCGGCTGCGCCGTACCGCCTTGGCGATCGCCCGCACGGCGTCGTCCTGGCCGACGACGCGGTCGTGCAGCTCGGACTCGAGCGCTGCGAGCCGCGTCTTGTCGGCCGAGCCGAGGCGGGTCACCGGGATCCCGGTGGCACGTGACACCACGGCGGCGATGTCGGCCTCCGTGATCGACGTGTCCGCGGATTCCTGACGGGAGGGGCGGGTTGCGTCCGCCGACGAGGCGGCGGTGATCCGGGCCTCCAGTCCGACGATCTCGTCACGCAGGTCGGACGCTTCCTCGTAGTGCTCCTCGGCGACCGCGCGGTCCTTGCGGGCCGTCAGGTCGGCGACCTGGGCACGCAGTGCCTCGACGTCGACGTCGCCCGACAGGGCGAGGCGACGGCGTGCACCGGCCTGGTCGATGAGGTCGATGGCCTTGTCCGGCAGGTGCCGGTCGGTCACGTAGCGGTGCGAGAGCTCGACGGCGGCGCGGAGTGCCTCGGGCGTGTAGGCGACGCCGTGGTGCTCCTCGTAGCGCGGGGCGAGGCCGGTCAGGATCGCGACGGCGTCCTCGACGGTGGGCTCCCCCACCGTGACGGGCTGGAACCGGCGCTCGAGCGCGGCGTCCTTCTCGATCCGTCGGTACTCGTTGAGCGTCGTGGCGCCGACCAGGTGCAGGTCGCCGCGGGCGAGCCGCGGCTTGAGGATGTTGCCGGCGTCCATCGAGCCGCCCTCGCCGCCGCCACCGGCGCCGACGACGGTGTGGAGCTCGTCGACGAAGACGATGAGCTCGTCGGCGTGCGCCGCGATCTCGTCCATCGCCTTGGTGAGCCGCTCCTCGAAGTCGCCGCGGTAGCGGGTGCCGGAGAGCATGCCGGGCAGGTCGAGCGCGACGACCCGCTTGCCCTGCAGCAGGGCGGGGACGTCACCGTCGACGATGCGCTGGGCGAGGCCCTCGACGATCGCGGTCTTGCCGACGCCGGGCTCACCGATCAGCACCGGGTTGTTCTTGGTACGACGGAGCAGGATCTCGACGGTCTGCTCGATCTCGTCGGCGCGGCCGATCACCGGGTCGACGTGCCCGTCACGGGCGCGCTCGGTGAGGTCGGTGCCGAACTGGTCGAGCGTCGGGGTGTCGCTGTCGGAACCGGACTCGGCCGTTCCGATCGTCGCACCGGTTCCTGGCATGGGGCGCCCCTCTCGTGCTGCTGCCGCGGCCTGCTGGGCGTAGTCCTGCATGACCTGCGGGGTGATCCCGGCGCTGGCGAGCAGCTGGCCGGTCACGGTCTCCTGGTCCATCACGAGCGCGAAGAAGACGTGCTCGGGGTCGGTGTAGGTACTGCCGAAGCCCCGCGCTGCCTGCGTCGCCTCGACGAGGATGCGCTGGGCGGTGCCGGTCAGTGCCGGGCGGCCGGTCTGCTCGGTCAGCGGCTCGTGCGCCATCGGCAGGCGCTGCTCGATCTCCTCGGCGAGTCGCTGAGGGTCGACCCCGGCGGAACGCACGACGGCGTCGAACGGTTCGGTGCGGACGAGCACCTGCAGGATGTGCAGTGCGTCGATCTCGCGCTGCCCCTGCGCGACCGCGTACTCGGCGGTGTGCTGGAGCAGCTCGTGGGTCCGGCGGCTGAGCAGCCGGGTGATGTCGACCGGTCGACCGAACGCGCGGACGCGCTGCTGGTCACCGGTGCGCTGTGCCGCGAGCAGGCGGGCGAGGAACTCGTCGAACGAGTCGTTGCTACCGGTCGGGCCGAACGTCTCTGGCAAAGGGACCTCCTGGGGAACTTGAGTGCCTTCGACTCAATGCAACGCAGGAGGGCCCGGGTCATTCCCGGGTGCCGAAAAAACTTGCGGCGACCCGACTCAGGTCCGCGCGATGGGTGCTGCGACCGCCTCGGTGATCCGCGCGAGGTCCGTCGGTGCCACCTCGACGTCAAAGCCTCGACGTCCGCCGGACACGAAGATGCTCGCGTACGACAGCGCCGACTCGTCGAGCACGGTGCGGAGCCGGGTCTTCTGGCCGACCGGGCTGATCCCGCCGACCACGTAGCCCGTGCGCTTCTCGGCGAGGGCGGGATCGGCCAGCGTCGCCTTCTTGCCCCCGACGGCTGCGGCGATCGCCTTGAGGTCGAGCCGGTTCGCCACCGGCACGATCGCGACGGCGAGGGTGCCGTCGACGGAGACGACGAGGGTCTTGAAGACCTGCTCCTCGCGCAGCCCGAGGGCGGCGGCCGCCTCTTCTCCGAAGTTGGTGGCGCTCTCGTGGTGCTCGTACACATGCGGCGTGTACGGGACCCCGGCCGCCTCGAGCGCGACGGTCGCTGGGGTGCTCGGCGAACCTGCGGTCATGCCGTGATCCTCCCCCGCCGCACCTTCCGGTCCTCGACGGCACGCGGGCGTTACGCTGAACGGACCATGACCGCCGTCCTGCTGCTGCTCCGCGCCACCGCCGCGCTGGTGCTCGGCGACCCGGCCGCCGGGGTGCTGCCTCTGCTGGCCGTTGCGGCACTCGGGCTGACCGCGGTCGCCGTGGCCGTCGTCGTCGCCCGGCTGCTCGTCGCGGTGCTGGCAGCCGTCCTCGGGGTCGGATCGGCATCCGTGTCGGACCGGTCGGCGGTACCGGACCTGGTCACCCGGATCGGGTGGAGCCACCCCGACGCCGACGGCCACGTCCGCTCACGGGCACCGGGGGTCGCGACCCCGGCCTGACCACCGACCGGTGGCCGGGCCGCTCGCGCACCCCGCTGACCCACCACCGATCGGAACCGTCATGGACCTGTCCACCCTGCCCCTCATCGGCCCGCTGCTGCACGGCGGCGCTGACCTCGTCACCGCCCTCACCGCGGCGCTCTACCCCGTCGCCGGCTCGTTCGCCGCGGCGATCGCCGTCGTGCTCCTCACCCTGGCCGTCCGCCTGGTGCTCGTCCAGCTGTCCGTGCTGCAGGTGCGGGCCGAGCGGGACCGCCGGCGCCTCGCACCACAGCTCGCGGCGCTGCGGAAGCGGTACGGCCGCGACACCCAGCGCCTGCAGCGAGCGGTGCAGCAGCTGTACACCGACGAGAAGGTCTCGCCGCTGGCCGGCTGCCTGCCCGTCCTGGCGCAGGCGCCCGTCGTGTCGCTCGTCTACGCCCTGTTCACGCACGCCTCGATCGGCGGCACCACGAACGCCCTGCTGGAGGCGACGCTCGTCGGGGTCCCGCTCGGCCACTCGCTCGTCGTCACCCTGACGACGCCGCTGTGGGTGCACGCCTGGGTGGTGCTGGTCCTGCTGGCGGTGCTCGCGGTCGTCGTCGAGCTCAGCCGCCGGTCGAACGCGCACTGGAACCCGGTGCCGGCACCGGAACCGGGCGTCCCCGGCGCCGCCGCAACCGCCGCCGTGGGTCGGTACG
Source organism: Curtobacterium sp. BRB10 (assembly GCF_031844325.1). NCBI lineage: Bacteria > Bacillati > Actinomycetota > Actinomycetes > Micrococcales > Microbacteriaceae > Curtobacterium > Curtobacterium sp. BRB10. Next base: position 268,084 of record NZ_JAUZVA010000003.1, read on the forward strand.
TGCCGTTCGTCACGGTCGTGTTCGCGGCGATCGCACCGCTGGCCGCCGCGCTCTACGTCGTGACGAGTGCGACCTGGACGTACGGCGAACGCGCCGTGCTGCGACGCGTGGTCCGCTAGCCGCCCTGGCCCTCCTGCTGCGGTCCCTGGTCGACCGGGTCGTACTCGGTACCGCGGCCCTGCTCCTCGTCGGCGGTCGGCACGTGACGTTCCGTGCCGGCGCCGCCGGGGCTGGTCGCGACGTAGTCGGCCTCGCCGGACTGGGTGTCGTGGCTCAGCGGTTCGAGGGTCTCGGCGTCGGCGTCGTGCTGCGGCATGGGGTCGGTGCTCATGCACCACGCCTACTCCCTCGTTCTGGGTGCGCGCGCACGGCTCGGCGGTGCCACGATGGACCTGTCCACGCGACCGGCAGAGCGGGAGTGCGCATGGCCCACGACGACGTGGCAGCGGAACGGGCACGGCTCGAGGCCGTCGCCTGGGGAGCAGGATCGAGCCCGGCGGACGCGGCGCGCGCCCGGATCGCGCTGCAGGACCTGGAACGCGGACGACGACCCCGCGTGCGTGCGGGGTCGACGGCGCGGGATCCACTGCCGGGAGGCCCGGGCCCGGTCCGGACGTCGGTCCCGTCCGCGACGTGGTCGGGTCCGGGGCCCGCGCCGGTGCCCGTGTCTTCGCCCGCTGACGCGGCGGTCGTGTCCTCGCCCGCCAGTTCGGCGGCGGTGCCTGCCGGAGCCGACGTGTCGGAGGCGACCGACGGCGGTGGGGGCGACCACGTCGACGACGCGCGGGGCGAGGGCGGGGACGAGCCGGGCCTCCAGGCAGTGCCGACCGAGCGATCGCGGTGGGGGCGGTGGCTGTGGACGGAGCGACCACGCGCCTGGATCGCGGGCGGCGCGGCTGCGGCGGTGGGCGTCGCGTTCGCCGCCGGGACCCTCGTCGGGACTGCGCAGCCCGACGTCGCCGCGGCGCCGAGTGTCACGCCGACGGCGGGGACGGTGACGCTCGAACAGCTGCTCGACGTCCCGCAGACGTACGCCGACCAGCTGCCGGGGCCGGTCGCTGCGCCGGTGAGCCTGCACACGACCCGACTGGTCTTCACGAACCGGGCGCTCGACGGCGGGACCGCCGAGACCCCCTGGAACGTCTGGGCCGGCATCGGGACCGACCGGTCGACGATCTGCCTGGTGGCCACGGCGGACCGCATCGAGTCGTCGACGGCGTGCTTCCCGCGGCAGGCGGCGCTGCACGGGTCGGTGTCGATGTCGGCGCAGTCCAGGAGCGGCACGTTGACGATCGAGCTGCGCGGCGGCGGGGTCCAGGGCCGGGTGACGAACGAGTACTGAGCGGCGACGGCGTAGCTGAGTGTTTCGTTGGAGCGCTCCGATGTATTTGCCGGATGCCCTCGCGAGAGTCGTTCCATCGTGCAACACTGGATGAGCGCACTCGTCGTGGAGTCGTACCCACATCATCCACATCCGCCAGCGAGCGCGCCCCGCAGACCCTCCCGGTCACCGCCGTCAGAACGATCGGCATCGTCGCGCGCTCCACCGTGCCTCGGAGGAGGTCAGCAGCGTGTCCACCAACACCACCACCTCGGCCGTGTCGACCCACACGCGGCCGATCACCGTCACCAGTCAGTCCATCGTCGGCATCGCCGTGCTCGGACTGGCCACGTTCTTCGCCATCACCACCGAGCTCATGCCCGTCGGGCTGCTCGGCACGATGAGCGCCGACCTCGGCGTGACCGAGGCCACCATGGGCATCGTCATCACCGTGTACGCCGCGGCCGTCGCGCTCCTCGCGCTGCCGCTCACCGCGTTCACCGCGAAGCTGCCCCGCAAGACCGTGCTCGTCGCCACGCTCGTCGGCTACACCGTGTCGAACCTGATGGTCGCGCTCGCGCCGTCGTTCGCCGTGGTCTGCGCCGGACGCGTCGTCGGCGGCATCGCGCACGCACTGTTCTTCTCGGTCGCCTCGGCGTACGCCACCCGGATCGTCCCGCCGCGGCTGGCGGGACGGGCGATCGCGTTCGTGTACTCGGGCAGCTCGCTCGGGTTCGTGCTCGGCGTGCCGGTCGCGACCTGGGTCGCGCAGCACATCGGCTGGCGCCAGGCCGTGTTCTCCGTCGGTGTCGCAGCGGCGGCACTCGCGGTCGTCGCCCTGCTGTTCCTGCCCGCCGTCCGCGGTGCCTCGTCGCCGCACATCGGGTCGCCGAAGGCCTGGGCGCGCACCGGACTGCTGTCCGTCGTGATCGCCGACATGCTCCTGTTCGGCGGGCACTACGTCGTCTACACCTACATCGGGCCGTACGCGATCGACGCCGGGCTCGACGCCGGAATGGTCAGCGGGGCGCTGCTCGTGCTCGGTGGCACCGGTGTCGTCGGGCTCTGGCTCGCCGGCATGTTCGTCGACCGTGCGCCCCGGCAGACGCTCATCGCCTCGGTCGCCGTGATGGCCGTGGCCTTCGCGACGATGCCGTTCGTGCACGGCTCCCTGATCGGGACGATGGTCGTCGCGGGCGTCTGGATGGCCGCGAACGGCACGACCGGCACGCTCTTCATGGCCGCGGCGATCCGTGCCGGGGGCGTCTCCCCCGACATCGCCGGCGCGCTGGTCAACGGGGCGTCGAACATCGGCATCGCCGGCGGGGCGGCGTTCGGTGGGCAGGCCCTCGGGATCGTCGGGCTGCAGTACCTGCCGTTCGCCGGTGCCGCGGTGCTGGTCGGGGCGCTCGGGGTCGTCGTGCTGGCGCGCCGTGGGTTCCCGGTGCACACGCACACGCAGGAGCACCTGTCGACGTCGTCCATCGAGGCCATCACGTCGTCGCTCGCGGTCGTCACCACGTCGGTGCCGGTCGTCGGGCGGGCGATCCAGACGGTCACGGGGTCGATCGGCGTCGCCACGGGTTCGGTGCGGCGGCCGCGGACGCGCTAGGGGCTTGCACGAGCGCCGGCGCGGATCACGGGCGCGGTCGCCGAGTGGTCACGACATGCCGTCAGCAGGGCGCCGGGGTCGCACGAACTGTCGTCTGCAGGCTCGTCTGGCGACGGTTCGTGACCCCTCGGCGTACGCGGGGGGCGTGTCGTGCGACCTCCGCCTCCGCCCGCCACGCCCGCCGCTCGGTCAGTCCTGCAGGTGGTCCGTGCGGCGGCGGTTGCGCACCGCACGGGAGGTCAGCAGTGCCGCACCGAGCAGCACGAGCACCCCGGCGGCGACGAGTCCAGGCCGGAGGTCCGCCCCTGTGTAGGCCAGCGGGCCACTGTCGCCCGCGTCGCCCCGGCCCGACACCGGTGCCGAGCCCGAGCCGGCAGCGGGGGCGGCCGGAGCCGCCGAAGGAGGGCCGCTCGGAGCAGGCGACGGAGCGGGAGCGGGAGCGGGAGCCGGAGCCGGACCCACTGCTGCCCGCACGACGAACGCCAGCGGCGTCGCGGCCCCGGACTCCGGAGTGACGACGGTCGCCGTCTCGGCCCCCTCGACGTCGACCGATACGACGTACTCGGTCGTCGGCTCCAGCCCGGGCAGGTCGAACGCACCGTCGTCGTCCGTGACGACCGACACGGGATCGCCGGACTGCGGGTCCGTCGGTGTCGCGACGACCTCGACGTCGGGAACGGGTTCGCCGTTCGTGTCGGCGACCGTGCCGGGCTGGTCGGTCGTGACCTCGGCGGCGGGGGCTGCTGAGGCGAACGGCAGGTCGGACGAAGCACGCTCGCCGGCGACGGCCGTCACACCGGTGTTCGAGGTCGTCCCGGTCGCCCCCGCCTCCGGTCGTCCGGTCCGGACGGTGAACGTGCCCGCCGCGGTGGCGAAGACGTAGCGCCCGTCGGCATCGGTCTCCGTCGATGCGACCACGGCGCCGGTGCCGTCGACGAGCTCGACCACCGCTCCTGCGGGCACGGGTGAACCGTCGAGCGAGACCACACCGGCGACCGTCGCGACGACGGCGGCCGGGACGTCGATCTCGTCGGGGATCGCCGGCGCTGCGTCGTCGGTCGTGATGGTCACGGGCGGCTCGTTCGCCACGGAGACGTCGAGGTCGGTGTCCGCAGGCAGGTCCGAGCCGGTGTAGACCCCGTCGCTGTTCGTGGTCGTGTCGACGAGGACGTCCCCGGAGACCGGGTCGGTGATGACGACCTCGAGGTTCGAGACCGGTCGGCCGTCCTCGTCGACCACGGTGCCGATGACCGACACGGTGTCCTCTGGCGACGTGAACGCGAAGTCGGCCTGCTGGTCCACACCGCCCGGCGAGCCGGTCTGGGCGAGGGAGACCCTCGCGGGCTGGTCGGGCCCGTCGGCACCGTCCGGCGGGGCGATCTCGACGCGGTAGTTCGCGATGACCGGCAACTGCGGGAACGCGTAGGTGCCGTCGGGACTGGTGGTCGTCGTGTACACGGTGCCGCGCGGAGCGGTGACGCGGACGATCGCCCCGGCGATGGGGACGCCGTCGAGGGTCGCCGTACCGGTGATCGCGGCGGTGCGGTTGGCGAACCAGGTCTGGTAGACGGGGAATCCGCTCCGCTGCTGGTACGTGATCGTCAGGCTGGTGAGCGAGACGGTCGGCGTGAACCAGGCCGTGGCGCCGGCGGTGTCGACGGCTCCGCTGTTGCCCGTCAGGGTGCGGGTCGCGGGGTCCCAGGTGGGCAGGTCCTGCCCGGTCGTGCCGTCGGGGTCGGCGACGCACGACGGCCCTCCGGCGGCGGCGGCTGAGCACGAGTTGTAGGAGCTCACGTAGCCGAGCTGCTCCGCGGTCGCGGCGCCGCCTCCGGAGACGGTGGCCGAGATGGTCGCCCGGTCGGCATCGACGTCGCCGAGCACGAACGACCAGCTCTGGGCACCCGGCGTCGGTTCGGCGAACGTGTAGGTGGTGGTCGATGCGCCGGAGCTGGGCGAATCGACGTTCGGCCGCTGGTTCATGTACGTCTGGCCGCGGCTCGTCCCGTAGACCGCGCCCGTCGGTGTCGACGCCGACTGCCAGGTCGATGCCCCGCTGACGACGGTCGACTGCCGGGAGTCCGACGTGAAGGTCGTCTCGGGGAACCCGGCGAGCGTCATCGTGCCGGTGTAGGCGCGGCTCGCTCCGCTGAGGGTGAAGGTCCCCCAGTTGCCGACCGGCTCCGCCGACGCACTGGTCGCGCCGCCGATCGCGAGTCCTGCTCCGAGTGCGAGGGCCGTCAGCCCCGCCGTGACCGCGCGCCAGCGCCGCATGCGTACTCCCCTGATGTGGCGCCGGAGAACCCGACACCCCCTCAGACTATCCAGCGGGCACGGCTCGTGTCCGGGGCACGACACGAGCAAGAAGGTTCCGCCGAGCGGTCAGGACCTGCCGCGCGCCGATCCCCGAGGGGCCGAGAAGTGTCGGTTGCAGGGCCGCCGGACGACAGTTCGTGACCCCTCGAACAAACCGAACGGCGCGTCAAGGACGGAGCGCGACCAGGGCGTCGAGCGCCGCGACCTGCCCGGCCACCACCAGCTCCCGCGCGTGGTCGAGGCCGACCCACCGTGCGTCGTCCACCTCGGGCACCTCGACGAACCGCCCCGACCCGCGCGGCAGCTCGAGCCGCACGGTGTTGCTCCGCACGGTGTCGACCGAGAACGCCGACGCCTCGGCCGCGAAGACCCGCACGCGCTTGCCCGACGCCTGCCGGAACTCCCCCAGGTCGGTGACGTCGGCGGCGGTCACCGGGGCGGGCACGCCGATCTCCTCGGCGAACTCGCGCAGCGCGGCGCCGACCGGCTCCTCGCCCGCCTCGACCAGCCCCTTCGGGATCGACCAGGCACGCGCCCGGTTCCGCCAGAACGGCCCGCCCATGTGCGCGAGGAAGACCTCGGGCACGGACGGACCGGTCCGGTGCAGCAACAGTCCGGCGCTCACGACCACGCCCCGAGACTACGCAGACCCGGCCGGGAGGCCCGGATCACCACACGCGCGCCACGTACCACCCGACGCGCCCGGCCCCACCGCCGGTTCCCCACGTCCCGCCGGGAGTACCGTGTGGCGCACGGAGCGCCGTGTGACGCCCCCGGAGGACCTGCGATGGAGGAGGCCGATCGGGATGGACGAACGATGGACGACGGTGACGCTGGCCGCAGACGCCGCGATGCCGCACGACGAGGCGCTGCGGTGGATCGTCGCCCGCGCGGACAGCGGGATCGAGCGGGTCCGGATCATCGGCGCCGACCCGGCGATCGAGGGCCCCGGACCCGTCGCCGACCGCCTCGCCGAGGCCGCTCGCGCAGCCCTGCCCGGAGCCACCGTCGAGGTGCACCGGCACGCCGGGCCGTTCGCCACCGCCCTGGTCGAGGAGTCGGACGGCGGCGACCTGCTGGTGATCGGGACGTTCCGGAGCCGACGGGGTTCGACCGCCGGCGGCGATCCGGCGCGCGTGGCGATCCGCGCGGCCGTGCCGACCGTGGTCGTCCCCGAGGGCCCGCACCCGATCGACGGCGACGTGGTGTTGGCCGTCGAGGAACCGATCGACGAACGGGCCGTCTCGATCGCCGTCACCGAAGCCGTCCGGCTGCACCGGCGACTGACGCTGCTCCGGGCGTGGGAGATGCCCGTGCTGACCCGGACCGGGCTCACCGACTTCGCCGAGGACCCCCTGCGGTGGCGCGCCCGGAACGCCGAACTGCTGCAGCGGGTCACCGAGGACCTGACCGCGCGGTTCCCGGCGGTACGCATCCGGCCACTGCTCGTGGAGGGACACCCGGGGCACGCCATCGCGTCGCGCACGCGGCGGGCGTCGCTCGTGGTGCTCGGACGGGGACACGTGCGGGTGCTTTCGGGCGCACTGCTCCACGACGTGGTGCGTGAGACGGCGGCACCGGTCTGCGTCGTCCCACCGGCGGCCCACGCGGACACCGCGGGGTCCGGACGGGTCAGCCGGCGAGTTCCCGGATCGCGTCGGCCATCTGGTCGGTGAGGTACGCGACACCGCGGCCGTTGGGGTGCAGGGCGCCGGCCTGCAGATCGATGCGCCGCAGGTCGCTCGAGCCGGTGAGGCTGACGCCTGCGACGTAGCGCTCGTCCGCCGGGGCGCAGGCCGAGTGGGCCTCGGTGCGTTCGAGGACGTCGACGAACCGCACCCCGGCGGCGTCGGCGGCGGACGCGGACACCGCATCGAGCTCCTCCTGCACGCCGTGCAGGTACGCCACGTCGTCGTCGGTGAAGGGGAAGGTGTCCGAGGGAAACGACCCGGCGAGCGTGCCGAGGTCGAGCGCCGATCGGAAGCAGCCCTTCGCCGGGGTGTGCTCGGCGTCCGGGAAGATCGCCGGGTACCCGAGGAACACGACGACGGCGTTCGGCGCGGCCCGTTGCACCGCTGCGAGGGTGTCGGCGATGCCGAGCGCGACCCGCGACTGGATCTTCACGCTGAGCTGGTCCTCACCGTCCTGCACGAGCGTGCTCCTGCACGACGGCGCGTCACGTCCGGAGAACACCGGGCCGTCGGCCGAGATCGCCAGGCACGACGCGGCCGTGCCGAACAGGTCCGCGTCGTTGCCGCCGATCGTCAGGGTCACGAGCCGAGTGCGCGAGGACAGCGACTCGATCTGCGGGGGGACGCCCTTGAACTGGTGTCCGGTCGTGACGTCCTCGCTGGTGGCGCCCGCACACGTGACGTCGGTCAGGTCGAGGCCGAACCGCGCCGCGAGCCGGTGCGGGTAGTCACGGGCGGACTGCACGCACGCGCTCGTGGGCAGCCGGGTCCGGTCGCCGAGGCCGTAGCCGGCGGAGTACGAGTCACCGAGGGCGACGTACTCGCTGCCGGGCGGGAGGTCGGCGAGCGGCTCGGCCGGATCGTCCGGCACCGGGTAGGGCTGCGGGACGGGCCACATCGGCGCGGCCGACGCCCGTTCCACCGGCCCCGGTGCCGCGACCCCGGCCACCACCAGCCCGACGACGGCGACCGCCGCCAGGGCGGCGAGCAGCGTCGTACGGGCGGTGCGGAGCAGTTGCGGCCTCCGGGCGGGTGCGGCGGATCGGTCGGTCGGACCGGGAGGGTCAGTGGGGCGTGACGGGCTCAGCGGCGTCCGAGTCGGCGTTCACCACCGCTGCCGGTGCGGTACTCCAGCCCGTAGTGCTGGAACAGCTCCGGCTCGGTCGCGGCGTCGAGCTCGCCGTCGGTCGAGATCGACGGGGCGTCCTTGACGAGCTTCTTCGGGAACGTCACACGCAGGTGCTTCGGGGCGACGGTCGCGCCGAACAGCGGGACGAAGACGAGCTTCTGGAACCCGACCATGCCGGTCGTCAGGGCACCGAACGCCGGCTCGGACGTGGCGGTGTCGTAGTAGATGCTCTCGAGCGTGCCGACCTTGTCGTCGGCCTCGTCGACGACTGGCAGACCGATCCAGTCACGGATGTTCGCGGCTTCGAACACGAAGGACTCCCTCCGAGCATCCGGCAGGTCCGGGTGGCTCTCGGTCGACGCTACCGCCCGGCCGCCTGAGCGGTCACCCGGAGCCGGTCCACCGCGCCGAGCACGTCGTCCGCGGTCACGGCCAGGATCGCCGGGTCCGGGTCCTCGGCGAAGACGTCGCCGCGGCGGACCGAAGCGTCGGTGAGCACGATGTGCGGGCCGGTCGACGGCGGGCCCCACGCCTCGGGCGGCGCCGGGCCGAACAGCACGACCGAGGGCACCCCGTACGCGGTCGCCAGGTGTGCAGCACCGGTGTCGACCGTGACGACGAGCCGCGCCGCGGCGATCACCGCGGCGAAGGCCTGCAGGTCCAGGGTGCCGGCCAGCACCGCCTCCGGCGCCAGACCGGCCGCGTCGGCGACGGCACGGGCACGCACGACGTCGTCCGAGCCTCCCGTCAGGACCACGTCGGCACCGCGCTCCTGCAGTCCGCGCACCACGTCGGCGAAGCGGTCCGTCGGCCAGTGCCGCGCACCGTGGAAGGCACCCACGTGCACGACGGCCGCGTCGGCGACCACCGGCGGCTCGGCGGGGCGGTCGATGTGCACCTCGGTCGCGTCCGCCTGGATGCCGTGCCACGTCAGCAGGTCCGCCCAGCGGTCGCGCTCGTGCACGTCGTCGGGCCACTCCGGGCCTTCGTAGCCGTGGGTCGGGTCGGCGTGGCCGATGACCCGCCGCGGGCCGAGCGCGGCGACGAGGTCCGAGGACTCCGGGCCGGCGCCGTGCAGGTTGACGGCGACGTCCACCGCACCGTGCGGCACCGCGATCGGGTGGTCGAGACCGTGCTGGGCCAGGTGCACGTCCACCGCCGGGACGAGCTCGACGACCGGTGCCAGCCATGCCGTGGTGGCCAGGGTGATGCGGTGGTCGGGGAAGGCGCGGCGGAGCGCGTGCAGTGCGGGGACGGCGACGAGCAGGTCGCCGAGCTTGATGGCACGGAGGACGAGCAGTTCCGGGCGTCCGTCGGGGTCGGGCAGGTTCTCGAGGGCGGTCACCGCCGCGACGGTAGACCCGGCACGCTGACGGTCCTGCCGAGAACGCGCTCCGCGGCTCTTCCTGGGGCGGTCCCCGGCCGTTGACCGGTAGTCACGGTGCATGGCCCTCGCACCGGACCGCGTCATCCGCGGCCTGCTCTTCGACCGCGACGACACCCTCGTGGTGGACGTCCCGTACAACGCCGACCCGCACCTGGTCGTCCCCGTCCCCGGTGCCCGCCGCGCCGTCGACCGGGCGCGTGCCGCCGGGTTGCGGCTCGGTGTCGTCACGAACCAGTCGGTGATCGCGAAGGGCATGGCCACGCGCGAACAGGTCGACGCCACCAACGCCCGGGTCGACGAGCTCGTCGGCCCGTTCGACGTGTGGTGCGTCTGCCCGCACGACGCCGGTGACGACTGCGCCTGCCGGAAGCCCCGGCCCGGGATGGTCCTCGACGCCGCCGAGCGGCTCGGCATCCCGCCGGAGTCGATCGTCGTCGTCGGTGACATCGGCGCCGACGTGCAGGCCGCCCGGAACGCCGGCGCGCAGGGGATCCTCGTGCCCACCCCGCGCACCCGCCGTCAGGAGATCGACGAGGCCGACACCGTCGCCGCGGACCTGGACGAGGCCGTCACCCTGGTGCTCGAGCACGTCGGCAGCGTGGCGGACCGGGCGTGAGCGCCGGTCGGCGCGTCCTCGTCGCCCGACTCGACTCCTTCGGCGACGTCCTGGTCGCCGGACCGGCGGTGCGCGCCGTCGCCGCCGGTGCCGCGCACGTGACGATGCTCTGCGGACCGCAGGGGGCGCCGGCCGCCGACCTGCTGCCCGGTATCGACCGGGTGCGGGTGTGGGCGGCACCGTGGGTCACCGAGACCGCACGCCCGATCGACGACGCCCTGCTCGCCGAGTTCCGCGCGCTGGTCGCCGAGGAACAGCCCGACGAGGCCGTCGTCCTGACGTCCTTCCACCAGTCGCCCCTGCCCCTCGCGCTCCTCCTGCGCCTGGCCGGGGTCCCCCGGGTCTCCGGGGCCTCGGTCGACCATCCCAGGTCCCTGCTCGACGTGCGGCTGCGCCCCGGCGAGGACCTGCCCGAGGACCTCCCCGAGCCCGAGCGCGCGCTGCGGATCGCCGAGGCGGCCGGGTTCCGGCTGCCGCCGGACGACGACGGGAGGCTCGAAGTGCGGCACGACGCCGTCCTGCCCCCGCCCGTGGCCGGCCTCGACCGCTACGTGGTCGTGCACCCCGGAGCCAGCGTCCCGGCACGGTCGTGGCCGGAGTCCCACCACCGTGCGCTCGTCGCCGCCTACGCCGAGCGCGGCGTCCCCGTCGTCGTCACGGGCTCCCCCGGCGAACGCGCACTGACCGCCGCCGTGGCGGGCGACACCGGCATCGACCTCGGCGGCCGCACCAGCCCCGCCGAACTCGCGGCCGTCCTCGCCGGCGCCGAGGTCGTCGTCGTCGGGAACACCGGTCCGGCCCACCTCGCCGCAGCCGTCGGGGCGCCCATCGTGAGTCTGTTCTCGCCCGTCGTCCCCGCCGTGAAGTGGGCGCCGTACGCCCCGCTGGTCGAACTGCTCGGCGACCAGGGCGCCCCGTGCCGGCTCAGCCGCGCTCGCGAGTGCCCGGTCCCCGGCCACCCGTGCCTGTCCGGAGTGCGCATCGCGGACGTCCTCGAGGCCCACGAACGGCTCCTCGACCGCGTTTCGCGGACTGATCGGAGAAGTCTGCGGAGCGGCCCAGAAGGCGCTGCGTAGCGTGCGCCACTGCTGCTCCTGCTCCTGCTCCTGCTGCTCCGGCAGCGGCGGGGAGCGCCCCCATCGACACTGACCGGAAGGCCCTGCATGCGGATCCTCGTGTGGCACGTGCACGGCGGCTGGATGGACGCCTTCGTCCGCGGCCCCCACGAGTACCTCATCCCGACCACCCCGGCTCGCGACGCCTGGGGACTCGGCCGTGGCGGGCGCGACTGGCCGGAGACCGCGATCGAGATCGACCCGGCCGACGTCGCCGAGGCCGAGGTCGACGTGGTCGTCCTGCAGCGCACCGAAGAGCTCGAGGAAGCCCGTCGTCTGCTCGGTGGCCGCGACGTACCGATCGTCTTCGTGGAGCACAACGCCCCGCGGGTCGACGTGCCGAACAGCCTGCACCCGATGCGCGACCGCGACGACCTGACGATCGCGCACGTGACGCACTGGAACGCCCTGATGTGGGACTGCGGCACCACCCGGACCACCGTCGTCGAGCACGGCGTCGTCGACCCCGGCCCGCTGTACACCGGTGCGCTCGGTCGACTCGGCGTCGTCATCAACGAACCCGTCCGACGCAACCGTGTCGTCGGCACCGACCTGCTCCCGCGTTTTGCCGAGGTCGCCCCGGTCGACGTCTGGGGCATCGGCACCGAACGTCTGCCGGAGCTCGGCTTCGGCGACCGCGTGGTCGCGCAGGGCGACGTCAAGGCCGACCCCATGCACGCGGCACTGGCCGAACGGCGGGCCTACGTGCACCCGAACCGCTGGACCTCGCTCGGCCTGTCGCTCATCGAGTCGATGCACATGGCCATGCCGGTCCTGGTGCTCGCGACGACGGACGCGGCCCGCACGGTCCCGGGTGAGGCCGGGGCGATCGCGACGGACGTCGAGCAACTGGTGCGGGCCTCCAGGCTGCTGCTGGAGGACCCGGACGAGGCGCGTCGACGGGGAGTCGTGGCGCGGGAGGCCGTGCTCGCACGGCACGCGCTCGGTCGGTTCCTGGCCGACTGGGACGACCTGCTCGACGACGCCGTCGCGCGCGGTGCGCGACGGAACCGCGCGGCGGGAGCCGCGCTCGAAGGGAGCCTGCGATGAAGATCGCCATGGTGTCCGAGCACGCGAGTCCGCTCGCCGTGCTCGGCGGGGTCGACGCCGGTGGGCAGAACGTCCACGTCGCCGAACTGTCCGGCGCGCTGGCCGACCGCGGCCACCACGTGACCGTCTACACGCGGCGCGACGACGCGTCGCAGCCGGTCCGTGTGCCCCTGCGCCCCGGTGTGGACGTCGTGCACGTCGACGCCGGTCCCGCGCGTGCCGTACCGAAGGACGAGCTGTTCCCGTTCATGGGGACGTTCGCCTCGGTGCTCGCCGCCGAGTGGTTCCTCGACCGCCCCGACGTGGTGCACGCGCACTTCTGGATGTCGGGCCACGCCGCCCTCGACGCGGTGACGCAGGTGCAGGCCCGCACCGGTGGGGTGCGCATCCCGGTGGTGCAGACCTTCCACGCCCTCGGTGTCGTGAAGCGCCGTCACCAGGGTGCCGCGGACACCAGCCCGGCCGAGCGCGAGTGGGTCGAACCCGCCGTCGGTCGGAGCGTCGACCAGGTCGTCGCGACGTGCTCGGACGAGGCGTTCGAGCTCAAGGCCCTCGGTGTCCCGCTGCACCGCATCTCCGTGGTGCCCTGCGGCGTCGACGTGTCGCTCTTCCGTCCGGACGGCCCCGTCGAACAGCGTGACCGTCCGCTCCGGGTGCTCACCGCTTCGCGACTCGTGCAGCGGAAGGGCGTCGGGACGACGATCGCCGCACTCGCCGCGCTGGTCGAACAGGGCCGTGACGTCGAGCTCGTCGTCGTGGGCGGGGCCGGAGTCGCCGGTGCCGACCTGGTGGACGACCCCGAGTACCAGCGGCTCGACACCCTGGCCCGGTCGCTCGGCGTGCGCGACCACGTGACGTTCCGTGGGCAGCTCGGGCAGCACGACATGCCGGCCGTCTACCGAAGTGCCGACGTCGTCGTCTGCGCCCCCTGGTACGAGCCGTTCGGCATCGTGCCGCTCGAGGCGATGGCGTGCGGTCGCCCGGTGGTCGCGTCGAGCGTCGGCGGGCTCATCGACACCGTCGTCGAGGACGCCACCGGCCTGCACGTGCCGCCGCGCGACGAGTCCGCGGTCGCCGAGGCCGTCGGCGCACTGCTCGACGACCCGGAGCGCCGCGAGGCGTACGGCCGTGCCGGTCGACAGCGCGCCGAGTCCCGCTACACGTGGCAGAAGGTCGCGGCCGACAGCGAGCGCGTCTACGAGCGCCTGCTCGCCGGCGCGACGTCGTCCGCCAGCACCGCCGGGCCCGCCACCGGCCGCTCGCGCACCACCCATGCCGGCCGGGTCACCCGCGCCGCGCAGTCGACGGAGAGGACCGCACGATGACCATCGACCAGCAGACCGGGCTCGAGGACCGCGCCGTCACCGACAGCGCTCGCGTCGTCGTCGACCACGTCGCGGCGTCGGTCCCCGTGATCGCCTCCCTCGTCGATCACCGGGACCACATCGCCGAGTGGGCGGACGACATCGCCGGACGGCTCGTCGCCGGTCGCCGGCTGCTCGCCGCGGGGAACGGCGGGTCGGCAGCCGAGGCGCAGCACCTGACGTCCGAGCTCACCGGCCGCTTCGAGGGCGACCGACCGGCGTACTCGGCCATCTCGCTGCACGCCGAGACCTCCGCCGTGACCGCCATCGGGAACGACTACGGCTACGACCAGGTGTTCGCACGGCAGGTGTCGGCGCACGCCCGGGCCGGCGACGTCCTCGTGCTGCTGTCGACGAGCGGCAAGAGCCCGAACCTGCTGCGGGCCGCCGAGGCCGCCCGTGCCGTGGGTGCCCGTTCCCTCGCGCTGACCGGATCCCGACCGAACCCGCTCGCCGACCTGGTCGACGACGCGATCTGCATCGAGGGGCCGTCCGCCAACGTGCAGGAGGCGCAGCTCGTCCTGGTGCACGCGCTCTGCAAGGCGATGGAGCCGACGCTGCGTCGCGGGGGCCGTCGATGAGCGGGGCTGCTGCGGGCGCTCCGCGTTCCGGTGCTGCCGGTGGCCGTGCCGGCGCCCCGCGCTTCCGCATCGCCGTCGTCGGGGACACCCTGCTCGACGTCGACGTGTCCGGCACGAGCGAGCGCCTGAGCCCGGACGCACCCGTCCCCGTGGTGGACGTCGCCACCGACGACCGCCGCGCCGGTGGCGCCGGACTCGTCGCGACGATGCTCGCCCGCGACGGTCACGACGTCACCCTGGTCACCGTCCTGAGTGACGACGGCCGTGCCCGGGAGATCCGCGACCTGCTCCCCGACGTCACAGTCGTCGCCGGGCCGTCCGGAGTCGCCACCCCCGTGAAGACCCGGGTTCGCGTCGTCGACCATGCCCTCGTCCGGATCGACGAGGGCTGCGCGACCCCGCCCGTGCCCGAGGCCACGGACGCGATGACCGCCGCCCTCGACGGCGTCGACGCGATCGTCGTCGCCGACTACGGCCGCGGGGTCGCCGCTGCCCCGGCACTCCGTGACGCCCTCACCCGTGCTGCCGAGCACCTGCCGGTGGTCTGGGACCCGCACCCCAAGGGCGCCGCCCCCGTCCCCGGCACCACCGTCGCCACCCCGAACGCGGCCGAGGCACGACGCTTCACCGACGTCGAGGGACACGGTGTGCCCTTCGCGACCGTCGCCGCCGCCCGGCTCGTCGAGCAGTGGCGGGCCGGTGCCGTCGCCGTGACGATGGGTGACCGCGGCGCGCTGCTCGCCGATGCCCAGGGCGACAGCCGCTTCGTGCCCGCTCCGTCCGTCAGCGCCGGTGACCCCTGCGGTGCCGGCGACCGGCTCGCCGCGGGCGTCGTCGTCGCGCTGGCGTCCGGCGCGGACGTCCCCGACGCCGTCTCCGCCGGCGTGGTCGCCGCCTCCGAGTACCTGGCTGCCGGCGGCGTCACCGCGCTCTTCGCCGACGACGGTCCCGCGCCGCTCGCCGTGCCCGGGGCCGACCGGGACGCCATGCGCCTGGTGCACGACGTCCGGAGTGCCGGCGGCACCGTCGTCGCGACCGGAGGCTGCTTCGACCTGCTCCACGCCGGGCACGCCCGCACCCTGTCGGCAGCCCGTGCACTCGGCGACTGCCTGGTCGTGTGCCTCAACTCGGACTCGTCGGTCCGCGCACTGAAGGGCCCCGACCGGCCGATCATGACCCAGGACGACCGGGTCGAGCTGCTCCTGGCGCTCGACTGCGTCGACGCCGTCGTGGTGTTCGACGAGTCCACCCCCGACGAGGCCCTGCGCCGCTTCCGCCCGGACGTCTGGGCCAAGGGCGGCGACTACACCGCGAGCGAACTGCCCGAGACGGTGACCCTCGCCGAGTGGGGTGGCCGCGTCGTCACCGTGCCGTTCCACCCGGGCCGCTCGACGACCCGGCTCGCTGCCGCGATCGAACGCGTCGGCTGAGCGTCCGCTCGCCGTTCCGCACCAGCTCGACCACTTCCCGCACCACTACGCAAAGGACACCCATGCCCGTCCCCACCACCCCCATCGGCCGCGTCCTCGTCACCGGCGGCGCCTCCGGACTCGGCGCCGCCGTCGTGGCCGCCGTCACCGAGGCCGGCGGCACCCCGATCGTCCTCGACCTGCGGATCGACGCCGTCCCCGAGGGCGTCGACGCCGTCGCCGTGGACGTCTCGGACACCGACGCCGTCGAGCAGGCGGTCCGTGACGCCGCCGAGCGGCACGGCGGCCTCGATGCCGTCGTCACCGCCGCGGGCATCGACACGCCCGCCCCGATCGATGCGATCTCGTCCGGCAAGTGGGAGCAGATCGTCGGCGTCAACCTGATCGGCACCGCCTCGACCGTGCGCGCCGCCCTGCCCGCCCTCGAGGCCACGCACGGCCGCGTCGTCACGATCTCGTCGTCGCTCGCCCTGCGCGGCGTCGGCGACGGCACCGCGTACTCGGCGTCGAAGTTCGGCGTCCGCGGGTTCTCGCAGGCGCTGGCCGCCGAGACCGCCGGTCGCATCGGCGTGACCAACATCATCCCCGCCGGGATGCGCACGAACTTCTTCGCCGACCGGACCGAGCAGTACAAGCCGGGCCCGGACGCGCAGCTCATCGAGCCGGAGTACGTCGCGAACTCGATCATCTTCGCGCTGTCGCAGCCGGCCGGCTGCGAGATCCGCGAGCTCTCGATCATGCCGGCGACGGAGCCGAGCTGGCCGTAGCCGCTCGCCGCTGACGGACGGGAGGCGCGGTGCCGGCTGGCACCGCGCCTCCCGTGTGTCCGCGTGTGCCGTGCGCGGCTCGCGCCGCGCTCTGGTGCGAGCTTCCGAACTCCGTGCGAGGGCAGGAGCGTCGCACGGAGTGGGCAACCTCGCACCGCGCGCTGGTGACGCGACACGGGGCGGACTGGAGGCGCGTGGCGGGCTGGCACCGCGCCTCCAGGCCGGCAGCCGGTCGCGTTCACCGCTCGGTGCGAGCTTCCGAACTCCGTGCGGGGGCAGGAGCGTCGCACGGAGTGTGGAACCTCGCACCGCGCGCTGGTGACGCGACACGGGGCGGACCGGAGGCGCGTGGCGGGCTGGCACCGCGCCTCCCGTCGGTCGGCCGGCCGCGCCCACCGCGCGGCGCGCAGCGTCAGACCGTACGGAGCAGGTCCTCGACGTCGGCGAGGACGACCTCCGGCTGGACCTCGTCCACGTAGGACGGGTCGTGCTCGCACCGTTCGGCGGTCCAGCCGACCTGGGTGACGTCGATGCCGCACACCGGGCACCGCGTCACGAAGGCCAGGTGTACCCGGTGCCGACCACGGTCGAAGGGTCCGGCGTTGATCACGTTGCCGAACCAGAACACCCCGACGGTCGGGGTCCCGACGGCCACGGCGAGGTGCCGCGGACCGGAGTCGTCGGCGACCATGACGTCGGCGGCGGCCAGGACGTCGGGGAGTTCGCGCAGGGGCAGCGAGCCGGTGAGGTCGTGCATGCGCTCCCGCAGCTCGGGCGGCAGCGACGCGACGATGGCGGACGACGCCGGCACGTCGGAGTCGTCGCCGACGAGGACCACGTCGTCCCCGGCGGCGAGCCGGGCACGGGCGACCTCGGCGAAGCGCGAGGGGCTCCAGCGGCGACGCGGGTCGGTGGCGCCGGGGTGGATCGCGACGAGCCGCCGCCGGACCCCGAGACGCTGCCGGACCCCGGCCCGCGCGGCCTCGGACACGCGCAGCCGGGGGTCGAGCGTGACCGGTTCGGCGCCGGCGAGCGACGCCACCTCGAGCGCGCGGACGACCTCGTGCTGGTAGTAGACGTAGCGGACCCAGCGCTCCAGCACCTCGGCGTCCTCGGTGGCGGTCCCCACGGTGTGGCGGGCGCCGAGCCGGAGCAGGAAGGGGTTCGAGTTCCGCCCGCCGCCGTGCAGCTGGACCGCGAGGTCGAAGCGCCCGTGCAGGCGGTCGAAGAAGTCCTGCTCGGTCGGCGCCCCCTCGCCGGAGTCCCGGACGCCGGGCACGACGGGGAGCTCCTCGAAGGCGTGGACGGCCTCGGTGCGACCCTCGAGCACCGGCCGCGCCGTCGGTGCCCCGAGCAGCGTGATCCGGGCTCCCGGGTAGGCCGCGGCCAGCGCCTCGACCGCCGGGAGGGCGAACATCAGGTCGCCCAGTCCCCCACCGCGGAGCACCGCGATCTCGCTGACACCGTCGAACCGTTCTCCGCCCACACCGATCTGTTGCACGGTTCCACGTCTACCGGTCGGACCCGTCCGGACGCCCAGCAGCGCCCCCGGATGGACGAGAAGCGCGATGCCGTGACCGCACACAGCAGAGCACGAGCACCGTGAGATGCCCGCCCGCCTCCGGAAGGACCCCATGACGATCGCACCCCCCGCCGCCGACGACCTCGTGGTGACCGACCCCGTGAACGGATCGATCGCGTCCACCGTGCGCCGCTCGACCGACGACGACGTCCGCAACGCCGTCGCCCGTGCCCGTGCCGCTGCCGGTGCCTGGGCCCGGACCGCGCCGGCCGAGCGCGGTGCACTGCTGCACGCCGCGGCCGAGCACCTCCGTGCGCACGCGCAGGAGCTGGCGGACCTGAACACCCGCGAGACCGGCAAGGTGCCCGGCGACGCACTCGGTGGGGTCGAGGCCGGCATCGGCACGCTCGTGCAGTACGCCGAGCTCGGGCCGGTGCACCGGGGTGAGGCCCTGCGCGGGCAGTTCGGTGCCGCCGACTGGTCGGTGCCGCACCCGCGCGGCGTGGTGCTCGCCCTGACGCCGTGGAACGACCCGGTCGCCGTGGCCTGCGGGATCTTCGGAGCAGCGATCGTCACGGGCAACACGGTGGTGCACAAGGGCAGCGAACGGTGCCCCGCGACCTTCGCCCGACTCAACGCGCTGCTCGCCGAGGTCCTGCCGGACGGTGTGCTCATCGGTGTCGACGGCGACGCGACCACCGGCGAGCAGCTCCTGGCGCAGGAGGGCATCGACGTCTACGCGCACGTCGGGTCGACCGCGACCGGTGACCGCCTGAGCGAGGTGGCCGCGACCACCCGCGCCCACGTCATCCGCGAGAACGGCGGCAACGACCCCGTCGTCGTCGACGCCGACGTCGACCCGGAGTGGGCTGCCGCACAGGTCGCCCTCGGCGCCTTCGCGAACACCGGCCAGATCTGCACCAGCGTCGAGCGGGTGTACGTGCACCAGGACGTCGCCGAGCCCTTCGTCGCCGCGCTCGTCGCCGAGGCGGAGCGCCGCACGGCCGCACCCGCCGCCGAGTTCGGGCCGCTCGTGGACGACCGGCTGCGCGGACTCGTGCAGCACCACGTCGACGACGCGATCGCCCGCGGTGCCGCCGTCCGGACCGGCGGCGTCACGCCCGGCGGGCTCGGGTCGTTCTACCCGGCGACCGTCCTGACCGACTGCACGGACGACATGCTCGTGCTGACCGAGGAGACCTTCGGCCCGATCGCTCCGGTACGCGTCGTTTCGGACTTCGCGGAGGGCCTCCGGCTCGCCGCCGCCGACCGCTACGGCCTCGCCGCCACCGTGCTGACGAACGACACCGCGCACGCGCTCCGTGCCGCGGCCGAGCTGCCCGTCGGCACGGTCAAGGTGAACGCCGTGTTCGGTGGCGCTCCGGGCGGCAGCGCCCAGCCCCGCGGCGCCTCGGGCTCCGGGTTCGGGTACGGCCCGCACCTGCTCGACGAGATGACGACCACGACGGTGGTGCATCTCGAGGCCGCACCGGCGCGGCGCACCGTCGAGCCGCCGACAGCGGGCTCCGGCAGCACGCTCGCGGGCACCGGCACCGGCACCGGCACCGGCACCGCAACGGGCGCACCCGGCCCCGCAGCCGCTGCCGGCGCCACCGCCGGCAGCGCCGACACCGTGGGAGGCACCCGATGACCGCCGACGTCCGCCTGGTGCGCGACCTCGTCGCCACGATCGACGACCGCGAACCGCTCGTCGTCGTCATCGGCGACTGCATCCTCGACCGCTGGACGGTCGGCGAGGCCGAGCGGGTCTCCCGTGAGGCCCCGGCCCCCGTCGTCCGCGTCACCGAGACCATCGCGGTGCCGGGCGGCGCGGCCAACACGGCCGTGAACGCCCGGGCCCTCGGCGCCCGGGTCCGCATGGTGGGGCTCATCGGTGACGACGAGGCCGGTGACGTCCTGCGCCAGCGCCTCGAGGCAGCCGGCGTCGACACGTCCTTCCTGGTCGAGATCCCCGGAGCCCGCACCACGACGAAGTCGCGCGTGGTCGGCGGTGACCGCGTCGTGGTCCGGGTCGACGAGCTCGCCGCGACGCCGACCGCCGAGCACGGCGAACGCCTCGCCCGCTCGGTGGCCCGCGCCGTCCGGTGCGCCGACGCCGCCGTCGTGTGCGACTACGGCCTGGGTGTCCGCGCCGAGGACGTCGTGCCCGTGCTCGACCGTGACCGTCCCGGCGCCGTCGTGGTCGACGCCCACGACCTGACCCGCTGGGCCGCGCTGCACCCCGACCTCGTCACGCCGAACGCCGGGGAGACCGCCGCGCTGCTCGACACGGAGCTCGGAACGGGTGCCGACCGCGTCGGCACCGTCGTCGCCGCCCGTGCCGACGTGCTCGCCCGCAGTGGTGCCCGTGCCGCGGTGGTCACGCTCGACCGCGACGGCACGGTCCTGCTCGAGCCAGGGTCCGACCAGGGGTTCCGCACGCGGGCCACCCCCGCCTCGGAGCAGCAGGCCTCCGGCGCCGGCGACACGTTCTGCGCCGCCGCGACCGTCGCCCTCGCCGTGCAGGCGCCCCTGCGCGACGCCGTGGCGGTCGCCCAGGCCGCGGCCGACGTCGTCGTCCGCGAGGCCGGCACGTCCGTCTGCACCGCCACGGCCCTGCTCGAATCGGTGACCGCGCCGGCCGCGACCGTCGTGGACCACGACGAGCTCGCCACCGCGGTCGAGGCCGCACGCCGGGCGGGCCGACGCGTCGTCTTCACGAACGGCTGCTTCGACGTCGTGCACCGCGGGCACACCACGTACCTGCGGCAGGCCCGTGACCTGGGCGACCTGCTCGTCGTCGCGTTGAACGACGACGACTCGGTGCGCCGCCTGAAGGGCCCGGAGCGGCCGATCAACCCGGCCGAGGACCGCGCCGGCGTGCTCGCCGCGCTGGCCTGCGTCGACCTGGTCACGGTGTTCGCGACGGACACCCCCATCCCGCTCATCGAGCGGCTGCGCCCCGAGGTCTACGTCAAGGGCGGCGACTACTCCCCCGAGATGCTGACCGAGACCGAGGTCGTGCGCGGCTACGGCGGCGAGGTCGTCATGGTCGACTACGTGCCCGAGCACTCCACCAGCGCCGTCGTGCGCCGGATCCGCGAAGCCGCTGCGCGGCCCGAACCGGACCCGGCACCGTGACCGCCCGCTGGTCCGGGTCCTGGGCGAAGGCCCCCGATCCAGCGGACACGAGCACGGTCGACGTCGACGTGCTCATCCCGACCGTCGGCCGGCCGGCCGAGCTCGCCACGACGCTCGCCGGCCTCGCCGCCCAGACCGACGTCGACCTGCGCGTCGTGCTGAGCGACCAGTCCGCGGACGGAGACGCCGCCGGCGCGCCGGCGGTCGCCGCCATGCTCCGCGTCCTGGAGGCCCAGGGCCGATCCGTCACGCTCCTCACCCACCCGGAACGGCGTGGCCTGGCGGAGCACCGGCAGTTCCTGCTCGACCACGCCGAGGCCGCCGCGGTGCTGTTCCTCGACGACGACGTCTGGCTCGAGCCGGGGTCGATCGCGCGGATGCTCGACGCGCTGCGCACACTGGGCTGCGGGTTCGTCGGCAGCGCCGTGCAGGGCCTGTCGTACCTGCAGGACCGCCGCCCCCACGAGACCGCGGTGTTCGAACGGTGGGACGGCCCCGTCGTGCCCGAGGTGGTGCGCCGCGGCACCCCCGGCTTCGACCGCTGGTCGCTGCACAACGCCGCGAACCCGACGCACGTCGCCGCCGACCTCGACCTGCACCCCGGCGAGTGGGTTCCCTACCGCGTCGCGTGGGTCGGTGCCTGCGCGCTGTACGACCGCCGTGCGCTCGAGGAGGTCGGTGGCTTCCGGTTCTGGGACACCCTGCCGCCCGAGCACGCCGGCGAGGACGTCGTCGCGCAGTGGCGGGTGATGGAACGGTTCGGCGGTGCGGGCATCATGCCCTCGGGTGCCGTGCACCTGGAGGCCCCGACCACCGTCGTCGACCGCCGTGTGGACGCACCCGACGTGGTCTTCGCGGACGGGAACGTCATACCGCGGTAGGGGGTGGTCGAGACCACCGCGGGATGGCTGCGGCGCGCCGGATCCGTAGCGTCGTCCCCGTCGACGAGTTCCGTCGCCGGGAGGGAGCACCCCGTGTTCGACCAGATCACCCCGCTCGTCGTCGAGCTGGCCGCGAGTCCGCTCGTCTACGTCGTCCTCTTCGCCCTGTGCCTGGTGGACGGCTTCTTCCCGCCGGTGCCGAGCGAGGCCGCCCTCGTCGCGATCGCCGCCATCGCCGCGACGTCTGGACAGCCCGTGCTCGCCGTGGTGCTCGTCGCCGCCGCCCTCGGAGCGATCGCCGGCGACTCGATCGCGTACTGGATCGGGCGCCGGATCGGGTTCGCTCGCCTGGCCCGGTCGAAGCGACCACGGATCGCGGCGGCCTTCGCGTTCGCCGAGCGGCAGATGCAGCGCCGCTCCGCCAGCCTCATCCTGACCGGGCGCTTCATCCCGGTCGGCCGGGTCGCCGTCAACACGACCGCCGGCGCGACCCGGCTGTCCTACCGCCGGTTCCTGGCGATCAGCGCGATCGCGGGGCTGGCGTGGTCGGCGGTGTCGATCGGGATCGCCCTGGCCGCGTCGAGCGTGCTGCACGAACCGATCGTCGCCGCCCTGGTGTCGATGGTGGTCGCCGCCGGGCTCGGGATCGCGGTCGACCGGGTGCTCGGTACCATCAGCCGCAGGCGCGAAGCCCGCGCCACAGCCACAGCCACAGCCACACCCGCCACAGCCACCGCCCCCACCCCCGAACCCTGCCTCGCCCGAACCGGAGAGACCGCCCGCCCGTGACCGTCGTCCCGAAGCCCCGACCCACCTGGGTCCGGCCTGCCGCGCAGATCGGCTTCGTCGGCGTCGTGGTGTCCCTGTTCGCCGTCGCCGCACCCGTGACCGCGGTGTTCTACGGCGTCCCCGTGCCGCTCGCGTTGCTCGTGACCGCGGTGCTGTCGGCGAGCATCGGCCTCGCACCGCTCTTCCCCCGCACGGCGTCGGGCGCGCACCTCGTCGCCCTCGCCGGCCTCGGCATCCTGACGGCACCCGGCACCGTCGGGCCCTGGCCGGTCTCGGTCACGAGCATCATCGGCCTGAGCGTGCTGCTCGTCGTGCTGGGTGTCCGCACCACCTGGCGGCTCACCGCGGTGGTCTGGGTCGCGGCGACGCTGCTCACCCTGCTGCTCATCGGCGTGACGCCCGACCGGTGGGGGCAGGTCGACGTCTGGGCGACGAGCTTCGTGGTGAGCGCCGGCGACACCCTCGTCGTGGCGGCCGCCGCGGTGGTCATCGGGCAGCGCCGGACCGTGCGCGAGGAGCTCGCCGCCGCCCGCCGCGACACCGAGCTGGAGCAGGCCCGACGCCGGACGGTCGAGGAGCGCTCCCGGATCGCCCGTGAGCTCCACGACGTCGTCGCCCACAGCATGTCCGTCGTGCACATGCAGGCCGAGTCCGCCCCGTACCGCGTCGCGGACCTGCCGCCGGAGGCCCGGACCGAGTTCGCCGCGATCGCCGAGACCTCGCGCACGGCCCTGCGGGAGATGCGGCAGCTGCTCGGCACCCTGCGTGGCAACTCCGACGCCGAGCGTGCGCCGCAGCCGCGGCTCGCCGACCTGCACGCGCTCGTGCAGGCCACCCGCGCGGCCGGCATCCCCGTCGAGCTCCGACTCGACGAGGGGCTCGACCCAGACCTCGACGACGTCGACCGGCTCGCACAGCTCACCGTGTACCGGGTCGTGCAGGAGGCGCTCGGCAACGTGGCCCGGCACGCGCCCGGTGCGACCACCGTGGTGACTGTCGGGAGGCACGGGCCGGCCCTCACGGTCGAGGTCGCCAACACCGCGCCACCGGTCGGCAGCGTGCCCGGTGCGCCGCCGGACGACGGCGGCTTCGGCCTGGCGGGGATGCGCGAGCGCATCGCCGCGCTCCGCGGCACGATCGACCACGGGCCGGACCCGGACGGCGGCTTCCGCGTCGCCGTGCGCCTGCCCATCCGGCCCGCCGCGACCACGTCGCAGCCGACGGGCGACGGGGCGAGCCGATGACGCGGGTGATGGTGGTCGACGACCAGCAGATGTTCCGTGTCGGACTGCGGGCGATCCTCCAGGCCCAGGACGACGTCGAGGTCGTCGGCGAGGCCGCGAACGGGGCCGAGGCGGTCGTGATGGCGATCCGGCTCCGGCCGGACGTCATCCTGATGGACGTCCGGATGCCGGAGCTCGACGGGATCGAGGCGACCCGGCGGATCACCGCGGCGCCCGCGGAGTCGCCCGTCCGCGTGGTGATGCTCACGACGTTCGACATCGACGACTACGTGTTCGACGCGCTCCGTGCCGGGGCGAGCGGGTTCCTGCTCAAGGACGCGAGCGCCGAGGAGCTCGTGCAGGCCGTGCGGACCGTCGCAGCCGGCGACTCCCTGCTCGCACCGAGGGTGACCCGGCACCTCGTCGAGGCCTTCGTCGCCGGTCCGCAGCCGACGGCCCCGCGGACCGAGGTGCTCGACGTGCTGACCGACCGGGAGCGCGACGTGTTCCTGCTGATGGCGCGGGGGCGGTCGAACGGGGAGATCGCGGCGGAGCTGTTCATCGCGGAGCAGACCGTGAAGACCCACGTCGGTCGGGTCCTGGCGAAGCTGCAGCTGCGGGACCGGGTGCACGCCGTCGTGCTGGCCTACGAGAGCGGGCTGGTCACGCCGTCCGCGTGAGGTGCGGGCCCGAGACGTGACCGCAGACGGACGGGAGGCCCGGTGCCAGCTGGCACCGGGCCTCCCGTCAGCGGGTGGTCGCGACTCAGGCGGCGAGGTGCGCCTGCAGGAACCAGCGGTCCTTGGTCAGCGCGCGCTCGATCTCGATCGCGACGTCCTGGCTGTTGAGGTCGACCTCGTCGAGGCCGTCGACCGCACGGCGGACCTGCAGCAGCGCGGCGTCGATCTGGGCGATCACCTCGGTGATGGTGACGTCGGAGTTCTGGAAGCCCTGCGACAGCGGCGGCAGGGTGGTGTTCGCGGCGACGGTCGCGATGCGCGAGTCGACCGGCAGGCCGAGGGCGACGATGCGCTCCGCGGCCTTGTCCGCGTAGTCCTGCGCGTGCTCGACGATCTCGTCGAGGAGCTCGTGCACGCCGACGAAGTTGCGGCCACGGACGTGCCAGTGGGCCTGCTTGCCGTTGACGACGAGCGCCTCGAGGTCGATGACGACGGGGGCGAGGAACTGGGCGACCCCGGCGGCGAGCTCCGGCGTGGTCGAGAACGGGGACGTGGTGCTCGGGGTGGTGGTGCTGCTCTGCGTGGTCATGTCGTTTCCTCCTGCATCGTGGCTCCGCCCGATCGCTGGCCCTGTCCTGACCTGTCGGGTGCTGCCGATGGTCACAACCATGCCCGCCTCTTTTGCATGCCGCAAGGAAGAGCAGGCTGCCCTTACCCGCCGTACTCGACCTGGACCTGCTGGCCCGCGTCGGTGAGCTCGAGCTGCACCACGGATCGTGCACGCTCGATCCACGGGCTGTCCGCGCAGCCGATCCACACCGAGGTGCGGGGCTCGCAGCCCGTGACGCACCACTCGGCTGCCCACCCGGTCAGGGCGTGTGCGAGTGCTTCGCCGTGGTCGGCGAAGACCAGCGGGGCGACTGCCGAGCCGCGGGCGCTCCGGACCAGCCAGGTCACGGTGACGCGCGGCGGGGCCGGCAGGATGCGGATCTGCTCGTCGAGGGCGACCTCGACGAAGACCTGCCCGTAGGCGTTCTCCGGGAGTTCCTCGAGCATCCGGTGGATCTCGACGAGGTCCTCGGCACCGCCCGCGATGAGGATGCGTTCGCTGGGCTGTCGCCGGGTCCGTGCCATGTGGCAACGGTAAGGGAAGCCTTACCTCATCACAAGGGGGAACGACCGGTTCCGGCGATGTCCACAGCGGGCACACCGAGTTCGTGCGACAGGAACCGCCACATCCACGACAGCGCGACGGTGTTCGTGAGCCCCGGGACGCCCTGGGCGATCTGGGTCGCGACGCCGTCGCTGTACGCGGCGAGCTGCAGTGCGACGGTGTCTGCGTCGACGTCGACGAACACCCCGGCCTCCACCCCGCGTCGGATGACCCGCACCAGGCACGCCTCCCAGACGCGGATGCGTTCGGCGTACTCGGCGGCCACCTCGGGCCGCCGGACCACCGCGGTCCAGTAGTCGGACCAGATCCGCCAGTGCTGCCGGACCTGCTCGGTGTCACCGAACAGCGGGGCGACGAGCATCCGCAGCCCCACCAGCACGTCGGGTTCGGCGTCGACGGCAGCGACGATGGCGCCGTAGAAGCGCTCCGTCTCGAGCACGACGACCTCGTTCAGGATCTCCGCGACGCTGCCGAAGTGGTAGGTCACGGTGCCGACGGAGACGCCGGCCTCGGCCGCGATGTCGCGCAGTCCGGTGGCACCGACGCCGTTCCGGACGATCACCGCGCGGGCGGCCTCGACGATCATGGCGCGTCGGACCTCCGGCCGCTGCCGCACCCGTGCCGACGCGGTCACGCCGACGTCCGTGCGACGTCGTCGACGAAGGTCCGCTCGGTGACGAGCACCTCGGGTGCGTCGGGTCCGCCGTCGCGGGCCCAGGCGCGCACGGTGTTGACGACGTGGAAGGTGTCGGCGTCGGCGGTGATCTCGGACGTCGTCTCGAGGCGCGCGGCCCACTCCTGCTTCGTCAGCTCGATCGCCCAGTGGGAACTCGCCCGTGCGCTGGTCGGGTCGTCGGAGCGGATCCGGTACGTCTCACGGGCGTCCTCGGTGAACACCAGGCCGTCCGGGTAGACGCGCCCGCCGCCGTACCCGGGGTCGACGTCGAGCGTCCACTCCCCCGTCTCGACGTCGTGCGTCACCGTGCGCTGCGGCAGCGGTTCGGCCGGCGCGACGCGCTCGATCACGAGGGGCTCGGACCGTTCGGGCTCGGCGAAGACCACCCCGTCGTCGGTGGACCGGTTCCAGGTGGGCAGGGTGACGCTCGAGGCGGTCGGGTCGATCGTCACGGTGGCGTCGATGCCGTGCGGCCACACCCACGGCCAGTAGGACGAGGAGACCGCGATGCGGAGCCGGTGTCCGGCGGCGAACCGGTGTCCGGTCGAGACCAGGCGCACGGGCAGGTCGGCGGGCGTCCCGGGCACGAGCACGTCGTCGCGATCCATGCCGTCGCGCTTCGCGGCGTTCAGCACCCCGCGGGTGACGAGCGTCGACGAGCCGTCCGGTGCGACGTCGCAGAGCCGGACGGTCAGGGTGGCCCGGGGCTGGTCGCTCGTGACGGACAACCGCACGAGCACGTTGCCGAGCAGGTCGAAGGCCTTGCCGACCGGCAGGTCGAAGGTGACCGACCGGCCGTCCTCGGCGCGCTGGTCCGGCGGCAGGTCGGTGGCGTTGCCGAACGGGAAGAACCGACCGGCGTCCATCCCGGTGTGCTGCGGCGACCGTACGACGACCGGCCCGAGGTCGCCGCCCCGCAGTGCGGCGAGGGGCAGGACGCGCTCGTGGGTCGCGGCGGAGGGCCACGCCTCGGCACCGATCCAGCGACCGCGGCGATCGGCGTAGTACGGCGCGGGGGCTTCGCCCTCGTTGATCCAGGCCCGCAGTGCGGGGTCGTCCTCGACGCCGGTGTCCACCCCGAGCAGCCAGCGGTCCCACCACCGCAGGGTCTCCTGCAGGAACCCGATCGACGGCCCCGGTGCGAGTCCACGGTCCGGGTACTGGTGCGACCACGGGCCGACGATGCCCTTCACGGGGGCGCTGACGTGGTCGACGAGCCGGAGCACGGCGTCCCGGTAGGGGTCCGCCCAGCCACCGACGGCGAGCACCGCGGCGCGGATGCCGTCGTAGTCCTCGGCCGCGCTGCCGTGCCGCCAGTAGTCGTCGCGCTCCTGGTGCGCCAACCACACCGGCGTCATCGGGCGGTTCGCCTCGAGGCGTTCCCGCCAGCGGTCGATCCACCCGTCGCCGACGACCTCGGGCCGGGGCGGCCGGGAGTTGAAGGCGAACATGGTCGCGCCCCAGGCCGCCATGTCGATGCCGAGCACGGCGCCGCCGACGTAGTGCACGTCGTTGTCGTACCGGTCGTCCGTCGAGCAGACCGTCACGATGGCCTTGAGGGCTGCGGGTGCCCGGGCTGCGAGCTGCAGTGCGTTGAAGCCGCCCCACGAGATGCCGAACATGCCGACGGCGCCCGTCGACCACGGTTGCTCGGCGAGCCAGGCGATCACGGCTTCGCCGTCGAGCAGCTCCTGCTCGCTGTACTCGTCGTCGAAGAACCCGTCGGACGAGCCGGTGCCGCGGATGTCGACCCGCACCGAGGCGTACCCGTGCTGGGCGTACCAGGGGTGCCGCTCCGAGTCTCGCGGCGCGGTCCAGTCGTCGAGCCGGTACGGCAGGTACTCGAGCAGCACCGGCGTCGCACTGCTCGGGCCACCCGGGTGCGTCGGCGACTGCGACGGCGCCCAGATCCGCGCGTGCAGCCGCACACCGTCGGGCATCGGGATCCACTCGTCGCGGACCGTGACGCCGGCGGGCAGCGAGCCGGGGTCGCCGATGGCGGTGAAGGTGGCGGCGGTGCCGTCGTCGGTCGTCATGCGTCCTCCCAGTTGCGGGTGCGGTGTCCGTCGCCGTGGTCGGTCCAGCCGTCGGCCTGCCGCCAGCGCGGCACCCCGTCACCGACCTCGGGCAGGGTCGTGCTGCCGGGTTCGAGCGTCGCCGCGAGCAGCGTCGCCGTGTACGGGTGGTTCGGGCCGGTGAACACCCGCTCGGTCGGACCGATCTCGACGATCCGGCCACCGGTCATCACCGCGACCCGGTCCGCCACGCCCCGCACCACGGCGAGGTCGTGGCTGATGAACAGGCATGCGAGGCCCCGTTCGCGCTGCAGGTCGGCCAGCAGTGCGAGGATCCCCGCCTGCACCTGCACGTCGAGCGCCGTGGTGATCTCGTCGGCGATCACGAGCGACGGCTCGGCCGCGAGTGCGCGCGCGATCCCGACGCGCTGGCGCTGCCCACCGGACAGCTGCGCGGGCAGGCGGTCGGCGTACTCGGGGCCGAGCCCGACCTGGGTGAGCAGGGCCCCGACGCGCTCGCGCGAGGACGAGCCGCTGAACAACCGGAGCGGCCGCGCGACGGCTGCACCCACGGTGCGCCGCGGGTTGAGCGACGTGTCCGCGTTCTGGAACACGAGCTGCACGGCGCGCCGCAGGTCGGCTGCCCGTCCGGCGATCGGCTCGCGCAGGTCGCCGCGGGTCGTGCCGTCGTCGTACGTGAACGTCCCCGACTCGGCCGGCACCAGGCCGGCCAGCGCCGTCGCGAGCGTCGACTTGCCGCTGCCCGACTCGCCGACGACGGCGAGCGTCTCGTGCGCGGCGATCGAGAACGAGACGCCGTCGACGGCGGCCGGCAGGCCGCGGCCGTAGCGGACCACCAGGTCGTCCGCGGTCACCACGGGACGGGCGGGACTTCCGGGAGGCGCGGTGCGGGTGGCCGTGGAGCCGACCGGCCCGGGGACGGTCGCGTCATCGGGCACGTGCCCCGATCCTCCCCCCGTCGGCACGGCCGCCTCGCCGCTGGCGCGTCGAACCGGAACCGGCGACGTGGGCCCAGGCCGCCGCCCGTCCGGCACCGCGGCCAGCAGGGCGCGCGTGTACTCGTGCTGCGGCGCGGCGAAGAGCGCCGCGGTGGCGGCGTGCTCGACGACCTCGCCGTCGCGCATCACGGCGATCTCGTCCGCCATGGCGGACACCACCCCGAGGTCGTGGCTGACGAGCAGGACGGCCATGCCGAGCTGCCGACCGAGGTCGGCGACCAGGTCGAGGACCGCGGCCTGGGTGACGACGTCGAGGGCGGTGGTCGGTTCGTCGAGGACGAGCACCCGCGGCCGTGCGGCGACGGCCATGGCGATGGCGATGCGCTGCTGCTGGCCGCCGGACAGCTGGTGCGGGTACCGGCGGACGATCGCGTCGGGGTCCGGCAGCCGGACCAGCCGGACCAGCTCGGCGACCCGTTCGGGGCCGTCGGGCTCGCCGTGGGCGCGGAGGGCCTCGCGGATCTGCTCGCCGACGCGCATCGACGGGGTGAGTGCCTGTCCGGCGTTCTGGGCGACGACCGAGGCGGTGCCGCCGCGGAGTGCCCGGCGGCCGGCCGGCGACAGGGCGAAGACGTCGGCGCCGTCGACGCGGACCGTCCCGCCGTCGATCGCGGAGCCGGCCCGTAGGTGTGCGAGCAGTGTCCGCGCGACGGTGGACTTGCCGCTGCCGGACTCCCCGACCAGGCCGAGGGTGCGACCGGCCTCGATCGCGAACGAGACACCCCGGACGACGGGGACGCGTCGCTTTCCGGCGGCGTACGAGATGGACAGACCGTCGACACGGACGATCGCGTCGGGCACGGTCGTCGTCGCGGCGGACGTCGTGCCGGTGTCGGTGCGGGTCATGCGCTGACTCCCTGCTTCGCACGGTCGACACCGAGCGACTTGCTCAGGCCGTCGGCCGCGAGGTTCAGTCCGATCACCAGCGTGGCGAGCGCCACGATCGGGGCGAGGGTGCCGAGCGGCACCACGGTGAGCGCGGTGCGGTTCTCCTGCACCATCAGGCCCCAGTCCGGGGTCGGTGGGTTCGCGCCGAAGCCCAGGAAGGACAACGACGCGACGAGCAGCACGATCCACGAGGCCCGCATCGCGTACTCGACGAGCACGACGTCGAGCACGTTCGGCAGGATCTCGCGGAACACGATCGACAGCGGCCGCTCGCCCCGGGCGCGGGCCGCGGTGACGTAGTCCTGCGTGATCACGGTGCGGGCGGCGCCGCGGACGACCCGGGTCACCGCGGGGGCGTAGACGACCGTGACGGCGAGGACGATGACCCAGAGGCCGGCGTCGAAGACCGTCACGACGACCAGGAGCGCGAGGATTGACGGCACGCTGAGCAGGGCGTCGACGACGCGCATGACGACCTCGTCGAACCAGTTGTCGGCGTAGGCCGTGACGCAGCCGAGCACGGTGCCGACCGCGACCGCGATCGTTGTGGCGAGGAAGGTCACGGACAGCGCGTACCGGCCGCCGTTCAGGGTGCGGGAGAGCACGTCTCGGCCGTACTGGTCGGTGCCGAGCCAGTGCGTCCACGTCGGACCGGCGAGCACGTCGCCGGCGTTCGTGGCGAACGGGTCGTGCCCGGCGATGACCGGCGCGAGCAGGGCGAGGACCACGTGCAGGGCGATGAGGCCGAGGCCGATGCTCAGCGCCGTCGACCCGCGCAGCGGTGCGAGCGCGCCGGCGAGCACGTCGCTTCCGACGCGGCGGCGGGGTGCGGTGGCGGTCATGCGGCGGCCTTCCTGGTGCTGCGGGCGCTGCGGGCGCTGCGGGTGCGCGTGCGCGGTCGTCGCTGGCGGGTCCGCAGCTTCGGGTCGAGTGCGAGCCCGACGAGGTCGGCTGCCAGGTTGCACACGACGTAGATCAGGGCGCTCAGCAGGGCGATCGCCTCGATGGTGGGCAGGTCGCGGTTGAACACCGACTCGAGCATGAGCTTGCCCATCCCCGGGTAGTTGAAGACGTTCTCGACCACCACGACACCGCCGAGCAGCCACGCGACGTTGAGCGCGACGACGTTCAGCGTCGGGAGCAGGGCGCTCGGGACCGCGTGCTTCCAGACCACCCGGCGCATCGTGAGGCCCTTGAGCTCGGCCGTCGTGACGAACTCCGACGCCATCACGTCGATGGTCGACGAGCGGGCCGTCCGCACGATGTAGGCGGCCATCGCGAGGGTCAGCACGATGATCGGCAGCCAGATGGTGGGCAGCAGCTCGGCGACGGTGGCGTCGCTCCCCCGCAGCACGACGGCGGGGAAGACCGGCAGGCCGATCGCGAACAGCAGCACCAGGACGGTGGCGACCATGAACTCCGGCACGCTCATCACGACCAGGCTGACGATCGAGATCACCTTGTCGCTCGGACGGCCGCGGCGGACACCGGCGACGACCCCGAGCGTCAGGGACACCGTGACGCCGACGAGCATCGCGGGCACGGCGATGAGCATGCTGTTCCGGAAGGCCGTGAACAGCGTCGGGGCGACCGGTTCGCCGCTGACGAGCGAGGTGCCGAAGTCGCCGTGCACGGCGCCTCCGAGCCACTGCAGGTAGCGGAGCCAGACGTTCTGGTCGAGACCGAGGGTCTCGCGGAGCTGCTTCACGGCGTCGGGGGTGGCGTTCTGCCCGAGCAGCTGCTGGGCGACGTCACCGGGGAGTGCCTGCACCGCGAGGAACACGAAGAGCGAGGCGAGCACCACGGTCAGCACGGCGATGCCGATGCGGCGGAGGACGGGGACGAGGACGTCCGACGGCGTGTTCGTGGTCGTCATCGGCGCAGTCCGATCCGCAGGTAGTTGAACTCGAAGCCGTACTCCGAGTAGTTCACGACGTCGCGGGACAACCCCACGAGCCGGTCGCCGAACATCGGCGTCATGTCGGCACCGTCCTCGACGACGAGCCGCTGGGCGTCCTGGTACAGGGTGAGTCGCTTCGCGTCGTCCATCTCGGCGCGGGCGTCGTCGAGCAGCCCGTCGAAGGTCTCGTTCGACCAGGCGCTCTCGTTGTACGACGACCCCGAGCGGAAGATCTGGTTGAGCAGCTGGTCGATCGGCCGCCCCGTGAACCAGTAGCTCACCATGAGTGGCTTCTGCATCCAGATCTGCGTGTAGTACGAGTCCGAACTCGCGTTGCGCACGGTCAGACGGATGCCCGCGTCGGCGACGGCGTCGCGGTAGGCGACGGCCATCGGGGTGAACACCGACTCGTAGCTCGACGTGTAGATCGCGGCGCGGAAGTCCTCGCGCCCGGCCTGCTTGAGCAGCGCCCGGGCCTTGTCCGGGTCGTACTCGCGGTGGTCGTCGACGAACGCGGCGAGCTGCGGCGGCACGGGGTTGTCCCAGCCCGCCGAACCGGTGCCCTGCAGCGCGGTGTCGACGATCTTGCGGGGGTCGTAGGCGAGCTTCATCGCCTGACGCACCCGCGGGTCGCTGAACTCGTCGCTCGTGGCGAGCATCGGGATCGTGTACCACTGGGCGTTCTTCGACCTCGCGACGGTGGCGCGGTCGGACGCCGACACCACCCGGGCCGTGGCGAAGTCCAGGTTCGTCTGCGAGATGAGGTCGATCTGCCCGGCGAGCAGGGCGTTCACCCGCGCGGTGGTGTCCTGGATCGAGTAGAAGTCGATGCCGTCGAGCGCCGGGCGGCCGGCGAAGTGGTCCGGGAACGCCTCGACGCTGCCGGCACCGGCCGGGGTGAACGACGACAACCGGAACGGCCCCGTCCCGATCCCGGTGCGGCCGATGTCGGCGATCGCGTCGGCCGGCACGATGTAGCACTGGTAGGCGGTGAGCAGCGACGGGAACTCGGCGTTCGGCTTCGTCAGCGAGAAGCGCAGCGTGTACGGGTCGACGGCGCGCATCGAGTCGGCGTCCATGACCTCGCCGAGCACCCCGGCCTGCGGGCTGCCGGTCTTCTCGTCGAGGATGTGCCGGATGCTCGCGATGGC
This sequence comes from Curtobacterium sp. BRB10, assembly GCF_031844325.1. Taxonomy (NCBI): domain Bacteria; kingdom Bacillati; phylum Actinomycetota; class Actinomycetes; order Micrococcales; family Microbacteriaceae; genus Curtobacterium; species Curtobacterium sp. BRB10. The sequence goes on from NZ_JAUZVA010000003.1 coordinate 301,519, forward strand.
GTCGTCGGCGGTGAACCGGGACCCGTCGTGGAAGACCACGCCCCGGCGGAGCGCGAAGGTCCACTCGGTGCCGTCGGCGTTCGCGGACCACTCCTCGGCCAGGTCCGGCACCGGGGTGCCCTGCTGGTCGAGCTTGACGAGCCGGTTGTACAGCGCGCCGAGGTACTCGTAGGCCGACAGCGAGCTCGCGGAGTCGAGGGTCTCGGCGGCGGACGCGGCGGGCCGTGCGATGCGCAGGCGCCCGCCGCGACGTGCGACGCCGGTGGCTGCGGCCTCGGGGATCGTGGGGGTGCCGGCGGACGCGCCGGAGCTGCATCCGGCGAGGGTGAGCAGGCCGAGGCCGGCCAGACCGGCGGCGCCGGTGATGAGCGCCCGACGGCTCGGACCGTGGGCGCCTCGGGGTTCGGGGACGATGGGCTGCATTCGGGGTGACCCCTCCTGTAATCGTTCCGGTGAACGATAGAGGTCCCGGGCCGATCCCCCAAACCCGCTCCCGACGCGCGGGTCACCACCGCGTCCGACCCGATCGGCGAGCCCACGCGGATCCGCCGCCGCGCACGACCGTTCCGTCCACACGTGGAACGTTTACCAACCCGTTACACGGGCGCGCCCGGTTCGCGGCATGATCGGGAACGACTGACGTCCGACGAGGAGGACCATGGCCACGTTCACCCGCGGGTTCGGCGGTCGACGCGACGACCGCGACGACACCCGCATCCCGCCCGGTCAGACCCTGGTCCGCGACTGGCCCGTCCTGTCCGCCGGGGCGACGCCCGACATCGAGCCGACCGACTGGGCCTTCTCGATCCGCACCGAGTCCGGCCTGCACCAGTGGACCTGGGACGAGGTGCACGCGCTCGGCGTCGAGGACGTCACCGTCGACATCCACTGCGTCACGCACTGGACCAAGCTCGACATGCCGTGGCGGGGTGTCCCGCTCGACCGCCTGTTCGCGGACGTCGAGACCGATCTCGACTACTGCATGGTGCACAGCTACGGCGGGTACACGACCAACGTGCCGCTCGACGAGCTGCTCGACGGCAAGTCCTGGATCGCGTTCGAGGCCGACGGCGAGCCCCTGACGCCCGAGCACGGCGGACCCGCCCGCCTGCTGGTCCCCCACCTGTACTTCTGGAAGAGCGCCAAGTGGGTGCGCGGCATCGTCATGCAGTCCGACGACGAACCCGGCTTCTGGGAGAACGCGGGCTACAACCTGCACGGCGACCCGTGGAAGGAAGAGCGGTACTGGTGACGCTCCCCGACACCGGCCTGGAGGCACGGATCGCCCCCCTCGCTCGTCCCGCCACGCGCCGACGGCCGGCCTGGCACGCCGCCACCGTCGCGTCCGTCGGCCGCGAGACGACCAACGCGCGCCGGATCGTCCTCGACGTCCCCACCTGGCCGGGCAACGACCCCGGGCAGCACCTGGACCTGCGGCTGACCGCCGAGGACGGCTACCAGGCACAGCGCTCGTACTCCATCGCGTCGGCCGGCCCCGCGACCGACGTCGTGCTCGCGGTCGACCGGGTGGACGGCGGCGAGGTCTCGCCGTTCCTCGTCGACGCCATCGAGGTCGGCGACGCGCTCGAGGTCCACGGACCCCTGGGCGGTTGGTTCGTCTGGCGGCCGGCCGAGTCCAACCGTCCGGTGCAGCTCATCGCCGGCGGCTCCGGCATCGTGCCGCTCGTCGCGATGGTGACCGCCCACGCCGAGGCGGACGACCCGGCGCCCTTCCGGCTCCTCGCGGCCGTCCGCACACCGGACGACGTGTTCTTCCGTGCGGAACTCGACCAGGCGCTCGCGAGCCGGGCACCGCTCGAGGTGACCCACGTGTACAGCCGCACCGCGCCTCCAGGCTCGACCGTGCCGGCCGGCCGGTTGACGCGGGACGCGCTCGCTGCGGCGGTGTTCCCACCGGACGCGGGCGCCCTGGTCTACGTGTGCGGATCGACGCCGTTCGTCGAGCAGGTGCTGCGCTGGCTCGCCGAACTCGGGCACGACACGAGCGACGTGCGTGCAGAACGGTTCGGGGGCAACTGATGGTCGTCGTGGACGGCAACGCGCTGGCGGGGACCCTGGCGCACAGCCTGGGGCCCGAGCCGACCGCGGTCGCCCTGCGGTGCGCCGGGTGCGGTTCGCTCGGGGTGCTCGGGCAGACCACCGTCTACCGCACCGCGATGGGATCGGTCGCGCGCTGTCGCGGGTGCGACACGGTGCTCGTCACGGTCGTCGAGTCCGGAGCCCGGCGGTGGGTGGGGTTGCCCGGCGCCCGGACGATGTCGGTGTCGGTACCGGACGGCATCGAGTAGCACAAGGCTCCCGCGGCGCGTCGTGCGGGTTTCTTGCGGGTTCCCGCAACACTGGATCCGGTTCCCACCCGACCGGCGGACGGCTCCGGATACATCCTCGGAACTGCGTCAGGCCACCCACCCGGCGCGGACCAGTGGGGGCAGGGTCGCCTCCGCGCCCGGTGGGCGCGGGTACCCGAAGCCTGCGCTCGCCGGGCCCCCACCAGACACGACAGAACCCCCGGTCGCTCTGGTGAACGACCGGGGGTTCCGGTGCTGTTTGGTTCTCGCTCTCGGTCGTGTCAGACCCGAGCGGATGACGAGATTCGAACTCGCGACCCTCACCTTGGCAAGGTGATGCGCTACCACTGCGCCACATCCGCATTCGCACGCCGTGCTGGCCGTGCGGGGATGACTCTACCCGATGACGGGCGGCATCAGCGGTTCCGGTCCTGTTCCGGGCGTGTCCGGCGCGGCGCGGGCGGTCCGTCAGGTCGACGGAGTTCGATCGGACCATGAGCTACGTGCACGACAATCCCGGCGGGACCGAGGCCCACGGCGTCGACCTGGTCGACGGTGACGCCCCCGCGATCCGGATCCTGGTGCACGGCGACCTGCCGACCACGATCGAGCACGAGGGTCGCACCTGGCTCGCGACGGGCGACGCCCACGACGCGGGCGACGACGACACCCCGCCGATCGCGATCTACCGCCCGGTCTGAGCCGACCCAGGGCGGCCCAGTCAGTGACCGCGGACGTCACCCGTCAGGATCGCGTGCTCGACACCCGCTGACAGCTCGTCGTGCAGGGCGTCCGCGAAGAACTCGCCGGCACCGAGGCTGATGAGGTGCGCGACCGCGGCCTCCGCAGCCGGGAACCCGGGCTCCCACTCGTCGTGCAGGAACGCGCGGACGTGTCCGGACTCGTGCACGACGACCACGCCGATGTGCTCGTGCCGGCTGCCGTCCTCGAGCACGGCGTCGAAGACGATGGGCTCGGTGTCCTCGCCGAGTTCCTCGAGCAGGACGGTGCCGGTGCCCGGCCACTCCGTCCGGTACGGCGGCAGGTCGGGTGCGTGCAGGTGCCCGGCGAGCTCGTCCGACGCCGATTCGATGTGCCCGGTGGACAGGTACTCGTCGACGACGTCGTGGATGCGGGCGTGCAGGTCCGGCTCGTACTGCCACCAGCGCTGGTGCACGGTGCGGAGCCACTCCTGGGTCGCGGCGTCGGCCGAGGCCGAGATCCCCACGAGCTGCGGTGCGGTACCGGGCGAACCGACGACCTCGAGCTGTTCGTCGTGCGTCTCGACCGTGATCGACCCGGTGGTCTCGTCCGCGTGCACGCCGTGGACGTCCTCGGGCGCGGCGGCCCAGATGCTGGCGGGGAGCTTCGGCGGCAGGTCGAACGGCACCGCGATCGCCGGCTGTGTCATCGCGTGGTCGATCGCGTCGCCGAGGTGCACCTCGTCCGACCGGGACCCCATCACGATGCCACCTGTCGGCGGCGCGAGCGACAGGCGTTCCAGGTCGTCCGGCGCGGCGTTCATCGAGGTGAGCACCGCGGTGTCGGCCCACTGCACGAACGCGCCGGCGGACCGGTCGTCCTCGCCGAACGGCACGTCCCACGCCGTCGGGTCCGCGAGCACCCACGATGCGGTGCGACCGGCAGGACCGCGGCGGACGGCGTCGACGATCGCGGGCAGCAGTCCGGGCAGCCCCCGGTACGCGGGACGGACCGTGAGCCGGTCGACGGCGAGCAGGTCGGGCTTGCCGAGCATCTCGGCGGCGTGGGTCTGCAGCGAGAAGAACGTCTCCCCCGTCGCGTCCTGCGCGGCGACGGCGGACGCGAAGGACCCGGCGACGTCGGAGACCTGGTAGCCGAGCACCAGCGCCTCGAGCGACTCCGGCGCACGGCTGCTGAACGCGGTGACCTCGGCGACGGAGACCGCCTCGGTCTCGTCGTCGTCGGTGATCGGGACGCGGACGTCGATCACCCAGCGGTCGACGTCCTGCCCGGGGTAGGCGTCACCGTCCTCGTCCGAGATCGTGATGTGCACCAGGCGCAGGGAACCGTCCCAGGCGTCGTGGACGTGCTGGGCGATGGCGGCATCGGGGTCGTCGTTCACGGACGCAACGGTACCGGTGCCACGAGCCGTGCCGCGGCACCTCGGTACGCTGACCGGTGGACCACGAGCAGACGGAGGACCACGATGCCCGCACTCGGAGACGGCCGCGCCGACGGCGTGTGGTGCACGCTCGGCGAACCCCGAACCACCGCCCAGATCGCGCAGAACGGGTTCGCCTGGCTCGGTCTCGACGCCCAGCACGGCGCCTTCGACGACGCCACACTCCTGGCGACGATGCCGGCGCTCGCCGCGGTCGCACGGCAGGTCCCCGTGGCCGTCCGGGTCGCCGAGGGCTCGGACGCCGCCATCGGCCGTGCGCTCGACCTCGGCGCCGACATCGTGATCGTCCCGATGATCGAAACCGTCGAGCAGGCCGAGCACGCCGTCCGTGCCGCGCACTACCCGCCGCGGGGCCGACGGAGCTGGGGGCCGATGGCGGGACTCTGGGGCGGTGCGGCACCGTCCGCCGCCGCTGCCGACCCCGAGGTGTGGGTGATGCTCGAGACACCCGAAGGCCTCCGTGCCGCTGAGCAGATCCTGGCGATCCCGGGCGTCACGGCGGTGTTCGTCGGTCCCTTCGACCTGTCGATCGGACTGGGCATCGAGCTGGACGCACTGCTCGCAGCCGACGACGGAGCCGTAGCTGCCGACGACCTCGCCGACGGCCAGCACCGCCCGGCCGCACTCCCCGCGATCGTCGCCGCAGCCCGCCGCGCGGGCAAGCACACCGGCGCCTTCGCCGGTGACCTGGACCGCGCCGAACGGCTCCGCGCACTCGGGTTCGACCGCGTCGCCGTCGTCACCGACGGGACCCTGCTCGCCCACGGCGCGGCCGCGGTGCTCGGCGAAGCGGCCACCGGTCGCACGTCGTACTGACGGGTCGTCGGCGGCGGACGCAGCAGGGAGCGGTCCTCGTCCTCGTCGCCGAGCCGACGCGGGGCTCGGCATCACCCTCGACGAGGTGCGGGACCTCCGCTCGCCACCGGGGTCAGGCCGACTCGGGCGCGTCGAGGTCGCGCAGGTCGAGCACGAAGCGGTAGCGCACGTCACCGCGCGCCAGGCGTTCGACGGCCGTGGCGACGGCGGCGGCGGGCAGGACCTCGACGTCCGCGACGATGCCGTGCTCGCCGCAGAAGTCGAGCAGGTCCTGGGTCCAGTGGTGGCCGCCGCTGCCCGCCGACGCGAGGCGCTTGCGCCCGATCAGCAGGTCGGTCGTCGCGATCGTCACCGGGCCGAGGTGTCCGAGGCTGAAGAGCGTGCCGTCGAGGTCGAGCACCCCGAGGTACGGGCCCAGGTCGTGTTCCACGGCGACGGTGTCGAGCACGACGTCGAGGGAGCCGCGTGCGGCGTGCATCGCCGCAGCGTCGGTCGACACCACGACGTGGTCGGCCCCGAGCCGCTCGGCGTCCGCGGCCTTGGCCGGCGTCGTGGTGAACGCGGTGACCTCGGCGCCGAGCGCTCGCGCGAGCCGGACCGCGAGGTGCCCCAGACCGCCGATCCCGATCACGCCGAGGCGGGTCCCCGGGCCGACCCCGACGGAACGCATCGGTTCCCAGACCGTGATGCCGGCGCACATCAGGGGTGCCACGGACGCCGGGTCCAGCGCGGCCGGACGGTGGTACACGAACCGGTCACGCACGACGTACCGACCCGCCCAGGCACCGGCTGTGACGGAACCGTCGACACGGTCGCGCCCCGCGTACGTCAGCGTCGGGAACTCGACGCAGAAGTTCTCCTGGCCTCGGCGGCACATCGCGCAGGTGCCGCACGAGTCGACGATGTTGCCGACCGCGACGGGGTCCCCGGTGCGGAAGCCGGTGACCGCCGCGCCGACGGCGACGACCTCGCCGACGAACTCGTGGCCCGGCACGAGCGGGAAGGTGCCGCCCTGCTCCGGTGGCGTGGCGAGGGCGTGCAGGTCGCTGTGGCAGACCCCGCAGAACGTCACGCGGACGTCGACGTCGTCGGGACGGAGGTCGCGTCGGAGGAGCGGGGCCGGGTGGAGGGGATCGTGGAGCGAGTCGGACACGAGTGCGGTGGTGAGCATGGACTCGATACTACCTACTAGTTGGTAGACGCCTAGGATCGATCGTGTGAGCACCGCAGACGACACCCGCGCACGCATCCTCGACGCGGCCACCACCGAGTTCGCGGCGCACGGCATCGCCGGCGCGCGGGTCGACCGCATCGCCGAGCGTTCCGGCATGAGCAAGCCGATGATCTACACGTACTTCGGCGCCAAGAGCACGCTCTTCGACGCCGTCTTCCGCGCCCACGTCCTCGGCAACGGCGACCGCGTGCCCTTCGACGCCGCCGACCTGCCCGGGTACGCGGCCCGGTTGTACGACGACTACCTGGCCGACCCGGCGCTCGTGCGACTCCTCATGTGGAAGCGCCTCGAGCAGGACGGCGCCGGGTACCTGTACCCGGGGTTCGAGGAGCACGACGAGCAGCACCTGCGGGAGATCGCGGCCGAACAGCGCGCCGGACGTGTGCGAGACGACCTCGATCCGGTCGACCTCTGGGCACTGCTCATCGCCAGCGCGGCGACCTGGGCCCAGGGGTCCATCACCGTGGTCGCGACGGCGGAGGACTCCCCTGCCGAGCACGACCGGCGGCGGGATGCGCTCGTGCGTTACGTCGAGGGCGCGCTGCGACCGCCCACCTGAGCGGGGCCGACCGCCGCGCCCGGTCCGACCGGCGCCGCTGCTCCGATCGCGGTCGCGAAGGCGGCGACCTCGTCGGCGAGCGTGCGCGGGACCTGCCACGCGGTGAAGTGGCCACCTTGGTCGAGGTCGTGCCAGCTCCGGACGTCGCGGTACGTGCGCTCCCCGTACGACCGGGGCAACCCGCGCTCGCCGGTCTGCACGGCAACCGCGACGGGCACCTCGACGATCGGAAGTTCCGGCTGCCGCGGGTGGTCGAGGTACGGCCGGAAGGACGACCCCGTGCTCCGGGTGAACCAGTAGAGCGAGACGGTGCGCAGCAGCTCGTCGTCGGTCCACCACGATCCCTCGCCGGACCAGGCGAGCAGTTTCTCGGTGATCCACGCGGCCAGGCCGAGCGGCGAGTCCATCAGGGCCGCTGCCAGGACCTCCGGCCGGGTCGCCTGCACCTTCGCGTAGCCCAGCGCACTCGCCCACTCGGCGTCGTGCTGCCGCAGCCATCCGGCTTCCTCGTCCGTCAGGTCCTGTGCGCGTGACGGCGGCGGGAACGCGGCATGGGTCGCGAAGAGCCCGATCACCGAGTCCGGGTGCAGCGCGGCCAGCCAGTCGCTCGTCGTCGACCCGACGTCCTCCCCGTAGGTCACGCCGGTCGTGGTCGAGCACCTCCGTCATGAGCGCGTGCATCAGCTCGGCGACCACGGGGCCTGTGAACGGGCGTCCCGCAAGCGGAGCCGAGGCGCCGAAACCGGGCAGCGACGGGACGACGACGTCGAACCCCGCGGTCCGGCCGTCAGCGAGCCGGACGATGCGTCCGGAGAGCGCACGGGCGAACGGGAGCATCTCGACGAACGAGTACGGCCAGCCGTGGAACGCGATCACCGGGATGTGCACCGTCGGGTCCCCAGCCGCCGTCAGCCGGGCGAAGTGCAGCTGCTGCCCGTCGACCTCCGCCTGGAACTGCGGCACGGTAGCCAGCTCGTCCTCGGCGCGACGCCAGTCGAACGCGGTCCGCCAGTGCTCGAGCAAGCCGGCCAGGCGCTCCATCGACAGCGCGCTGCCGGCTGCCGCATCGCTGATGAGTCCCGGAACGCTCGCCCGCTGCAGACGGGCGTGCAGGTCGTCGAGATCGGCATCGGACACCTGGAGGCGGATCGGGCGCATGTGACGGACGCTAGCGGCGCCGACCGACACCGCGGGGAACACCACCACGACGGGGTACTGCCCAGCCGGTCCTCCTCGCCGTACGCTGGGCATCGGGCCCGGCCCACCGGGCTTTCCTCGCCTCCCTGAACGGACCACCGACGTGACCCACACCGCACCAGCCGCCACTCCCGCTACGGCCCCGGCGACGACCACAGCGGTTGCACCGCTGAGCCTGCTCGCGGTGGTGGCGATCGCCCTCGCGTTCGTGGCACCGATCGGTGGGCTCGTCGTCGGGTTCCTCGCGCGGCGCGACGTCCGACTGACCGGAGACCGGGGCGACGGGATCGCGTTCGCGGCGATCCTGATCGGGGCGACGCTGACCCTGTTCGGGATCATCGTGCCGCTGTTCCTCGGCGGCGCGGGGGTCCTCGACCTCGACCTCCGGCTCTGAGCGCCAGCGGCCGATCGCTACCCTGACCGTGTGGGCAACGAGGATGACGTCACGACGCTGATCCGGCCGGCGACGCGCGCCGATGCGGATGCGATCGCCCACCTGCACACGGTGTCGTGGCGGGAGACCTACGGACGGTTCGTCGACGACCCGGACGCGAGCCCGTGGTTCGACGCGGGTCGCCGGGTCGACATGTGGCGGTCGACGCTCGCGAGCCCTGGTGTCCGAGGGAGCGTCCGCGTCGCCCTGGACCGCACCGGACTCGTGGGGTTCGCCGCAGCGCAGTCGACTCCGGAGCCGGATGCCGTCCGCCCCGAGGAGCTGACGACGCTCTACGTCCTGGCCCGTGCGCACGGGACCGGAGCCGCCCAGGCGCTCCTCGACGCCGTGCTCGCCGATCGTCCGGCGTCGCTGTGGGTGGCTGCGGACAACCCGCGTGCGCACGCCTTCTACCGGCGCAACGGGTTCGCACCCGACGGGGCCGAGTCGGCGTTCGGCCCCATCCCGCGGACCGTCCGCCTGGTTCGCTGAAGCGTCAGTCCACGGCCGGCGCGGAGATGTCCCACACGGTGGTCTCCTCGTACTGCTCGGACCACCCGCGGCGCATACGGGCGGCGGCGCGGTCGAACGCGTCGACGACGTCGGTGTCCGTGGTGAGGAGCGCCTGCAGACGGAGCCCGTCGTAGAGGGCGAGGAGCTGCTGCGCACCGCGGATCGGGTCCATCGTGGCCGGCTCGCGCCCGGCACGGACGTCCTCCCGCAGTGCTGTCCGCACGGTCTCCCGGAACTGCCCGTACGCGGACCGGTAGTAGTCGGCGCCGTCCGTCGACGGGTCGGTCGAGATGGCGAGCGTCGCGGCGATCAGACGCATGAGCGCCGGGTCCTCAGCGTGTGCGGAGAGCAGCGCGTGCAGGAACGCGACGGTGCCCTTCTCGCCCGCGAGCGGCAGCAGCGGGGCCGACACGGCGCGGGTCCACCGCATCACGGCGGCGGCCAGCAACGCGGGTTCGGACGGGAAGAGCTCGAGGATCTCTGCGGGTCGCATCCCCGACCGGGACGCGACGCTGTCGAGCGAGAACCGGGACAGTCCTCCGTCGTGGATGACCGCGATCGCACCGTTGATCGCTCGGGTGCGCGGAACCTCTTCATCCACGGCGTTCTGGTTCGTCAGCGGGGCCAGCGGGTGCTTCCGGAACCAGTCCAGCAGGGCACGCGCGCGCGACGCACCGAACGCCGGGTCGGTCGGACGGCCGGCGCTGAACAGGTCGCTGAACCCCGGGACGTCGTGCATGAGCGGGTCGAGGGACTGGAAGGCCATCGACCAGTCGGGGAACGAGCGCTGGGTGATCGGCTCGTCGAGCAGCACCCGGACGTTGGTGTGCCGCGGATCGGCTCGGACCTGCTCGAAGCGCTGCCGGACGACGTCGTCCTCGCCCTCGATGATCCCGATGCAGTTGTCGTCGCGGTGCGCGAGCATGCCCGTGACCCCGAGCCGGGTGTTCTTCTCGCGCCCGACCGCGAGGATCTGGGCGAGTTCGGAATCCGTGATCGGACGGGTCTGGGTGCTGGTGTAGACGAGCGATCGCATCGTGCTGCTTCCTGGTCGAGCGGTCCATCGGCGGGAGGGAGGCGCCGCCGTGTCGAACCCGAATCGACACGCCGGCACCTCGCGGTCACCCTAACCAGGGGTGACCGCCTTCACTGCGACGCGAGACGGTCCGTGGCTGCTCGGCATCCGGGGATGCCGACCAATGAATGGAACCACCCAGCCGTCGCCAGCGGTACCCCCACAACGGGGAACGCACGTTCTCCGGCTGTTCCACAGGATACGCGTCAGCGGGCGCGGTCGCCTGAAGGGGGCGTCTCGACGATGCGTTCACCGGTCGTCGGGTCCCACCCGACGGTGCGGGGCTCCGCTGCTCGCGTCCGCACTGTTCGTGTGGCTGGCGACGCGGATGGGACGAGGCTCCGGCAACGCGCGACTCTGGCTGGCCATCATCGCCGGGCTGACCGCCTGCAGCGCAGTGGTCACGATCGTCACGGACGGCGCGGACTGGGGCCTCGTCGATGCCGTGTGCATCGTCGTCGCGGCGGTGCTCAGCTACCTGCCCAGCGCTCGACCGTACTTCCCGCGCGAGGAACGACGCCCGGCGTTGGGCATGCAACCATCCAACCAGCGGTCTGGTGCGAGGCCCTAGGGGCGGTAGTCCTCGCGACGTGGCGGGACCTGCGCCGCGTGCGAATCGGTGAACGGCTTCGCGCCCCGCATCCCGCCCATCGTCTTCGCGATGGTCGTGAGCAACCAGCCCAGTGCCCGTGCCAGGATGCTCAGGATGCTCAGGATGCTCAGGATGCTCATGGTGCCCCCTCGTCGGACGAGCCGTCGCGGCCGTCGCTGAGCCCACGGTACTGCCGAGCGTTGCTGCAGGGCGAATGACCTCAGGCCTGCGATCGGTCCTGATCGGGGCCGGCTCCGGACGGCAACCGCGATGCCACGAGCGTCCCGACGAGTGCCACCACCGCGAACGCCGCGAACCCGAACGGCAGCCCGATCGTGCTGCCGACACCACCGACGACGAGCGGTCCGACGGCGTCCCCGGTCTCACGTCCGAGTTCCGCTGAGCCCATGGTGCGACCGAGGCGATCCGGCGGAGTCGTGCCGGCGAGGTGCGCGAACGCGACGGGTGTCAGCGTGGCGACACCGGCTCCGGCGAGCAGGGCCGCGATGAAGACGGCCACCGCCGATGGTGCGACGGCGACCACCAGGAACGCAGCGGCCACCGCGGCCGTCCCGGCCACACCCGCCACCCCGGTGCCGAGACGCCCGGCGTCGTGCAGACGTCCGGCGACGGGCTGCACGAGCGACGACGTCACCGCGAGGACGGCGACCGCGAGCGTCGACACCAGGAGCGGGATGCCGACCTCGGTGCCGAGCGCGGGGAGCATCCCGGTCAGGGCGCCGATCGCAGCGCTGCCGACAGCCAGGACGACGACCGGGATCAGGAACTGGCGGTCCGTGGCCGCTCGGACCATGACGGCGAGCGTGGCCCGCTGCCGGGGCAGTGGCACGATCGGCTCGACGGCGACGAACACTGCGAACGCCGTCACGAGGGCCATCACGACGAGGATCCCGAAGAGCCACTGCGTGCTGCCGAACTGCACCACGACTGCACCGATGACCGGCCCCCCGGCGTAACCGAGACCCTTCCACGAGCCGTACCGACCGAAGTACGTCCCGCGACGGTGCGCCGGCACGAGGCGGGCGACCGCGGCGGACGACGCCGGCGAGAACGCGGAGGCTCCGGCACCCTGCAGCAGACGGGCGAGCCCGAGCCAGAACGGACCGGTCCCGAAGACGCCGATGAGTGAAGCTGCCGCGAACACCACGAGTCCGCCGACGATCACCGGTCGTGGGCCGATGCGGTCGGACAGGGCACCGAAGACCGGCTTGAGGATAAGTTCGGCGACGTCGTACAGCGCCAGGAAGAGCCCCAGCCACGCGAGCGTCAGGCCGAGTTCGAGGTGCTCGCCGCCGACCGCCGCCGCGATGCCGTTCGCCCCGAAGGCGGTCACGAACCCCGCTGCGTACAGCGGAGCGAGCCGAGGGGGCGTGGTCGTCGACAGGGCGGTCACGTGACCACCCTGGCCGACCGCGCTCTGGTCCACCAGCTCCTCGTGGTCGACACGCGGGCCGGCGAACACCGCGCGCCCTGCGGTGAGGCCGGTCGGCTCGATCTGGACCATTCCGGTCGGCACCGGGCCCCGTCGCTACCGCTCGCGGCGGCCCGGGCCGCAGCGTCGCAGGCGTCCACGCACCATCGCGGGCCGGAATGACCGGGAACGCCAGCAGCCGGGGACGAACGAAGCCCCCGGCCGGACCTGATGGTCCTGCCGGGGGCTTCGTGGTGGTGGGCGATACTGGGATCGAACCAGTGACCTCTTCCGTGTCAGGGAAGCGCGCTACCGCTGCGCCAATCGCCCAAGTCCCTGCGTGGACCGGGGTCCATCAAGGTCTTGGAGGGTGGATCTGGAGGTGGGGACGGGATTCGAACCCGCGTGGACGGCTTTGCAGGCCGCTGCCTAGCCTCTCGGCCACCCCACCATCGAGGTTCACGTCTCCGTGAGTACCCGAACGGTGGGATACCCTCTGGTGAGTCGCGGGCCTTCGAGAAGACCCACACTCGAGCGGATGACGAGATTCGAACTCGCGACCCTCACCTTGGCAAGGTGATGCGCTACCACTGCGCCACATCCGCACTTGTCGTTCCGCTGTCGCGGCGACGACGTAAACTCTATACGCACCGGGGCACTTCCGCCAAAATCCTCCCCGTTCACCGGGCGTGTCCCCCGAGTTCATGCGGATCGGGGCGGTTCGACACCCCCTGGCGGCAGCGCGCCACACCCGGGCCGCGCGATGTGTTCGATGCACCGCCGGACTTCCGCTAGTATCGATCCGCACGAACAGTGCAGGGGGCGATTGGCGCAGTTGGTAGCGCGCTTCGTTCACACCGAAGAGGTCATCAGTTCGAGTCTGGTATCGCCCACGCAGCAAGAAACACACCACTGACAAGAGCCCGACGCAGCAGCGTCGGGCTCTTGTCATCTCCCCGGTCCGCCGCTCGCGGGCCGGACCACCAGCACGATCGGACGAAGGGGCGCATGACCGACGTCGACCTCGAGTTCGCACGGGTCCGAGCGGTCCTCGACCGTCCCACCCTGCGGCTCATGTCCCGGCCGACCAGCGCCACCGTCCTCGCCGTCTTCCGCACGGTGTTCGACCGAGACGTGCAGTACGTCCCCGCCGACCGCATGCACCTGCAGGTCGAGGAGCACGTCGCGCGTCTGCAGGCCGCGGGTGCGCGGGTCCCCGCGAGCGAGCAGAACGAGGGCGACGATGAAGCCCGACCGAACGGTCGCGCGCTCTGCCGCGAGTGGGTCGCGGCGCAGTGGCTCGTCCGCTCGAACTCCCCCGACGGCGACGAGCAGTACTCCCTGACGAGCCACGCCCTCGAGGCGCTGAGCCTCGTCGACGCCCTGTCGGCCGACCGCGCCCTGATCAGCGAGAGCCGGCTGGCGATGATCGTCGACGCGGTGCACCGGTGGGCGGCACGCGCCGAGCCCGACCCCGACGTGCAGATCCGCCGGATCGACGCCCAGATCGCCGAACTGCAGGCCGAACGGGAACGCCTGGAGCACGGCGACGACGTCGTGGCCGTCGACGACGACCGGATGCGCGACGGGTACACGAACATCTCCGACCTGATCCGGCAGCTGCCGAGCGACTTCAAGCGCGTGGAAGAGGCGGTCGCGACGATGCACCGCTCGATCGTCGAGGACTTCCGGCAAGAGGTCCGCCCGATCGGCGAGATCCTCGACGACTACCTGGCGCGCACCGACAACCTGATGGAAGCGACGCCCGAGGGCCGTGCCTTCGAGGGCGCCTTCGAGCTCCTCCGCGACGACGCCCTGCTCCTGCGGCTCCGCGACGACATCGCGACGATCCTGGCGCACCCGTTCGCGCAGGGCCTCGGCGCCGGCGAGCGTCGTGCCTTCCGCAACACGGTGACGATCCTGCGCCAGGGCATCGAGGACGTGCTCGCCCAGCGCCGTCAGCTGACCGCCACACTCCGCGACCAGATCGTCGCCCACGACGTGGTGCGCGACCGCGAGCTCGACGCGGTGCTCCGCTCGATCAACCGCGGCCTCGCCACCCTGATGGACCAGGGCGGTGCGCGCGACCGCATCCCGCTGCCGCTCCTGCCGGCGGCCGCCGAGGTCGGCACGCTGCGCGAGCGCTTCTACGACCCGGACGCCGAGTCCGTGCCGCCGCCCATCGAGGAACCCGACGACGACGTCTTCGAGGACCTCGACGTCGAGATGCTCCGCAAGCACGGCGGGCCACTCCTGACCGAGCTGCGCGCGGCGCTCCGCTTCGCCGAGGCCGACTCCAGCGTCGACGCGTTCCACGGGCTGCCGCCCGAGCAGCGCCGTCCGGTCGAGCTCTTCGGCCTCGCACACCTGCTGACGGGGCGCGACGACTTCGAGTCGGCCGCCCACGTCGCCGAGCACCGCACGGTCCGCCCCGACGGCACCACGATCACCTTCCACATGCCCACCGCTGCGCTCGACGACGAGCACCGTCCGGTCGGCGACACACACGACGAGAACGCACAGGAGGCACGGTGAGCGACACGACGCCGGCACCGGTCGACGACACGGTCCCCTACGACGACCCCGCATCCGTGATGCAGGACGACGAGCGCGACGAGTCCAGCTTCGCCCTCTTCGAGGGCGACGAGGGCCGGCTCGACGAGCACCAGCGCCGCGCACTGGTGGCCCTGCTGCGGCACTCGTACGTCAGCTCCCGCACGCACCCCGACGAGTGGCGTGCGGTCCTCGACGCCGAGTACCAGCTGCGGTCCCGCCTGAACGACCTGTTCCTCGAGCTCCACGTCGACCGTGACCGCGAGGTCGCCTGGAAGCGCCAGGCCCGGTCGGAGAGCCAGCGCCGCACGTTCCCGACCCTGCTCCGCGACCTGCCGTACACCCGCGAGGAGACGATCGTCCTCGTCTACCTGCGGATGCGACTGCGCGCCGACGCCCGACCGGGCCCGGACCAGGTCGTCGTGGACCGCTCCGAGATCCTCGGGCACGTGGCGGGCTTCCGTCCGGCGACCGCGACCGACCGCACCCGCGACGAGGGCCGGGTCGCCAAGGCCATCGAGCGCCTCGTCACCGCGCGCATCCTCATCCGCACCTCCGACCCGGACCGCTTCCGGGTGGCGAGCGTCGTCGAGGTGCTGCTCCCCCTGGAGCGCCTGCTCGAACTGGACGCCTGGTTGCGGACCACCACCGCGCAGGGTGAGGCGACCGCCCCGGGCGGCGAGCCGACCGACGGGGACGACCCGCGCCTCCCGGCAGACGGCGAAGCCGAGACCGACACCGACGACGAAGGCGAGACGGAAGCGTGAATGACACGTTCGAGATCCCGGCGCTCTTCGACACGGTCGCGCAGTGGCGCGCCGAGTCGATGCAGGTCGTCAACTGGGGTGGGTTCCACGGCCACCGGCAGGTCGAGCTGTCCGGCACGGCGACGCTCATCTCCGGCGCCTCGGGCACGGGCAAGTCCACGCTGATGGACGCCTACCTGGCCGTGATGATGCCGTCCGACGTGCCGTTCAACGGCGCCTCGAACGACGCCACCACCGGGCGCGCGCGCAGCGCCGACCAGCGCAACCTGCTCACGTACCTGCGCGGCAAGGTCGACACCCGTCGCGACCCGGAGACCGGCAGCCTGCGCGACGTGAACCTGCGCGGCGACGACCAGACCACCTGGGGCGCTGCGGCGGTCACGTTCCGGAACGACGACGAGCGGCGCTTCACGGTGCTGCGTGCGTACATCGTGCCGAAGCGCGCCCGCGGGGTCGGCGACATCCAGATGACCATGGCGACGGTCGACGACACGTTCGACCTGCGCCGGCTCGAGGAGTTCGTGCCGTCGCGGTTCCACCACCTCGAGCTGACCGGCCGGGTGCCGGGGCTCGTCATCCGCGACACCTACCAGGAGCTCGCCTACACGCTGCAGACCCGGCTCGGCATCGGCGACTCCGGCGGCGGCAACCGAGCGATGCGCCTGCTCGCCCGGATCCAGGCCGGCCAGCACCTGCCGACCGTCGACGCGCTGTACAAGTCGCTCGTGCTCGAGACCCCCGGCACGTACGAGGCGGCCGACCGGGCACTCGCGCACTTCTCCGCCCTCGACGAGGCGTACGAGGCGATGGACACCGAGGAGCGCAAGGTCCGCATCCTCTCCCCCATCACCGACCTGCACGACGAGATCGCGCGCGCGACCGAGGCCGCAGCGGCGCTGGACGGCATCGCGACCGGCGCCGAGGTGTCGCCGTTCGCGCACTGGACGGCCTCTCGGAAGCGCGACCTGCTCGACGCCGAGGTCGCGCGCAACGCCCGGGAGCGCACGGCATCGCGGGCCGAGGTCGCCGCGGCCGAGGCCCGGCACGCCGCCGTCGAGATCGAGCTCCGCGACGCCGAGGCCCGGCTCCGCGACCAGGGCGGCAACGCGCTCGCCCAGCTCGAGGACCGCATCGAACGGCTCACCCGTGAACGCGACGCGGTGGTCCGCACCCGCGCCACCTTCGACGAGCGCACCGCCGTGCTCGGGCTGTCGGCGTCGCTCTCGTCGGAAGCGGGCTTCACCAGCGCGCAGCGGGCGTCCCACGACTTCCTCGGCACGTACGCGGACGCACGCTCGTCGTTGGACGACCGCCGCGACGCCCTGACCCGCGAGGAGTACCCGCTCCTCGACCGCGAACGGTCCCTGCGGCAGGAGCGCCAGTCGCTCGAGCACCGGCAGGGCGCCATGCCGCTGCCGATGCACGAGGCCCGGCTCGCGATGGCCCGCGCCGCCGGCATCGACCCGACCGAACTGCCCTTCGTGGCGGAACTGCTCGACGTGCTGCCCGGCGAGGAGCGCTGGCGCACGGCCATCGAGTCCGTCCTGGCGCCCGTCGCCCGGACGCTGCTCGTCGACCAGGACCGCCTCGGCGACTTCAGCGAGGCCATCGACGCACTGCACCTGCCCGTCCGCGTGCAGTTCGAGGGTGTGCCGACCGGCCCGCACCTGGACCTCGACGGCGACCCGGCGATGGTCTCCGGCAAGCTCGCCATCAAGCCGTCGCCGTTCAGCACCTGGGTGCGCGAGCGGATCGAGTCCGACCGCACCGACGCCCGCTGTGTCGCCTCGGCGTCGGACCTCGGCGGTGGTGGCCGTCGGGTCACCGAGTCCGGGCAGCTGCGTGACGGCCGTCGTGGCGCCCACGGTGACCGCCGGCAGTCGAACGTCATCGGCTTCACGAACGAGGCCCGCGTCGCCGCGGTCGAGCAGGAGCTCGCCTCGATCGCGCAGGACCTCGCCACGCTCGAGGCCCGCCGCACCGACGTCGCGCAGGACCTGACGGCGCTCGACGTGCTCCGCGCCGCGCACCAGCACGTGGTCGACGCCACGTGGGCCGCGATCGACGTCGACGGGCTCGGCACGTCCCTGGCCCGGCTCGACGAGGAACGGCAGGCGCTGCTCGCCGCCGACGACGGCCTCCGGACGCTGCGGGCCTCGGTCGCCCGGCTCCGGAAGTCCCTCGACGAGGCGGCCGACCGTCGCTCCGCGGCGCGGCTGTCCGTCCAGCGGCTCGAGGAGCGCCACGCGGTGCTCGTCGACGGCCAGGACGCCGCCGCCGAGATCCTGGAGCGCTTCGAGTCCTCGCCCGGTTCGCTGCCGGACGACCAGCAGGCCCGCCTGCTCGAGGAGACCTTCGAGGAGATCGGCGCCCCGGACGGCGTCGACGGCTTCGACGACGCCACGCGACGGCTGAAGCGCCGGCTCGAGGAGCGGCTCACGCAGGCGCTCGACGGTGCCGCGGCGGCCTCGACCTCGTTGACGCTGACGTTCCAGCGGTACCAGGACGCCTGGCCCGACCCGAACCTCGGCACCGGTGTCGCGTCGTACCCCGATTACCACGCGATCCTCGACCAGATCGTGGCGACCGGCCTGCACGCACGTCGGAGCGAGTGGCGTCGACGCCTGTCGCAGTGGAGCGGCGAGGACCTCGTCCCGCTCGCCGGCGCCTTCGACCGCGCCGTCGTCGAGATCGAGGAGCGCCTCGAGCCGGTGAACGAGATCCTGCGGGAGCTGCCGTTCGGTGCCAACCGGGACCGTCTGAAGATCCAGATCCGTCGGGTCACGCGCGAGGACGTCACCGCCTTCCGCCGCGAGCTCCGCGCCCTGTCGGCGTCGGTCGACACCGAACTGACCGACGACGTGCTCGAGACCCGGTTCCGCAGGCTCCGACGCTTCATGGCGGTCATCCGCCCCGACCCGGACGCCGCCCGGGGCCGTACCACCCAGCGCGACGCGGTACTCGACGTCCGCCGGCACATGGAGATCACCGCCGTCCGGTACGACACCGACGGCAACGATCTCGGCGTGTACTCGTCGCTCGGCGACAAGTCCGGTGGTGAGACGCAGGAACTCGTGGCGTTCATCGTCGGTGCCGCGCTGCGCTACCAGCTCGGCGACGAGACCCGTCCCCGGCCCCGGTTCGCGCCGGTGTTCCTCGACGAGGCGTTCATCAAGGCGGACTCGGAGTTCGCCGGCCGCGCGGTCACCGCGTGGCTCCGGCTCGGGTTCCAGCTCGTCGTGAGTGCGCCGCTCGACAAGGTCACGGCGCTCGAACCGTCGATGGAGCGACTCCTGTCGATGCGCAAGCACCCCGAGACGGGCCACTCGTCCATCACTGAGATCGCCCGGGCGGAGCCGGCCGCCGTCTGACGCGGCCGGGTCTGATCGTGCGTGTCGGCTGGACGTGCGTGTCCGCTGGTCGAGGCACCCCGCTCAGGTTCGCCGAGGGGTCACGAACCGTCGCCTGGCGGCGCCGCCGCCGACAGTTCGCGACCACCCGACGCGCCGCAGGCGGGGTGTCCTGACCACCCGGTCAGCGGCCTGGAGGCGCGGCGCGGGCCCGCCACGGGCCTCCCGGCCGTCGTCTCGCCGGTCGCAACACCCCGCTCAAGTTCGCCGAGGGGTCACGACGCGTCGCCTGGCGGCGCCGCCGCCGACAGTTCGCGACCACTCGACGCGCGCAGGCGGGGTGTCCCGACCACCCGGCCCGCGGCCTGGAGGCGCGGTGCGGGCCCGCCACGGGGCTCCCGGCCGTCGTCCCGCCGGTCACAACACCCCGCTCAAGTTCGCCGAGGGGTCACGAACCGTCGCCTGGCGGCGCCGCCGCCGACAGTTCGCGACCACTCGACGCCCGCAGGCGGGGTGTCCCGACCAGCCGGCGGCCGGGCCGTCAGCGCGTCGACAGGTGCCGCACAGACGTTCCATGACCGCTCGCCGCTACGGTGGTGGCGTGTTCGGACGCCGCCGCTCCCCCAGTACCCGCCCCGACGACAGTCCCGGTCTCGGCATCGGGGCCCTCGTGCAGGTCGTCGACACCGATCGGGGTGGCGAGCAGTGGGCCGACGAGCCGATCGGGGTGATCGTGGCTCCAGGCGGCAGCCAGATCGGAGGGACGCAGCGCACGTGGACCGTCGCCTTCGAGGAGCCCGTGTACACGAAGGACGGCCGCGGCCCCTTCGAGCGCGCGACCGTCCTGAGTCGTCAGCTGGTGCCGGTCACGACCGACAGCGGCGAGTAGTCCGGGTCAGGGACTCAGTACTCCTCGGAGCCGCTCTTCATCATGGCCGCGACGGCCATGCAGCACCCGACGCCGCCGAGGACGCCGACGCCGATGATGATCCCTGCGATGAGTTCGAGCATGGGTGGTGACTCCTAGGTTGCGTCGGCGTGTGGCTCCGCCCAGGTTACCGGATGCCGCACATGAGCCGCAGCACCGGCTTGGCCAGGAGCAGCAGGACCACGCCCACCACGACGGCGACCAGGCCGAGGATCGTGAAGTACGGTGCCTCGTTCGCCGGGTCGTAGTAGCGGGACAGCACCCCGGTGACGGCGGTGCCGAGCGACACCGACAGGAAGAACAGCGCGACCATCTGCGTCTGGAACTTCGGCGGCGCGAGCTTCGTGGCGACGGACTGGCCGACGGGCGAGAGCAGCAGCTCCGCCAGTGTGAAGACCAGCAGGATGACGACGAGCGCGAGCAGGGGCGTGCCGTTCTCGCCCGAGCCGGTGAACGGCAGGAAGAGCAGGAACGCGAGCCCCATGATCCCGGTGCCGAGCGCGAACTTCGTCGGGGTGGACGGCTGGCGGTCGCCGAGCTTCGTCCACAGCGCCGCGAAGACGCCGGACAGCACGATGATGAAGACCGGGTTGATCGACTGTACCCACGAGACCGGCATCTCCCAGCCGAACAGCGAGCGGTCGAGGCGCTCGTCGGAGTAGACCGTCACGACGGTGAACTGCTGCTGGTAGAGCGACCAGAACACGGCGCTGCCGATGAACAGCGGGATGAACGCGAAGACCCGCGACCGCTCGTCACGGGTGATGCCACTCGACAGGATCACGACGAAGTAGCCGATGGTGGCCAGCACGACGACCGCCACCACGACGGTGGGCAGGTTGCCGACGGTGAGCAGGCCGGTCAGCACGGCGACGACGATGACGACCAGCGCGACGACCACGCCGGCACCGATGAGCGGCAGGCGGCGGCGGTCGACGGGGTTCGCCACCTGGCGGACGACCTCGGGCAGCTTCCGCCGCCGGATCGCGTACTGCACCAGACCAGCGGCCATGCCGACGGCGGCCAGACCGAAGCCCCAGTGGAAGCCGAGCGAGCTCTGCAGCAGCCCGGTGAGCAGCGGTCCGAAGAACGCCCCGAGGTTCACGCCGAGGTAGTAGAGCGAGAAGCCGGCGTCGCGGCGCGGGTCCTCGCGGCTGTAGAGGCCGCCGACGATCGTCGTGGCGGTGGCCTTGAGTCCGCCGGAGCCGAGCGCGATGAGCACGAGGCCGACCCCGACCCCGGCCACCCCGGGGATGAGCGCGAGGGCGATGTGCCCGAGCATCACGACGATCGCGCTGCCGAACAGGGTCCGGTCCGCACCGATCAGCCGGTCGGCGATCCACGCCCCGATGATCGTGAACAGGTAGACCGCGCCGCCGTAGGCACCCATGATGCCGGTGGCGATGCCCTTGTCGATCCCCAGGCCGCCCTGCGTGACCGTGTAGTACATGTAGATGAGGACGATGCCCTGCATGCCGTAGAACGAGAACCGCTCCCAGAGCTCCACGGCGAACGGTGTCGAGAGCTCGAACGGTTGCCCGAAGAAGGTGCGTCCGGGACGGCTTCCGCGGTCCGCGGGGGTGGTACGTGACATGGCGGCCAGTCTGCCCCTGGCGGGGTGCGCACGCCGAATCGTCGAACACGGCTCAGGTCTTTGGAGGGTTCCCACGACCTCGTGACGGCACCGACGACACGGGCTTGTGCGGCCCGCACGGCGTTCCCGCCACTGTCGGCACCGGTGTCTAGCGTGGACAGTGCAACACGGACACCGCAGTTCAGGAGGACTCCGCCCATGGTCGACACCGCACCCGCCCAGCGCACCACCCCCGCCAGCGGCAACGACACCGCGACGGACGTCGACGCGCCGAACGCCGACGCCGCCGGCGACCCGGCAGCGGGCACCCCGACCGCCGGCACGGACACCGACGTCCGCATCGACGTCGAGCTGGTGCAGGAACTCCTGCTCGGACGCTGGGCCGAGGACCGCCGGATCTCCCGGCGGCTCGCGCTCGATCCCGCGATGCAGAAGATCGAGGGCCAGCCGATCCCCGAGCACCGGGCCCGCGTGCTCGAGCAGCTCCTGACCCTGGTGGACGCCGGGGCGATCCAGCGCCCCTACCCAGCCGAGTTCGGTGGCCAGAGCAACCACGGCGGCAACCTGGCGGCGTTCGAGGAGCTCGTCACCGCCGACCCGTCGATGCAGATCAAGGCCGGGGTGCAGTGGGGACTGTTCGGGTCCGCCGTGCACCACCTGGGCACCGAGGCGAACCACCGCGAGTTCCTGCCGGGCATCGTCTCGTTCGAGGTCCCCGGCTGCTTCGCGATGACCGAGACCGGCCACGGCTCGGACGTGCAGAGCATCGCCACGACGGCCACGTACGACCCCGCGACCGAGGAGTTCGAGATCCACACGCCGTTCCGCGGTGCCTGGAAGGACTACATCGGCAACGCGGCCCTGCACGGCCACGCCGCCGTCGTGTTCGCGAAGCTCGTGACCGCGGGCGTCGACCACGGCGTGCACGCCTTCTACGTCCCGCTCCGCGACGCCGACGGGGCGTTCCTGCCCGGCGTCAGCGGTGAGGACGACGGTCCGAAGGGCGGCCTGAACGGCATCGACAACGGCCGGCTCGCGTTCGACCACGTCCGGGTCCCGCGCACGAACCTGCTGAACCGCTACGGCGACGTCGCCGCGGACGGCACCTACTCGTCTCCGATCGCCTCGCCCGGCCGCCGGTTCTTCACGATGCTCGGCACCCTGGTGCAGGGCCGGGTCTCGCTCGACGGCGCCGCGGTCGTGGCGCAGAAGATCGCGCTGCAGATCGCCCTGACGTACGCGATGCAGCGCCGTCAGTTCCCGACCGGTGACGGCACCGAGGGCGTGCTGCTCGACTACGGCCGGCACCAGCGCCGTCTCATCCCGCGCCTGGCGACGGTGTTCGCGCAGTCGTTCGCGCACGAGAAGCTCCTGCGCACCTTCGACGACGTCTTCAGCGGGCGCGAGGACACCCCGGAGCGACGGGAGGACCTGGAGACCCAGGCGGCGGCGTTCAAGTCGATGTCGACCTGGTCGGCGCTCGACACCCTGCAGGAGGCCCGCGAGGCCTGCGGCGGTGCCGGGTTCCTCGCCGAGAACCGTCTGACCGGGCTCCGCGCCGACCTCGACGTCTACGTGACGTTCGAGGGCGACAACACCGTGCTGCTGCAGCTCGTCGGCAAGCGCCTGCTGACCGACTTCCGTGCGAAGGCCCCGAAGGACCCGGCGTCGACCGCGAAGTTCGTGGCGGCCGTCGCGGCGTCGAAGCTGGCCGACGCGTCCGGGATCCGCCGCCTCGGCCAGACCGTGGCCGACCGCGGCTCGCTGGCCGCGAGCGTCGCCGACCTGCAGGACCCCCGCACGCAGCGCGAGCTGTTCGCCGGTCGGGTCGACACCATGGTCGCCGAGATCGGCATGCGCCTGGCGTCGGCCGGCAAGGACCGAGCCCGCGCCGCCCGACTGCTGAACCGCTCGCAGCACGAGCTCATCGAGGCGTCGAAGGCGCACGCCGAGCTCATGCAGTGGGACGCCTTCACCGAGGCGCTCGACGAGGTGACCGAGGGCGACACCCGTCGTGTGCTCGTCTGGCTGCGCGACCTGTTCGCGCTCGGCCTGCTCGAGCAGCACCTGGACTGGTACCTGCTGCACGGCCGTCTGTCGGCGCAGCGTGCCCGTGCGGTGTCGGCGTACATCGACCGGCTCGTCGCCCGGGTCCGGCCCATCGTGCCGCAGCTGATCGAGACCTTCGGGTACGAGCCCGGTCACGTCCGCGCACCGATCGCGCTCGGTGCCGAGCAGGCCCGACAGGACGAGGCACGCGCCTGGTTCGCCACCGAGGCCGCCGCGGGCCGGCTGCCCGAGCAGGAGAAGAAGCCCCGCCCGTGACGGACGCGCAGCCGCGCCCGTGACGGGCGTGGCTGCGTCGGACCGCTAGGACTCGGTCGGTCCAGACGGAGTCGGGCCGTCCGCGGCAGCCCCGCTACGTGCCCCGAGCGCCGCGCGCAGCTGCGCCTCGGCGTCGTCACCGGCAGCGGCGGCCTCGGCGTTCGCCTCGGCGACCGCACGCACGACCTCTTCGCGTTGGATCTTCACGCCGCGCGGGGCGTCGATGCCGATCCGGACGCCGTCGCCCCGGGAGTCGAGCACCGTGATGACGATGTCGTCGCCGACGAGGATCCGCTCGCCGACCTTCCGCGTGAGTACCAGCACCCGTTCAGCCTAGCGACACGACGGGGAGCCCCAGCAGGTCCACCGACCCGGGCGTGGCGGTCTCGCCCGCACCGATCGCGACGACGCCGACCACGGGCAGCCTCGAGGCCACCGCGTCCACCATCGCGGCCGAGTCCGCGGGCTTCCGCCCGACGTCGACCACGACCCACACCTGGTCGGCCTGCAGCGCGTCGCCGGTCACCCGGTCGTCCCACGCGGCGACGGCGAGCACGGCGTGACCGTCGCGGACACCGTCGGCCCGCGCCAGGATCGCCGCACGGCGGTCGGCGGCGTCCGTCGGCCGGAGCGCGTGCCGCACCGCGAAGAGCCCGGCGGCCGCGTCGACGTCGTTCGGCCGCCCGACCAGGAGCACCAGGTCACCGTCCGCGGACCGGACGGCCGGCGCGGTGGAACGGGCCACCGGTGCGGGCGATGGCGCGTCGAGGACGCGGGACGGGCCTCCCGACCGGGTCTCGACGACCGGCTGCGCGACGGCCGCCGCCCGCGTGCCGACCACCGTCTGCGCGTCGACGGCGGCCTGGAGGCGCGGGTCGACCCCGGCGGGCACGTCCGGATCGGACCGCGAGCGCGCCGGGCGCGGGGCGCTCGGCGTGATCCCGTCCGCCTGGAACCCGTCGAGCACCGACGCGAAGGCGTCGGCCCGCGTCGTCGCGGTGCCGTCGGTGCCCGCGATGCGTGCCTCGGCCGCCTCGGCGTCGGCGAGCAGCGCGGCGATGCCGACGCGCTGCACGGGCGAGTCGGCGATGGCCACACGGGCGACGGGCTGGTCCCCCGGTTCCGGCACCTCGACGGTCGCCTCGACGTGCGCCTTGCGGAACAGTCCGCCGAAGCCCGGCGTGGTCACGCGTTCGGCCGCGACGATGCGCGCACCCGCGCCGAACTCGGTCCGGACCGCGTCGCGGACCGACTCGAGCGTGGCGCCGCTACGCTGCAATCGGGTCGGCGGCACGGACCACTCCCACGGTCTCGATGGTGGCGCCCGCGGCGGTGGCTTCCTGGTACGACAGCACCGGGAGCCCGTTCGACTGGGCGGCGACCATGCGGTGCACGGCCGGTCGGAGCTGCGGGGCGCAGACCAGGACGGCGGAGAGCCCCTGGTCCTCCACGGAGCGGACGGCGTCGCGGACGGAGCCCAGGACCTGCTCGATGCGGTGCGCGTCGAGCACGATCTGGCTGCCCTGCTCGGACGGCCGGAGCCCCTCGAGCATCGACTGCTCGAGCATCGGGTCGATCATGATGACACGCAGGGTGCCGGCGTCGGTGTGCCGGGCGGCGAGGGCCGGTCCGAGGGCCGCACGGGCGGACTCGACGAGCCCCTCGGGGTCGGTCGACACCTTGGCGCGGAGCGTGAGGGCCTCGCAGATCCGTCCGAGGTCGTTGATCGGCACGCGCTCGGCGAGCAGGCCCTGCAGCACCCGCTGCAGTTCGGCCATCGAGAGCATGCCGGGGACGAGTTCCTCGACCGCGGCAGGGTTGACCTGCTTGACGCCCTCGGTCAGGACCTTGACGTCCTCGCGGGTGAGCAGGCGTGCCGCGTTGTCGCCGATGACCGCCTGCAGGTGGGTGACGAGCACCGAGACCCGGTCGATCACGGTCGCGCCGGTCATCTCGGCGGCGTGCCGGAGCTCGGCGGGCACCCACTTGCCGGTCAGACCGAAGACCGGCTCGACGGTCGAGGTGCCGGGAAGGCCGTCCAGGTGGTCGCCGAGCGCCAGGACGCTGCGGGCGGGCGCGGTGCCCCGACCTGCCTCGACGCCGGCGATCCGGATGGCGTAGGTCGACGGCGGCAGGTCGATCGAGTCGCGGGTGCGCACCGGCGGGACGACGATGCCCATGTCGATCGCGATCTTGCGGCGGAGCGCACGCACCCGACCGAGCAGGTCGTCGGAGGCGCCGGACACCATGTCGACGAGGTCGGGCGCGAGCAGGATCTCGAGGGCGTGCACGCGCATCTGCTCGAGCAGGTCCTCCGGGGTGTCGCCGGTCGGTGCAGCCGCCGCGAGTGCCTGCTGCTGGGCGGCGTCGGCCTCGGCCCGGGCGGCGTTCCGGCCGATGCGCCAGCCCGTGACGAGCAGGGTCGCACCGACGAGCAGGAAGGGCAGGATCGGCATGCCCGGGATGAAGCCCATCGCGATCGCGGCGACACCGGCGATCATCAGCGCGTTCCGGGACTGCGACAGCTGCGTCGCGGCCGAGGAACCCATCTCGGACTCCGCGCCGGACCGGGTGACGATCATGCCGGTCGACACCGCCATGAGCAGCGCGGGGATCTGCGTGACCAGGCCGTCGCCGATCGTCAGGATGCCGTACTTCGACAGGGCGTCGGTGACGGACAGCCCGTTCTGCAGCATGCCGATCGCGATGCCGCCGACCAGGTTGATGATGATGATGAGGATGCCGGCGATCGCGTCGCCCTTGACGAACTTCGACGCACCGTCCATCGCGCCGTAGAAGTCGGCCTCGGCGGACACCGCGGCGCGGCGCTCCTTCGCCTGCTCGTCGGTGATGAGCCCGGCGTTCAGGTCGGCGTCGATCGCCATCTGCTTACCCGGCATCGCGTCGAGGGTGAAGCGTGCCCCGACCTCGGCGACGCGCTCGGCGCCCTTCGTCACCACGACGAACTGGATGACGATGAGGATCAGGAAGATGACCGCGCCGATGATGATCGACCCGGAGACGGCGACGTGGCCGAACGCCTGGATGACGTCACCGGCGAACCCCTCGCCGAGCACCAGCCGGGTGGACGCCACGTTCAGGCCGAGCCGGAACAGCGTCGCGACGAGCAGCAGGGACGGGAACACCGAGAAGTCGAGCGGCTTCTTCACGAACAGCGTCGTGAGCAGGATCACCAGTGCCAGCAGGATGTTGATGATGATCAGGAAGTCGAGCAGGAAGGACGGCACCGGCAGGATCAGCAGCAGGATGATGCCGACGATGAACACCGGGACGACGAGCTTCGGCAGGTCCTTGCGGTTCATGCGGGGAGTCCTTCGGTCTGGTTCTCGGCGATGCGCGGTGTGCGGAGCTTGCGGGGGCGGAGGTCCCCGGTCAGGGTGGCGGGGTCGATGACGCTCGCGACCTCGTCCGGTGTGGTCGGTCGCGGCGGCGCGTGTGTGCCGGCCGCGGTGCCGCGGGCCTTGAGCGCCATCACGAAGGACAGGACGCGGGCAACCGGGGTGTACAGGTCGACGGGGATCTCGTGCCCGAGCTCGCACGCGGCGTGCAGTGCCCGGGTCAGCGGGACGTCGCGGACGATCGGCACCCGCTCCTCCTCGGCACGGGAGCGGATGACGTCGGCGACCGGGCCGGCCCCCTTCGCCACCACGCGTGGCGCGGACTTCCCGGGCTCGTACTTGATCGCGACGGCGTAGTGGGTGGGGTTCGTCATCACGACGTCCGCGGTGCCGATGGCCTGGATCATCCGGTTGCGGCTCATCGCGAGCTGACGGGACCGGCGCTGCGACTTCACCAACGGGTCGCCGTCGCTCCGCTTGTTCTCGTCCTTGACCTCGCGCTTGGTCATCATCGTGCGCTTCCGGTTGCGGCGGATCACGACGAACACGTCGAGTGCTGCGAGGACGAGCCCGGCGACGATCGCGGCGCGCAGCAGGGTGCCCGACCCGGCGGCGGCGGCCTCGAGCACGGCCGACAGCGGCAGCGAGCCGCTCGTCATCAGCACCGGCATGAGTCCCTGCACCGCGAACCACAGGACGAGCCCGACGACGGCGGTCTTCAGCAGCGCCTTCGCCCCGTTCCAGAGCGCCTGGGTGCCGAAAACGCGCTTCAGTCCGGCGACTGGATCGAAGTGGTCGGGATGCGGCGTCATCTTGCGGAAGTGCACCCCGCCCTGCGTGACGGCGGCGGCGAGCACCGCGACCGCGACGACCGCGAGCATCGGGCCGAGGGTCGCCCCCATCGATCCGAGGGCGTCGGCGAGCAGGGCCCGCACGGCACCGAGCTCCGGGTCCTCGATGACCCGCTGCACGGCGAGGAGCTGGTCCTGCCCGGCGGCCGCGGCGTTGCCGATCGCGGCCGGGATCATGAGCGCCGCGACGGCGATCCCGATCCATGCCCCGAGGTCCTGCGAGCGACCGATCTGGCCCTTCTCGTGGACCTCGCGCATCCGCTGCTGGGTTGCCTGTTCGGAACGTTCCCCGCTGTCGGACACGTCGTCACCCCCGTCCCGTGATCGCCTCGACGGCGTCGCCGGTCAGCGACGACACCACCGAGGGCAGGGCCATGAAGAGCGCGCCGGCGAACAGGACGGTCAGGCCGATCTTGATCGGGAAGCCCATCTGGAACGCGTTGAGCGCCGGTGCCACGCGGGTCAGCAGCCCGAGGCCGACGTCGGCCAGGAACAGCACGACGACGAGCGGACCGGCGATCTGCAGGGTGGCGAGGAACATCTGCGACATCGCGGTCACGAGCATCGACGCGAGCCCGTCCACCGCGAAGGTGCCGGTGAGCGGCACGGCGTCGAACGACCGCACCAGACCACCGACGATGAGCTGGTAGCCGCCCGAGGTGAAGAGCAGCGCGAGCGCGGTCATCTGGAACAGGCGGGTGAACTGGGCGCCGTTGACCTGGGACTGCGGGTCGAACGCCTGCGCGAGCGTGAACCCGCCGAACAGGTCGATGAGCGCACCCGCCGACTGCACGGCGGCGAACACCAGGAACACCAGGAACCCGAGGGACAGCCCGACGACGAGCTGGCTGAGCAGGGCGAGCAGGAACGGCCCCGTGTCGAGTGACTCGTAGCCGACGGCGACGCGCGGGGCGACACCGATGGCGAGCCCCAGCCCGAGGATCACCTTGACCGTGCCGGGGAACGCCCGGTACGAGAACGGCGGTGCGATGACGAAGAACGCGACGAGCCGGACGCCGGCGAGCATGGTCGCCTCCAGACGGTCGGCGTCGATGCTGAGCTCCATCAACCGGCCCCGAGCAGCTTCGGGATCATGTCGAAGGCGACGTGCGTGAACGCGATCATCTCCGAGATCATCCAGTTGCCGCAGATCACCAGGGCGATCGCGACGGCGACGGCCTTCGGCACGAACGAGAGCGTGACCTCCTGGATCTGCGTCACCGACTGGAACAACGAGATCGCGAAGCCGACGACGAGCGAGGTGACGAGGACCGGGGCGGCGAGCTTGCCGGACACCAGGAGCGCCTGGAGCACGAGGTCGATGACGGCCTGCTGGTTCATGCGTGCCCCCTAGACAACGTGGTAGCTCTCGATGAGCGACGTGATGATGAGGCCCCAGCCGTCGACCAGCACGAAGAGCAGGATCTTGAACGGCAGCGAGATCATGACCGGCGGGAGCATCATCATGCCCATCGACATCAGGGCCGCGGAGACGACGAGGTCGATCACCAGGAACGGGATGAAGATGACGAACCCGATGATGAACGCGCTGCGGAGCTCGGAGATGATGAACGCCGGGATCACCGTCGTCATCGGCACGTCCGCCATCGACTTCGGGTTGTCGAGCCCGGCGGCGCGGGTGATCAGGGCGACGTCCTCGTCGCGGGTCTGGTGGAGCATGAAGGTCCGCAGGGGCTTCGTGCCGATCTCGACCGCCTGGTTGAAGTCGAGGTGCCCGGCCAGGTAGGGCTGCAGGGCGTCGTCGTTGATGTGCCCGAGCACCGGTGCCATCACGAACAGCGACAGGAACAGTGCCAGTCCGGCGATCACCTGGTTCGGCGGGATCGACTGCAGCCCGAGCGCGTTCCGCGTCATCGCGAGCACGACGAAGATCTTCGTGAACGACGTCATCATGAGCATCAGCGCGGGCGCGACGCTCAGCAGCGTGATGCCGATGAGCGTCACCACGGCCGACGACGGGGTGCCGTCCGGGCCGTTCACGCTGACGCTGAAGTCACCGGTCGCGGGGGCGGTCGGGGTCGCCGGGGCGGTGGGTTCGACGACACCGGCGGCGTGCGCACCGGTCGTCGTGAGCATCAGGAACCCGGCCACGACCGCCAGGCCGAGCAGGACGAGGGCGACGAGTCGACCCGACCGTGCCAGCCGGTGCGGCCCTGCCGCGGTCACCCGGCCCGCCGGTTCCGCAGCGCGGCCGCGGCCTGGCGCCAGGTGTCGACCGACAGGATCGAGCCCTGCAGCTGCTGGGCGCTCGGCACGGCGCGCTGCGGGCGACGGTTGCGCGGGCGCATCGGCAACGGCGCGACGGCGCTGGTCGCGTCGGTCGCCCGGGTCACGTCGTCCGTGCCTGCCGGGAGGCCCGTGGCCGCGTCCGACTGCTGTGCGAGTTCGCGACCGAACGCGTCGGCCGACGGGGCGGGACGCACGGGCAGCGCCACCGGTCCGGTCACGATGGTGAGTTCCGGCGCGGGCGCCTGCCCGCTGGTGAGCAGGTTGACGCCGTGCTCGGACACGCCGAGCACGAGCCGCTCCCCCTCGACGTCGACCACGACGACGCTCGCCTTGCCACCGATGCCCTGCCGACCGACGACCTCGACGGTCGCCGCACGACGGCCAGACGGCTTGCCCGAGAAGCGCTTGCGGCTCGCGCGGTGCAGCACCCACATGAGGGCGAGCACGACGCCGAGCGAGAGCGCGACGCGGAGGGTGACGACCAGGGTGTCCACGTGCGGATCAGACCGTCTCGGCGACGTCGAGGATGCGGGTGATCCGGACCGCGTAGTCCTGGTCGACGACGACGACCTCGCCGTGCGCGATGAGGCGGCCGTTCAGCAGGACGTCGGCGGGGGCGCCGGCACTGCGGTCGAGCTCGACGACGGCGCCGGGCTCCATGCCGAGCACGTCGCGGACCGACATCCGGGTGCGGCCGATCTCGACCGTCAGGGTCATCTCGACGTTGTTGATCCGGCCGAGGTTGCCGGCGGGCAGGTTCGCCACGACCGGTGCGGACACCGTGCCGTTCTCGCGGATCCGGATGCCGAACCACCCGGCGGGCAGGCCACCGGCGGTGAGTTCGAACACGACGGTGTCCGGGTCGGCCAGCAGCGACGCGGCCGACTCGCGGTTCGCCTCGCCGAGCACGCCGACGCCGAGGACCCCGGCCGCGGCCTCGAGCGACGGACGCAGCACGTCCGTGACGGCCACGATGCCGTGGTCGGTGCCTCCGGCGGCCGTGATCGACTCGAGGTCGGTGAGCACGAGCGCCAGGTCGGCCGAAAGGCCGCCGACGAACGACGCGACCACGGCGTCCGTCGCGGCGTCGAGCACGACCGGTGTCGCGCCTCCAGGCAGGAGCACCGCGGTCAAGGGGGCGGCCGTCGGGAGCTGCGCCGCGAGCGACTCGGCCGCTGCGGTGTGGAGGGTGGTCGTTTCGGTCATCAGTGCTGCTCCGTGCTCGTGGTGGTGACGACGATGCCGGCGAGGCGCGAGCCGTTCGCGCCGACCGCGGCGGTGCCGACGGGTTCGCCGTCGACCGCGATGGTGAGGGGCCGGTGCTGCGGGTGCGGCAGCGGCAGGACGTCGCCGACCGCGAGCCGCAGGACCTGCGTCGGCAGGACCCCGGCCGGGGCGAAGCGCAGGCTGACGCCCACGGGCACGCTCTCGAGCTGCGCGTCGAGCAGGGCTCGGGCGTCGGCGGGCGACACGTGCGCGGCGGCCTCGCCGAGCTGCGGCAGGACGGCCTCGGCCGGCAGCGCCAGCGTGCCGGGGGCGATGCGGTCGCCGACCCGGATCGAGAACGAGGCGACGATCACCAGGTCGCCCTTCTGCGCGGCCTGGGCGAACTGGCTGTTGAACTGGAACCCGCCGACCGTGACGTCCTGCGCGAGCAGCCCGCCGAACGAGTAGCGGAGGTCGTCGAGGGCGTCCTCGACGATCTTGCGGACCAGGGCCTGCTCGATGGGCGTGAAGGTGCGGTCCGGCGTCGGCAGCGGCTTCGAGGCGCCCAGTGCGTGCGACACCCACGTGAGCGCAGCGTCGAGCGGGACCTGCAGCACGCCCTTCGGGGTCAGGCCCGTGATCGGCAGCAGCACCATGCCGGTGAGCGCGGGCAGCGACGCGGCGTACTCGTCGTACGTCGTCATCTCCACCTGCTCGCAGGTGACCTGGCTGACCGCGCGGACCTTCGCCGTCAGCTGCGTGCCCCACTGGCGGGCGAACGTCTCGAAGGCGAGCTCGAGGACCCGGGCGTGCTCACGGGCCAGCGTCGACGGGCGCGCGAAGTCGTACACCTCGGGCGCTGGCAGGGTCTCGGTCACGGGTGCGTCTATCGGTCACCTGTGGGCCACCCGTCAGTGCTGTACCCCGTAGTGGGGCGGTGGCGTCAGCGCTGCCGCGCGCCGCGCGCCGCGTGTCTCGGCCCTGTTGCACCCCGTGTCTCGGCCCTGTTGCACCCCGTGTCTCAGCCCTGCTGCGCTCCCTGTCTCAGCCCTGCTGCGCTCCGTCCTGTGCCTTCGCCAGCGCCGGCATGAGTGCGCTGACGTCCTGGTCGGCGTTCGACAGGACCACGATGTCGACCCGACGGTTCAGCGCGAGGTCCTGTTCGGTGCCGCCCTTCGCCAGCGGTCGGCTCGACCCGAAGCCGACGCTCTGCACGTGGTCGCCGGGCATCCCGCCCCGCTCGACCAGGTCGCGCAGGACCCCGGTCGCCCGGGCGGCGCTGAGCTCCCAGTTGGTGGCGTACGGCGCGGTCGAGTTCCGCTGGTCGGCGTGCCCCTCGACGCTGACGTCGTGGTCGGAGGTCTTCAGCACCGGCGCGATGGCGTCCATGATCGACCGCGCCTGGTCGGACAGGTCCGCGCTGTTCGTGCCGAAGTACGTCTCGCTGCCGATCAACCGGACGATCAGACCGCGGGCGTCCACGGTGAACTGGACGTTCTCGGTCTGGCCCGCCTTCGCCAGGTTGTGCTGGATCGCACGCTCGAGCTTCGTCAGGTCGTCGAGCTCGCGCTTCGCCTCGGCGAGGTCCTGCTTCGTCGCCGTCGTCGGCACCACCGTCGACGCGGGGTCGACGTTGGTGTCCTTCGTGCCCGACGAGGCGGTCGAGTGGTCGGCCTGGGACTTGTCCGTCGAGTAGCCGGATCCGTCCTCGACCTGGTCCTTCGTCACGACGGTGCCGCTCGCGGTGTCGATCTTCTGCGAGTCGACCTCGCCGAAGCCGGTGGCGAGCGACTGCTTCAGCTGGATGTACTTCTCCTGGTCGACGGTGGACATCGCGAAGAGCACGAGGAACATGCACATCAGCACCGTGATCATGTCCATGTACGACGCCATCCAGCGCTCGTCGGGGTGCTCGGCCTCGTCGTGGGACTTCTTCGCGCGACCGCGGCCGCGGCCCCGGGGGTCGGCGCTCACGGTCAGGCCGCCAGCTGCTGGTCGTCGGCCGCGTCGGCCTTCTTGCCGGCCTTGCCGGCCTTGCCACCCGTGTCGGCGCGGGCGGCGGGCGGGACCATGGCCTTCAGCCGCTCACCGAGCAGGCGGGGCTGGCTGCCGGCCTGCACCGCGAGCAGCCCTTCCATCAGGAGCGTCTGGCGGTCCGACTCGAGCTGGGCGAGCTTGCGGAGCTTGCCGCCGATCGGCAGCCACATGAAGTTCGCGGTCAGCAGGCCCCACAGGGTGGCGACGAAGGCGCTGGCGATCAGCGGTCCGAGCTCGTCGGGCTTGCCGAGGTTCGCGAGCACGTGGGTCAGCGAGACCACGGTGCCGATGATGCCGACGGTCGGGGCGAAGCCGCCGAGGCCCATGAAGAACGCGCTCGCGCTCCGGGTCGGGGCCGCGTTCGACTCGATCTCGTCCTCGAGCAGGATCCGCAGCTCGTCGCCGTCGGTGCCGTCCGCGATGTTCTGCAGTGCCTTCTTCATGAACGGGTCGTCGTGCTTGTCGGCCTCCTGCTCGAGGGCGAGCAGGCCGTTCGCGCGGGCGGTCTCGGCGAGCCCGACGACGTCGTCGATGACCGACGCCGGCGGGGTGACCTTGCCGGTGAACGCCTTCGGGACCGCCTTGAAGCTGGCGATCGCGTCCTTCAGCGTGGTGCTCGCGATGCCGCAGCCGATGGTGGCGCCGAACACGAGCAGCATCGGGGCGGGCAGGAAGAGTCCACCGAGCTCGACGTGCTCCATCTGGACCATGCCGAACAGGGCGCCGAAGGCGAGCAGGATGCCGACGATCGTTGCGATGTCCACGTCAGCGACCCCCGTCCAGCGCGCGGCCGTGCTGCGTGGAGCGGAGCGCGGCGACCGGGGCGAGCGTGGGCTGCGGGCCGGTGTTCGTGTTCGAGCGGGGGGCCTGGTCGGTGCCGTAGGCCATGCCGACGATGCGTGCGCGGTACGCGGCGATCAGGTCGATGACGTCGGCCATCGACTCCCGCACGATGTACTTCGCGCCGTCGACCATGATGAGCGTCGTGTCCGGCGTCTCCTGGATGCGCTCCACGAGATCGGGGTTCACAGCGAATCCGCTGCCGTTCAGTCGTGTGACGACGATCATGGCCCGTCCTGGTTCTCGATCGTCCCGCCGCCGTCCGTGGGGCGGGATGCGGGCCCGTCCGTGGGCCTGCACGGAGGACTATCGGCGGGTGCGACGGGTGCGTTAGCGGCCGTCACTAGCCTGGTTCGGTGATCGATGCCTCGGACCTGCTCGCCCACCCGCGTGGCCGGCGCTTCTGCCTGGAACTCGTCAGCGGTGTCCAGGACCCCGACGACCCGGCCGCCCAGCGACTCGGCGACCTGCTCTTCTGGGCGGAGCACCATCTCGGCGTCGAACGCGGCGACGGCCGAACGCTCTTCGGCATCGGTGGTGCGGTCGAACCCGAGCCGGCTCCGGACCTGGCAGCAGTGGCGAGCGCTCTCGCGGCGGTGTCCCTGCCGCCGGTGGGCGAGGACGACGTCGTGGTCGCGCTCGAGTCGACTGCGGACAGTGCGCTGTGGTGGCAACAACCCGATGCGCTGGACGCGCTCCTCGCTCGGACGGAACTGCTCGCCGCGCTCCGACGGCTCGCTCGGTGGGCTGTCGACAGCCCGGTCGTGCGCCGGCTCTTCGACCCGCAGGGCGGAGCATGGACCGTCGAGTTCGACGAGGACGACCAGCCCCGACGTCCGGGAGCGGCAGAGGCGCTCGCCGACTGGTCCCAGGAGCTGCGTCGTGAGGACTCCGGAGGGAACCCGGGGGTGGCCAGCGGGGTGTGGTGGACGACCCCGCCGTGGCCGCTCGCGCAGCACACGCGAGCGCCGTTCCCGTCCGCCGGGCCGCTGGCACTCTGGGCGGTCGAGGACTCCTTCGGGCAGGAACACGCCGTCGTCTCGGCCGTGCCCCCCGATGCCGCGGCGCGCGTGTGCACCGTCGACGGTCCCGCCGACTGGGCTGCGCTGTGCCGCCGATGGCCGCTCGACGTGACGCGGACCACCCGACGGAACGACTGGGCCGTGGCGACCGGACGGCAGGGTGACTGGGTGCTGCCGGACTGGTCCGCGGTGGCCACCGAGTACGACGTCGTGCACCTGACCGTCGCGGGCTGGTTCCGCACGTCCGGGCTCGCCGTGCCGGTCGACGGCAGCCGCGCGAGCGTCGTCGCAGGGTGGACGCCGGACTCCGCGTACCGGCTCACCGACCGGGGAGCCGGGGACGAGGCCGTCACGGGCGATCCCGAGACCTGGTCGCGTCCGGGCAACGCAGGGGTCTGGCGCCGTCTCAGCTGATCCCCAGGAAATCGCTGCATCCGATCGGGCTGCTCCGGCGGTAGTGGGGGTACGACGTCGAGGACGACGTCGTCCGCACCGGCCCGGACAGGCCCGAAGGAGACACGTCATGCGCAAGACACTCGCCACCGGCCTCAGCGCCGGTGTCCTGTTCGCCGCCGCTGCGGCCGTACTGCCCGCGACCGCTGCGACCGCCGCCACCGGCGAGGCGACGCTCTCGGTCCTCCACGCCGTGCCGGACGTCACCGTCGACGTCTACCTCGACGGCGAACGTGCCATCGACGACTTCACCCCGGGCACCCTCGCCGGCCCGATGATGGTGCCGGCCGGTGCACACCAGCTCGCGATCACCGCCTCGGACGCCACCGACGCGTCGAAGCCGATCATCGGCCCGGCGGACGTCTCGTTCGACGCCGGTGGCAACTACACCGCCGTCGCCCACGACGCCACGGACGGGTCACCCACCGCCACGGTGTTCACCAACGACACCTCGGCCGTCGCGGCCGGCCAGGGACGCCTGGTCGTCCGGCACGTCGCCGCCGCACCGGCCGTCGACGTCCTCGCCGGTGGGAAGGCCGTCGTGTCGAACCTGTCGAACCCCGACGAGCAGGCACTCGAGCTGCCGGCCGGCACCGTGTCGGCGACCGTCGCCGCCACCGGGACCACCGACCCCGTGATCGGCCCGGCGGACGTCGCGGTCACCGCGGGCTCGTCGACCATCGTCTACGCCTGGGGCAGCCTGGACGACGACGACCTCGCCCTCGCCACGCAGACGATCGCGGACCTCGCTGGCACGCCGAACGGCGTCCCCGCCGGGAACGCCGGTCTCGTGGCCACGAACGACCAGGACCCCCTGCCCCTGGTCGGCGCAGCGGCGGCCGCACTGGCCGCCGCTGCCGCGATCGGGGCCGTGGTGCTCCGCCGCCGGCACGCGGCGACCCGCCGCTGAACGTGCCACGCCCCGTGCGGTCCGCCACGGTGACGCTCGTCGTCGCCGTGGCGGCCGCCGCCCTGACCGGGTGCTCGTCGGCCGGGACCACCCCCGGCGGGCAGCCGTCCGTCCTGCCGACCACCACGCCCACACCGGTCCCGTCCGCGTTCTCGACCGAGGTACCGCAGCAGGCCGCGACCATCCCCCCGGTCCGGGACGCCCCCGCCCCGACCACCATCACCGTCGACCACGCGGGCATCAGCGCGCCGATCCGCCCCGAGGGGGTCGACGAGGACGGCGCGATGGCGCTCCCGCCCGACCCGGCGACCGCGGGCTGGTACCGCTTCGGTGCCGCACCGTCGTCCGCCGAGGGCACCGTCGTCATCGCGGCCCACGTCGACGCGGTCGGCTACGGCATCGGCCCGTTCTCACGGCTCGGCGACGCCCCGTCCGGCACCCGGGTCACCCTGACCGACGCGGACGGTGCCGAGACCACGTGGCGGATCGACTCCGTCAGCATGCTCGAGAAGCAGGGACTCCCCTGGGGCGAGGTGTTCCGTGACGACGGACCACGACGGCTCGTCCTGGTGACCTGCGGCGGGACCTTCGACGCAGCCACCGAACACTACGAGAGCAACCTCGTCGTCACCGCGGTCCCAGCCTGACCGTGGCGACGATCCGCCCCCTACGATCGGATCGTGGTCGACGACGACCACGCCAGCGACAGGAAGACGTGACGACCATCCTCCCGGACGACAGCGAGCTCTCGGACGCGTTCCGCGCCGGGGGCGAACACGCCCTGCGGGCCGTCTACGAACGGTGGTCGTCGCTCGTGTACTCGCTGGCCCTGCGTGCCCTGGCCGACCCGGCCGCCGCGGAGGACGTCACACAGCAGGTCTTCGTGAAGGCCTGGCAGCGCAGCACGAGCTACGACCCCGGCCGCGCCCCGCTCGGCGCATGGCTGGTCGGCATCACCCGGAACTGCATCGCCGACGCGCAGAACGAGCGCCGACGGCACGCCAGCGCCGCCGACCCGGACGTGGTCGAGGAGACCACCCCGGCGCCGGAACCGGCCTTCGACCTGGCCGAGCGCGCACTCGTCGCCGGCGAGCTCGAGCGGCTCGACGAGGTCCCACGACGCGTGATGCGGCTGGCGTTCTACGACGACCTCAGCCATCGTGAGATCGCCGAACGGCTCGAACTGCCGCTCGGCACCGTCAAGAGCCACATCCACCGAAGTCTGGCTCGGCTCCGAACACGTCTGGAGGTGATCGAATGAAGCACGTCGACGACGAGACGCTGGCGATGCTCGCGGTCTCCGACCAGGTCGCCGCGGACGACGTCGCCGAACACCTGGCGTCGTGCGACCGGTGCCGCGACGAAGTGGCCGCGCTGCAGCGGGTCGCCGCGGTGACCCGCGCGTCCGAGGACGTCACGCTCGCGGCGCCCCCGGAGCACGTGTGGGACCGGATCGCGGCCGAGATCGCCCGGACGCCACAACAGGCTGCGGTGCCGGCGACCGAACCCGGACGAGCGGGCGAACACGCATCCGAAGGGGCGGCCGTCGGCAGCCGGTCCGACGCGGAGCACCACGCCGGGGCCCGCCGGCCCGGATCCCGTCCGCGTCGTCGCCGAACCCTCGCCACCGCGATCGCCGGCGTCGGCGTGCTCGCCGTCGTCCTCGGCATCGGTGTGGCGTCGGGGATCGTCCCCGGACTCCCCCGCGGCGACACCGAGACCGTCCTGGCGAACACCGAGCTCGAAGCGCTGCCCGGTTGGTCGGGGACGACCGGCCGTGCCGAGCTCGAACGTGACCGGGACGGCCGGGTGACCCTGCTCGTCGACCTGCACGGAGAGCGTGGTCGCTCCGGCACCGGTCCGCTGCGCGAGGTCTGGATGATGCGGTCGGACCTCGGCGGACTGGTGAGCGTCGGCTACCTCGACGGCGACCAGGGCCGCTTCACGGTGCCCGACGGCGTCGACACCGCGGAGTTCCCGGTCGTGGACGTCTCGGCCGAGGCCGACGACGGTGATCCGGCGCACTCCGGTGACTCCATCGTCCGGGGCACCCTGACCGATCCCTGAGCAGTTTCGTCCCCCGAAATTCCCAACTGTGACGTATTCGAGACCTCCGGGCGCGCGTCGGGGGCCGATCTTCCACTGCTTTATCTCATGAGCGTGTTAGCGTGGCGCGCATGACCGACACCACCACCGTCGTCTCGCCGGCATCTCCGGCGACCGCAGCACCCCTCCGTGAGGTCGGCGCCCTGATCCGGGGCGCCCGCAAGGGCCGCAGCATGACGCAGGCCCAACTCGCCGAACGCGTCGGCACCAGCCAGAGCGCGATCAACCGCATCGAGCAGGGCGGCCAGAACCTGTCCCTCGAGATGCTCACCCGCATCAGCGACGCCCTCGACCAGCAGATCGTCTCGATCGGCGGCGCCCCGCAGCGTGCCCACCTGCGCGTCCAGGGCGGCCGGAAGCTCAGCGGCTCCATCGCGGTGAACTCGAGCAAGAACGCCGCCGTGGCACTGCTCTGCGCCTCGCTGCTCAACCGCGGCGTGACCCGACTGCACAAGGTCGCCCGGATCGTCGAGGTCGACCGCATCATCGACGTGCTCCGCAGCCTCGGCGCGAGCGTCACCTGGTCGGAAGACGGCGAGACCCTCGAGATCGTCGCCCCCGACGACCTGCACCTCGACGCGATCGACGCCGACGCCGCCCGCCGCACCCGCAGCGTGCTCATGTTCCTCGGCCCGCTCAGCGGCCGGTACGAGTCCTTCCGTCTGCCCTACGCCGGCGGCTGCGACCTCGGCACCCGAACGGTCGAGCCGCACCTCATCGCACTGCGTCCGTTCGGCGTGGACGTCGAGGCGACCTCCGGTTGGTACGAGGTCGACGTCGCCAACCAGGCCGTCCCCACCAAGTCGGTCGTGCTCACCGAGCGCGGCGACACCGTGACCGAGAACGCGATCCTGGCCGCTGCTGCCCGCGACGGCGAGACCGTCATCCGGAACGCCAGCCCCAACTACATGGTGCAGGACCTCTGCTTCTTCCTCGAGCTGCTCGGGGTGCAGATCGAGGGCATCGGCACCACCACGCTCCGCATCACCGGCAAGAGCCGCATCGACGAGGTCGTGGACTACTGGCCGAGCGAGGACCCGGTCGAGGCGATGAGCCTGCTGACCGCCGGCATCGTCACCGCGTCGACCCTCACCGTGACGCGTGCGCCGATCGAGTTCCTCGAGATCGAGCTCGCGACCCTGGCCGAGATGGGCCTGCGCTTCGACGTCAGCGAGGAGTACGCCGCCGCCAACGGCCGTACCCGCCTCGTCGACATCACGGTGCACCCGTCCGAGCTGCATGCGCCGATCGACAAGATCCACGCGATGCCGTTCCCCGGCCTGAACATCGACAACCTGCCGTTCTTCGTCGTCATCGCGGCCATGGCCGAGGGCACCACGCTCGTGCACGACTGGGTGTACGAGGGCCGGGCGATCCACCTGCTCGACCTCACCCGCCTGGGCGCGAGCGTCACCCTGCGTGACCCGCACCGCCTCGACGTCACCGGTCCGACGCACTTCTCGGGTGCCGAGATCAGCTGCCCGCCGGCGCTGCGGCCCGCCGTGGTGATCCTGCTGGCGATGCTCGCGGCGAAGGGTGAGAGCGTCCTGCGCAACGTCGGCATCATCGCCCGTGGCTACGAGCAGCTGCAGGAGCGCCTCAACTCGCTCGGCGCGTCCATCGAGACGTTCCACGACTGACGCTGAACCCCCGCAAGACACCGGTGTTCGCCGGTTGAACACGCGCAGACCGCGGTTCAACACGCGAACACCGGTGTTTTGCGTTTCCCCCCGACTGCCCGTCCCCGCAAGTGGGGACGGGGCGTCACCCGTCTGACGGGGTCCCCACGGGCCTCCAGGCCGATGCCCAGGAGCGCTCCATGCGCCGCCCAGCCCGACCGTGCTGGATGGGCAGATGGCCACGAGATCTCTCCTGACCGTCCCCCTGCTCATCACCGTCGCGGCCGCCGCGGCGGCCTGGCTGGCGCTCGGCCCCGCCGCAGCGCTGGCCTTCGTCGCCCTCGCGTTCCTCGAGATCGCGATGGCCGCGGACTCGTCCGTGCCGATGGCCGGCATCGCCGGCCGGCTGCACTCCCCCGCCCGTCGACTGTTCCTGTCGCTCGGCATCGTCGCGGGCGTGCTCGCGATGCGCCTGCTCCTGCCGCCGGCCGCCGTCGCGGTCGGTGACGCGACCG
The DNA here is from genome assembly GCF_031844325.1 of Curtobacterium sp. BRB10. NCBI lineage: Bacteria > Bacillati > Actinomycetota > Actinomycetes > Micrococcales > Microbacteriaceae > Curtobacterium > Curtobacterium sp. BRB10. The sequence goes on from NZ_JAUZVA010000003.1 coordinate 342,528, forward strand.
ACCCGGCGAGCTCGGTGGAGGAAGCCGTCTTCGCGCCCGGCTCGTTCTCCGCGCACCTGGCCGAGGTGCGTCCCGCCCTCGCCGCCTTCGGCGCCGCGTTCATCTGGCAGGTCTTCGCCGAGTACCTGTTCAACACCGACCGCGCGTCCCGCAGGTCGTGGCTGGGCAGCCTGGAGGCGAGACTCGCTTCCGTCGCGCGACCCCGTGTGTGGTCGCTGGTCACCGCTGCGACCGGGGTCGTCGTGACCTCCGTGCTCGTCGGCGCGCGTTCCGGCTGGGTCGCCGGTGCGCTGCTGCCGGTCGCGCTCGGCGGGGTGGCCGGCATCGCCGCGTACCTCGTGTCGAAGCGGACGGCGGCGTGGGCTCTGCGCAGCGGCCCCGGCGGCGGGTCGGACACGGCGTCGATCGGGGTGGGCCGCGGAGCCTGGCGCATCCACCTCTACGCGTCGACGGTCGTGTTCGAGCGGGGGCTCGTGGTGTTCATGCTCTTCGAGATCCTCGACGGCGTGTACAGCTTGTCCGGCTCCGGGCCGCTCGGGTCGGACGGGCTCGGGGCACTCGAGCAGGCCGCGGTCGCCGTCGGTGCGATCGGGGTCGGGGCGGTGTTCCTGGCCCGCCTGACCTCGCGGGTCGACGAGGCCGCTGGCCTCAAGCGGCTGCGGTACCTGAAGGCCGGTGCGGCGTACGTCCTCGGGGTGCTGTCGGTGCTGCTGTGGGCGAGTCTGCTCGTGCCGATCCCGGGCGTCGTCGTGGGGTGGTTCGGGACCGTCGTGATCGGGTCGGCGCTGGTGAGCTCCCTGCCGTGGCGAGCGTGGTGGCGGCGGGTGGTGCGGCGGCCGCGGGCGGTGTGAGCGGCGGCTCGTGACGCGTCGTGCGGTGTCGTGCGGCGCGTCGTTCGGCTGTGGTGCGGCGCGTCGTCCGGCTGTTCTGGAAGGATCCACCGTGGATCGGCGTTGACTGGCGGGTCGGACGACGATCGGAGTGCACGTGCTGGGACCGGAACTGGTGGTCGTGCTCGGCCTCGCCATCGCACTGACGGCGGCCGTGGCCGACCGGATCCGGATCGCACCACCCGTGCTGCTCCTGGTCTTCGGCGCGCTGCTCGGGCTCGTGCCGGAGTTCGCGGACGTCGAGCTCCCCGCCGAGGCCGTGCTGCTGCTGTTCCTGCCGGCGCTGCTGTACTGGGAGAGCCTGACGACGTCGCTCCGCGAGATCCGGAAGAACCTGCGCGGCATCGTCCTGATGGGCACCCTGCTGGTCGTGGTGACCGCCGGTGCCGTCGCCGTGCTGCTGCACCTGCTCGGGATGCCGTGGGGGCCGGCCTGGGTGCTCGGCGCCGCGGTCGCCCCGACCGACGCGACCGCGGTCGGTGTGCTCACGAAGATGCTGCCGCGGCGGAACGTCACGGTGCTCCGCGCCGAGAGCCTGGTGAACGACGGCACCACCCTCGTCGTCTACGGCATCGCGGTGGCCGTCACCGTCGGCACGCAGGAACTCACCTTCTGGGGTGTGTCCGGCATGCTCGTCCTGTCCTACATCGGCGGGGTCGCAGCCGGCCTCGCCGCCGCCTGGATCGGGACGATGGTGCTGCGGCGCGTCGACACCGTCGTGCTCGAGAACCTCGTCACCCTGCTCGTGCCCTTCGCGGCCTTCCTGGCCGCCGAGGCCATCGGCGCCTCCGGCGTGCTCGCCGTCGTGGCTGCCGGCATCGTCGTCAGCCAGGTCGGCCCCAAGCTCGACCGTGCCGAGACCCGCCAGCAGGTGCGCGCGTTCTGGTCGTTCCTGACCTTCCTGCTCAACGGCGCACTCTTCGTCCTGGTCGGCATCGAGGCGATGGTCGCCGCACGCGCGCTCGACCCCGCCGACCTGCTGCGCGGGACCGGCATCGTCTTCGCGGTCGCGGTGCTGCTCGTCATCGTGCGGTTCGCGTTCCTGAACGCCGCGGGCGGGACCATCTGGCTCGTCACCCGACGCACCGGCGGGGAACCCCGCGAGGGCCACCGCGACCGGCTCGTCAGCGGGTTCGCCGGGTTCCGGGGCGCGGTGTCACTCGCCATGGCCGTCGCCGTCCCGCGGACGCTCGAGTCCGGCGGTGACTTCCCCGAGCGCGACCTCATCGTCTTCGTCACCGCCGGCGTGGTCATCGTCACGATCGTCGGGCAGGCGCTCGTGCTGCCGGCCGTCCTGCGTCGGGCCGCGCTGCCCGAGGACGAGTCCGTCAGCGAGGAACGTCGCTACGCCGAACGCACCGCGATCGAGGAGGCGCTCGATGCGCTCCCCCGTCTCGCACGGTCGACCGGAGCCGATCGTGCGACCGTCGATCGCCTGCGGAAGGAGTACGAGGCGCATCTCGACGTGATCGAAGCCCGCGAAGGGGACGACGACGACCACCCGGCGCTGCAGCGGCACGACAACGCGGTCGCCCTCGAGCTCGCACTCGTCCAGCACAAGGCGAGGACCCTGTTGCGCCTGCGCGACGCCGACGAGATCGACGACCTGGTGCTGCGTCAGGTGCGCGCTGGGTACGACGCCGAAGAGGCGCGGCTGGGCGGCATCGAATCGGTGGCCTCACCGCCTTCGTCGTCGTAGGGCGAATCCGGGCACACCTGGTCGAATCGGGCGTACCCGGTCTGTCGTTCTGCCCAGGTACGCCCGTTTCCTGTTCCCATTGCAGCCGTGAGGGGAAGGAACGCTCTCGCTCGGCCGGTCGGTCAGGGCCGCGCGTCGAACCGTCGGCGGTAGCTCGAGGGCGTGCTGCCGAAGGCCACGGCGAAGTTCTGCCGCAGCGTGACCGGGTTGCCGAACCCGCACGCTGCGGCGATACGGTCGACGGGCAGGTCGGTGGTCTCGAGCAACCGACGGGCCTCGTCCAGACGGCGACTCCGTACCCAGGCTGCCGGGGTGGTGCCGGTCGACACCCTGAAGGCCCGGACGAAGCTGCGGCGGCTCATGTGGGCCGCCGCAGCGAGTCGGTCGACGCCGAGCTCCTCATCCAGGTGCTCGACCGCCCAGGCCGATGCCGTCGCCACCGGGTCGTCGCCCCTGTGCTGCACGACCGGCCGCTCGATGTACTGGGCCTGCCCGCCTTCGCGGTGCGGCGCGACGACCAGGCTCCGCGCGACCCGGTTCGCCGCCTCGGCGCCCAACCGCGTCCGCACGACGTGCAGGCACGCGTCCAGCCCGGAGGCCGTGCCCGCCGAGGTCAGCACGTCCCCGTGATCGACGTAGAGCACGTCGGCGTTAACGGTGACGTCGGGGTGCGCGGCGGTGAGCCGGTCGACCTCGCGCCAGTGCGTGACGGCGCTGCGTCCCGCGAGGAGCCCGGCACCGGCGACCGCGATCGACCCGAGGCACAGACCGACCACGACCGATCCCCGCGCGTGCGCCTCGACGACCGCCCGCTCCGTCGGTGTCGGCAGGCGGGTTCCGTCGTCGGTCCAGGACGGCACCACGACCAGGTCGGCGTCCGCCGCGGCGTCGAGCCCCTGAACCGGGCCGAGCGTCAGCCCCTCGGCAGTCCGGACCGAACCGGGCCGGTCGGAGAAGACGACGGTCTGCCAGTCGTCGAGCCCGAGGCGGGTGACCTCGTCGAACACCATCTGCGGGACCGACAGGTGGAACATCGTGATGCCGTCGAAGGCGTAGATGGCGATCCGCACGCGGGACTCCTCCGGTTTGGCCTGGATCCATCGTACCGTTGCACACGTGCCAATCGCACCGAGCGCATCGAAGGACGAGGATCGTCGAGTACGCCCACCGACCCAAGGAGCTCCCGTGTCCGATCCCCAGCGCGCCCTCGTCCTCGTCGACATCCAGCTGGAGTACTTCAGCGGTCCGCTCGAGGTCCGGTTCCCGCCCGTCCGCGACGCACTCGCGCAGATCACGACCGCGATCGACGCCGCGACCGCTGCCGGCACGCCGATCGTCGTCGTCCAGCACACCGCCGGCGACGCTGCGCCGGTGTTCAACCCGACGACGGAGGCGTTCGCCCTGCACCCCGAGATCGAGCGACGACGGACCCCCGAGTGGCACCAGGTCACGAAGCAGTTCAGCTCGATCTTCGCCCACACGGACCTGCTCGCCTGGCTGCAGGAGCGGTCGGTCGACACGGTCACCCTGGTCGGCTTCATGACGAACAACTGCATCATCGCCTCGGCCGCCGAGGCGGAGGCGCTCGGCGTCGCGGTCGAGGTGCTGTCCGACGCGACCGGGGCGATCAACATCGTCAACGCCGGCGGGGCCGTGTCCGCCGAGACGGTGCACCGCACGCTGATGGCACTGCTGCAGTCGAACCTCGCCGCCGTCGCACCGACCGCGGAGTGGACATCGGCGCTCGCCGCCGGAGTGGCGATCCCCCGTGACGCCCTGCCGACGTCGGCCACCGCGGGCGCCCAGCGCTTCCCCGCCTGACATCGGTTCTCATCTATAAATGTATTGCAACTTCTGCATGTGTGATCTACGCTGAGGGCATCCCAACCGACGATCAGCAGGAGGTCACCATGGCCGAGCACGAGAACAGCGCAGAGCACACCATCGCCGAGCACACCCACCAGGACGGCTGCGGCCACGAGGCGGTCCAGCACGAGGACCACGTCGACTTCGTCCACGACGGTCACAAGCACGCCCAGCACGGCGACCACTACGACGAGCACTGATCCTGATCAGCGCAGGCCCGTGATCAGCACCGATCAACGGACCTGCACGACGGCCCCGACGCACCGCGCCGGGGCCGTCGTGTTGCATGCACGTATGCGCGTGCGCTTACATGAGTCCATGTCAGACGGGATCGAAGCAGCGGCCGAACTCTTCAAGGCGCTGTCCTCGCCCGCCCGACTCCGGATCCTGTCGGCGTTGATCTCCCAGTCTTCCGACGTCGGCTCCCTCACCGAAGCGACCGGGCTCTCGCAGCCCCTGGTGTCCCAGCACCTCCGCACGCTGCGGCTCGCGGGCATCGTGCAGGTCGAGCGCCTCGGGCGGAACGCCGTGTACTCGCTGCACGACGAGCACATCGCCCACATCGTCGGCGATGCCGTCAGCCACGTGCGCGAGGCCGAAGCCGGCTGAGCTCCCGATCGCCGTCGGACACCGCTCAACAGCAGTCGCAGCCGTCGCCCTCGCGCTCCCCCGTCAGGGCCGAGACGGGCTGCTTGCACGAGTCTCCACGCCAGGCCTCGAGCCCCTCGCGCACGGCGAAGACCACCACGACGAGTCCGGCGAGCGGATCGGCCCACCACCAGCCGAACAGGCTGTTCGCCAGCAGGCCGAGCAGCACCGCCGCCGACAGGTAGCTGCAGATCAGCGTCTGCTTCGAGTCGGCGATCGCCGATGCCGAGCCGAGTTCGCGTCCGGTCCGCCGTTCGACCAGGCTCAGGAACGGCATGACCGCCAAGCTCACCGCCGCCAGGACGATGCCGACCGGACTGTGCTCCGGGGACCGGACACCCGTGAAGGTCAGGACGGCATCGACACCGACCACGACGGCGAGCCCGAAGAACGAGACCGCGATCACCTGCAGCGCCGTTCGTTCCCGGGCCTCCGGGTCGCGCCCGGCGAACTGCCATGCGACGGCCGCTGCCGACAGGACCTCGACGATCGAGTCGAGCCCGAAGCCGATCAGCGCGGTGGAGGAGGCAACCGAGCCGGCGGCGATCGCCACGACGGCCTCGATCACGTTGTAGGCGATGGTCGCCGCGACGATCCACCGGATCCGCCGCCGCAGCACCACGACGCGGACGGGCGAGAGCGACAGCGCAGCGGTGGTCACCGCTCGACCGCGCATCCGTCGTCCGCGGTCCGGCCGTCGTCGGCGACGTCCACCGCCAGCACCACGTCGACCAGGGACTCGAGCGCGCGGGTGAGGTTGCGGTCCGCGATCTCGTACCGCGTCCGACGCCCCTCGGGCACGGCGACGACGATCCCGCAGCCGCGCAGGCACGCCAGGTGGTTCGACACGTTCGTCCGCGTCAGCTCGAGTTCCTCGGCGAGCCGCGCCGGGTAGCCGGGTTCGTCGAGCAGCCGGAGCAGGATCCGCGCACGCGTGGGGTCGGAGAGGGCCCGCCCGAGACGGTTCAGCACGTCGTGCCGCGAGGCAATGGTCAGCATCTGCTGACCATACCCGTGCCGTGCCGTGCCCTGGACGCCACCGTTCGGGACGACGCGTGACGCACCCGGACAGCGCTCCGGCTCAGACGTCGGAGAGCCGCCGCCCGGTCAGCGCGTCGTTCCAACTCGTCCGGGCGCCGGGAGCACGCGACTCGTGCACGCCTTCGTGGCCGCGTGGTCGATCACACCGCCAGCGGTCGAAGACGCTGCGGCAGCGGTGGTCGGACTGGTGGTCGGTGTCGGGGTTGTCGTGCATCGCACCGATGAGACGTGACGACGCGCCATTTCGTCACGTACCGCCGCGGATCTTCCTGCACCGCGGACGATGGTGAGCAGGAACGGTCGAGTCCCCCTTCAGCACCCGACCGTTCCTGCTCACCAAGCGCCCGCGACGCGAGCGCCCGGCGACGCGATCCACGGCGCCTAGCGCTTCAGGTTCGTCAGCTCCTGCAACACCTCGTCCGAGGTGGTGATGATGCGGGCGTTCGCCTGGAACCCGCGCTGCGCGACGATCAGGTTCGTGAACTCCTGCGACAGGTCGACGTTCGACATCTCGAGCGTCCCCGCCGCGAGCGAACCGACGCCCGCCGAGCCGGGACCGCCGACCGTCGCGCCACCCGAGTTCGCCGTGGCACGGTAGCCCGACGCCCCGGTCTTCTCGAGGCCGGCCGGGTTGGCGAACGTGGCCAGCGCGATGCGGCCGAGGGCGAGCGACGCGCCGTTCGAGAACGTGCCGGTGACGGTGCCGTCCTTCGAGATCGAGTAGCCCTGCAGCGCCCCGGCCTCGCGGCCGTTCTGCGAGCCGATCGCCGCCGTGTTGAGCGAGGCGAACCCGGTCAGGTCGCCCATGTCGACCCGGATGCCACCGACGGCGAGGGTGCCGCCGGTGGTCAGCTTGCCGTCGGTGCCGAAGGTCAGCGAGGTCGTCGCCGTGGTGCCCTGGCCGTTGCGCCCGGTGACGTCCCAGCCGTCGGCGGTGCGCGTGTAGGCGAGCGACATCGTGTGCTTCGCACCCGAGGCGTCGTACACGGTGGCCTCGCGCGTGATGGTCTGGCCGACGGCGGTCTCGGACGGCAGGTTGCCGGCGACGGTGGCGGCGGTGGTGCGGACCGCCGGGGCTGCTGCTTCGAGCGGCAGCGTGATGTCGGACAGCTGGCCGTTCTCGTTGACGACGCCGTTCGTGGCCGGGTAGCCCTGCACGATCTTGCCGTCGGCGGTGACCAGGCGGCCGTCCGCGTCGAAGTCGAACGCACCCGCGCGGGTGTAGACGGTGTCGTTGCCCAGGCGGGTGACGAAGAAGCCGTCGCCCGAGATCATCAGGTCGGTCGCCTTGCCGGTGGCCTGCGCCGAGCCCTGGGAGAAGTTCGTGGAGACCCCGGCGACCTGCACGCCCAGGCCGATCTGGGCCGGGTTCGTGCCGCCGATGCCGGTCTGCGGTCCGCCGGCACCCTGGGTCATCTGCGACAGGGTGTCCTGGAAGACGGTGGTCGACGACTTGAAGCCGACGGTGTTGACGTTGGCGATGTTGTTGCCGGTGACGTCGAGCATCTGCTGGTGGGAGCGGAGGCCGGAGATCCCGGAGTAGAGCGAGCGGAGCATGGTGCGTCCTTTCGGAGAGGCAGGAAGTGCGAGGAAGTACGAGGAAAGAGGAGCGGGCGTCAGGACGCCGGAGCGGTGGTGGTGATGCCGGAGATCACGTCGAGAGCGACCTCCTTCCCGTTCACGGTGACCGTGGGGACGCTGTTCGCGTACGACACCGCCGAGGCGGTCCCGGTGACGGACTTGCCCGAGTCGGCGTCGGTGTAACTGACCTGCTTGCCGACGAGGTTCGCTGCGGCGATGCGCATCTGGAGCGAGAAGTTCTCGTTCCCCGTCGTGGTCTGGTTGGTGATCTGCTCCATCATCGCGAGCTGCGTCTGCTGGCCGATCATCTGGTTGGTGTCCATCGGCGACGACGGGTCCTGGTTGCGCAGCTGCGTGACGAGCAGCTTCATGAAGACCTCGGAGTCCATCGTCTGGGACTTCTGGGCGGTGGAGTTCGCGGCGAGGGCCGCGGCCTGCGCGGTCGGGTCCACGCTGCCGGTGATGCCGTCGATGGGCATGGTGCGTTCCTGTTCGTGAGCCGGATCAGGCGAGGACGTCGAGTCCCGCGGTGCGGATGGAGGGCGTGTGGGCGGTGGGCTGCGGACGCGGGGTGACCCGCGCCTCCAGGCCGGGGTCGCCAGGCAGTGCACGCGTACCCGGACGCTCGTCGCGACCCGGCGCGTCCTGCGGCTGGTTCTGCGACGACAGGTCGAGCGTGGTGCTCACGCCGGTGCCCGCCGCGTCGCGCCGCAGGTCCGGCAGGACCTGGCGGACGGCCTCGCGGCCGGCGTCCGACGCGGCGAACAGCTCGACGTGCATGCCGTGCGCGGTGACGTGCGCGCGGACCGTGACCGGGCCGAGGCTGTCCGGCACGACCTGCACGGTGACGACGTGCTCGCCGGGGCCGGCCTGTGCGAGCGAGAACACCGGTCGCGCCAGCTGCTGGGCGAGCGGTGGCGGAGTCGGCGTGGTCGTCGCGGCGGGCGCGGTGGTCGGCGTCGTCGACATGACGAACGGCGTCTCGCCACCGCGCGTCGGAGTGACGGCCGGGAGGCCCGGATCACCCGGCGTCGACGCCTGCTGCTCCGTCCCGTGGCCGGCTCGGGAGCCGGGGCCGGCCGCCGGGGCGGCCGTGACGACCGGCGCCTGGCCCGGCGTCACGGTGGCAGTGTCGCCGTCAGCGGTGCGCGTGGCGGCGGGGGCCGCGATGGCGGCAGCGGCCGTCGGGGTGGTGGTCGCCGCGTCGGTCGCGGCGGTGGTCGTCGAGACAGCGGTCGTCGAGACGGCGGTCGTCGCGGCGGTGGTGGTCGCGGGGGTGGCGCCCGCGACGATCGTCGCGGCGGCGACCGGAGACGCGGTGCCGGCGGGCGGCACGGCGGGGGTCGCCGCGGCCGTGGTCGCCATGCCCGTCGTCGCTCCGGCAGCGTTCTGCCGTGCCCCACCCGACGCCGGCGCCTGCTGCGGGGTCGCCCTGCCGAGGGCGGTGGTCGGTGCCGGGGTCGACGGGACCGGCGTCGAGGCGTCCTCGTTGACCGACGCCGGTGTCGCGGTCGTTCCGGCGGTCACCCCCGGGGCCACGACGACGTGCTGGTCGCCGGCGGGCGTCTCGGCGGCGCCGGTGACCGACTGGTCCCCCGTGCCACTCGCGAGGCCCGCCGGAGCGGTCGGTGCGGCCACGGCCACGAGTCGGGCGGCGAGCAGCGCCTGCGCGTCGCCCGACGGGGAACCGGTCGCGGGCATCGACTGGTCCGACGCGGACGCGGACGGCGTGGCGGCGGTGCTCGGCGTCGCGGCCGAGCCGTCCGCCGTGCGGCCGTCGGTGTCGTCCCGCCCGGCCGCACCGTCTCCGGGGCGCCGCTCGGTCGCGACGGCGGCGGTCAGTGCTGCGCCGAAGGACCCGGCAGCAGCGAGGTCGGACGATGCACCCCGGGTGGAGCCCGGTGCGGTGGGCAGGGACGGCTGGGTGGCGATGGTCAGGCTCATGCGGCGCTCCCGGACTGCATCATGGACAGCAGCGCGGCGGTCTGCAGGTCGGTCGCGGAGCGCGCTGCCGAGGCGCTCGGCGCGGCGACGGCCGCCGGGGCCGCCTGCGCGGGGACGATCCGGCGGATGGTCGCGATGTCGGCGTCGGAGTACCAGTTGTCGACGATCCGGACGTCCTTGCCGGGGCGCGGCGCGTGCAGCACCTTGCCGTCGCCGACGTAGATGACGACGTGGCCCTCGCCCTTCGGGATGATCAGGTCGCCGGGCTGCGCGTCCTTCAGGGAGCCGACCTCGACGCCCATCTTCGCCTGGTCCGGCACGACCCGGGGCATCGTGACCCCGAGGTCCTTGAAGACCGTCTGCACCAGGCCCGAGCAGTCCATGCCCGCGGTCGTCTCCCCGCCGAACACGTACGGCACGCCGAGGTACTTCTTCGCATCGGCCACCACGTCGGCCCCGGTCGCACCGCTGCCGGTGGCGAGGGTGCCGGCCCCGGCGTCGACCGAGGTCGCGGGGGCACGGGTGGCAGTCGGGCTCGCTGCGGCGGTCGCACCGGCAGCGCTCGCGGCGCCGGTCGTGCCGTCGGCGGTGGCGAGGGCGTCGGCGAAGGCCGAGGACCCTGCGGCGCCGCTGGTGGCCGAGGCGGTCGGGGTAGCCGTGGCCGTCCCGCCACGCAGCGTGTCGATCTGGGACCGGATCTCCGAGATCCGGGAGAGCACCGCTTCGACGCTCATCGGGCACCACCTTCCGTGCGGCGTCGTGCCGCGATCTCGTCGAGGGCGTTCTGTTCGGTTCGGAGTTCCTCGGCCGCCTGCTGCTCGGTGTGCTTGCCCTCGAGCTTCTCGAGGCCGACGGCGGCACGACGGGCGGCGGTGTACTCCTGCTGCGCCCGGTCGGCGTCGGCACGGCGGTTCTGCACCACGGCGTCGAGCTCCTCGAGCATCCCGCGGGTCGCGGCACGGGCTGCGGCGACGGCGCTCAGGGTGGCGGCGTCCTGGATGGGCTGGGCGTCCTCGCTGTCGGCGAGGCTGCGGCGTGCGGCGATCCGGGCGTCGGCCGCGTCACGGACGCGTTCGTTCGCGGCGGCCAGCGTGGCGGCGGCACGGTCCTGTTCGGTGTGGCGCAGGCGCAGGAGTCCGGCGAGCGGGAAACGGCGGGCCATCACGACACCCCCAGCTGCTGCACCAGGCCACCGAGGCGCTGCCAGGAAGCGTCGGCGGTCGCCCGCTCGTCCATGCCCTGGCGCAGGAACGCGTCGATCGATCCCTGGTGGTCGACGGCCGCGTCCACGAGCGGGTTCGATCCGCGCTGGTATGCACCGACGTCGAGCAGGTCCTGGGCGCCGGCACGGGCGGCCATCACCTTCCGCAGCGCGGTGGCGGCGGCACGCTGCTCGGGTCGGGTGACCTTCGAGGCGACGCGGGACACCGAGCCGAGGGCGTCGACCGACGGGAAGTGTCCGGTGATCGCGAGCGTGCGGTCGAGCACGACGTGGCCGTCCAGGATGCTCCGGGCTGCGTCGGCGATCGGCTCGTTGTGGTCGTCGCCGTCGACCAGCACGGTGTACATGCCGGTGATGCTGCCGACCCGGTCGGTCCCGGCGCGCTCGAGCAGTCCCGCGAGCACCGAGAACGTCGACGGCGGGTAGCCCCGGGTGGCCGGCGGCTCCCCCACCGACAGGCCGATCTCGCGCTGCGCCATCGCGACGCGGGTGAGCGAGTCCATCATGAGCACGACGTCCTGCCCGGCGTCGCGGAACGACTCAGCGATGCGGGTGGCCACGAACGCGGCGCGCAGGCGCATCAGCGCTGGTTCGTCGGAGGTCGACACGACGACGATCGAGCGGGCGAGCCCCTCGGGTCCCAGGTCGTCCTCCAGGAACTCGCGCACCTCACGGCCGCGCTCCCCCACCAGGGCGATGACGTTGACGGCCGCGTCGCTCCCGCGCGCGATCATCGACAGCAGCGAGGACTTGCCCACGCCGGACCCGGCGAACAGGCCCATGCGCTGCCCGCGGCCGACGGTGGTCAGGGTGTCGAGCACGCGGACGCCGAGCTGCATCGGGGTGTCGATGCGGGTCCGGGCCATCGCGCTCGGGGTGTCGTGGTCGAGCGGGACCCGGGTGACCGGTTCGCCGCCGGGGCCCGCGAGCGGGCCGCGGTCGTCGATCGGTCGGCCGAGTCCGTCGAGCACGCGGCCGAACAGACCGGGTCCGGTCGGCACGAGCACCGGACGGCCGGTCGGACGCGCCGGGGTGCCCGCGGTCACGCCGGTCAGGCGGCCGAGCGGCATGCAGCGGACGCCGGAGGCATCGGTGGCGACGACCTCGACCGCGGTCTGTTCGCCGTCCTCGGTGCCGACCGTGACGACCTCGCCGACGCGGGCGTCGAGTCCGGCGATCGTCAGCCCCAGGCCGACGGCGCTCGTGACGACACCGACCCGCTGGGGTGCGGCCCGCAGGAGCGCCTCGTCGAGACCCCGCGGACGGAGCAGCGTGGCGGTCACCGGCCGGCTCCCGACGCGTCGACTCCGAGGGCGGTGCGTGCGCGGTCGAGCGCTGTGGCGATGCGCGCGTCGAGCATGCCGTCCGGCAGGTCGACGACGGCGTCGCCGTCGCGCAGGGCGCCGTCCGCGACGACCGGCACCGGCAGCTCGAGGCCGGCGACGCGCGCGGCGTCCGCCGGGCTCAGCCGGACGGCCACCGGGACCGTGCGGTCCACGGACGCGAGCGCCCGCCGGACGGTGACTTCGGCGCCGGACGCGATCCGGGCCTCCCGGCTGCCCTGTCCGTCCGGACCGTCGGTGACGGTCGCGTCGTGGGCGGGCCTGGAGGCGCGGACCACGTTGCCGACGATCGCCTCGGCCAGGTCGACTGCCGCACTCGCGACGGACGCCTCGGCGTCCGCCAGGACGGGTGCGACCGTGGAGAGCATGGCGTTCGTGGCAGCGTCGAGGACCGCGATCCGGCGTGCCGTGTCGGCCTGCAGGGCGGTGATCCGCGCGGCGTGCTCGGCCTCGAGCCGGGCGCGCAGGGCGTCGGTCTCGGCCTGCGCGGCCCGCAGGCCGGCGGTGTAGCCGGCCGCGTGCCCGCGGACGTCCGCGCTCGACGCGCGCTCGCGGCCGGCGGCGTCGGCGAGCACCGGGAAGTCGACGCGGTGCACGACGGTGTCAGTCAACGAGCTCGTCCTCCTCGGCGCGGTGCACGGTGACGACGCCCTGTGCCTCGAGCTCGCGCACGGACCGGACGACCTCGGCGCGGGCTTCCTCGACCTGCGAGACGCGGACCGGACCCATGGCCTGCAGTTCGTCGTCGAGCAGTTCGCGGTTGCGCTCGGACACGTTCGCGCGGATGGTCTCGACGACCGGCCCGGGTGCGCCCTTCATGGCGGTCGCGAGGATCTTCGAGTCGATGCCGCGCAGCACCTGCTGGATGTCGCGGGACTCGAGCTTCACGATGTCCTCGAAGGTCAGCATGCGGGAGCGGATGTCCTCCGCGAGCTCCGGGTCGCGGGCTTCGAGTCCCTCGAGCACGGCCTTCTCGGTCGCGACGTCCGAGCGGTTGATGATGTCGACCAGGGGCGCGATGCCACCGACGACCTCGACGCTCTCGCGCGGCGACACGACCGCCCCGGCGCGCTGGCGCAGCACACCGGCGACGATGCCGACGGCCTCGGGGGTCGCGCTGCCCATGGTCGCGAAGGCCTGGGCGACGTCGGTGCGGACGCGCTCGTCGATCCCGGCGAGCACGGCACTGGCCTGCCCGGGGCCCAGGTGGGCGAGCACGAGCGCGATCGTCTGCGGCAGCTCGCCCTCGAGCAGGGAGATGACCTGGCCGGGTTCGGCGTCGTCGAGGAAGTCGAACGACTGGCCGGCGAGGTTCGAGGCCAGACGGTCCATCACGCCGGCGGCCCGCTCGGCGCCGAACGACGCCTCGAGCAGCCCGAGGGCGGTCTCCTTGCCGCCGCGCTTCTGCAGCCGGCCGCTCATCGTGATCCGGTGGAACTCCGACAGCGTCTGGTCGACGACGGTGTCCTCGACGCGGCGCATCCGGACGATCTCGGCGGAGATCTCCTCGGCCTCCATCTCGGTGAACTGCTTCATCACCTCGGCGGCGCGGTCGGTCTCCATCTGCATGAGGATGAGCGCGACCTTCTGCGCACCGGTCAGGGCACGGTCGCTCGGTCCGGAACCGCCGCCGGGGCTCGGCACGAGCGCGCTCACACCGGTGCCCGGTCGTCCAGCAGCCCGCGCAGGAGCTCGGCGGTGCGCTTCGGGTCGCGCTCGGCCAGGGCGGAGATGTCCTGACGGCGGCGCTCGGCGGTGATCTCCTCGGTCGTGAGCACCTCGGTGGGGGCGTCGCCGGCGGGCATCGCCGACAGCACGGCGGTCGGGGCGTCACCGGCGCCGAGCGTGGCGCGGTCGTCGACGCCGTCCATCGCGAGGGGCAGCTGGAACGTCTCGCCGGCGAAGGCGTCGAGCTCGCCGAGGTCGACGGCCTCGCGCTCCTGCTTCCGGTTGCGGCGGGCGACGAAGAACATGACCGCGATGACGGCGAGGACGATGCCGATCACGATCCCGGCGGTGCGGATCGACGACCACAGTGCTTCCTGCTGGTCGGCCTTCTGCTGCGCCTCGAGGGCCTTGGCGGCCTGGTCGGAGGCGCTCGTGTCGAAGTCCATCATCGCGACCTTGACCTGGTCGCCACGGTTCTGGTCGACACCCGCGGCGGCCGAGACCAGGTCGTTGATGCTCTGCAGGTTCGCGTTCTGCACGGCGGCGGCCTTCGAGTTCAGCGCGACCGAGATGGTCTGCCGGTCGAGCCCGCCCGAGGGGATCTGCGTGGTCTCGGTGGTGTGGTCGACGGCGTTGTTCTTCGTCGCCGACTCGTTCTTGTACCCGTCGTCGCCGGTGCCGCTCGTCGCGGTGCCGTTCGGGACGGCGATGTTGTCCGGGCCGAGGACCCCCGTCGCGCCGCTCCCTGCGCCCGAGCCCGCGCCGTACTCCTCGGTGGTGCTCGACTCGTTCAGTGCGACCGGGCCCGACGTGGGAGACGTGTAGCTCTCGGACGTCCGGGTGCCGGACTCCTGGTTCATCGTCCCGGAGACCACGACGGTCGCGTTGCCGACGCCGAGCGTGGTGTCGAGCAGGTCCTGGATCTTCTTGCTCGTCGCCGCGTCGTAGTCGGCGGCCTGGTCGGCGCCGCTGCCGGTCGCACCGGTGCCGACCGCGGACAGGGTCTGGCCCTTCGCGTCGACGACCGAGACGTCGGTGGGCTGCATGCCCTCGACCGAGGCGCTCGTCAGGTGCACGATGGCCTGCACCTGGTCGGTGCTCAGCTGCGTGCCGTTCTCGGTCGCGATGAACACCGACGCGGTCGGGTCCTTCTCCTCGGAGACGAACACCGACTTCTCCGGGATCGCGAGCTGCACGGTGGCGGTCTGCACGCCGTCCATCGCACCGATGGTCTTGGCGAGCTCGCCCTCCATCGCGCGCTTGTAGGTGACGTCCTGCTGGAACTCCGAGCTCGTCACGCCCATCTTGTCGAGCAGCGAGTAGCCACCCTCGTTCGACGACGGCAGGCCGTTCGACGCCGCCTTGAGCCGCTCCGAGTACACCTGCGCCTGCGGCACGAGGATCGTCGCACCGCCGTCGGTGAGCTGGAACGGCACGCCGTCGGTCTGCAGCTGGTCCGTGATGGAGCTCGCGTCGGCCGCGGCGAGCCCGGTGAAGAGCGGGGCGTAGGACGCCTTGCCGAGCCAGGACGCGAGGGCGATCCCACCGAGCACGAGCGCCGCGATCGCCAGGATCGCGATGGTGCGCTGGGCGGCGGAGAAGCCCTTCACGTAGGCGCTGAGGCGCGCGAAGACGTTCTTGACGGCGACGGGCATCAGGCCTGCATCCTCATGATCTCGTTGAAGGCGTCGACGCCCTTGTTGCGGACGGCGGAGACGAGCTCGAGCGTGACCTGCGCGCGGGTGGCGGCGATCGTGGCGTCGTGGATGTCGTCGAGGTTGCCGGTCACGGCCTTGAGCGCGAGGGTCTTCGAGTCGCTCTGCAGCGACTGCAGCCCGTCGACGGCGTTGCCGAGGCTCGCGGCGAACCCGCTGCCGTCGGTCGTCGCGCCGGCGGCTGCGGTGGCGTTCGTGCTGTCGCTGGACGTCCCCGACACACTCGTCAGGGCGTTCGTCATCGCGTTGGTGGTCACACCGTTCACGGCGTCGATGGGCATCAGTTCTTCCCGATCTGCAGTGCCGCCTCGTAGGCGGTCTTGGCACGGTCCACCACGGCGGCGTTCGCCTGGTAGCCGCGCTGGGCCATGATGAGGTCCGCCATCTGCGTGCCGAGGTCGATGTCGGGCATGCGGACGTAGCCCTCCTCGTTGGCGAGCGGGTTGTCCGGGTCGTAGGTCACACGGCCGGCGGCGCTGCCGAACGCGGCGCCCTTGACGTAGGCGCCCGAGACGCCGGCGCCCTCCTGCACCTCGACGTACCGCGCCTGGAACGCGGTGTCGTCCATCGACTTCACGGTGTTCGCGTTGGCGATGTTGTCCGAGACGGCGTCGAGCCACTTCCGGTGCACGGTCAGGCCGGTGCTCGCGATGCCGATCGCGTCGAAGGTCGTCACGAGTTCGTCCGCATCGCCGCACGGACGCTCGTGAGCTCGGAGTTCATCGCCTGCGTGGCGAACTGGTACCGCAGCACGGTGTCGATGTTCGACAGCGTCTCCTCGTCGAGGTTGACGTTGTTGCCGTTCGTGTTCGTCGGCTCGAGGCTGCGCGCCATCGTCGGCGTGGTGGCGCCGTCGCCGTCCACGATCGACTTCGCCAGGGCGTCCTCGAACTGGACCTTCTCGGCGTGGTAGTTCGTCGTGTTGATGTTCGCGATGTTGTTCGCGATCACCTTCTGGCGCATCGACAGACCGTCGAGTGCGCTCTGCAGCGCGACGCTCGTCACGGAATCGAACACGGGGGTCCCCTCGTCAGGCGTCGTCGGTGCGACGTCGCCGTGCGGTGGTGGCCGATCCCTGGCCGAACTGGTGAGCGATCCGTGCTCGAGTGGCGCTATCGGAGCCCGCCGTCCGCCGCGTTAGGCGTCGCCCCGAACGGGGGGCGGGTACTGCGGGGCGGAGCACTCGAGATGCGACAGAGCACCCGTCGATCGACGGGTGCTCTGTCGCAGAACTGGTGTGGGGGCGCGGGTCAGGCGGAAGCGTCGAGGTACACGGAGCCGCGGGGCTCGCGCGTGGCGTCGACGGCGCGCAGGGCACCGAGGTGCTCCAGCGTCGAGCGGCGGTCCGCCTCGAGCACCGTCATGCGGTCCCGCTGCGCGGCGAGCAGCCGGGAGGCCCGTCCCACCAGGTCACGCGGCAGCGGTCCCAGCCCGGCCGGCTCCGACCACCCGGCCACGGCCGTGGGATCGGCCGCCTGCCCGGCGGCGTCGTGCTCCATGGAGGTGAGGAGGGCCTCCCATGCGGCTCGTCCGTCCGTCTGCTCAGGCGACAGCTCTTCGGAGGGATCAGGCGACACCGAGGGCTCCCCCGGTCGGCTGCTGCGTGGCGGGCGTCGCGGGGAGCGACGCGGCCGCCTCGTGCCACGACTGGCGGAGCGGCTCGAGGATCCGGATGCAGTCGCGGGTGGCCTGCACGTCGCGGTGCACGTTCGCCGTGATGAGCGAGGTGGAGGCGTAGTTGTAGACGGCGAGCAGCCCCTCACCGCCGTCCCAGACGTCGATCCGGAGGGTGCTCGAGAGTTCGCCGACGATCGCCTGGGCGTGCAGGAGCTGCTCGCGGGCGGCCTCCCAGTCGGCGGCGACCTGCGCGGCCTCGGCACGGTGCAGGTCGAGCAGCAGCCGGTCGTAGAGCATCGTCACGAGCTGCGCCGGCGTCGCCGACAGCACGGCCTCGTTCGTGTACTGAGCGCGACGCTGGTCGGTGACGGTGCGCGGCTGGGCGGCCTGGCGGAAGGCGGCTGCCTGGAAGTCGAAGGTCATGGTCGTTCCCGTCAGCTCGACGTCGAGGCCAGCTGGCTGGCGAGCCAACTCGACTGCGACTGGAGCTTGCTGAGGCTGGTCTCGAGGGATGAGTAGAGGGTCTGCAGGGCGGCCCGGCGCATCGTCAGCCGGTCGGTCCAGCTGTCGATCTGGGTGTTGAGGTCCTTGGCGACGGCCTGTTGTCCGGTGATGGACGTGGTGACCGAGCCGTCGTACTTGTCGGAGGCGGCGGTGGCCGCGGCGCCGACGTTCGCGGCGACCCCGGAGAGCATCGCCTGGGTGGCCTTCGGGTCGGCGGCGAGTGCCTTCTGGAAGACCTCGGGGTCGAAGGTGAAGCTGCCGTCCTTAGTGATCACGATGCCGATCGTCGACGGCGACTTGCCGTCGACCGGGGCGGACATCGTGCTCGTGAGCCGCTGCACGGCATCGCGGGACGCACCGTCGCCGAGCAGGACGCCGGCCTTCGTCGTCGTGGTGCCGCTCGTCGCGCTGGTCGAGCTCGACACCGCGGTGTTCGTCTTGTAGTAGGCCGCGACCGCGTTCATCGCGTCGACGAGCCCGGAGGCCACGGACTGGGCCTTGGTGGTGTCCTGCGCGACCGTCACCGTGACCGGGTCGGTGGTGACCTTCGACACGGTGACGTCGAGCCCGGGGACGAGTCCGGTGAAGGTGTTCGTGGCGCTGGTGACCGTCTGCGCGGCGGCGGTGCCGGCCCAGAGGGTGACGCTGGCGTCGGTGGCCGCGGTGACGACGGCGGCACCGGTCTCGCTGAGGACGTTCGTCGCGGTGCCCGCTGCCACGTCGTCGGCGCCGCCCCGGTACACCTGGAAGCCACCGGCCGAGCCGGTCTTGGCGGACGTGAGCTGCAGGCGGTAGAGCTTGGTGCCGTCGGCGTCGGTGCCGGCGGAGACCTTCGTCGCGGTGACGCCCGCACCGGACTTGTTCAGGGCGGACACGGCGTCGTCGAGCGAACCGGACGCCGGTGTCACGGTGGTGGACTTGCCATCCGCGCCGACGATCGTGATCGGCTGCGCACCGGTCGACCACGACGACATCGCGGCCGTCACCCCGACCTGGGCCGAGGCGGTCGAACCGACGGTGAAGCTGATGGAGCCGGCGGTCGCCCCGGTCCCGGTGACGGCGGTGACGGTCGGCGCGGTGCTCGTCGCGGCGAAGAGGTCGAGCGACGAGGCCTTCGCGGCGTCCGCGGCCTTGGTGGCGAGGCCCTGGATCAACCCGTTGAGCGTCTGCAGTGACGAGATGAACGAGTTGGTGGTGGTCAGCTTGTTCTTGAGCAGGGTCTGCGGGACCCCCTCGACGCTCATCAGCGAGTTGATGAGGTCGGTCGTCTTGAGACCGCTGACCAGACCGTCGATCGCGAGGCTGGTGCTCGAGGACACGGACGAGGACATCGTCGACACTCCCTGGCGTCGTGGAGGTGGTCAGGACGGCGGGATTCGCCCTCCGCGCCCGAAGGGGCCCGGAGGGCGAACCACGTGATGGCTAGCGCAGGAGCGAGAGCACGCCCTGGGTGCTCTGGTTCGCCTGCGCGAGCATCGAGGTGCCGGCCTGGCTGAGGATGTTGTCGCGCGTGTACTTGACCATCTCCTCCGCCATGTCGACGTCGGTGATGCGCGAGGAGGCAGCGGTGAGGTTCTCCTTGGCCACGTTCGTCACGTTGATGGCGTGGTCGAAGCGGTTCTGGACGGCACCGATGCTCGAACGAGCCGAGGAGACGTACTTGATCTGCTCGTCGATCGCGGTGATGGCGGCCTGAGCGTTCGTCGCCGAGTCGAAGGTGAGCGCGCCGACCGCGGTCGACACGGACTCCACGTTCGACTTCGACAGGTCCACGTCGATCTGGCTCGCCGCGTCGCCGTTCGCGCCGACCTGGAACTTCAGGACGCCTGCGGTGCCGGCGGAGCCGTCGAGCAGGTTGATGCCGTTGAAGTTGGTCGACTCCGAGATGCGGGTGAGCTCCTTGGTGAGCTCGCCGACCTCGGTGGTGATCGCTGCGCGGGAGTCCTCGTTGTTCGAGTCGTTGCCGGCCTGCACTGCCAGGTCGCGCATGCGCTGGAGGATCGAGTGGGTCTCGGTGAGGCCACCTTCAGCGGTCTGCACGACGGAGATGCCGTCCTGCGCGTTGCGGGCGGCGACCGTGAGGCCACCGACCTGGGACTTCAGCCCCTCGGAGATCGACAGACCGGCAGCGTCGTCGGCAGCACGGTTGATGCGGAGACCCGACGAGAGCTTCTCGAGGGACTTCGACAGGTCGTTCTGCGTCGCGTTGAGGTTCCGGTACGTGTTGAGTGCCGAGAGGTTGGTGTTGATGGACATACCCATGGTGGTTTCCTCCGTGAATGTGGGTCGTGCGTCGGCCCGTCCGTGGGCTGACATGGATGACTCTCGACCGGTTGCCGGGAGTCGTTAGGGGATCGGCGGAGAAGTTTCCGCCGACGTCTCAACTCGCCGCGACGGCCGGGCCGGACGCGGCGTCGTGCACGGCACGGGCGACACCGGCGGCGGCGTTCGTGGCGACACGGGCGAGGTAGGCGCTCCGGCGGGCCGCGGTGGTGCGGCTCGCCGGCTCGACGGTCGTGCCGTCGCCGTAGTGGGCGGCGAGTCCGTCGTGCAGCAGGCGCATCGCCTCGGAGCGCTGCTGCGAGACGGCCGAGTGCGTGATGCCGAGCTCGGCGGCGACGTCGGTGACCGAACGGTCGCCGAAGTACACGGCCTCGACGATGAAGCGCATCCGCTCCGGCAGGGCCTCGACCGCGGCGCGGAGGTACCGGCGCTTCTCGGTCTCGAGCAGGTCGTCCCCGGGCAGCGGCAGGTCCGCGGCCACGAGGTCGTGGACGCTCTCGTCGAGCGGCGCGACCGTCCGGGCGGCGTCGCTCATCGCGTCCACGGCGGTCTGCTTGTCGACACCCATGGCGTCCGCGATCTCCTGCGCACCGACGCTCCGGCCGAGGCGTGCCGACAGCGCCTCCTGCGTGGCCAGGGTCTCGCGGATCCGCTTCCGGGTGCCGCGGGACGCCCAGTCGGCCGAGCGCATGTCGTCGGCCAGCGCACCGGCGATCCGGGTGCGGGCGTAGGCGCCGAACGGCACGCCGAGGGTGGGATCGAAGGCCTCGGCCGCTGCGACGAGTGCGAGCGAGCCGACGGCGGCGAGGTCGTCGCGGTCCAGGTGCGTCGCCCGGGAGCGGACGTCGGCCACGATGTAGCCCACGAGCGGGAGGTGCTCCACGATCATCGCGTTGCGTTCGGTGCGGTCCATGCTGTTCCCCTGGTCGACCTGACGTGTGTCGGCTCACCCGTCCGTGGGCGCGACGGACGCCGGCCTCGGATGGCCGGTACGTACGCCGAAGAGCCGCTCGGGTCCCTCCGAGCGGTGCACGCCGCATCGTTGCCGAGCGGTTCCGGGTGTCCCCCGGGGTGCGTTCCGAATGTATCGGCTGGCAATGCGCTGTACGGGGGTGGATCAGTCCCCAGTGCGGGGGTGTTCCCGGTGTTTCGCGGTCGGCATTTGTGGGGACTCCGGGAAGAGAACGGTCGTTCTCGTCCCCCAACTGGGGCCGTCGGGGCATGCGCGGGCCGATGTCCGGTCCACGCACTCCCCGGCGGGGCTTACGGCCCGTGCAGGGACGTCGATAGATCCCGTTGTCCGCAGGATGACGGACCGGGGACCACCCCCGACGAACCACCACCCGGGAGGAGCTGATGAGCGTGAACGACCTGTCCGCCGTGCTCTGGCGCGAACGCGAGCTGCTCGAACTGCTGACCTTCAAGCTCGAGGAGGAGCAGCTGCTGCTCACCGCGGGCCGCTCCCGCTGGGTGTCGCACGCCAGCCGCGAGGTCGAGCAGGTCCTCGACCGGCTCCGCAGCACCGGCCTCGAGCGTGCCGCGCAGAGCGCCGAGGTCGCCGAGGAGTGGGGCGTCCCCGCCGACGCTCCCCTGCGCGACGTCGTCGCCGCTGCACCGAACGGGCCGTGGGGCGAGATCCTGTCGTCGCACCTCACCGCGATGGTCGAACTGACCACTCAGATCGGCGCCCTGCGCGACGAGAACGACCGGTTCCTGCGTGCCGCCGCCCAGGCCACCGAGGAGACCCTGGCGGGGACCGTCACCGGCGCCGCCACCTACGACGCCAGTGGCACGTCCGGCGCGGGCCAGGACGGCGCACGCCTGTTCGAGGGGACGCTGTAGCACCGTGGTCAGCACCTTCGGATCCCTCGCGACCGCGTACTCCGGCCTCGCCGCGGCCCGTGCCGGCATCGACGTCACCGGCCAGAACATCGCGAACGCCGGCACCGCCGGCTACACGCGACAGCGCGTCACGCAGAACTCGATCCCCGCGACCCAGACCGGGTTCATGCGGGGCACCGCGGCCCTCGCCGGCCAGGGCGTCTCGGTCGACGGCATCGCCCGCCTGGCATCGCTGACCCTCGACGCCGGCCTCCGCGTCGCCGCCGGTTCGTCGGCCTACGCCGATGCCCGTGCCACGGCGCTCTCCGCCCTCGAGACCGGGTTGCACGAGCCCGGCAAGGACAGCCTGAGCGCCAAGCTCGACGCGTTCTGGTCGTCCTGGAGCGAACTCGCCAGCCACCCCGACGACCCGGGTGCCGCCAGTGCCGTGCTCGGGGCCGCCGGCACCGTCGTCGCCGCCCTGGCCGCCGGTTCGAAGGCCGTCGACGCGCAGTGGTCCTCGGTGCGCGGCACCCTGACCGGACAGGTCGCGCAGCTGAACGGCGCCGCGGAGCAGGTCGCCGACCTCAACGGCCGGATCCGCACCGCGCTCGCCTCGGGCGGCAACGCGAACGAGCTGCTCGACCAGCGTGACCAGCTCACGCAGCAGATCGCCACGCTCGCCGGCGGCACCACCCGGACGAACGCCGACGGCACCGTCGACGTGCTCCTCGGAGGCAACCCGATCGTGCAGGGCACCGACGCCCGCTCGGTCGCCCTCGGTGGCGGCGAGCGTCTGGCCGACGGCACAGCGGTCACCCTGACCTGGACCACCGGTACGGCCGGGGCGGTCGGGCTGAGCGGCGGGTCGATCGGTGGAGCACTCGCGGTCCTCGCACCCGCGTCCGGCACCGGTACCGGCGGCGCACTCGCCGAGGCCGCCGCGTCCTACGACGCCGTGGCCACGCGACTCGCCACCACCGTGAACGTCCTGCACGCCGCCGGGACCACCCCGGCCGGCACCACCGGCGCACCCTTCTTCTCCGTGGCGGCCGGAGTCCCCGCCGCCCAGGCACTCGGCGTCGTCCCCACGGACGCCAGCGGGCTGGCGACGCGGAACGCGGCGGGGGAACTCGACGACTCGTTCGCCGATGCGCTCGCGCGACTCGGGGCGTCGTCGGACGGTGCCGACCAGGTCTGGGCGACGTTCGTGGCGGGGGTGGGCACCGCCTCCAGGTCGGCGACGTCGGAATCGACGATGACCGGGCTCGCGCTCACCAACGCGCGCAACCAGCAGCAGTCGAACGCGGGCGTCGACCTCGACGAGGAGAACGTCAACCTGCTGAGCTACCAGCACGCGTACCAGGGCGCGGCGCGCGTCCTGACGGCGGTCGACGAGATGCTCGACACCATCATCAACCGCGTCGGACTCGTCGGGAGGGGCTGATCGTGATCACCCGTGTGACCACCCAGATGTCGATGGCGGCCGCCTCGGCCCGGCTGCAGGCCGGTGCCGCGCGGGTCGCCGAGCTCACCGACCAGGCCACGACGCTGCGTGCGATCCAGAAGCCCTCGGACGACCCGGTCGGCACCGCGTCGTCGATGCAGGTGCGCAAGGAGCAGGCCGCAGCCGCCCAGTACTCGCGGAACGCGAACGACGCCGCGGCGTGGCTCGCGACCACGGACAGCGCGCTGTCCGGCGTGTACTCGGTGCTCAACAACGTCCGCGACCTCACGGTGCAGGCCGCGAACTCGGGCACCATGAGCGACACCGACCGCGACGCGTTCATCACGCAGTTCCGGTCGCTCAAGGCCGACCTCGAGGCACGTGCCAACACCACCTACGGCACCCGTTCGGTGTTCGCGGGATCGTCGACCGCCGCTGTCGCCTACGACCCCGCGACGGGTTGGGCGGCATCGGGCACCGACGTGTCCCGTCGGGTCGGCGACGGCACCACGGTGCGGGTCGACACCGCCGGCACCGCGGTCTTCGGGCCCGGCGACGACTCGGTGTTCGGCATGATCGACTCCATCGTCAGTGACCTGCAGAACGGGGTGAACGTGAACGCTCGCATCGGGGACGTCGACACGGCGCTCGGGACCGTCCGCGGCGCCCAGGCCGACGTCGGCGTCCGGCACGCCGCCGCACTCGCGGCGCAGGACTCGCTGAAGTCCGCGACCGTCTCGCTCGAGACCCGCCGTGCGGGCATCGAGGACGTGGACCTCGCGAAGGCCGTCCTCGACCTGCAGGTGCAGCAGACCAACTACCAGGCAGCCCTCGCCGTCACCGCGAAGGTCCTGCAGCCGACCCTGATGGACTACCTCCGATGAGCATCTCCCTGACCTTCGCCGTCCCGCCGTTCGGGCTCGCCCCCGCCGCGGCCTTCGAGCTGTCGCCGGTCGACGGTGCCGAGGGGCTGTTCACGCTCGTCGGCGACGACGCACGGCTGTTCCTGCTCGACGCCGCGGTGCACCTGCCGACGTACGCGCCGGAACTCACCGACGAGCAGGCCGCCGGGCTCGGGCTGACCGACCCCGTCGACGCGATGCTGCTCGTCGTCGCGAACCCCGGCGCGTCCGGCACCACGGTGAACCTGCTCGCGCCGATCGTCGTGAACGCCCGGACGGCCGTGGGCGCGCAGGTCATCCTCGAGGAGCAGGACCTGCCGCTGCGGGCGGAGCTCGCGCGGGTGTAGCCGCGGGCGGTGCGGTGCGCTGCGCGGCGCTGCGCGGCTTCGCACGCGTTCTGCGACATTCCACCAGTCGTTCGACGCGTGGATCGTCGCAAGATGCACGCGCATTGCAGCTGATCAGTCCTGCACAGGTCATCGTCGCCGGCCGGCCCTCCACAGATCCGGCGATGGCGAGTGCTGGGCCACGAGGTTCGGCGAGCCTGGTGCCATGTCCAGAGCGAACGACGTCGAACTGATCCGCACGACGGGTGCGACCTCCGCCGAACGCCGTGCACTCGAGCGCGATGTCCGCCGCGGACGGTACGAACGCCTCCGCCCCGGCGTCCTCGTCCGCCCGGACGCACTCGACGGGATGCATCCCGGCGAGCAGCACCACGTGCTCGTCCGAGCCTCGGCGCACCGACTCCGAGCAACCGATGTCGTCTCACACCAGTCTGCGTGCGCAGTCCTCGGACTCCCGCTGGTCGGGACAGCACCACCCAAGGTGCACCTCGCCGATCCGACCACGACGCACACCCGCGTCACGGCGTGGTTCGTCCGGCACGGTGCACAGGGGCGGCCACCCGGAGTCCTCGTCGATCAGCAGGCGACACCCGTGACGACGGCCGCGAGGACCGCCATCGACGTCGCTGCGACGCGCTCCTTGCTCGAAGCACTCCCCGTCGTCGATGCCGTGCTCTCCCGTGGGCTCGCCGACCGTGAGGCGCTGGACGCGGAACACGCGTCGCTGGCCTCGGCCCGGACCAAGACGGGGATCGCGGTGGGGATGGGGTCGGCGCTGTAGGGGTCACCGGCGGAGTCGGTGTGCCGCGTGCGCTTCCGGGAACTCGGGGTGCCGGAACCGGTGCAGCAGCACGTGTTCGCCCGGGCCGGATCGATCACGGCGATCGTGGACTTCTGGTTCCCCGACCAGGGCGTCGTGGTCGAGGTCGACGGCCGCGCGAAGTACGAGGACCCCGCGCTGCTCGACGGGCGATCCACCTCCGACGCGCACTGGCGCGAGAAACGTCGTGAGGACTTCATCCGGTCGTTCCCCGAGGTCAGGGCGGTCGTGCGGCTCTCGTGGGCGGACCTGATGCAGCCCGACCGGGTGTGGGCTGCCCTCCGGCGCGCGGGCGTCCCGTGCTGAGGGTGCGTGCCCGACGATCAGCTCGGGCGGTGTGGCGCATCCGGGCGGTGCGGCGCATCCGGGTGGTACCTGCGCTGACGCTCGACCGTCGGCCGAGCGGACGATCCCCCGGTGTCCACCGCCCCGGTGCCCACCACCCCACCGACCACCACCTCGCCGACTCCCACGCGCACGCCGCGGATCGGCCCGGTGCCCTTGATAACACCGCCGCGGTGGTCCGGGTCGGGTTCGCGGTGGTCGCCGCCCTCCTCGAGCTCGACGTCCCGCACGGACACCGGCCCGAGCACCTGCGCCCCCGCGCCGATGCGAGCCGGCCCCTCGACGAGACACCCTGCGGTCAGGCGAGCCCGACCACCGACCAGGACGTCGGACCCGTCCGCGACGATGGTCACCGGTCCCGGACCGAGTTCGGCTCCCTCGCCGATGTGCACGGCCGCCGCCGACGCGACGACGGTCACGGATCCGGGGCCCAGGCGTGCCCCGGATGCCACCGTGATCGCCCCACCGTGCCGGGTCTCGAGCGTCGTGGACGGGTACAGCACCACGCCGGGCAGGACCGACACGCCCCTTCCGACCAGGACGGACGCCGGGTCGAGCACCCGGACCGCGGGCGCGAGGGCGGTGACCTCTGCGACGGGCAGGAACCCGGCTGCACGACGGGCATCGTCGAGGGCTGGCTGCGCGGGGTCGGTGTCCATCCAGCGACCCTCTCACGTGCGCGGCGTACGGTGAACCCATGGCCCGAGCCCCGAAGGACCAGTCGATCGTGCCCCTGCCGACCGCACCGGTCTCCCCCTCCCCGTCCGCCCCCCGTACGCAGCAGGTCCAGCCCACCGGCTGGGCGAAGTGGCTCGACCGGGTCATCAGCGTGCAGCGCCCCGTCGTGGTCGCGCACGTCAACGCGATCCGTCGTCGCAAGCCCGACGCGACCCCCGCCGAGGTGATCCAGATCCTCGAGCGGCAGTACCTGGCCGCGGTCACCACCGGTGGCGCCGCGGTCGGTGCGAGTGCGGTGATCCCCGGCGTCGGGATGGCCGCCGCGCTCGGCCTGAGCGGTGCCGAGACGGTCGGGTTCCTCGAGACCACCGCGCTGTTCGCACAGTCGGTGACCGAGGTGCACGGCATCGCGCTGGACGACCCGGAACGGGCCCGCACACTCGTGATGGCGATGATCCTCGGCGCGCCGGGCACGCAGCTCATCAAGCAGCTCGCCGGACAGGCGGCCGGCGGTCAGGCCCGGACGGCGTTCTGGGGGGAGATGGTGACGTCCTCGCTGCCGAAGCAGGTGGTCAACGGCATCGGCGGACAGGTCCGTGACCAGTTCATCAAGCGATTCGCCGTCCGGCAGGGCGGTTCCGTCCTCGGACGGGCGCTGCCGTTCGGCATCGGCGCGGCCGTCGGTGGACTGGGGAACCACGCACTCGGGCGCAAGGTGATCCAGGCGTCGCGGACCGGGTTCGGCATGCCGCCGGCGGAGTTCCCGATCGTCCTGACCGTGACCCCCGCGGCGGAGAAGACCCGCCGCGCCCTGCCGTGGAAGCGTGGCGCGGGCGGGGACCAGGACCTCTGGACCGAGCCGGGCCAGGACGACGCCCGCTCGAAGCGTTAGCCGAGACGACCGAGAGGGGCCCGGGCCCGGATGCTGAGCAGCCGAGCCCGGGCCGTTCGTGCAACGGCGCCTAGAAGGACCGCACCGGCGTCGTCACGACCTGGCCGGCGTGGGCGAACCCGCCACCGAACCCGAACAGCAGCGCAGGCACCCCCTCCGGCAGGTCACCACGCTCCCACGCCTTCGACAGCCCGAGCGGCACACTCGCCGCCGAGGTGTTGCCGGACTCGACGACGTCGCGGATGACGAACTTCGACTCCCCGCCGAGCGCGGTGACGAGCGGCTCGATGATCCGCAGGTTCGCCTGGTGGAACGCGAACACCTCGATCTCGTCCATCGAGAGCCCGGCGGCCTCGACGACCTTGCGGGCGTGCCCCTCGGCCTCGGTGATCGCCCACCGGTAGATCGAACGCCCCTCCTGGTTGAAGCGCCCCGGCGACCCCTCCACACGGACGGCGTCGAGCAGGTGCGGCACGCTCCCCCACGACACCGGGCCGATCTCCGGCGTCTCGGCGACCCCGAGCACGGCGGCACCGGCCCCGTCGCCGACGAGCACGCACGTCGACCGGTCGGTCCAGTCGGCGATCCCGGACAGCACCTCCGACCCGATGACCAGGGCGACGTCGGCCGAACCGGTGCGGATGGACTGGTCGGCGAGCCCGAGCGCGTACTCGAACCCACTGCACGCGGTGTTGATGTCGATCGGCGCCGGACCGTTCGTCATGCCCAGCGCGGCGGCCACCCGACCTGCCGTGTACGGTGCGCGGTCCTGGTGGGTCGTGGAGGCGACGATGACGAGTCCGACGGCCGAAGGTGACACCCCGGCGTCGGCGAGGGCACGGCGTCCGGCCTCGACGGCCATCGACGTGACGGTGTCGTCGGGCCCGGCGATCCGACGGGTCTGGATGCCGGTCCGTGTGCGGATCCACTCGTCGTTCGTGTCGACCATCGTCGAGAGCTCGTCGTTGGTCAGGACGCGTTCGGGCTGGTGGTGACCGAACCCGAGGATCCGGCTGCCGCGGAGTGCTGGGATGTTCATCGTCGGCACGTTACCCCCTCACGCCACCGCCGCATGCCGACCCGGGAATGGACGGGCCTCACCCGCCGTCACTTCCGCGCAGCAGCGGTCGCTCGGTCGTTCGCCCTGCCGATCGCCTCGACCAGCTCGTCCTTCGTCATCTTCGAGCGGCCGCTGACGTCGAGCCGTTTCGCGACGTCCATCAGGTGCGCCTTCGAGGCGTTCGCGTCGACACCGCCCTCGGTCTTGCCGGAACCGCGGGAGCCGGCGGCTCCGGAATCGGACGGCCCGGAGGACTCCTTCTCCTCCCAGTGGTCGCCGACCTTCTCGTACTCGTGCTTGACGGCGGCGAACGCTGTGCGGTGCGCCCGCTCGCCCGGGCCGTACGTCTCGTTCGCCGAGTCCAGGGTCTTCTCGAAGATCTCCTGCGCGTGCTCCGGGGACCGCTGCAGGGTGCTGGGGATCTCGTCCTTGGCTGGCATGGCTGCTCCTCTCGAGTGATCCCCCCTGACTACTCCGACCAGCACAACGAGCACCAAGCACGGACGAGCACGGGCACCGGGCACCGGGCACCGGCCACCAGCCACCAGCCACCAGCCACCAGCCGCCGACCGGTACTCCCAGGGCCTGGCGCCACCAGCGCGTCACGAGTAGACCCGTCTCATGGACTACACACACCTCGGTCGCACCGGTCTGTCGGTCTCCCGCGCCGTGCTCGGCACGATGAACTTCGGCCCGGAGACCAGCGAGGACGACTCGCACGCGATCATGGACCGGGCCCACGAGCTCGGCGTCAACTTCTTCGACACCGCCAACGGCTACGGCGGCTCGGTGGGCAAGGGTGCCACCGAGGAGATCATCGGACGGTGGTTCGCCAAGGGTGGCGGTCGCCGCGAGAAGACGGTCCTCGCCACGAAGGTCTACGGCGACATGACCGACTGGCCGAACGGCGGCAAGCTCAGCGCCCTGAACATCCGGCAGTCGCTCGACGCGAGCCTGCAGCGGCTGCAGACCGACCACATCGACCTGTACCAGTTCCACCACGTCGACCGTGCGACGCCGTGGGACGAGATCTGGCAGGCGATCGACGTCGCCGTCCAGCAGGGCAAGGTCCTGTACGTCGGCTCGTCGAACTTCGCCGGGTGGCACATCGCCCAGGCGCAGGAGGCCGCGAAGCGCCGGGACACCTTCGGCCTGGTCAGCGAGCAGTCGATCTACAACCTCGTGGTCCGCGACGTCGAGCGCGAGGTCCTGCCGGCCGCGCGTGCGTACGGCCTCGGCGTGATCCCCTGGT
The DNA here is from genome assembly GCF_031844325.1 of Curtobacterium sp. BRB10. Lineage (NCBI taxonomy): Bacteria > Bacillati > Actinomycetota > Actinomycetes > Micrococcales > Microbacteriaceae > Curtobacterium > Curtobacterium sp. BRB10. The sequence goes on from NZ_JAUZVA010000003.1 coordinate 372,113, forward strand.
CGCCACTGCAGGGCGGTCTGCTCGGCGGCGTCATCGAGAAGACCGAGAACGGCTCGCGTCGCCTGTCCGGCCGCAGCGCCGAGTACGTGGACGCCCACCGCGACCAGCTGCATTCCTACGAGTCGTTCGCGAAGGAGCTCGGCCACACGCCGGGCGAGCTGGCCCTCGCCTGGCTGCTGCACCAGCCCGGCGTCACCGCGCCGATCACCGGCCCCCGCACGATGGAGCAGTGGGAGTCCGCGGTCCGTGCCGTCGACATCCGCCTCGACCAGCGTGCGCTGGACCGTCTCGACGAGATCTTCCCGGGGCACCAGACGTCACCGGAGGACTACGCCTGGTGACGGGACCGGCGGGACCACCGGAACCGACGGAACCGACGGAACCGACGGAACCGACGGGACCGACGGGACCGACGGGACCGACGGGTCGCTGACGCGACCAGCTGCCTGGAGGCGCGGGGGGGGGGCGCCCCCCCCCCCCCCCCCCCCCCCGTTGAGGTCCTCCCCTCCGGGTCCGGTCGCGCTTCTGGTGGCGGGTGCCCTCGTCGAGTGAGCAGAACGCGCCGAGTCGGGGCGGGTGATCCGACGTCTTCTGCTCACTCGGCGCACGACGCAGCCGTCCAGTGCGGTACCGTCCGTTCCCGAGCAGGACACCTCGACCCCCTAGGATCACGGGCCGGTCGTCCCGCACGCGACCGGGAAGAGGCCTCGATGACCACCGGCACCGGGAACGCGCAGCTCGAACTCGCCCGCGGCGGCGACGCACCCGCACCACGGACCCTGTTCGACGTCCTGGCGGCGACCGCGGCGACCCACCCGGACGCGACCGCCCTCGAGGACCCTGCCGGCAGCGTCGACTACGCCTCCCTGCTCGACCTCGTGCGCGCGCATGCCGACGACCTCGCCCGCCGCGGCGTCCGACGGGGAGACCGGGTCGGGGTGCGGATCCCCTCCGGCGGACGTGACCTGTACCTGTCGATCCTCGCCGTGCTCGCCGCCGGAGCGGCGTACGTGCCGGTCGACGCCGACGACCCCGAGGAGCGCGCCACCCTGGTGTTCGGCGAGGCCGGTGTCGTCGGGGTGATCGGCGCGGGCGGCGTCCTGCGAGACCGTGCCGGCGCCGAGCTGCCGGTGACGGACCCTGCGGCGAGCGCCGAACTCCCCCGCGAGACCGATGACGCGTGGATCATCTTCACGTCCGGGTCGACCGGGGTGCCGAAGGGCGTGGCGGTCACTCACCGCAGTGCAGCGGCGTTCGTGGACGCCGAGGCGCGGATGTTCCTGCAGGCGGCGCCGATCGGTCCGGGCGACCGGGTGCTGGCGGGGTTGAGCGTGGCGTTCGACGCGTCGTGCGAGGAGATGTGGCTGGCGTGGGGGCACGGCGCGGCGCTGGTGCCGGCGCCCCGGTCGCTCGTGCGGACGGGTGTGGACCTGGGGCCGTGGCTCATCGCGCACACGATCACGGTGGTGTCGACGGTGCCGACGCTCGCGGCCCTGTGGCCGGACGACGCGCTCGAGCAGGTGCGGCTCGTCATCTTCGGTGGTGAGGCGTGCCCGCCGGAGCTGGCGGCGCGCATCGCCTCGCGCGATCGGGAGCTCTGGAACACGTACGGTCCGACCGAGGCCACCGTCGTCGCGTGCGGCGCGCTGATGGACGGCGGGTCACCGGTGCGGATCGGGCTGCCGCTGGACGGGTGGGACCTGGCCGTCGTCGATGCGTCGGGAGCCCGTGTTGCGCCTGGGGACGTCGGTGAGCTGGTGATCGGTGGTGTCGGGCTGGGGCGGTACCTGGACCCGGCGAAGGACGCCGAGAAGTACGCGCCGTTCCCCGAGCTCGGGTGGGAGCGGGCGTACCGGAGCGGCGACCTGGTGCGGTACGACCCGGAGGGGCTGGTGTTCCAGGGCCGTGCGGACGACCAGGTCAAGCTCGGTGGTCGTCGGATCGAGCTGGGCGAGATCGAGGCGGCGCTGCAGGCGCTGGACGACGTCGCGGGCGGTGCCGCGGTGGTGCAGCGGACCCCGGCGGGCAACCAGGTGCTGGTCGGCTACGTCGCCCCGGTGGCGGGGGCGACGGTGGACGTGACTGCCGCGAACGCGCGGTTGCGTGAGGAGCTTCCGGCGGCGCTGGTGCCGTTGGTCGCGGTGGTGGAGTCGCTGCCGACGCGCACCTCGGGCAAGGTCGACCGGGCAGCGCTGCCCTGGCCGCTACCTGGAGCGTCCGAGGCGGCGATGCTGCCGGACACGGTCGCGTGGATCGCCGAGCGGTGGTCGGCGATCCTCGGGGTGCCGGTGGCGAGTGTCGACGACGACTTCTTCGCGCACGGCGGCGGGTCGTTGACGGCGGCGCAGCTGGTGTCGGCGATCCGGGAGCGGTTCCCGTCGACGACGGTGGCGGACGTGTACGACCATCCGCGGATCGGTGCGCTGGCGGCGGCGCTCGACGAGTCGGGTCCGGTGGCGGCGTCCTCGCGGGACGTCGCTCCGGTGCCTCCGGCGACCGGGCTGCTCATGACGCTGCTCGGGTTGCCGGTGCAGGTGCTCCGGGGGCTGCGTGTCCTGACGTGGACGGCCGTGGTGGCTGCGGTGCTGCACGCGACGACGCTGCCGTTCCTGCCGGTGCTGCCCTGGCCGGTGCTCGTGCTCGCGGTGCTGGTGTTCGTGACGCCGATCGGCAAGATGGCGCTGACGGTGGTGCTGGCGCGGCTGCTGCTCGCCGGGGTCCGGCCGGGGTCGTACCCCCGTGGCGGTCCGGTGCACCTGCGGGTGTGGCTGGCCGAGCGCATCGCCGAGGCCGTCGACGGCCCCTCGACGGCGGGCGCCCCGTGGATCAGCTACTACGCCCGGGCACTCGGTGCGCGGATCGGCAGGGACGTCGACCTGCACACGCTGCCACCCGTGACCGGGATGCTCACGATCGGCAAGCGTGCGTCGATCGAGCCCGAGGTCGACCTGGCCGGGCACTGGCTCGACGGCGACGTGTTCCACCTGGGGCACGTCCGCATCGACGAGGACGCCGTGGTGCGCAGCCGGACGACGCTGCTGCCCGGGGCGCACGTCGGTGCGGGTGCCGAGATCACCGCGGGTTCCGCCGTCGGCGGCCCGGTGCCCGCGGGCGAACGCTGGGCAGGGGCGCCTGCGGAGCGCACCGGGTCGGCTCGCGACGACCGGGAGGCCCGCCCCCCGACCCGCAGACGCTGGCTGCTCGCGTACGGGGCCGGGTCCCTGGCCGTGGCCGGGTTGCCGGTGGTCGGTGTCGCGGTCGGACTGCTGGTCGCCCTCGCCCTGGTCGGGCGGGCGTCGACCCTCGGGGACGCGGTGCTCCGCGCGCTGCTGACGGTCCCCCTGGCGACGGTCGTCGCCGGTGCGGTGTACGCGCTGCTGGTGGTGGTCGCGGTGCGGCTGCTCGGCATCGGCCTGCACGAGGGGCGGCACCCGGTGCGCTCCCGGATCGGCTGGCAGGTGTGGTCGACCGAGCGGGTGCTCGATGCGGCGCGCACCCTGCTGTTCCCGCTGTACGCCTCGCTCGTGACGCCGGTGTGGCTGCGGCTGCTCGGCGCCCGGGTCGGTCGGGACACCGAGATCTCGACGGTGCTGCTCATCCCCGCGCTGACGCAGATCGCTTCGGGAGCGTTCCTGGCCGACGACACGATGGTGGCGACGTACGAGCTCGGCGGCGGTCGGGTGCGGATCGGTCGCTCGAAGGTCGGCCGTCGGGCGTTCCTCGGCAACAGCGGGATGACGGGCGCCGGACGCTCAGTGCCGCGCGAGGCCCTGGTGGCGGTGCTGTCCGCGGTGCCGAAGAAGGCCAAGCGCGGCTCGTCCTGGCTCGGGTCGCCCCCGGTGCGGCTGCGACGTGCGGCGACGGAGTTCGACGAGGCGCGCACGTTCCGTCCGTCCAGGCGGCTGAAGGTCGCCCGCGGCTGCTGGGAGCTGCTGCGCCTGGTCGCCCCGATGGTGTCCGCCGCCATCGCGCTCGGCGTCGCCGGAGCCCTGCTGGCGCTGTGGTCGGCCGTCGGGATCGGGTGGACGGTGCTGCTCGCCGGGCCGGTGCTCATCGCCGCCGGTGCCGTCGCCGCCGTGGTCTCGACGATCGCGAAGTGGGCGTTCGTCGGCCGGATCACGGCCCGGGAGCACCCGCTGTGGTCGTCGTTCGTGTGGCGCAACGAGGTGCAGGACACGTTCGTCGAGACCGTCGCGCGCCCCTGGTTCGCCGAGCAGGCCACCGGCACCCCCGCGCTGGCCGTCTGGCTCCGGAGCCTCGGTGCGACGATCGGCCGCGGCACCTGGCTCGAGACGTACTGGCTGCCCGAGGCCGACCTCGTGACCATCGGCTCCGGGGCGTCGGTGGCGCGCGGCACGGTCGTCCAGACGCACCTGTTCCACGACCGCGTGATGCAGCTCGACACCGTCCGACTCGACGCGGGCGCGACGCTCGGGCCGCACAGCGTGGTCCTGCCGGCGGCCGGCATCGGTGCGGGGGCGACCGTCGGGCCGTCCTCGCTCGTCATGCGCGGTGAGCAGGTACCGACGGGCTCCCGCTGGTCCGGCAACCCGATCGCTCCGTGGACATCGGCAGCCCCCTCGGTGACCGCCCCACCGGCGCCATGAGGTTGACTGTCCCCGTGCCCTCCGATCCCGCCGCAGACCCGTACACCCCGCACAGCGGCGACCGACGGTGGAGCGCCGAGCACTACGAGCTCCGTCTCGACTACCGCGTCGCCACGAACCGGCTGGACGGCACCGCCACGATCACCGCGCGCGCCCTCGAGCCGCTCGACAAGGTCGTGATCGACCTGCACGGGCTCACGGTCGACCGGGTCGACGTCGACGGACGCCGGGCCAAGAAGGTCTCGACCGCGACGCACAAGGTGACGGTCACCCCGGCCGACCCCATCGCCGCCGACACCGTGTTCAGCGTGCACCTGCGGTACCGCGGCACCCCGCACCCCGTCCGGAGCGCATGGGGGCAGGTCGGCTGGGAAGAACTGTCCGACGGCGTCATCGTCGCCGCGCAGCCCACGGGGGCGCCCTCGTGGTTCCCGTGCAACGACCGCCCCGACGACAAGGCCACGTACCGGATCGAGATCGCGGCCGAGGCGGCGTACGACGTCCTGGCGAACGGGGAGCTGCTCGCCAAGGAGCGCGACCGTGTCGGCACCCGCTGGACCTACGCCACCACCGAGCCGATGGCGACCTACCTGGCGACCGTGCAGATCGGCCGGTACCGCACCACGAAGCTGCGCACGAGCGGGGTGCCCGTCACGCTGCACCACCCCGCCGACCTCGCCGCCGCCGCGAAGACCGACTTCGGACAGGTGCCGCAGATGCTCACGCTGTTCGGTGACCGGTTCGGCCCGTATCCGTTCGCGGCGTACGGCGTCGTGGTGACCGACGACGACCTGGAGATCCCACTCGAGGCCCACGGCCTGGCGGTGTTCGGCCGGAACCACGTCGACGGCGAGCACGGCACCGACCGCCTCATCGCCCACGAGCTCGCCCACCAGTGGTTCGGCAACTCCGTCACGGTCGCCCGGTGGCAGGACATCTGGCTGCACGAGGGGTTCGCCTGCTACGCCGAGTGGCTGTGGTCCGAGGACCGCGGCGACGACACCGCGGACCAGCTGGCCGAGCGGTACCGGCAGGGACTGCTCGAGCAGCCGGAGGACCTGGTGGTCGGTGACCCGGGCGCGGAGGACATGTTCGACGACCGCGTCTACAAGCGCGGCGCCCTCGCCCTGCACGCCGTCCGCCGCACGATCGGCGACGGCGCCTTCTTCACCGGGCTGCGGAGCATCACCGAGCGGCACCGGCACGGATCCGTCACCGTGCCCGACGTGCTCGGTGCGTTCGCGGATGCGGCCGGCAGTTCCGTCGCTCACGTCCGTGCGGTGGCCGGGCCCTGGATCGACGAGGCGTCGGTGCCGGCGCTGCCCGCTGGCGAGCAGGCTCCGCCGCGTCGGCTGGCAGGCTCCGCCGCCGCGTCGGCTAGCCGGCCAGCTCGCCGTCGACCGGGTCACAGCTGACCTCGGACCACACCGCGTCGAGCGACAGCCCGACCACACCGGCGACCGACGCGATGGTCGAGAACGCCGGCGTCGCGATGCGGCCGGTCTCGATCTTCCGGAGCGTCTCCGGCGAGATCCCCGCGGCCAGGGCGATGTCCACGATCGATCGCGGACCACGGGCACGACGGAGCAGCGCACCGAGGCGACGACCACGCGCGACCTCGTCGGGGCGGAGTGGGAGACGGACCATGACCACATAGTAATACCGGTATGATCATCCGCGTGATCGAGATCCTGACCCCCGCCGAGGTCGACAAGGGCCGCGCCACCGGAGCCCTCGTCGGCACGATCCTGCACACCCTGCGCGAACGCACCCGCGTCGGCACGAACCTGCTCGAGATCGACCGGTGGGCGAAGCAGATGATCGAGGCCGCTGGCGCCGACTCCTGCTACGTCGACTACGCACCCTCGTTCGGCCGCGGTCCCTTCGGCCACCACATCTGCACGGCCGTGAACGACGCCGTCCTGCACGGGCTGCCGCACGACCAGGCGCTGCAGGACGGCGACCTGCTGACCCTCGACCTCGCGGTGTCCCTGGACGGCATCGCCGCGGACGCCGCGATCAGCTTCGTCGTCGGCACCGCACGCCCCGAGGACCTCGCACTCATCGACGCCACCGAACGCGCGCTGGCCGCGGGCATCGCCGCCGCCGGACCGGGCGCCCGCATCGGTGACCTGTCCCACGCGATCGGCACCGTGCTCAAGTCCGCCGGCTACCCGGTGAACGTCGAGTTCGGCGGACACGGCATCGGCTCGACCATGCACCAGGACCCGCACGTGTCGAACACCGGGCGCGCCGGTCGCGGCTACACGCTCCGGCCCGGGCTCCTGCTCGCGCTCGAACCGTGGGTGATGGCGGACACCGACGTCCTGGTCACCGACGCCGACGGCTGGACCCTGCGGAGCGCCACCGGAGCGCGGACCGCCCACACCGAGCACACGATCGCGATCACCGAGGACGGCGCCGAGGTGCTCACGCTCCCCCGCTGACCGTCCCGACGACCTCGACGGGCAGGCCACCCGCCGCGACGACGAGCACCACGTCCGGCGCGGGGTACAGCACGGTGAGCGGTCGTTCGACGCCCTCGAACCGGGCCGTGCCGGCGGCCACGTCGACCTCCACCGCGATCGGGTCGACGCGCAGCCCGCGTCCGTCGCGTTTCAGCACGGCCTCCTTCGCCGCCCACGCTGCGGCGAGGAGCGCCGGATCCCCGTCGGCTCGACGGAGTTCGTCCGGAGTGAAGACGTCGAGCGGCGCAGCGGCGACCCGCGACACCCGTTCGACGTCGACGCCGAGCGCCGACGGACCGACCGCGAGGGCGACGACCCCCGGCGCGCGCGACAGGCTCACGCCGACCGGGACGCCCGCGGCGGTCGCCCACGGACGACCGTGGTCGGTCCCCGCACAGTGCGGGCAGACGCGCCCCGCGCGCACCACGACCGGGTCGACGCCGGTCGCCGACGCGACGGCAGCGAGCAGCGCCTCCCGGTCGTCCGCGCGGTCAGCAGCCGACGTCCGGAGCGTCACCGTGACGGTCTGGAGGCACGACCCGTCGACCGGGGCAGCGCCCGTCGGTCGCGTGGTCGCGCCCAGGGCGGATCAGGCGTGCGTCAGCGCGATGAGCGCGACGTTCATGGTGCTGTACAGGCCTTCGGAGCGGGTCGCCTGGCGAACTCGTCCGCGCAGGACCTCGTAGCGACCGTCGTGCTCGCGCACGAAACCGATCACGCCCGTCGCCGGAGTCGACACCCGGTGGTAGCCGTCCTCGAGCGGGACGACCTCGGTGCTCGTGGTGCGTTCCATCGTTCTTCCCCTTCCGTTCATCCTCGAACAGTGGCGCCAGCATACCCCGGTCCGGGGGACAAGACGTCCACAGGAAGCACGGTCCGGAGCGTTCCCCCAGAGTCTGTCCGTGCCCCTGCGTGGCCTGGATAGACTCCGGGCGACAGCGCACTCGTGGCGCGGTCCGGGGCGGTGCCACGGGGTACCGACCGGCGACGGACGGAGGACGGATGCGAGCGGTCCAGCACGGATCGGGCACGGACGGATCGATCGGGCGCAGGGGGACAACGCGGCTGTGGAGCCGCGTGACGGCCGCCCTCGTCGCCATGCTGATCGTCCTGGCTCCGGCAGCGACCGCCCACGCCACGGCACCCGTCGACCTGGGCGGCGCGTACGTCCTCGACGAGGCCGACGCGTTGACCGCATCCCAGCAGGCGCGGGTCGAGCAGGCCGTGCAGGACCTGTACTCCGACACCCAGACGCAGCTGTTCGTCGTGTTCGTACCGTCCTTCACCGACCCCACCGACCACACCGAGTGGGGTCGGGCCGTGCTCGAGCAGAACCAGATCGACACCGACGGCATCCTGCTCTCGGTCGCGGTCGACGAGCGGAACTACGACGTCCAGCAGACGAACGAGACCGCGATCTCCTCGTCCGACGTCGAGAACGCCGTCAACGACTCGCTGCTCCCCGAGCTCAAGCAGGGCGACTGGTCCGGAGCCGCCGTGGCCTTCGCCGACGGGCTGACCCAGTCGCAGGCCCCGGTCGACCTCACCTGGCTGTGGATCCTGCTGCTCGTCGTGGTCGTCGGGCTCATCGTCGTGGTCCTGGTCATCCGGACCCGGAACAAGCGCCGCACCGCCGCAGCCACCGAGGCGCAGGAGGCCTCGCTCGCCGACCTCGAACGCACCGCCGGCGGCGCCCTGGTCACCATCGACGACGAACTCCGCACCGCCGAGCAAGAGGTCGGGTTCGCGAGCGCGCAGTTCGGCCCGGACGCCGCCAAGCCCTTCGCCGACGCCGTACAGGCCGCCCAGCGCGAGGTCCGCAAGGCCTTCGCGATCCGGCAGCAGCTCGACGACGAGGTCCCCGACACCCCGCAGCAGCGCGCTGAGTGGGCGAACCAGATCATCGTCATCTGCGAACGCGCGCACGCCGCGATCGAGGAGCAGACCGAGGCGTTCGACCAGCTCCGCTCGCTCGAGGACGGCATCGAGGACGCAGCCGCGTCGCTCGCCCAGGCCGTGGCCGCCGCACCGGCCTCGGTCGGCGCCGCCGCCGCTGCCCTCGACCGCGTCCGCGCCCGCTACACCGGTCGCACCCTCGCCACCGTGTCGGACAACGTCGATCAGGCCCACCAGGTGCTCGCCTTCGCCACCGAACGGTCGAACGCCGCCACCGCGTCGATCGCCGCCGGTGACAAGGGCGAGGCGGTCGTCGCCGTCCGCGACGCCCAGCACGCGCTCGCCCAGGTGCAGCAGCTCACCGACGGCGCACTCGCCGCCGAGCAGTCCTTCGACGAGGCCACCGCCCGCGCCGAGGCGATGCGCATCGACATCCAGGGGGACGTCGCCGCCGCCCGCAGCCTGCGCTCGGGCGGGCCGGACCTCGCCGCCGCGGTCACCCGTGCCGAGGCCGTGCTCCGCCAGGGGCTCGACCCGAGGGACCCGGTGGCGGCCGTCGACGCGCTGACCCGGGCGAACACCGAGATCGACCAGGCCATCGCCGCGGCGCGGGGTGCCGAGGAACAGCGCCAGCGCGCCACCCAGGCGCTCGACGCGGCCCTGCGCGACGCCCGCAACCGCATCAGCCAGGCCCGTGACTACGTGTCCCTGCACCGCGGCGGCATCGGACCGACCGCTCGGACCCGGCTGTCCGAGGCCCAGCGTGCCTACGACGACGCCGTCGAGCTCGCCCCGAGCAACCCCGGACAGGCGCTCAACGCCGCCCGCGCGGCCGAGCAGTACGCGGCCGCAGCGATGGACGCCGCGAACGACGACCTCGGCGGCTGGGGTGGCGGCCAGGGCGGCGGCGGTGCCCAGCTGGGTGGTCTCGTCACCGGACTCGTCCTCGGCGGCCTGCTCGGCGGTCGCGGCGGCAGCTACGGCGGCGGCTCCTTCGGGGGCGGGGGCTTCGGCGGAGGCGGGGGCTTCAGCGGCGGGGGCGGCTTCGGCGGAGGCGGCGGCGGGGGTGGCGGCGGCTTCTCCGGCGGCGGCCGCTTCTGACCCGACCGGCTTCCCCGGCACCCCAGAACCAGACCAGACCCGACCCGACCACACCGTCCACAGGACTTCCACGAAAGGGAACAGCAATGGCCAAGCAGACCATCTTCGGACGCATCTCCACCCTCGTGCGCGCGAACATCAACCAGATCATCGACGACGCCGAGGACCCGCAGAAGATGCTGGACCAGCTCGTCCGCGACTACACGAACAACATCGCCGACGCGAAGACCGCGATCGCGCAGACCATCGGCAACGTGCGCCTGCTCGAGCAGGACCACGAAGAGGACAAGAAGGCCGCGGTCGAGTGGGGCCAGAAAGCCGCCAACGCCTCCGCCGCAGCCGACAAGTACCGCTCCGAGGGCAAGTCGGCCGAGGCGGACAAGTTCGACAACCTCGCGAAGATCGCGATCGGCAAGCAGATCGCCGCCGAGCAGGAGGTCAAGGACGCGGAGCCGAACCTGGCGTCGCAGAACGAGGCCGTCGAGAAGCTCAAGTCCGGTCTCGCCGGCATGGAGCAGAAGCTCGAGCAGCTCCGCGCGAAGCGGGACAACCTCGTCGCCCGCTCGAAGACCGCCGAGGCGCAGTCCCGCGTCAACGACGCTCTCGGCAACATCGACGTGCTCGACCCGACGAGCGACCTCGGCCGCTTCGAGGAGAAGGTCCGCCGCGAAGAGGCGAAGGTGCTCGGCCAGCAGGAGCTGCAGTCGTCCAGCCTCGACGCCCAGTTCGAGAGCCTCGAGGACGTCGGCAAGGACGCCGAGGTCGAGGCACGACTCGCCGCGCTGAAGTCCGGCGGATCCTCGAGCATCTGACGAACGCCCTGACGACGCCGGACCCCAGCTGACAGACTGAGACGATGCACTTCCTCGTGGTCGGTCAGTGGCAGGGTTCGGCGTCGTCGCGCGCGATGCGACTCGGGGACGGCGCGTCGGCGATCGCGGCCGACCTCCCCCGGGCGTCCACCACCGTGGTCGACGTCCCGGCCGGAGCAGGTGACCGCCTCGAGACCGCCGTCGCCCGCTACACCTCGGTGCTCGCCGTCGCCGAACGCGTCGCGGAAGAGACCGCCGTCGCCACGGAACCGGTGCTCGTCGTCGGCGGTGACGGCGCCAGTGTCCTCGGCGCGACCGCCGCCCTCGCACCGGACACCGCGTTCGTCCGCATCTCCGGCTCCGGCGGGTACCGCGCGCTCAACCGGGCCCAGCCCGTCGCCGCCGAGACGGCCGCCCTGCGCCTGCTGGTCGACCGCCCCGACGACCTGTTCCCCGGCCTGCCGGTGGTGCCGGCGTCCTCGGTCGTCGTCGCCGGGGTCCGCGGCGTCGAGGACGCCGAACGGGCCGCCCTCGACAAGGCCGGGATCGTGCACCTCGACGTCGACGCCGCCACCCCGGACGCCCTCGCCGCAGCGGTCGAACGGACCGGTGCCGCATCGGTCTTCGTGCACGTCGACCTGGACGTCCTCGACCCGTCCGAGGTCGACGGACTCCTCGAACCCGTCCCGTTCGGCCTCGACGGCGCAGCGCTCGTCGAGCGCATCCAGGCCGCGACCCGCGGCCGGCGCCTCGTCGGCGCTGCGCTCACCGGGTTCGCCCCCGTCGACCCGGACCGGGCGGTGGACGACCTCGGCGTGATCCTGCGCGTCGTCGGAGCGGTGACCAGCGCCTCCCGGGTGGGCTGACCACCGGCACGACGCAACCGGCGGACCCCCTGCCGTTCCGCGTACGCTCGGGAGCATGACGGACTACGACCTCATCGTGATCGGAGCCGGCGCTGTCGGCGAGAACGTGGCGGACTACGCCAGGAAGCGCGACCTGTCGGTCGCGATCGTGGAGGCCGAGCTCGTCGGCGGCGAGTGCTCCTACTGGGCGTGCATGCCCTCGAAGGCGCTCCTGCGCAGCGGACACGCCCTCGCCGCGGCGAAGCGGCTCGACGGTGCGAAGCAGGCCGTGACCGGCACGCTCGACGCCGCCCACGTGCTCGCCCGACGCAACTCGTTCACCTCGGACTGGAAGGACGACAGCCAGGTCTCGTGGCTCGAGTCCGCCGGCATCGACCTGATCCGCGGGCACGCCCGCATCACCGGCCCGAAGACCATCGACGTCGACGGTGCGACGCACACCGCGCGCGCCGCCGTCGCGGTCGTCACCGGTTCCCTGCACACGTTGCCGCCCGTGCCCGGTCTCGCCGACGCGAAGCCGTGGGGCACCCGCGAGGGCACCAGCGCCCAGCAGGTCCCCGAGAGCCTGCTCGTCATCGGCGGCGGCGTCTCCGGCACCGAGCTCGCGACAGCGTGGGCATCCCTCGGCGCGAAGGTCACCCTCGTCGCCCGGCACGGTCTGCTCGGCGGCATGGAGCCCTTCGCCGGAGAACTCGTCGCCGACTCCCTGCGCGAACTCGGCGTCGACGTCCGCACCGGCGTCAACCCCGTCCGGGTCGACCGCGACGAGCACGGTCTCGTCACCACGGAGCTCGACGACGGCACCACGGTGATCACGAGCGAGGTGCTCGCCGCCACCGGTCGTGCCGCACACACGCGTGACCTCGGGCTCGAGACCGTCGGCCTGACCGCGGGCGACTGGCTCGACGTCGACGACACCATGCTCGTGCACGGCACCGACTGGCTGTACGCGGTGGGTGACGTCAACCACCGCGTCCTGCTCACGCACCAGGGCAAGTACCAGGCGCGTGCCGCCGGTGAGGCGATCGCCGCGCGGTACCAGGGCACGCCGCTCCACACCGAGCCGTGGGGTGCACACGTCGCCACCGCCGACCACGCCGCTTCGCCGCAGGTCACCTTCACCGACCCCGAGGTCGCGAGCGTCGGACTCACCGAGGCGAAGGCCCGCGAGCAGGGGCTGAACGTCCGCGCGGTCGAGTACGACCTCGGTGCGATCGCCGGGTCCGCCCTGCAGGCAGACGGATACGCGGGCCGCGCGAAGATGGTCGTCGACGAGGACCGCGGGGTCGTCGTCGGCGTCACGTTCGTCGGCCAGGACGTCGCCGAGATGCTGCACGGAGCCACCGTCGCCGTCGTGGGCGAGGTCCCGATCGACCGGCTGTGGCACGCCGTGCCGGCCTACCCGACGATGAACGAGATCTGGCTCCGCCTGCTCGAGACGTACGGCCGCCCGGCCTGAGCGTGCGCAACCCGCTGCTCGACTCCCCCGTGTCCCGTGCGGGGTGGGTGTTCGCGACGGCCGTCGGGCTCGCCGTGGGCGTCCCCCTGTCGACCGGGCGGATCCGGGTGGAGGACGGGCTCGTGGTCTGCACGGGGCTGCCGCGCTGGGTCTTCCGGCGCGGCGGCACCTGCGTCGGGTCGGTGTACCTGACCCGCGACAACGACGGCCCGCGGGTGCTCCGGCACGAGCGGGTGCACGTCGAGCAGTGGCGCCGGTACGGGATGCTCATGCCGCTGCTCTACGCCGTCGCCGGGCGGGATCCCCTGCGGAACCGGTTCGAGGTCGAGGCTGGCCTGGAGGACGGCGGCTACCGCTGACGGGTGCGGGTGCGGGTGCGGTCGCACGACACGCCACTCGCGCATCGTCGTGGTCGCACGAACTGTCGCCCCGACGCCGTTCGGGCGGCGGTTCGTGCGACCTCGGCAGGCCTGCCGGCCGGCGGCGGTCGGTCGCAACACCCCGCCTACCCCGCGGCGAGCGGTCGCAGACCGTCGCCTGCGGCACCGCCAGCCGACACTTCGTGACCGCTCGACGCGCGCGTCACGACGCGTCGTGACCAGCCTCCGCGCGTCAGGCCGCGCGCCGCCGCGGCACCACGAGGGGCGTGCCGGTCTCGGGGTCGGGCACGACGACGCACGGCAGGCCGAAGACGTCCTCCACGAGGTCCGCGGTGAGCACCGACGACGGCTCCCCCGCCGAGACGATCGCCCCGTCGCGCATCGCGATCACGTGAGTGGCGTAGCGCGCGGCCTGGTTCAGGTCGTGCAGCACCGCGACGACCGTGCGACCGGCGGCGTGCAGCGTGGAGGCCAGTTCGAGCACGTCGTACTGGTGCGCGATGTCGAGGAACGTCGTCGGCTCGTCGAGCAGCACGATGTCGGTCTGCTGCGCGAGCACCATCGCGATCCACACCCGCTGCCGCTGCCCGCCGGAGAGCTCGTCGACGCTGCGATCGGCCAGCTCCACCGTCGACGTCTGCTCGAGTGCGGCCTGCACGGCCTGCCGGTCGGACCCGGACGACGGGTGCAGCAGGTCCTGGTGCGGGAAGCGGCCCCGCGACACCAGGTCGCGCACGGTGATGCCGTCGGGGGCGATCGGGGTCTGCGGGAGCATCCCGACCCGCCGGGCGACGGCCTTCGGGCGGTACGAGTCGATCGCCGCACCGTCGAGGAACACCGTGCCGGCGCGGGGCTTCAGGGTGCGGGCGAAGGACTTCAGCAGCGTCGACTTGCCGCAGGCGTTCGGCCCGACGATGACCGTCAGTTCGCCGTCGGGGATGTCGACGTCGAGCGTGTCCACCACGACCCGGTCGTCGTAGGCCAGGGTCAGCCCACGGGCCCCCAGCGCGGTGGTCGGGACCGGACCGAGCGCGGTGCCCGCGGCCGGCATCAGTGCTCGGCCTTGCCGTGCCGCCAGTACCCCATGAACGCGACCTGCTTGCGGTCGATGCCGACGCCGCGCACCAGGTGGCGGCGGAGTTCCTTGACGCAGCCGGCCTCACCGGCGATCCACGCGTAGACGGGACGCTCGTCGACCGGAGCGGGGACGTCCCACAGCACCTGCTCGTCGACGTCGACGTCGGTGAGCTCGGCGGCCGGCTCGCACGCGGCGGCGGACGCCGGCGCGACGGTGGAGGCCCAGGCGTGCACCTGGTCGGTCATCCGGACCCCGTGGCTGGCGCCGTTGCGGGCGATCCAGCGGACCTCGACCCCGGCGGGCGCGGTCACCGGCAGCCGGTCGGCGTCGGTGGGCACCTCGATGAAGACGTGGCCGACGGTCGAGACGTCGAGGGCTTCGAGGATGGCGCAGATGGCCGGTGCGGCGGTCTCGTCCCCGGCGAGCAGGATGCGGTTCGCGTGCCCGGGGGCGAACTCGGCGGCACCGGTCGGCAGGTCCTCCGGCGACTCGGGGACGCGCGGCCCGACGATGCGGAGCTCGTCGCCGATGCGGCAGGCCGACACCCAGCGCGACGCCGGACCGGTGTCGCCGTGGGCGACGAAGTCGATGTCGAGCTCACGGGCGTCCGGCCGGAACGAGCGGACCGTGTACGTGCGGAGCGGGTTGCGGGCGTCGTCCGGCAGCGCACGCCAGGCGGCGTACCAGTCCTCGTCCTCCGGCAGTTCCGAGAAGCCGATGCCGGGCAGGGGCAGCACGATCTTGATCCGCTGGTCGAGACCGACCGAGGAGAAGTCGGCGAGCGCGTCGCCCGTCAGCGTGACCCGGACGAAGTTCGGGGTGAGTGACGTGACGGCGGCCACGCGGACGGAGAAGACGCGATACCGGGTTGCCACGGAATCGAGTATGGCATGCCTTACCTAACGTCTCCAGGCCTCCGGACGGTGCGAGGATCGTCCCCGTGTCCGAAGCCCCCGACGACGAATTCGCCGACCTGCCCGCCCTCGCCAGCGCGAGCGGCGTGACCAGGCCGCTCCGCGCCTCCAGGCAGGTGGTCCGCACCGCGGACGGGCAGGAGATCTCCGCGATCCGGTGGGGTGACGACGGCCAGGAGGCCCGGATCACCTACCTGCACGGGCTCGGCATCGACGCCCACAGCTTCGACACCACGGCACTCGCCGTGGGAGAGCCGGCGGTCGCCCTCGACCTGCCCGGCCACGGCCGGTCGTCGTGGCGGGAGGACGCGGACTACGCGGCGGCCGCGACGGCGCCGAGCGTGCTCGCCGCGCTCGACGCGCTCGCGGTGCCGCCCGGGATCGTCGTCGGCCACTCGCTGGGTGCCATCCTGTCTGCTCGACTCGCAGCCACGGCACCGGAGCGGGTCACCGGACTCGTACTCGTCGACATGTCGCCGGACTTCGCGCAGCGTGCGGTCGACCGGATCGCCCGCGCGCTGGAGGCCGAAGAGCCGTTCGAGTCCCTCGAGCAGGTCGTCGACCGGGCGATCGAGGCGCGGGTCGGCGACGACCGGCAGGTGCTGCTGCGCGAGGCTCGGCACACGACGGCCCTCGGTACGGACGGGCGACTCGTGCGCCGCCACCACTTCCCGCACCTGCCCGCCGGGCGGACGTCGTCGGTGGGGCGCTTCGCCGACGCGTGGCCGGACCTCGAGGCGCTGCGCGTGCCGATCCTGCTCGTCCGGGGTGACCGCGGGTACGTCTCCCCGAAGCTGCACGCCGGGTTCGCCGAACGCCTGCCGGACGCCGAGATCGTGACGGTGACCTCGCGGCACGCGGTGCAGAACCAGGCACCCCTCGAACTGGCTTCGGCGATCCGGGCATGGGCGGAGCGGCACGGATTGTTGCACCCGATCGAAGAACCGTCGCCGGACGGCACCAGCCGCCGGTACCCTCGTGCGAGCGCGAGGCCCGATCCCAGCCCTCGCGCCCGGAAGGAACCCACAACCCCATGAGTCCGCTCCTGCCCCGTCGCACCGCGCGCACCTCGCGCATCGGGCGCGCCGCCCTCGCCGCCACCGCGGTCGCCGTCGTCTCCGCACTGGCGCTGACCGGCTGCTCCGGTTCGTCCGACACCACCGGGGGCAAGGACGCCACGGTGCGCGTCGGGCTGGTGCTCGAGCCGACGAGCCTCGACATCCGCACCCAGTCCGGGGCGGCGCTCGACCAGGTGCTCATCGACAACGTGTACCAGGGGCTCGTCGGCCGGACCGCCGACGGCGAGATCCGTGACGTGCTGGCCTCGTCGCACGAGGTCTCGGACGACGGGCTGACCTACACGTTCACGCTGCGGGACGGCACGACGTTCCAGGACGGCAAGCCGGTCACCGCGGCCGACGTCGTGTGGTCACTCGAGCAGGTCAAGTCGAACGACTCGTACGTCGACTCCGCCAAGCTCGCGGGCGTCACGTCGATCACCTCGCCGTCGGACGACTCCGTCGTGCTGCAACTCGCGAAGCCCGACTCCGACCTGCTCTGGAACCTGACCGGCCGCTCGGGCCTGGTGCTCGAGAAGGCCGCGGACAACGACCTCTCGGACAGCGCCAACGGCACCGGCCCGTTCGAGGTGGCCGACTGGAAGCAGGGCGACTCGCTCACCTTCGACCGCAACGAGGACTACTGGGGCACGAAGGCGAAGGTCGCGAAGATCGTCTTCCGGTACATCACGGACCCGTCGACCGCCGTCAACGCGATGGCGAACGGCGACCTCGACGTCCTGAACCCGGTCGACGGCACGCTGCAGAGCCAGCTGCAGGGCAACGCCGACATCGCGCTCCACAGCGGCAAGACGACCGACAAGTACACACTGGCGTTCAACGACCGCAAGGAACCCTTCACCGACGAGCGCGTGCGCCGGGCGATCCGGCAGGCGATCGATGCGAAGGCGCTCATCAAGGCGATCGGCGGCACCGGCGTGGAGCAGGGCGGCCCGATCCCGGAGCTCGACCCGGGCTACGAGGACCTGACCGACATCGACGCGTACGACCCCGCGAACGCGAAGAAGCTCCTGGCCGCCGCCGGGCAGCAGGACCTGAAGCTGACGCTCACCTACGCGAACATCTACCCGACCACGATCGGCGACGTGCTGAAGTCGCAGCTCGCCGATGTCGGCATCACCCTGACGGTCGAACGCGTCGACTTCGCCACCTGGCTGTCCTCGGTGTTCCAGGCACCGAAGTCCGGCGAGCGGGACTTCGACCTGTCGATGGTCGACCACGTCGAGGCCCGTGACTTCGGCAACTGGGCGAACCCGGACTACTACTTCGGCTACGACAACGCGAAGGTGCAGGCGCTCTACGCCCAGTCGATCGCGGCGACCGACGAGGCCACGAAGACCGAGGCACTCCGGAAGGCGGCACGCATCGTCAGCGAGGACGCGGCCGGCGAGTGGCTCTACACGGCGACCGAGATCACCGCGGTGCGCTCCGGCGTGACGGGCTTCCCGGTCGACGGCGGGAACTCACGCCTCGACCTGGCGAAGCTCGCGGTCAAGTGACCCGGAGCGGCCGCGGCGGGGTGTCCGTCCCCGTAGCATCGGTGTCGTGACCCGGTTCCTCATCGGGCGGGTGCTCCTGCTCGTCGTCGGCCTGCTCGTGGCGAGCGTCATCATCTTCGCCACGCTCCGCGTGCTGCCCGGTGACGTCGCCCAGGTCGTCGCCGGCACGCAGTCGACCCCCGCGCAGGTGGAGCAACTCCGGCAGCAGCTCGGACTCGACCGGCCCGTCGTGGTGCAGTACCTCGACTGGATCGGCGGGGTGTTCCGCGGTGACCTCGGCCGCTCCCTGGTGACGAACGGCGCCGTCGCACCGGAGATCGCCCAGAAGCTCGCGATCACCCTGCCGCTCGCCGCGATGTCCCTGGCGACCGCGCTGGTGATCGGCGTCCCGCTCGGGGTGGTCGCCGCGGTGCTCCGTCGCCGACCGGGCGGTGCGGTGATCGGGTTCGCGGCGCAGGCGGTCGCCGCCGTGCCCGTCGTGTGGGCCGGCATGCTCCTGGTCGCCCTGTTCGCGGTGACGCTGCACTGGCTGCCGACGCAGGGCTTCCCGCTCGACGGCTGGTCGGAACCCGGCCGGGCGTTCGCGTCGCTCGTGCTGCCCGCGCTGACGATCGGTGCCGTCGAGGGCGCCGTGATCCTCCGGTTCACCCGGTCCGCCACGCTCTCCGTGCTCGATGCCGACCACCTGCGCACCGCCGCCGCCGTCGGGCTCACCCGCACGCAGGCGCTGCTCCGACACGGCCTGCCGAGCGTCGCCCTCACGGTGCTCGCCGTGCTCGGGGTGCAGATCGCCGGGCTGCTCGTCGGGGCCGTCGTCGTCGAGCAGCTGTTCTCCCTGCCCGGAGTGGGCCGGATGCTCGTGACCGACGTCGGCCGCCGCGACATCACGAAGGTGCAGTCGGAGCTGCTCGTGCTCACCGGACTCGTGCTGCTCGTCGGGTTCGCCGTCGACGTCGTGCACCGCGCCCTCGATCCCCGACAGCGCGAGGTGCAGGGATGATCCGCCGCCTGGTGTCCCGGCCGACCGGGGTCTTCGCCGTCGTCGTGCTCGGACTGCTGCTCGTGCTCGCCGCCGTGTCGCTCGTCTGGACGCCGCAGGACCCGTTCCGCGCCGACCCGTTCCACCAGTGGGAGGGTCCGAGCGCCGCCCACTGGTTCGGTACCGACGCCGCCGGCCGCGACATCGCGAGCTACCTGCTCGCCGGCACCCGCACCACCGTGCTCGTCGCCGTCGGCTCCGGGGTGATCGCGAGCTTCGTCGGGATCGTCCTCACGGCGATCGGTTCGCTCACCGCCCGCTGGGTGCGCGAGGGCACGGCGGTCCTGCTCGACATCCTGGTGGCGTTCCCGACCCTGCTCACCGCGATGCTCCTGACGGCGGTGTTCGGCGGGTCGCTCGGTGTCGTGATCGTCAGCGTCGGGCTGTCCTTCGGCGTGACGATCGCCCGCGTGGCCCGCGGCGAGATCCGGCGGATCGCCCGGAGCGACTACGTGACCGCGGCCCGGGCGTCCGGCGTCGGCGGCGCCGGGGTGCTCTTCCGTCACCTGGTGCCGAACGCGGCGCCGCTGTTCACCGTGCAGCTGTCGCTCGCGATGGCCACGGCCGTGCTCGCCGAGGCCGGGCTGTCCTACCTGGGCTACGGAGCCGGGTCGGACACCGCGTCCTGGGGCAGCCTGCTCTCCGACCTGCAGACCTACATCGGGGTCCACCCGTGGAGTGCGACCTGGCCGGGAGCCGCCATCGCCCTCGTCGTCGCGGCACTGTCGTTGCTCGGCGACGCGGTGCGTGACGCCTCCGACCCGCGGCTGACGACGAACGACCGCGGCGCCGACGACCGTCGGACCGATCCCGCCACGACGACCCCGGGGCTGACCGCATGACCGTCCACGCAGTCGGCACCGCCCACGCAACCGCAGCCTCCGGGCTCGAGGTGCGCGGGTTGTCGGTCCGCATCACGGGGCGGACGATCCTCGACGACGTCAGCTTCACCGTGCCTCCCGGCCAGCGCGTCGGCGTGATCGGCGCGAGCGGATCCGGCAAGTCGATGACCTCGCTCGCCCTTATGGGGCTGGAGCCCACCGGCGCCGTCGTGACCGGCAGCGTCCGCCTGGACGGCACCGAACTCGTCGGGCTGCCCGACCGCGAGCGCGCACGACACCGCGGATCGGGCATCGCGATGGTGTTCCAGGAGCCGGGCACCGCCCTCGACCCGCTGCGCCGCGTCGGCGCGCAGATCGCGGAGCCGCTCCGGCTGCACCGCGGGCTCGACCGGCGTGCGGCCCGCGCGGCAGCCGTCGACCTGGCGGCGTCCGTGGGCCTGCCCGACCCGGAGTCGCTGCTGCGGCAGTACCCGCACCAGCTGTCCGGCGGGCAGCGGCAGCGGATCTGCATCGCGATGGCGATGGCGGGCGAGCCGTCGTACCTGGTCGCCGACGAGCCGACCACGGCGCTCGACGTCACGACCGAGGCCCGCATCCTCGACCTGTTCGAGCACCTGCAGGCGGGCATGGTGTTCGTCACCCACGACCTCGCCGTGCTCGCGCGCATCGCCGACACCGCGGTCGTCCTCGACGCCGGCCGGGTGGTCGAGCAGGGCCGCGTCGCGGACCTGCTCGCCGCACCCCAGCACCCCGCCACGGCCGCGCTCGTCGACGCCGCACGTGCCACTGCCAGGAGGACCGCCCCGTGACCCTCCCCGTCCTCGAGGCCACCGGTCTCCACCGCACCTACCGACTCCCCCGCCGCGGCCCGTTCGAGCCCGGTCCGGTCCGCACCGCCGTCGACGGGGTCGACCTGACCGTCGCCCCCGGCGCACGGCTCGGCATCGTCGGCGGATCGGGATCCGGCAAGTCGACGCTGGTCCGGTTGCTCGCTGGCCTGGAGGCCCCTTCCGCCGGCACCGTCGCCGCCTCCGGCCGTCCGGTGGTCGCGTCCCGGTCCGCGCGTGCGTTGCGCTGGTTCCGTCGCGAGACCGGGGTGGTGTTCCAGGACCCGTACGCGTCCCTCGACCCGCGGATGCGCGTCGGCGCGATCGTCGCCGAGCCGCTGCGTGCCCTGCGGGTCCCGGGGTCGCACGCGTCGCTCGTGCGCGAGGTGTTGGAGCGCGTCGACCTGCCCGCCGACACGGTCGACCGGTTCCCGCACGAGTTCTCCGGCGGGCAGCGACAGCGGATCGCGATCGCCCGCGCCGTCGTGCACTCGCCGCGGATCCTGTTCGGCGACGAGCCGATGAGCGCCCTCGACGTGGTCGTCCGCGCCCGGGTGATCGAGCTGTTCCGGTCGCTCGCCGACGACCTCGGGCTGACGCTCGTGCTGGTGTCGCACGACATCGGTGTCGTGCAGCGGCTGTGCGACACGGTCGCGGTGATGTCCGACGGCCGGATCGTCGAGCACGGGCCGGTGTCGCTCCTGGACGCGCCGCAGCACCCGGTGACGCGGGCATTGGTGGCGGCGGCGCCGACGCTGCCGTAGGCGGGCTGCGCGGGGCGGCGCGGAGCGGGCGGAGCGGAGCGGGCGGAGCGGAGCGGAGCGGAGCGGAGCACCGTGCGCCTCCCGCCGCACCAGCCTGACTACGCCGCACGGTGCGCCCAGCGCCCGCACCCCGCGCACCGGTGCGCGGAGCAGCCACGGGCCTCCCGTCAGGCGGTCCAGGCGGCCGGGTGCCGCCGCTGCCAGCGCAACCGGCGCTCGAGCTGCGCGCCGATCGCGAGCAGGACGCGCTCGCCGCCGGGGCGTCCGATCAACTGCACGCCCATCGGCAGGCCGCCGCCGTCCGGGTGGTCGTCGTCGGTCACGCCGACCGGCAGGGTGATCGCGGGGAGCCCGGACACGTTCGCCATCGACGTCCACGGCGAGTACGCGCACTGGCGGCGGAAGTCCTCGTCCGGGTCGTCGCCGTACCAGCCGAGGGGCCTCGGCGTCATCGCGAGGGTCGGCGTGAGCACCGCATCGAACCGGTCGAACGCGCCGATGAGCGTCGTCGAGAAGGTGTCGAGCGTCGACATCGCGTCGAGGACCTGCGTGCCGGGCAGCGCCTGTCCGCGGGCCACGAGCCAGGCCACGAGCGGGGTCAGCGACGACAGGTCGATGCCGGGCACCTGCGGCAGTCGGGCGGCCGAGCTCTCCCACGCCACCCGGAACGCGTCCGCGTACGGCACGCGGGGCATCCGGACGTCCTCGACGCCGTGCCCGACCTCGCCGAGCACCCGCACGGCGGTCTCCACGGCGGCCCGGGCCGCGGGGTCGACGACCACGTCGACGGTGTCGTCCCACGGCGAGCCGTCGAGCACCCCGACGACGAACCGGCCCTCGCCGCGGACGGCGGCTGCGGTGAACGGCCCCTCGCCGACGTCGGGGGTGACGAGTGCGTAGGGCGAGGGCTCCGGCAGCCCGGTCGGCGCGACCAGCGCGTCGAGGAGCATGCCCGCGTCGGCGACGGAGCGGGTGAGCGGCCCGGCCACGGACAGGCCGCCGACTCCGGAGCGGCCGGGCATCGACGGCACGCGTCCGCGGCTCGGCTTCAGGCCGACGAGTCCGGTCGCCGCGGCGGGGATCCGCACCGATCCGCCGCCGTCCGACCCGACCGCGGCGGGCACGAGTCCGGCGGCGACGGCGACGGCCGCACCACTCGACGACCCGCCCGGCGCGCGCGTGGTGTCGTAGGGGTTCCGCGTCAGGCCGAGCCGGGTCTCGGACGACGAGGACATGCCGAACTCCGGTGACGCGGTCTTGCCGAGGCTGACGGTGCCGGCAGCGTCGAGCGCGGCGACGAGCGGGTGGTCGGCCGACGCGGGCCGCTCCGGCAGGCTCGCGGTGCCGTTCCGCGTGGGGACCCCGGCGCGGTCGTACAGGTCCTTGTCGGCGGACGGGAGGCCCCACAACGGTCTCGACGTCGGCACCAGGTGGCCCAGACGATCGGCTCGGGCCCGGGCAGCGTCCGCGGTGACCGTCACGAAGGCGCCGAGTCCGGCGTCCAGGCGTTCCACGCGGGACAGGTAGTGCTCGGTGACCTCGAGGGCGGTCGCCTCGCCCCGGCGGATCCAGTCCCAGAGTTCCTGTGCGGAGAGGTGGTGGAGTTCGAACACGGCTCCGAGCCTAGGCGGCGGTGGCCCGTATCCTTCGACGGTGGACACCACTCTCCCCTCCGGCACGACGAAGCGCCGGATCGAACTCCGGCTCGTCCGGCCCCTGTTCGCCTGGTTCGCCCGGCCGACCGTCACCGTCGACGGGGTGGGGCACCCGGCCCAGTGGGGCACCGGCACGTGGGCGGTGCCGGACGACGGCGACACGGTGATCGGTGTGTACCTGTTCAACCGAGCGTGGCGGTTCGGGGCGGCCTCGGTGTCGGTCGGCGGCGCGACGGCGCTGGACTACCGGGGTGGGCTGCTGCCGGTCGGTGCGGGTCGGCTGGTGCCCCGGGGCTGATCCCGCTTCTGCCGCGGCGGTTGCCTGCGCTGCGTCCGGCTACTCGAACATCTCGGCGAGGAGCGCGTGCGGGTCACCGTCGACCACGTGCGCCGATCGTCGCTCCGGCCAGTGCGTCGTGGCGTCGTCCGGCCAGCACGGCACGACGTGGAGGTGCAGGTGCGGCACGCTCTGACCGGCGTCCGCACCCGATGCCTGCAGCACGACGGTCCCGGTCGCACCGAGCGCCCCCTTCATCGCACGGGCGACACGCTGCGCCAGGGCCGTGGTGGCGGCGAGTGCCGTGGGCCCGGCGGTGAGCAGATCTGCGGTGTGCTCGACCGGTACGACCAGGGTGTGGCCGGGAGCCAGCGCCGAGTCGGGCAGGGGTGCGAAGGCAACGGCGTGGTCCTCGCGTTCGACCCACACGGCGGGTTCGTCACCGGCGATCACGGCACAGAAGACGCAGGAGTCCATCGGCCCAGTCTGCTGCACCCGGGGTGCCCGCTCCGCGTGGGACGATGGGCGCATGACCGCCACGCTCGTCGCCAAGGGCCTGTCCGGCGGGTACGCCGCTCGCACGCTGTTCGACTCCCTCGATCTGACGGTGGCGCCGGGCGACGTGATCGGGGTCGTCGGTGTGAACGGTGCCGGCAAGTCGACGCTGCTCCGGCTGCTGGCCGGGGTCGACGAGCCGCTGGCCGGCACGGTGTCCCTGGCGCCGACGGACGCGTTCGTGGGGTGGCTCCCCCAGGAGCACGAGCGCATCGCGGGCGAGACCGTCGCGGCGTACCTCGGGCGGCGGACCGGCTGCACCGAGGCGACCGTGTCGATGGACGCAGCGGCGGCGGCGCTCGGGGACCCCGATGCCGGCGACGCAGCGGCCGACCGGTACTCGGCGGCGCTCGACCGCTGGCTCGCCGCGGGAGCCGCTGATCTGGAGGACCGGATCCCGGCGGTGCTCGCGGACCTCGGGCTCGAACCCGGCACCGGCGACTCCGCGGCGGACGGCGTCGGCCCGGACTCCCTGATGACCGCGCTGTCCGGCGGGCAGGTCGCCCGGGTCGGGCTCGCCGCGCTGCTGCTGTCGCGGTTCGACATCGTCCTGCTCGACGAACCCACCAACGACCTCGACCTGGACGGCCTCGACCGGCTCGAGGCGTTCGTGCGCGGGCTGCGCGGCGGGGTGGTGCTCGTCAGCCACGACCGTGAGTTCCTGGCGCGCTCGGTGACCTCGGTGCTCGAGCTCGACCTGGCGCAGTCGTCGAACCGGCTGTTCGGCGGCGGGTACGACTCGTTCCTCGAGGAGCGCGAGATCGCCCGGCAGCACAAGCGGGACGCGTACGACGAGTTCGCGTCGACGAAGGCCGACCTGGTCGCACGGGCACGGACGCAGCGCGAGTGGTCGAGCCAGGGTGTCCGGAACGCCATGAAGAAGAGCCCGGACAACGACAAGATCCGCCGCCGTGCCGCCTCGGAGTCGAGCGAGAAGCAGGCGCAGAAGGTCCGGCAGATGGAGTCCCGCATCGCCCGGCTCGACGAGGTCGAGGAGCCGCGCAAGGAGTGGCAGCTCGAGTTCACGATCGGCAGCGCACCGCGGTCGTCGGCCGTCGTCGCGACGCTGTCGGACGCCACGTTCACCCAGGGCGACTTCACCCTCGGCCCGGTCTCGCTGCAGGTCGACGGCGGTGACCGGATCGGGATCACCGGCCCGAACGGTGCCGGCAAGTCCACCCTGCTGCGGGCGCTGCTCGGCAAGCAGGCGCCGACGACGGGCACGGCCTCGCTCGGCTCCAGCGTCGCGGTCGGCGAGGTCGACCAGGCGCGTGCGGCGTTCACCGGTGACCAGCCCCTGGCGGCGGCGTTCGAGGCGATCGTCCCCGAGTACACGACCGCCGACGTCCGGACGCTGCTCGCGAAGTTCGGGCTGAAGGCGGACCACGTCGGCCGGCCGGCCTCGGCGCTCTCCCCCGGCGAGCGCACCCGGGCAGGCCTCGCGCTGCTGCAGGCCCGCGGGGTGAACGTGCTCGTGCTCGACGAGCCGACCAACCACCTCGACCTGACCGCGATCGAGCAGCTCGAGCAGGCGCTGGAGTCCTACGACGGGACCCTGCTGCTCGTCACACACGACCGGCGCATGCTGGAGACCGTCCGACTCGACCGGCAGTGGCGGGTCGAGGGCGGCACCGTCACCGAACGCTGACGGGTCGACCGGACGCTGACGCATCGACCGAGGGGGACGCACCATGCGACGCAACACCTGGATCGCGACGACCGCCGGGGTGGTGGTGCTCGCCGTCGCCGTGGTGGTGGGGGTGACCGTCGGGTCGCCGGCACCGGAGCCGACCCGCGCGGCCCGGGCCACGACGACACCGGCCCCGACCCCGAGCGCCACGCCGAAACCGAAGCCGACGCTCGCGGCCGTCCCCTCCGCGCCGTCCGACGCGACCCTGGCCGCGCTGCCGTTGGCGTTCCACGACGCCGTCGTACCGCAGTTGCTCGACGGCGGGGACGTCGACCCCGAGGACACCTGGCAGATCGCGACCCCGCGCACGCCGCTCGTCGCCCTGTACGCGAGCCCGTCGAGCCGCGCCCGGCCGGTGGCGACCCTGTCCCACCTGGTGTCGACGATCAACCGGCCCGCGGCGACCGCGGTGTGGGGTCGTTCCCCCGGCCGGGACGGCGGGATGCTCCTGGTGTCGACGCCGTCCCGCAACCGCACCCCCGGTGACGGCGGCGACCCGGACGCCCCGAGCGCGACGTTCGCCTGGGCCCGGGCCGCCGACTTCACCGTGACGCGCACCGACCGGATGATCACGGTCGACGTCGCCGCCAGCACGGTGTCCGTCGTCACCCGGTCGGGAAAGGTCACCGCCACCGAGACCGCGCGGCTCGGCACCCCGGAGGATCCGACACCGACCGACACCGCCACCTACGTCGAGGCGGCGTACGTCGACACCCGCGTCGCGTACACGCAGGGCAACCCGATCATCCTGACCGGGGCGCACTCGTCCCGGATCCCGTCCTACGGCGGCAACGCCGCGCTGACCGCGCTGCACTACTACCCGGACCCGACCGGCAGCTCGCACGGCTGCGTCCGGATCTCGGCGGAGATGACCCGCACCCTGGCGGCGCTGCCCGTCGGTACGCCGATCCGGTTCAGCTGAGGACCGGCGCCGCCCGATCAGTCGCTCGGAGTCCGCACCAACCCGAGTCGTTCCACGACCTCGGCGCTCTCCTCTTCCGGCGTGCGGTCGGCGGCGATCGTCACGTGGGCCTCGTCAGGCTGCGGCGGCTCGAGCGTGGCGAGCTGCGACCGCAGCAGCGACGTCGGCATGAAGTGCCCGGAACGCTGTGACATCCGCTCCTCGATGAGGGCACCGTCACCGGCCACGTGCACGAACACCACCCCGGGCGCCCGCAGCACGTCGCGGTACGAACGCTTCAGCGCCGAGCAGGTCACGACGCCGTTCGTCCCGGCGTCCAGGTGCCCGCGGATCCACCCGGCGACGACGTCGAGCCACGGCCAGCGGTCCTCGTCGGTGAGCGGGGTGCCGGCACGCATCTTGTCGACGTTCACCTGTGGGTGCATCGCGTCGCCCTCGGCGAACTTCCACCCGACCTGCTCCGCCACCATGGCGGCGACGGTGGACTTGCCGGACCCGGAGACCCCCATCACGACCAGGACGCGGGCATCCAGCCCGGTGTCGGCCGCCCGGGCAGCACCGGCCCCGCCGGCACCTCCTGCGCCGCTCATCGGATGAACACCCCGGCCAGCAGGACCCCGAGCAGCCCGAACACCGAGATGAGGCACTCGAGCACCGTCCACGTCTTGAACGTCTGCCCCACCGTGGTGCCGAGGTACCCCTTCACCAGCCAGAAACCGGCGTCGTTGACGTGCGACAGGAACACGGAGCCGGCACCGATCGCGAGCACGAGCAACGACGTCATCGGGGTCGACAGGTCGGCGGCGATCGGCGCCATGATGCCGGCGGCGGTCACGGTGGCGACCGTGGCCGACCCGGTCGCCACGCGCACCAGGGCCGAGACGACCCAGGCGACGAGCAGTACCGAGACACCGGAGTCCTTGACGGCGTCGGCGATCACGCCGCCGATCCCGGTGTCGATGAGCACCTGCTTGAAGCCGCCGCCGGCGCCGACGATGAGCAGCACCCCGGCGATCGGGGGCAGCGCGCTCTCGAGCGACTTCGACACCGCCGAGCGGTCCATCCCGCCACCGATCGCGAAGAAGACCATCGCGTAGACGGCCGCGATGCCGATGGCGATCATCGGCGAACCGAGGAAGTCGAGCAGGCTCACCCACGAGCCGGCGGCGTCGGGGGCGGTGGCCTCACGGATCGCCTGGGCGAGCATGAGCACGACCGGCAGCAGGATGCCGATCAGGGCGACGGTGAACGACGGGCTGCGCGGCTCGCTGATGACGCGCGTGAAGTCGCTCTTGCCGTTGGGCAGGGACGCGGTGTCCTGCGTTGCGGCGCGACGGCGTGCCTGGCGTCCGGA
Source organism: Curtobacterium sp. BRB10 (assembly GCF_031844325.1). NCBI lineage: Bacteria > Bacillati > Actinomycetota > Actinomycetes > Micrococcales > Microbacteriaceae > Curtobacterium > Curtobacterium sp. BRB10. The sequence continues at coordinate 400,197 of NZ_JAUZVA010000003.1, forward strand.
GTGTGCCGGGTCGTCGGCGAAGGCGGCGGACCCGGAACCCGACCCCGAACCCGGCCCGGCGGTGGCGACCGCCCCGCGCGACCCGAACATGTCGGGGACGGGGATGTCGACCCAGCGGGCTGCGAACCGGGCGAAGAGCGGCCCGGCCAGGATGATCACCGGGATCGCCAGCACGATGCCGAAGGCGAGCGTGGTGCCGAGGTTCGCGCCGACGGTGGAGATCGCCACGAGCGGGCCGGGGTGCGGCGGGACGAACGCGTGCATCGTCGACAGGCCGACCAGGGCGGGGACGGCGATCTTCATGATCGGCACCTCGCTGCGCTTGGCGACCAGCACGATGATCGGGATGAGCAGGACGAGGCCGACCTCGAAGAACATCGGCAGTCCGATGAGCGCACCGATCAGGGCCATCGTCCACGGCAGCGCCGCCTTCGACGACTTCCGCACCAGGGTGTCCACCACGCGGTCCGCTGCGCCCGAGTCGACGAGCATCTTGCCGAACATCGCCCCGAGCCCGACCAGGATCCCGACGCTCGTCATGGTCGCACCGAAGCCGTCACCGAAGCTCGTGACGGCCTTGTCGGGAGCGAGCCCCGCGCCGATGCCGACGCCGAGCGCGCCGATCGTGAGCGCGATGAACGGGTGCACCTTGAGCCAGGTGATGAGCGCGATGATCACCACGATGCCGACGAGTGCCGCGATGACCAGCTGCGGGATCGAACCGGACGGGTCGACCGTCTCGGTGGTGCCACCCGCGGCGAGCAGGTGGTCCGGGAGAGCGTGAGGCATCAGCGCCCCTTCCTGGAGTCGCTGCTGCGCGGCTCCGTCGCCTTCGTGTCGAGGGTGGACTGGCGCGAGGAACGCCGACCCTCAATAATCTGATTAATCAGACTATACGACGTCCTCCCGCGCGCCAACCGCCCGTCCCCGGAGTCTGCCGCTTCGATGGGACCGGCGTCACGGCGACCGCGTGACCCGTACTGCACGGAGGAAACGATGCCCACCGCACGCGGACTGCACGCCCACGTGCTCGACACCCTGGGCCAGCGGATCGTCGACGGCGACCTGGCCACGGGTTCCGTCGTGCGACCCGAACTGGTCGCCGACGAGTTCGGGGTGTCCCGTTCGGTCGTCCGCGAGGCCCTGCGCGTCCTGCAGTCCCTCGGCCTGGTCGAGCCCCGGCAGCGAGTCGGCACGCTCGTCCGCGACATCACCGCGTGGGAGCTGCTCGCCCCCACGGTGATCCGGTGGCGCGGTACCTCACCGGCGTACTTCGTGCAGCAGCGGGAGCTCGTCGAGCTCCGGCTCGGCGTCGAACCGGTCGCGGCGTCCCTGACCGCCGGCACCGATGGTGCGGACGCCGTGCTCGCCGCCGCCGAGGACATGCTCGATGCCTGTGGACGCGACGACAGCCGCGCCTACCTGGAGGCGGACGTCCGCTTCCACCGTGCACTGCTCGGCGGCTCGGGGAACGCCGTGTTCGAGCACTTCGCCGGCACGGTCGAGGCGCTGCTCCGCACCCGCACGTCGGAGTCGCGCGACCCCATCACGCGCTGGACGCGCGAGGCGGCGCTCCGGCACCAGGCGGTCGGGCGCGCAGCGGTCGACGGTGACGCGGACGCCGCGGCGGCGGCGGCCACCGCGCTGCTCCGCGTGACGCGCGACGAGTTCATCACCGAGGCGCCGGCGGACTGACGCGACCGGGCGACGGCTTGGAGGCGCGTGCCGCGGCCGCCACGGGCCTCCCGTCCGCCCCGCGGCCGCGGCTCGAGCGTGACGGACGTCCGTCAGGTCCGTCGCGTCGGTACCGGCGCCGCTGCCGGCTCGGTCAGCGTCGACGCGCGAACAGCCGCGGGCCGCGCAGGCGGAGCCGCATCGTGACCGTGCCGAGCCAGCGGTCGTACTTGTAGCCGACCTTGCCCATCCGGCCGACCTCCTCGAAGCCGAGCCGCTCGTGCAGCCGGATCGACGCCTCGGCCTGCCGGTCCGCGATGACGGCGACGACCTCGCGCACGCCGGCCGAGCGGCACTCGTCGAGCAGCGCCTCCATCAGCGCGCGGCCGAGCCCCTTGCCACCGGACGCGGCGCCGAGGTAGATCGAGTCCTCGACGACGTGGTTCGAGCGGTCCCGCGGGTTCCACGCGTCGACCAGGGCGTACCCGAGGATATGGCCGGCGGGGTTCTCCGCCACCAGGAACGGCAGGCGGCGCTTCCGGATGTCGTCGTAACGCTTCTTCCACGCGGCGTACGTGAACGCCGCCGGGTCGAAGGTCACCGACGAGTTGCGGACGTAGTGCGTGTGGATCTCGCGCACGTGGGGCAGGTCCCCCACCTCGGCCGCACGGATGCGGTACTCGAAGGCCGTCTCGGTCGCCGCCGGGGCACGCAGGTGTCGCGGCAGGACCCGCCGTCGCTGGTATTCCTCCTCGAGCACGTGCCGAGCCTACTGAGCGGGCAGCGTCCAGTCGACGGGCGGTGCGCCCTGCGACTCGAGCAGCGCGTTCACCTGCGAGAACGGGCGACTGCCGAAGAACCCGCGCGACGCGCTCAGCGGGCTCGGGTGGGCCGACGCGACGACCGGGGTGTCGCCGAGGAGCGGCCGCACCGACCCGGCCTGGGCACCCCAGAGCACGGCGACGAGCGGGGTGCCACGGGCGACGAGCGCGCGGACGGCCTGGTCGGTCACCGCCTCCCAGCCCTTGCCACGGTGGCTGCCTGCCTCGCCCGCCTGCACGGTGAGCACCCGGTTGAGCAGCAGGACGCCCTGGTCGGACCACGCCCGCAGGTCGCCGTGCGGGGGCGGCGTCACCCCGAGGTCGTCGGACAGCTCGCGGTAGATGTTCGCCAGGCTCCGCGGCACCGGACGGACGGCCGGGTCGACCGCGAAGGACAGACCGATCGGGTGGCCGGGCGTCGGGTACGGGTCCTGCCCGACGACCAGCACCCTGACGGCATCGAACGGGGTCGTGAACGCGCGCAGGACGTCACTGCCGGCGGGCAGGTAGTGCCGGCCCGCGGCGGTCTCGTCGCGCAGCCACGCACCGATCCGGTGCACGTCGGGCTCGACCGTTGCGAGGGCATCGGCCCAACCGGGGTCGACCAGGTCGGCGAGCGGCCGTGGTTCCATGGCGGCTACGCGCCCATGGTGGCGACGGCCACCGACTCCTCGCCGGCCATCACGCGCCAGACGCTGCCGGTCCCCCGGACCTCGAGCGCGCCCTCGCCGACGACGAGCGTGGTGTCCTCGTCGATCGCGAGTCCGGCGGTGACGAACTCGGCCTCGGCGCTGGCGATGAGCCGCGCGAGTGTGCCGGCCTGCACCGCGTGCACGTCGATGGTCAGGTCGACCAGGCCGAGGCCCTCGCGGAGCTCGACCTCGTCCAGACCCTCGGACGCCGCCTCGGGGCAGATCTCGACGCCGCCGATGCGCCAGCCGCCCACCAGGGCACGGTCGGCGGCGATCATCGCACCGGCCGAGTAGCCGAGGTAGGGCAGACCGTCGGAGACGAGCAGCCGGAGCTGGTCGACGAGCGGGGCGATCGCCGCCAGGTAGTCGGGGGTGACGCCGCCACCGACCACCAGGGCGTCGACGTCGCTCAGGACGGTGGTGTCGAAGACCTGACCGGCCGCGACCTCGGTGACGAGCACCTCGGCCGTGCGCGCACCGCCGAGGACCTCGGCGATGTCGGCGGTCGACGACGGACTGCCGCCGTCCGTGCCCGCCACGGAGAGCAGGGCGATGCGCGGGACGCTCCGACCGACCGCTGCCGAACGGGCGGTCGCCTCGGCGAGGAACGGTGCAGCGGCGTCCGAGGCGGCGAAGAGACCGCCGCCGACCAGGTGGATGCTCACGACTCGGCCGTCACGGGGGCGAGGGCGCTCCACGGGAACGTGATCCAGCCGTCGACCCGGCGCCACACGTGGTCGGGCTCGAGGACGGTGCCGGGCTTCGAGTACAGGCAGGCGCTCCGGACGTCGGCACCGGCGTTCCGGATGATGTCGACCACCAGGCGCAGGGTGCGGCCGGAGTCCGACACGTCGTCGACGACGAGGACCCGCTTGCCGGCCAGGCTCGGGGCGTCGAGGGCGGGGGCCAGCACGACCGGCTCCTCCAGCCGCTGCTCGACGTCGGTGTAGAACTCGACGTTGATCGAGCCGCACTCCTTGGTGCCGAGGGCGTACGCGACGGCGCCGGCGATGATCAGTCCGCCGCGGGCGACGGCGACGACGACCTCGGGCTCGAAGCCGCTGGACAGGACGTCCTTGGCGAGCAGTCGTGCGGCGTCACCGAACTCCAGCCAGCCGAGTACCTCGGGCCCACTCGTCACGGTCACGGTGGACGGAGCCGCGGGCTCGGGTTCGCTGCTGATCGGCATCCGACCACGGTACCGGCAGGGAGCCCGCGCCCGCGACCCACGCCCGCCGCCCGGGCGCTGCGCGGGTCCGGCGCGGGCACTGCGCGGGTCCGGCGCCGGTGCGGCGCGGCTGCGGCGGGGGTCCCGCGGGGGTCCCGCGCGCGTCGGCTCAGCGGGGCGTCAGCGGGCCGCGCGCCAGCTTGTGCTGCGCCGACTGCGCCACCGGCCGGATCGTCACGAGGTCGAGGTTCACGTGCGCCGGCAGCTCCACCGCGTGCACGATCGCCTCGGCGACGTCGTCGGCCACGAGCGGCTCCGGCACGTCGTCGTACACCGCGGCGGCCTTCTGCTGGTCCCCGCGGAACCGGGTGAGCGCGAACTCGTCGGTCTTCACCATGCCCGGCGCGATCTCGACGACGCGGATCGGCTCGCCGTTCAGCTCGAGCCGGAGTGCGCCGACCAGGGCGTGCTCGGCGAACTTCGCGGCGTTGTAGCCGCCACCGTTCTCGTACGCGACGAACCCTGCGGTACTGGTCACCGTGACGATGTCCGCTCCCCCGGACGCGCGAGCGCGGTCACGCAGATGCGGCAGCAGCGCGGAGACGACACGCTTCGTGCCGATCACGTTGACCTCGAACATGGCGCGCCAGTCGTCGACGTCGGACTCCTCGACGCTCGCCGAACCGAACGCCCCACCGGCGTTGTTCACGAGCACGTCGGCGCCGCCGAGGTCCGCGACCCGCGCGGCGAGCGCCGCGACGTCGTCGGCGGCCGTGATGTCGGCGACCAGGGTGTCGGCCCCGGTCTCCGCGGCGAGCGCCTCGAGCTTCGCGGCGCGGCGGGCCACGGCGAGCACGTCCCAGCCCCGCGACCGGAACAGCCGGACGGTGGCCGCCCCGATGCCCGAGCTCGCTCCGGTGACGACTGCGCGCCGTGCTGCCATGTGATCTGCCTCCTGCGTCGGTGACCGGAGCGCGTGGTGGCCCGGTCCGTCCACCGTACCGAGCGGGACGCTTCCGGCACCGCACCGGGCCGTCCAGGTCACGATCCGGTAACGTGACCGGCGATGACGACGGATGCCGCCCCTCCCGCCCCCTCGGCCCCGGCGACGCAGCTCGAGCCCGGCCGAGCCCCGCGCCGGATCCCGATGTGGGACACCGCGCGGTTCGTCGCGGTCACGCTGGTGGTCATCGGCCACGCGATCCAGCGGCAGACGCCGGCGAGCGAGCACGCCCTGGCCCTCTACACGTTCGTCTACGCGTTCCACATGCCGGCGTTCGGCGTGATCAGCGGCTACTTCTCGTCGGCGGACACCCCGACGGCGAAGCGGATGCGCCGGACGATCACGGACATCGTCGTGCCGTACATCATCATGCAGACGATCTGGACCGTGGTGCAGGGCATCGTCGAGGGCGGCAAGGACTTCAACCCGACGAAGCCGACGTGGACCCTGTGGTTCCTGCTGGCCCTGGGCATCTTCAAGCTGATCCTGCCGTACCTTGCGCAGCTGCGGTGGCCGCTGTTCTGGGCGGTCGTGTTCAGCATCGGGGTCGGCTACTTCGACAACGTCGACTCGACGCTCTCGCTGTCCCGCGCGATCAGCCTGCTGCCGCTCTTCCTGCTCGGGTGGCAGGTCAAGCAGTGGGGCGTCTTCGACCGCTGGTACGAGGCGTCCCGCCGAACGGTCGTCCGGGTACGGATCGCCGCCGTGGTGGTGTTCGCCGCGTGGGCGGTGTCGTGCGCGGTCTGGATCCCGCAGTTCAAGGAGTTCGACCTGCACCACTGGTTCTTCTACGACGACTCCTACTCGGGGCTCGGCGAGGACGCCTGGTGGGCGGGTGCGGTGCGCTTCGGCCTGATGCTGCTCGCGACCCTGCTGACGGCGTCGTTCCTGGTGCTCATCCCCCGTCGGAACATCTGGATCACCCAGTTCGGCGCGGCGACGATGTACGTGTACCTGCTGCACACGTTCGTGCTCTACCCGATCCGGGAGTCCGGCGTCCTGGCCGGCGAGCACTCGGCCTGGCCGTTCGTGCTCCTCATGGTCGTCATCGCGTGTGCTGTCAGCCTCTTCCTGGCGCAGCCCTTCGTGCGGCGCGGGATGCGGTGGTTGCTCGAGCCGAAGGTCGGCTGGCTGTTCCGCCGCGACGCGTGACCCCTTCCCCCTTCCTCGCACCGTGCGAGGCCCATCCGCGAACGGTGCGAGGTTCCGTCCGTGGTGCAGGGGACCGAGGCTTGCACCGAGTCCGGAACCTCGCACCACAGGTGACCTCGCACGGTGCGACCCAGCGTCGCGCTCCGCGGACGGGAGGCGCGGGGCGCGTCGGGCGGGTGCGTTACGTCCCGAGGCGGGTGCGGTGGTGCGGGCCCGGCCACCTGCGTACCGTGACACCCGACGCACAGCCGCGCCGCGCCTCCAGCCCGAGCGCAGGGCGACCCGACGACCAGCCGCACCGGACAGGAGCACCAAGATGACCGAGCACGACGCCGCGCAGTGGCAGTTCGAGACCACCCAGGTCCACGCCGGCGCGCAGCCGGACCCGACCACGGGCGCCCGGGCGACGCCGATCTACAAGACGACCTCGTACGTCTTCGCGAACTCGGACGAGGCACGCGACCTGTTCGCGCTCGCCAAGCCGGGCAACATCTACTCCCGGATCATGAACCCGACGAACGACGTCGTCGAGCAGCGGGTCGCCGCGCTCGAGGGCGGCTCCGGGGCCCTGCTCGTCGCGTCCGGCCAGGCGGCCGAGACCTACGCGGTGCTGAACATCGCCGGTGCGGGTGACCACATCGTGTCGTCGTCGTCGATCTACGGCGGCACGTACAACCTGTTCAAGTACACGCTGGCGAAGCTCGGCATCGAGACGACGTTCGTCGAGGACCAGGACGACCTCGAGGAGTGGCGCCGCGCGGTCCGACCGAACACGAAGCTGTTCTTCGCCGAGACCATCGGCAACCCGAAGATCAACGTCCTCGACATCACGGGCGTCAGCGACGTCGCCCACGAGTCCGGCGTCCCGCTCATCGTCGACAACACGATCGCGACGCCGTACCTGATCCGTCCGTTCGAGCACGGCGCCGACATCGTGGTGCACTCGGCCACGAAGTTCCTCGGCGGCCACGGCACGGTCATCGGCGGGATCATCGTCGACGGCGGGACGTTCGCCTGGTCGCAGCACGCCGACCGGTTCCCGGAGTTCAACACGCCCGACCCGTCGTACCACGGTGCGGTCTTCGCCGAGGCGGTCGGCAACGAGCTCGCGTACATCGTGAAGGCCCGGGTGCAGCTGCTCCGCGACCTCGGTGCATCGAACTCGGCGGACACGGCGTTCGCCCTGCTCCAGGGCATCGAGACCCTGTCGCTCCGCATCGAGCGGCACGTGTCCAACGCGCAGGAGATCGCGGAGTGGCTCGACCAGCACCCCGACGTCGCCACCGTCGCCTACGCCGGACTGCCGACGTCCCCCTGGTACGCGGCTGCGAACCGGTACGCGCCGAAGGGCGTCGGTGCCGTGCTGTCGTTCGAGCTCAAGGGCGGGGTCACCGCGGGCAAGGCGTTCGTCGACAACCTGCGGCTGTTCTCGCACCTGGCGAACATCGGCGACGTCCGCTCGCTCGTCATCCACCCGGCGTCGACCACGCACTCGCAGCTCACCCCCGAGCAGCAGCTCACCACCGGGGTCACCCCCGGCCTGGTCCGCCTGTCGGTCGGCATCGAGAACATCGCCGACCTGAAGGCCGACCTCGAGGCCGGGCTCGCCGCGGCCCGGGCGATCACGCAGGAGAGCCAGCGCGCCTAGGGGGAGAGCCAGCGCGCGGAGGGGTGGTACGCCACCGGCTGCGTGCTCGCCTGCCGATGCGCGCGCATGTTGCGACGTCCCACGTGTCGATCGACGCGTGGGACGTCGTTCGTTGCACACGCATCCGGTACCTGCGCATGGTGCGACGATCCACGAGTCGAACGACGCGCACGATGTCGGAAGATGCGCACACACGGAACGGCGAGCGCGTTCCGAGCGCGGCCCGGAGGCCGGCCACGCGGCGGGCGTGACGTAACACGGCGGCGGCGACCCGCGCCTCCCGGCAGACTGGACGCACGATGGACTGGCAGACGACCCCCGAGGACTCCGTGCCGTCCACCCTGGTGCCCGGCACCGAACTCGGCACCCTCGGCAAGCCGCCCGTGACCGGTGCCTGGCGTCCCGGTGACCACCCGGGTGCACGCCGGTTCGAGTCCCTCGGCGAGCAGTGGGTGCGCGGCGGCCGCCTGCCGTCCGTGCGCGTGGCGTACGAGACGTGGGGCACGCTCAACGCCGCTCGCGACAACGCGGTGCTCGTCCTGCACGCACTGACCGGGGACTCGCACGTCGCGGGTGCCGCCGGCCCTGGCCACCGCACCGCCGGATGGTGGGGCGACGTCGTCGGCCCGGGGCGGGCGATCGACACCGACCGGTGGTTCGTGATCGCGCCGAACATGCTCGGCGGGTGCCAGGGCACCACCGGGCCGTCGTCGGTGTCGCCGTCGGGCGCGGAGTGGGGCGCACGGTTCCCGTTCGTGACGGTGCGCGACCAGGTCGAGGTGCAGGCGCAGCTCGCCGACCGGCTCGGCATCGAGACCTTCGCGGCCGTCGTCGGGGGGTCGATGGGCGGGATGCACGCCCTCGAGTTCGCGGTCTCGCACCCCGCGCGCGTGCAGCGGCTGGCGGTCCTCGCGTCGACGGCGCAGACCACCGCCGACCAGATCGCGGCGAACTCGCTGCAGCGGGCGGCGATCCAGATGGACCCGGCGTTCGCCGGCGGCGACTACTACGAGGCCGATGTCGGCGAGGGCCCGCACCGCGGACTGTCCCTGGCCCGGCGGATGGCGCTCATGACGTACCGCGCCTCGGACGAGCTGAACAGCCGCTTCGCGCGGTCCTGGCAGAGCGACGTCTCCCCGCTCGGCGACGACGGGCGGTTCTCAGTGGAGAGCTACCTCGACTTCCACGGCAACAAGTTCACCCGGCGGTTCGACGCCTCGAGCTACGTCACGCTGACGTACGCGATGGACTCGCACGACGTCGGTGCCGGGCGTGGCGGGGTGTCGGCCGCCCTCGGGCTGGTGACCGCACGGACCCTGGTCGTGGGGATCTCGAGCGACCGGCTGTTCCCCGTCGAGGACCAGCACCGGATCGCCGCGGGCGTGCCGGACGCACTCGACGGGGACACCGCAGCGGTGATCGAGAGCGAGTTCGGACACGACGGGTTCCTCATCGAGCACGAGCAGGTCGGGGCGCACCTGCGGCGGCTGCTCGAGTCCTGATCGGGCGCGCCGGCCACCACGGCGCGCCGAAGACCCCCCAACGGGTGGCGCGCGTGGAATGATGGCGTGGAGCCCGGCACTGACCGACGCTCGGTTTCCCGCACCACCCAGATCGTCACCAACCAGGACATCGATGGACTTCATCGCACAGGAACGCGACCGCTTGCTGCGGTCGGCGACCCGTGTCGTGGGCATCGTCTGCGCGCTCGTCAGCGTCGTGGGCATCCTCTCCGCCGCCGCCGTGCCCACGCTGCCCCTCGTCGGCGCGCTCCTCTGCATCGCCGCGATGATCACCGCGCTCGTGTGCTTCGGCCGCGGCGGCGAGGTGTGGTGGACCGCCGCCATCGTCGTCGCCGGACTCGCCGCGATGGTGCTGCTCTTCACCGGCGTCGACGACTCGGCACGTCCGCTCGTCGCCAGCGCCGTCATGCCCCTCGCCGCCGGCGGGCTCTCGGCACCGCTGATGGCGCAGCGCGGGCACCCGGTCGGTCTCGGCATCACCATCGCCGGGGGCGGCGCCGTGGTGGTGCTCATGGTCTGGGGGTCGGGCTCACTCCTGTCCACCCCCGTCAGCGGCGCACTGCTCGGGTGGGTCCTGATGGCCGTCGTGGCGATCTGGATCTCGCGCAGCATCCCCCGCGTCGCCCGACGCATCTACAGCATCGGCACCGCCCACCGTGCCGAACGGCAGGCCAGCGAGACCGAGGCGCAGCGCCGCCAGGGTGCCCGCCTCCTGCACGACACCGTGCTCGCGACCCTGACGCTGCTGGCGCACTCCGGCGTCGGCGTCTCCGAGCAGGCGATGCGCGAGCAGGCCGCCGAGGACGCCCGACTGCTGCGCCACCTGCGCCTCGGTGCGACCCCGCAGCCCTCGCAGTCCGGTGACTACTCACTCACCCGTGAAGAGGAATCGCCCCTCGGGCAGACCCTGGAGTCGGTCAAGCAGCGCTTCGGCCGCATGGGACTCGAGGTCAGCTGGCACGGCACCGGTCAGGTCCTGCTGCCGTCGAACGTGCTCGACGCGTTCTTGCTCGCGCTCGGCGAGTGTCTCGAGAACGTCCGTCGGCACGCCGGCGTCGGCGAGGCGCACGTCACGATCGTCCACGACAACGAGGTCGTCCGTGCGATGGTCACCGACTCCGGCGTCGGCTTCGACCTCACCACCGTCAGCGCCGAGCGACTCGGCTTCAAGGAGAGCGTCGTCAACCGCCTGCGCGAGGTCGGCGGCGATGCGAAGCTCTTCTCCGCGCCGGGCTCCGGCACCACCGTCGTCCTGGAGGCACCGCGATGACCCGGGTCCCCGAGGACACCATCGGCCGCAGCCTGCCCGGCGAGACGGCTCCGCCCGCACCCCGCACCCGCCGCGAGGCCCGCGAGCGGTACCGGACGAGCGAGCGCCGACAGGCCAGAGGGCTCCCGTCGACGTCGACCGGCGCCCGGTCCCTGCGGCAGGCCGCGAAGCCCGGTGCCTCGCTCGGCGCCGGTTACCTCGGACTCGGCGCCGCGGTCCTCACCGCGATCGAGGCCGCCGCCGGCATCGCGTTCTTCCTGGTGCGCTGGAACGAGTACTCCGACCCGTGGCTGCCCGCGGTCGCGTGGGCCCTCTACGTCGTCGCCGCCGTCGGCGTCGGGCTCAGTGTCCTGACGTACGGCGAACGACTGACGGGCCCGGCCTTCGCGTTGATCTGCGTCGTGCTGGCCTGCGTGGTCACGCTCGACTTCATCGGCATCTGGCCGGAGCACGACATCGCGCACACCGCAACGGCGTCGATGGCCGCGGGGTTCGCCCTGCTGCCGATCGCCACGCTCCGGCCTGCCCGGGAGGTCGCAGCCGCCATCGCTGTGCTCGGCCTCGCATTCGTCGTGATGGCTGTTGCGTCGACGCCGATCACGAACGACACCATGCCCGGCATCGTGTCCCTGCTGTCGCTCGTCGTCGTGCCGCCGGCGCTCGCGCTGTACGTCGTGCAGCGGTTCCGCCAGCTCGTGCAGCGCGAACTCGACCGGGTGCTCGTGCAGAGCAACGTGCAGGCACCGCAGTTCGCCGTCGGCATGCTCGCCTCGGACGAACTCGCCCGGCTCGACCTGGCCGCCGAGAAGCTGCTCGACGCCGTCGCCAACGGCACCGACCCGCTGCCGTTGTCCGACGCCTCGAGCTCCGTCGCCGCGTCGCTCGCCACCGAGCTCCGCCTGCACCTGATCGAGGGCCGCCGCGAGACCTGGCTCTACCACGCGATCACCGAGTCCGACCACCTCGGTCGCTCGGTGAGCGTCGCCGACCCGACCGCCCTGGCGGGGCACCTCTCCCCCGCCCAGCGCGATGGGCTGCTGCAGGCGATCTGGCAGATGGTCGGCGACGGCCGCACCGCGCAGCCCGGCATGCCCGTCGTCTCCGTCACCCTCGGCCCGATCGGCTCCGACGGCCACCCGGTCAGCGACGACACGATGGACGTGCCCGTCGTCATCGAGTCCCGCGGCGTGCCCCGGCGCAGCCTCGGTCCGACGGCCTGGAGCGCCCTGCAGCGCATCGGCCCGTACACCGAGACCGTCCGGGACGGCACGCTGCACATCGTCGCGCACTGCGTCGTGAACCGACATCCGTCGATGTAGCCGCCGGACACCCGCACGCCTCACCGACTTCCAGCCCGCATCCTCCTAGGATCGGCCGAGCAACCGCACCGAGAAAGGACGCCAGCATGGCGACTCCAGAGGAACCGATCCGACTCGCACTGGTCGACGACCACAGGATGCTCCTCGGCGCGCTCACGGAGTGGATCCGGAACGCCGCCGACGACATCACCCTGGTGGCCGCCGTCACGACCTGGCCCGAGCTGCTGACGAGCCCGGCGTTCCCCGTCGACGTGGTGCTGCTGGACCTGGACCTCAAGGACTCCATCCCGGTGTCGCTGAAGATCTCGACGCTCAAGACCGCGGGCGTCAAGACCGTCGTGATGAGCACCTACTCGGAGCCGAACGTCGTGCGCGAAGCCCTCGGCGCCGGCGCCCTCGGGTACCTCGTCAAGAGCGAGGACGCCGACATGATCGTCGAGGCGATCCGCTCCGCCCAGCGCGGCGAGCAGTACGTCTCGGCCGAGCTCGACCTCGCCATCAACAGCGGCGACGTCGGCGGCGTGCCGAAGCTCAGCGCCCAGGAGCGTCGCGTGATGGCCCTGTACGGCGGTGGCGAGCCCGTCAAGAGCGTCGCCTACCAGCTCGGCATCTCCGAGGAGACCGCGAAGAGCTACCTCAAGCGCATCCGCGAGAAGTACCGCGTCGCCGGCTTCGACGTCGGCACGAAGGTCGCACTCCGGAAGCGTGCGATCACCGACGGCATCATCGTGCAGGACGGGAGCCCGCTGGGGCTCTAGCGCGCGCGTTGCGTTGCGCTTCGTGAGCACAAATGGTCGGGTTCCGTCACGGAACCCGACCATTGCTGCTCACCATGTGCAGTGGCCGCGCCACGAGACGGACGGGAGGCCCGTGGCGGCGGCGCCACGGGCCTCCCGTCCGGTGGGTGCGTGCGCGCACCCCGCGCGGTCAGTGGATCGGGACCGGTGCGGTGATCGGACCGGTGGACGGTGACGAGGAGCGGACCGCGGCACGACGGGTGCTCCGCCGCTCGACCGCGTAGCTGACCATCGTCACCAGGACGCCGAGCAGCGCCAGGCCGATGCCGAGCCAGCCCGGTGCGAGGAACCCGAAGCCGGCCGCGATGACGGCGCCGCCCAGGGCCGCACCGATCGAGTTGCCGATGTTGAACGCCGAGTGGTTCAGCGCCGCCGCGATCGTGCGGGCGTCCCCGGCGACGTCCATCAGGCGCGACTGCACCGCCGGCGGGATCGCCGACGAGGTCGCCCCGAGCAGGAACGCGCCGAGCAGCATGCCCCAGAGCCACTGCGCCGTCAGGACAGTGATGAGCAGGGCGCCGATGAGCGCGAACATCCCGACGTAGATCGTGCGCTTCACGCTGTGGTCGGCCAGGTGTCCGCCGAGCACCCCGCCGACGACCATGCCGATGCCCACGACGACGAGCACGATGGGCACGAACGACTCGGGCATCCCGGTGACGTTCTGCACGAGCGGCGAGATGTACGAGTACACCGCGAAGAACCCGCCGAACCCGACGGCGCCGAGGCCCATCACGATCCACATCTGCGGGACGCGGAACGCCCGGAGCTCGCGACCGATCGTGGCGTGCTCGTCGCGAGCGCTCTTCGGCACGAAGGCCGCGACGGCCAGGAACGTCACGGCGAACAGCGCGGCGACGACGCCGTAGGCGACCCGCCACCCGGCCACCTGTCCGACCCAGGTGATCGCCGGGACCCCGACGACGTTCGCGACCGACAGGCCGAGCAGCACCATCGCGATGCCCTTGCCGCGCTTGCCTGGACCCATCATGTCGCCGGCGACGATCGACGCGATGCCGAAGTAGGCGCCGTGCGGCAGACCCGCGACGAAGCGGGCGACGAGCACCAGACCGAACGAGGGCAGCAGCGCGCTCGCGATCGTCGCGACGACGAACCCGACGAGCAGCACGAGGATCAGGCCCTTGCGCGGGAACCGGGCCGACATCGCCGCGATGGTCGGCGCACCGACGACGACCCCGAGGGCGTACGCGCTGACGAGCCAGCCGGCGTGGGCGATCCCGGCGTCGGGATCCATGCCGTACTGCTCGGGGAGCAGGGCCTGCGCGATGTTCGGCAGCAGGCCCATCGCAACGAACTCGGTCGACCCGATGGCGAAGCCACCGAGGGCGAGCGAGATGAGCGCGGCGGTGCGACGCGCAGGCGTGAGCTGTGACATGAGGCCTGTTCTCGGACGACGTCCTGCACGGACGGCGTCGGATCGGGGTGTCGGCTGGACGGTGTCGGCGGGGCGGTCCGCGATCGTGGCGGTCCACGTGCCGATCGGCAGCGCGGCCACGCCCGAACGGGGTGCCGGTCCGGATTCAGCAGCGAACGGGACGGTCCGGGTGGCGACGACCATCCGGTCCGAGCAGTGTAGACCGCTCCAAAGGCCGAACGGAAGTCGCCATGCGCGGCCGACACGGGTCGTGCCCGGGCTGAAGCGGCCCGCTGACGTGGCCGCACCCCGAGCGGGTCCGGTCAGGCCGCCCGACGCTCCGTGTGGGCGGGACGCGTGGATGCGGGAGCGAGTTCGGGCAGCTCGTCCCGGTGCGTCCAGCCGACGCCGCACTCGGCGCACGTGGCCCAGGCGTTCTCGCCCTGTTCGTCCGTGTCGATGACGACCGTTTGCAGGTCGCAGTCAGGGCACCAGCCGTCGTGGGTCATCACGCACTCCTCGTCGTCTCGGGGCCACCGGATGTGGCTCGACACGGGCCATGAGACACCCGACCACCGACATCCGTGGGAGGGCGTCGGCGTGTCGCGCGGGCCATCGTTGTTCAATGACCACGTGACCCTCACGACGACCGTGCTCGCCTCGTGCCCCGCCGGTGCGCCCGCGAACTGCGAGGACGCCACCGACCCGATGGGCATGGTCATCGTGCTCGTCGCCGTGCTCGCCGGCATCGCGCTGCTCACCGTGCTCGTGGTGCTCGGGCCGGACCCCCGCCGTCGAACCCGGGCACGGCGACGCGACAAGCGCTGAGCGCGAGCACCGAGCGACAGCGCCGAACGCCGAACGCCGAACGCCGAACGCCGAACGCCGAACGCCGAACGCCGAACGCCGAACGCTACTCTCCTAGTGCCGCCTCGAGCCGCTCGAGCTTGCCGTCGATCTCGCCGGTGTGGCCCGGTCGAATGTCGGCCTTGAGCACGAGCGACACCCGCGTGCCGTAGGCGCTCACGGCCTCGGTCGCGCGCTTGACGACGTCCATGACCTCGTCCCACTCCCCCTCGAGCTCGGTGAACATCGACGAGGTGCGGTTCGGCAGCCCGCTCTCGCGTACCACGCGCACGGCGGCCGCGACGGCGTCGTGCACGGACCCGTCGGACGTTGCAGCGGGACCACCGGACGGAGCGACGGAGAAGGCGACGATCATGCGTCCATCCTGCCCGGCTCGGGCTGGTCGCGCACGGACGGCGACGAGCGCGCCGACACCCGTCCGGACCTCGCAACCAGTCCCATCCGCACCAGCACGACCACGCTCCACACCAGGATCGCCACCTCGAGCACGTTCCGCAGCGTGAGCACCACGAGGATCCACGGCTGCACGGTGAGCACCTGGTCGTAGTACCCCGGGTAGATCAGCTGCGTGAGCAGGGCCATCGGCAGCGCGAGCACGGCGATCGGCACGAACCGACGCGCACTCGGGGTGCCCGCGGAGAGCCCCCACACGATCGGCACCGCGAACCAGCCGATGTACTGCGGCGACCCCACCTTGTTCGTCGCGATGAGCGCCGCGACGAACAGGAGCGCGAGGACCGGCGCGAGCTCGGCCCGACGGGCGCCGCGGCGGGCGGCCCAGAGCGCGAGCACGACCCCGGCCACCACGACGACGGCCATCAACGGCGTCGACACCGCGGCGGCGGCGGACGTGCCGGCACCGGACACCTCGAAGGTCAGGATCTCCTGGTCGTAGAACACCGCTGCCCCCGGAACGCCGAAGGCTGCGGCCCACATGAACGGCGTCGCGAGCGGTGACTCGATCTGCAGCGCACGGCCGGTCTGCTCACCGATGAAGGACAGCAGGAACGGCGCACCGCCCCACAGCACGTCGACGAGCACGATCAGGGCGCTCAGCACCAGGGCTCCGGCGAGCACACCCCGGCGGTGTCCGCGTCGCAGGAGCAGCAGCACCGCGACGAG
This sequence comes from Curtobacterium sp. BRB10, assembly GCF_031844325.1. Classification (NCBI taxonomy): domain Bacteria; kingdom Bacillati; phylum Actinomycetota; class Actinomycetes; order Micrococcales; family Microbacteriaceae; genus Curtobacterium; species Curtobacterium sp. BRB10. The sequence continues at coordinate 416,628 of NZ_JAUZVA010000003.1, forward strand.
CGCCGCGGGCCACACCTTCGTCCAGGCGCCGGCGGTGAAGAGCGCGGACGCGACGGCCGGCCTCGAGGCCACGAACGCCACGCCCACCAGCGCGAACACCGTCGCGACGGTGTCGATCCGACCGAGCGCGATCGGCCCGAGCGCGAGCAGGAACAGCAGCCACCACCAGACGACCCGCACGCCGTGCACATCGAAGCGGTCGGACGACCCCACACGCGCCCGGAACCGCCACAGGAAGGCGCACGCCACGGCGTCGAGCAGCACCATCAGCAGCAGCCACCCGGAGCCGATCGACGCGATCCCCCCGAGCGCCGCGGCGGCCATCGGCACGATCGCCAGGATCGGGTACACCCACGCGCCGTCGATGCCGACCCAGAAGTCCGCGGTCCGCCCGGTCTCGATCCAGCGGCTGTAGGTGATGGTCACGTCACCGAGCGGCAGGTTCGCCGACACGAGGGTCAGCCACCACAGGAACCCGTGCACGGCGACGAACGCCAGGACGAATCCGGCGAGTTCGAGCCACCGGGTCGAGGTCCTCTGCACCGGACGAGCGTAGCGGCCGGACCGGGGGCGATCGCTGCCACGATCTCAGGCTCTCCCGAGCATGACGTGTCACCGTTCAGCTCGTGACCTCCGACACCCCGCGCAAGCGCCGCAAGGCCGTCATCTGGATCTCCGTCATCGCCGTCGTCGTCGTCCTCGGCGTCGTGGGTGCGGTGGTCTTCACGAACGTCTACACGAGCACCGAGAACGCGAAGGCCTCGGCCGCGCCGTCCGTGGCCGCCACCCGCGAGGCCTCCACCCTCGACGACACGGACCTGTCCGGCGAGTGGACGGTGGGCGGCGACTCCGAGGCCGGGTACCGCGTCCACGAGGTCCTGAACGGCTCCGACGTCACCGTCAGCGGCCGCACCGACAGCGTCTCCGGCACCGCGACCGTCGACGGCACGAGCATCACCGCCGCGAAGATCGCGGTGCAGGTCGCCGACATCACCACCGACTCCGACCAGCGCGACGCCTACTTCCGCGACTCCGCGATGGACGCAGCGGCCTTCCCCGAGGCCACGTTCGAACTCACCGAGCCGATCGCCGACGCGGTCCCGAGCGGTTCCGACACGACGACCGTGACGGCTCCGGGGAAGCTCACCCTGCACGGCGTCACGAAGGACGTCACCGCGAAGCTGCAGGTCGGCCTGAACGGCGACGGCGTCGACATCTCCGGTTCGGTCCCGATCACCTTCTCGGACTACGGCGTGCAGGCCCCGAGCCTGGGGTTCGTCAAGGTCGACGACGCCGGTTCGGTCGAGTTCCTCGTGCACGCAACCCCCGCGAGCTGACGTCCGCGACGCGCGTCGCGCCCGTGACGTGACCGCCGACGGCCTGGAGGCGCGGTGTCGGCTGGCCCCGCACCTCCCGTCCGTCGTCGTGTCCGGGGCTGCACTCGCTGCCCGATGCGTGCGCATGTTGCGACCTTCCACCTGTCGAACCCGTGGTGTCCCGTCGGAACATGCGCACGAACCCATTGCGTGCGCATCCTCCGACGGAACACGCGTCGATCACCTCGTGGATCGTCGGAAGGTGCACGCGCACCGGCCGCTACCCGCGCGCGTCGCCGTCCACGACCAGGTCGCGCACGACGCCGGGCAGCTCGGCGACGAGCCTCGTCATCGGGAACGGCCCACCGCCGGACGCCCGCCGGGCCGCGAGCCCGTGCACCACCGCGGCCGACGCGGCCAGGTGCGCGAGGTCCGACGGCGTCAGCGACGACCCGGCCGCCTCGACGGAACCCTGCCGCGCGGCGACGAGCGCCCCGAGCACCCCGCCCAGCACGTCCCCGGCCCCGGCCGCCGCGAGCCACGGCGTCGCCGACGACGCCACGAGCCGCACCGCCCCGTCCGGGGTGACCACGTGGGTCCGCTCCCCCTTGAGCAGCACGACGCTGCCGGTCTGCTCGGCCGCACGGAGCGCCGCGGCGGCCGGGTCCTGCTCGATCTCGGCGCGGTCGGCCCCCAGGAACGAAGCGAGCTCACCGGCGTGCGGGGTGAGCACGGCGAGCGGCCCGAGGTCGACGAGCGGGATCGCCCCGGCGTCGACGACGACCGGCACGCCGTCGTCGGACGCGTGCGAGAACCCCGATGCCGTCGTCTCGTCCAGGTCGCCGAGCGACGGTGCCGAGATCCCGCTGCCGACCAGCCAGGTCTGCACGCGGCCGACGCCGGACACGACCTCGGGGCGGCGGGTGAGCACGTGGTCGGTGGCGCGTGCGGGTCCGACGTACCGGACCATCCCGACGCCGGTGTGCACGGCGGCGTCGACCCCGAGCACCGCGGCGCCGGGGTACTGGTCGGAGCCGGTCACGACGCCGAGCACCCCGCGGCGGTACTTGGTGGACTCCCCCGTCGGCGCGGTGACCCACGCGGCGGCATCGGACGGTCGGACGGGCACGAAGTCGTTCACCGGCCCCACGTTACGGTGGAGCACATGAGCCTGTTCCTGCCTGGTCGCGTGGTGGTCTTCGACTACGGCGAGGTGATCAGCCGGACGCCGCACGCCTCGCGGGACGCCCTCGTGGCCGCCACCGGGGTCCCGGCGGACGAGCTGTTCCCGGTCTACCAGGAGCTCCGGCACGACCTGGACCGTGGGGACCTGTCCGTCGTGGCGTACTGGCGTGCCATCGCGGAGCGGACCGGACGGACCTGGAGCATCTCCGAGATCCACCGGTTCTGGGCGATCGACTTCACCGGGTGGTTCGAGGTCGAGCCGGAGACCCTCGAGATCGTCGAGGAGCTGCACGACGCCGGCACCCGGCTGGCCCTGCTCTCGAACGCGGGCTTCGACTTCGGCGACCCGTACCGCCGCTCCCCGATGGGCTCGCTGTTCGAGACCGTCGTGGTGAGCGCCGAGGAGCACGTCCTGAAGCCCGCGGCATCCATCTACCGCGACACCTGTGCGCGCTTGGGAATCGACCCGGGTCAGATGGTGTTCGTGGACAACAGGGCCGAGAACGCCACCGGTGCGGAAGCGATCGGGGCGGTCGGCCACCACTACACGTCGCCGGCGTCGCTGCGGTCGTTCCTGACGGAACTGGCCGATGCGCCGGCACCCGTCCTCTGAGGAGCCCGCGTGACGCACGCCCTGTTCGACCCGATCACCGTCCGTGACCTGACCGTCCGCAACCGCATCTGGGTCTCCCCGATGTGCCAGTACTCGGTGGACCAGCAGGACGGCGTGGCGACCCCGTGGCACCTCGTGCACCTGGGCGGGTTCGCCAAGGGCGGCGCGGGCGCGGTCGTGGTCGAGGCGACGGGGGTCGTGCCCGAGGGACGGATCACCCCGCAGGACCTCGGGCTGTGGAACGACCAGCAGCGCGACGCGTTCAAGCCGATCGTCGACTTCCTGCACGAGCAGGGGGCCGCAGCGGGCATCCAGCTGGCGCACGCCGGCCGCAAGGCGTCGACCTACCGCCCCTGGGACACCACGCACGGCACGGTCCCCGCCGACCAGGGCGGCTGGACCACGGTCGCTCCGTCGGCCGTGGCATTCGACGGCTACGACGTCCCGCGTGCGCTCGCGGTCGAGGACGTCCGCGTCGTCGCCCTCGCCTTCGCGCAGTCCGCCCGGCGCGCGGTGGAGGCCGGGTTCGACCTGGTCGAGATCCACGCGGCCCACGGCTACCTGCTGCACCAGTTCCTCTCGCCGCTGAGCAACCAGCGCACCGACCAGTACGGCGGCTCGCTCGAGAACCGTGCGCGCGCGCTGCTCGAGGTCGTCGACGCCGTGCGCGCCGAGGTCGGCGAGGGCTTCCCGATCGTCGTCCGGTTCTCGGCCACCGACTGGGTCGACGGCGGGCTCACGCTCGACGAGACCACCGTCGTCGCCCGCTGGGCCGCGGAGCACGGTGCCGACCTGGCCGACGTGTCGACCGGCGGCAACGTCGCGAGCGCGCCGATCCCGGTCGGCCCCGGCTACCAGGTGCCGCACGCGGCGGCGATCAAGCGCGACGCCGGCATCCCGACGATCGCCGTGGGCATGATCTCCGAGGCGTTCCAGGCCGAGCAGATCGTCGCGACCGGCCTCGCCGACGTCGTGATGATCGGTCGTGAGATGCTCCGCGACCCGTCGTTCGCGCTCCGTGCCGCCGTCGAACTCCGCGTGCCGGTCGACTACGAGCCGCAGCAGTACCACCGCGCGCGGATCACGGCGTAGGCGCGGTCGGTTCTGTACGGATTCACGGCCCAGCGACCGCGCAGGCAGTACGATTGGCAGCACTGTGGACGATCCCCCGAATAGTTCTTCGCCTCACTCATCCGCCGCTCACTCGGTGAGCTGCACGTCATCCCTGTGCGCGAACGGGGGTGAATCATGAGTCCGATCGACATCGTCATGCTGATCGGCGGCATCCTGCTGACCCTCGGCACGGGTGTCTTCGTCGCGTCCGAGTTCGCGCTGGTCAACCTCGACCGCGCCGACGTCGAAGCGCGGCGCGACCGCGGTGAAGCCGGCCTCGCACCGGTCATCGGCGCGCTGAAGGTCACCTCGACGCACCTGTCCAGCGCGCAGCTCGGCATCACGCTGACCACGCTGCTGACCGGCTACCTGCTCGAACCCTCGATCGCGACGCTGCTCGAGGCGCCGTTCTTGGCGATGAACCTGCCGGAGGGCATCGTCGAGACCGTCGGCTCGATCGTGGCGCTCGTCATCGCGACCCTGCTGTCGATGATCCTCGGCGAGCTCGTGCCGAAGAACTTCGCGCTCGCGCTGCCCCTGCAGACCGCCAGGCTCGTGGTCCCGCTGCAGATCGCGTTCACGACGGTCTTCAAGCCCGCCGTCGCGCTGCTGAACGGCACCGCGAACGCCGTGCTCCGGTCGCTGGGCATCGAGCCGCAGGAGGAACTCTCCGGTGCCCGCAGCGCCGAGGAACTCACCTCGCTGCTGCGCCGCTCGGCCTCCGAGGGATCGCTCGAACAGGACACCGCGACGCTTCTCGAGCGCACCATCTCGTTCTCCGAGCTGAGCGCCAGCGACGTGATGACCCCGCGCCCGAGGCTCTCCACCATCCGCGTGTCCGAGTCCGCCGAGGACGTCATCGCCCTCGCCCGCAAGACCGGCTTCAGCCGCTTCCCCGTCATCGAGGAGGACGCGGACGACGTCGTCGGCATCGTGCACGTCAAGCAGGCCGTCGCCGTGCCGCGCGAGAAGCGTCCGGAGGTCCCCGTCGGGGCCCTCATGACGGACGCCGAACGCGTGCCGGAGACCATGCCCGGCGACACCCTGCTCGCCGAGGTCCGGGGTCGCGGCTACCAGATGGTCATCGTCGTCGACGAGTACGGCGGCACCGCCGGGGTCGTCACGCTCGAGGACCTGATCGAGGAGATCGTCGGCGAGGTCTCGGACGAGCACGACCGCGCCCGCATCGACGTGGTCCGCTCCCGTGACTGGCTGACCTTCCCCGGTCTGCTGCGTCCCGACGAGCTCGAGGACCGCGCCGGCGTGAAGGTGCCCGAGGAGGGCCCGTACGAGACCGTCGGCGGGTTCGTCATGTCGACGCTGGGCCGTCTGCCCGTCGTCGGCGACGAGGTCCCCTTGGACGGCGGCGTGTTCCGGGTCGAGCGGCTGGACGGCCGTCGGATCGACCGCATCCGCTGGACCCCGACGCGCCCGTCGACCGACACGGCGGCGACCGCGATCATCATCCCGTCCACCGGGAGCACCCCGACCACCACGAAGGCCGCGACCACCACGACGAAGGGCAGCACCCGATGAGCTCCGATTCGGTGATGGGCGCAGCGGGATCTTCTGGCTGCAAGGAGGGACTGCGATGAGCTCCGACTGGTGGGGTATCTTCTGGCTCGTCGTCCTGTTGATGGGCAACGCGTACTTCGTCGCGGCGGAGTTCGCGGTCATCTCGGCTCGCCGCTCCCAGATCGAGCCCCGCGCCGAAGAGGGCTCGAAGGCCGCGCAGATGACGCTCTGGGCGATGGAGCACGCCACCCGCATGCTCGCGACCACCCAGCTCGGCATCACGGTCTGCTCGCTGCTCATCCTGAACGTGTCCGAGCCGGCGATCCACCACCTGCTCGAGGTCCCGCTGCACCTGACCGGCTGGAGCGCCGAGGTGATCGGCACCGTGGCCTTCGTGTTCACGCTGCTGCTCGTGTCGTTCCTGCACGTGGTGTTCGGCGAGATGGTGCCGAAGAACATCTCGTTCTCGATGCCGGACCGCGCCGCGCTGCTGCTGGTCCCGACGCTCTGGTACATCGGTCACGGCCTGCACTGGGTCATCGTCGGCCTGAACGAGGTCGCGAACGCCGTGCTGCGGCTGTTCCGCGTCGAGCCCAAGGACGAAGCGGTGAGCGCGTTCACGGTGGAGGAGGTGCAGACCATCGTGGAGCAGTCCCGGCGGGAGGGCACCCTGACCGACGACGGCAAGCTCGCCCTGGCGTTCGAGTTCACCGAGAAGAAGGTCCGTGACGTCGCCGTGCCGATGGCCGAACTCGTCACGCTGCCCGACGACGCGACCCCGGGTGACGTCGAGCACGCCGTGGCACAGCGCGGGTTCTCCCGCTACGTGCTCGTCGGCGAGGACGGCTCCCCCACGGGCTACGTGCACGTGAAGGACGTCATCGACCTGCGTCCGGACGAGTTCGACGACCCGGTGCCGCCGAAGCGGATCCGCCAGCTCATCTCGCTGTACACCGAGATGGACCTCGAGGACGCGCTCGCGACCATGCGGGCCGCCGGGCGCCACGTGGCCCGCGCCTTCGACGCGGACGGCCGTACGATCGGCGTGCTGTTCCTCGAGGACATCCTCGAAGAACTGGTGGGCGAGGTCGAGGACGCGACTCGACGCCGGTAGACGCACCGAAGAGCGGACGGGAGGCGCGGTGCCAGCTGGCACCGCGCCTCCCGTCCGTCCGTGGTCGCGACCAGGGCGACGCGCGCCCCGTCCGCGCTACCAGCTGACGGGCAGGGGCTTGCCTTCCTCGTACCCGGCGGCGGACTGGATGCCGACCAGCGCGCGCTCGGAGAACTCGGCGAGGGACGACGCGCCCGCGTAGGTCGCGGAGCTGCGGACGCCGGTGGTGATCATGTCGAGCAGGTCCTCGACGCTCGGGCGCTCCGGGTCGAGGTAGATCGTCGACGACGAGATCCCCTCGGCGAAGAGCGCCTTGCGGGCACGCTCGTACGGGTCGAGCCGCTCGAACCGCTCACGCACGGCCTTGGCCGAGGCCATGCCCCAGCTCTCCTTGTAGGCCTTGCCTGCGTCGTCGCGGCGGAGCACGCCGGGCGCCTCGAGCGTGCCGGCGAACCACGAGCCGATCATGACGGCGGACGCCCCTGCTGCCAGGGCGAGTGCGACGTCGCGCGGGTAGCGCACCCCGCCGTCCGCCCAGACGTGGGCGCCGAGCGAGCGGGCTGCCGCGGCGGTCTCGAGCACGGCGGAGAACTGCGGACGACCGACGGCCGTCATCATGCGGGTGGTGCACATTGCACCCGGGCCGACGCCGACCTTGATGATGTCCGCTCCGGCCCCGACCAGGTGCGCGACGGCGTCGGCGGTGACGACGTTGCCGGCGACGAGCGGGATGCCGAGCTGCAGCGACGCGACCGTGCGGAGTGCGCGGAGCATGCCGTCCTGGTGGCCGTGCGCGGTGTCGAGGACCAGGACGTCCACGCCCGCGGCGGCCAGCGCCTTCGCCTTCGCGGCGACGTCGCCGTTGATGCCGAGCGCGGCGGCGACCCGGAGCCGGCCGGAGGCGTCGACGGCGGGCGTGTAGATGTCGGAGCGGATCGCGCTCGTCTGGCTCGTGGTGCCGACGACCCGGCCGTGCCGCACCACCGGCGCGAAGTCGACCTCGGCGGCCGAGAGCACGTCGTAGACGTGGCGGGGCGTACCGGCGTCCTCGGCGTCGATCGCGGTCGAGGCGCCGTGCAGCAGGTCACCGAGGACGGCGTCGGGGCCGGCGGTGCCGAGGCGGGACGCGGGCACGCAGCCCAGGTACTCGCCGTCGGCGTCGCGGACGACCACACCACGGCCGGCCACGGGCAGGAGCTGCTCGAGGGCTTCGGCGACGGTGGTCTGGGCACCCATGTCGTAGGCGGTGTCGAAGTCGACCGGCTGGTCCTTGACCCAGCGGATCGCGGCGTCGAGGTCCTGCAGGTGCATGTCCTGCGGCAGCACGCCCAGACCACCGCGGCGGGCCAGGGTGGCGGCGAGCCGAGGGCCGGTGACCGAGTTCATGTTGGCGCTGACGATCGGGATCGTGGCACCGCTGCCGTCGTTCGCGGCGAGGTCGACGTCGAAGCGGCTCGTCACGCCGGAACGGCTCGGGACGAGGAAGACGTCGGAGTAGGTCAGGTCGTGCGTCGGCCGCGTCTCGTAGAACCTCATGCGCTCCACTGTACGGCTCCCGTCAGGGCCCCGACCGGGTGCTCGGGGGCTGCCGACTCGCGCCGCGGCTGACACGGAACGGACATGTCGGAGCGGCTAGGCTTGGCACCTGTGCGGCGCAGGGTTGCTCCGCACGACACACACGAGCATCTATCGACGGAGAGTGGGCGATCGGCTGTGTCGAGCCATCTGACCGGAACGGACGAGACCGCGGGCGAATTCGGGGCGAACGAGTGGCTCGTCGACGAGCTCTACGAGCAGTTCGTCGCGGACAAGGAGTCGGTCGACAAGTCCTGGTGGCCGGTCCTCGAGAGCTACCACCGCACGCAGGTCGGTGACGCTCCGGCTCCGGCGGGATCCCCCACACCACAGGCGGCGGCTGGGCAGCAGGCAGCGGCGGCGCAGCAGGTCCCCGCTTCGCAGCAGCAGTCCTCGACGCAGCAGCCGGCCACCGGGGACACCCCGGGCGAGGCGAAGTCGGGCCCCATCCAGGCGAAGACCACCTCGCGCCAGCCGGCACCGCAGCCGATCCCGGCCGAGGCGAACGACGCGGCCGACGACCACGAGGAGACCCACGAGGACGTGGCGACCCCGCTCCGGGGCATGGCCAAGACGCTGGCGTCGAACATGGACGCCTCGCTGACCGTCCCGACCGCCACGAGCGTCCGGACCATCCCGGCGAAGCTGATGATCGACAACCGGATCGTCATCAACAACCACCTCCGACGCGCCCGCGGCGGCAAGATCTCCTTCACGCACCTGATCGGGTGGGCGATGGTGCAGGCGCTCAAGGACTTCCCGAGCCAGAACGTCTTCTACGAGGAGCGCGACGGCAAGCCGTTCGTCGTCGCCCCGGCACACGTGAACCTCGGCATCGCGATCGACGTCCCGAAGAAGGACGGCACCCGCTCGCTCCTGGTGCCGAGCATCAAGCGCGCGGAGACCCTGACGTTCGGCCAGTTCCTCTCCGCCTACGAGGACCTCGTCAAGCGCGCCCGCGACAACAAGCTCACCCCGGCGGACTTCCAGGGCACGACGATCTCGCTCACCAACCCGGGCGGCATCGGCACCGTGCACTCGGTCCCGCGCCTGACGAAGGGGCAGGGCTCGATCATCGGTGCCGGCGCCCTCGAGTACCCCGCGCAGTTCCAGGGCTCGGCGTCGAAGACCCTGGTCGAGCTCGGCATCGGCAAGACCATCACCCTGACGAGCACCTACGACCACCGCGTCATCCAGGGCGCCGGCTCGGGCGAGTACCTCAAGCACGTGCACGAGCGCCTGATCGGCGAGCACGGTTTCTACGACGGCATCTTCGCCGCGCTCCGGATCCCCTACAAGCCGATCCAGTGGGCGAACGACATCAACGTCGACCTGGCGCACCGGGTGAACAAGACCGCCCGCGTGCAGGAGCTCATCAACAGCTTCCGCGTCCGTGGGCACCTGATGGCCGACATCGACCCGCTCGAGTACCGCCAGCGCACGCACCCGGACCTCGAGATCGAGAGCCACGGGCTGACCTTCTGGGACCTCGACCGCGAGTTCGTCACCGGCGGGCTCGCCGGCACCACCTCGGCACCGCTGCGCGACGTCCTCGGGATCCTGCGCGACGCCTACTGCCGCACGGTCGGCATCGAGTACATGCACATCCAGGACCCGGAACAGCGTCGCTGGGTGCAGGAGCGCATCGAGGTGCCCTACTCGAAGCCCTCGAAGGAGGAGCAGCTCCGCGTCCTCGGCAAGCTCAACGAGGCCGAGGCGTTCGAGACCTTCCTGCAGACCAAGTACGTCGGCCAGAAGCGCTTCTCGCTCGAGGGCGGCGAGTCCACCATCGCCTTCCTCGACACCCTGATCCAGCACGCCGCCGGAGCCGGGCTGGCCGAGGTCGCGATCGGCATGGCCCACCGCGGCCGCCTGAACGTGCTGACGAACATCGCCGGCAAGACCTACGGGCAGATCTTCCGTGAGTTCGAGGGGTCCTCCTTGCCGGGCACGGTGTCCGGTCAGGGCTCCGGCGACGTGAAGTACCACGTCGGCACCGAGGGTGTGTTCCGCACGTCCGACGGCTCGAGCATCCCGGTGACGATCGCCGCGAACCCCTCCCACCTCGAAGCCGTCGACGGCGTGCTCGAGGGCATCGTCCGAGCCAAGCAGGACCGCGAGGCCCCCGGCAGCTTCGGTGTGCTCCCCGTGCTCGTGCACGGCGACGCGGCGATGGCCGGCCAGGGTGTGGTCGTCGAGACGCTGCAGATGTCGCAGCTCCGCGGCTACCGCACCGGCGGCACGGTCCACCTCGTCATCAACAACCAGGTCGGGTTCACCACCCCGCCCGAGTCGGCGCGCAGCTCGGTGTACTCCACCGACGTCGCGAAGACGATCCAGGCGCCGATCTTCCACGTGAACGGTGACGACCCCGAGGCCGTCGCGCGCGTCGCCGAACTCGCCTTCGCGTACCGCGAGGAGTTCCACCGCGACGTCGTGATCGACCTGATCTGCTACCGCCGTCGCGGGCACAACGAGGGCGACGACCCCTCGATGACGCAGCCGCTGATGTACAACCTCATCGAGGCGAAGCGCTCCGTCCGCACGCTGTACACCGAGGCGCTCGTCGGCCGCGGTGACATCACGCAAGAGGAGTACGACGAGGCGCACCGCGACTTCCAGGACCGCCTGGAACGCGCCTTCGCCGAGACGCACGAGGCACAGACCGGCACCATCCCGGTGATCGAGGTCGACGACGACGGGGCGGTGCAGGGTCTCGAACGCCCGGCCGCGCAGCGCGACGACGCCGAGGTCGAGGTGCACGAGACCGCCGTGTCCGAGGAGCTCGTCCGGGCGATCGGTGACGCGCACAGCAACCCGCCCGCCGGGTTCTCCATCCACCCGAAGCTGCAGCAGCTGCTCACCAAGCGCACCGAGATGACCCGCAACGGCGGAATCGACTGGGCGATGGCGGAGCTCATGGCGATCGGGTCGATCCTGGTCGAGGGCAAGCCCGTCCGCCTCGCCGGACAGGACGCCCGCCGCGGCACCTTCGTCCAGCGCCAGTCGGTGTTCCACGACCGGGTGAACGGCCAGGAATGGCTGCCGCTGTCGAACCTCACCGAGGACCAGGCGCGGTTCTACGTGTACGACTCGCTGCTGAGCGAGTACGCGGCGATGGCCTTCGAGTACGGCTACTCGGTGGAGCGCCCCGAGTCGCTCGTGCTCTGGGAGGCGCAGTTCGGCGACTTCGCCAACGGTGCCCAGATCGTCATCGACGAGTTCATCTCGTCCGCCGAGCAGAAGTGGGGGCAGCGCTCCGGCCTCGTCCTGCTGCTGCCGCACGGGTACGAGGGTCAGGGGCCGGACCACTCGTCGGCGCGCATCGAGCGCTACCTGCAGCTGTGCGCCGAGGACAACATGATCGTCGCGCGCCCGTCGACCCCGGCCTCGTACTTCCACCTGCTCCGCCGGCAGGCCTGGGCCCGTCCCCAGAAGCCGCTCATCGTGTTCTCCCCGAAGGCGATGCTCCGGCTCCGCCAGGCGACGAGTGCGGTCGAGGACTTCACGACCGGGACGTTCGAGCCCGTGCTGGACGACGCGCGGATCACCGACAAGCGCGCCGTCCGTCGCGTGGTGCTGCACTCCGGCAAGGTGCACCACGACCTGCGTGCCGAGGTCGACAAGCGCGGCGTCACCGACGTCGCACTCGTCCGGCTCGAGCAGCTCGCCCCGCTCCCCCTCGACCGCATCCTCGAGGTCCTGGCGGGCTACCCGGACGCCGACGTCGTGTGGGCGCAGGAGGAGCCGGAGAACCAGGGCGCCTGGCCGTTCGTCTGCATGAACCTGTCGCCGCACCTGGGTGGCCGACCGTTGTCCGTGGCGGCCCGCTCGGCGAGTGCCGCACCGGCCACCGGTTCCTCGAAGCGCTCCGCGCAAGAGGCCACCGACGTCATCGACACGGCGCTGCGCGCGTCGGCCTGACCACGAGGAAGCGCCCCGTGCCGGAGTCCGACGGACTCCGGCACGGGGCGCTTCGACGTTGGCGGGGAAGGCGGCGGCGCTACGCGATCTTCGTGTAGCGCACCCCGGCGTCGTGGTACCCGCGCTTCTGGTAGAAGCGGTGCGCGCTGTCCGTCGCGGCCGCACTGACGGCACTGAGGCGACGCGCGCCCTGCTCGACCGCCCATGCTTCGAACGTGTCGATGAGCGCGGAACCGGTGCCGTGCCTCCTGGCCGTGTCATCGACGACCAGCAGCAGCAGCTGCGCCGTCGGCTCGTCGCTGGCGTACGCCCACGTGACCTGTGCGCCGGCGACGGCGACGACCCGTCCGTCGTCTCTCCGGACCACCCAGGTGCGGTGCCCGGCTTCGGGGGTGAGCCGGTCGAGGCGGTCGCGCATCGACGCGTCGTCGACGTCATGACCGAGCAGGCGGACGAGGGCGGCGACGTCGGCGACGTCCGTGTCGGACCAGGTGGTGGTTGACTCGACGGAGAGGGTCATGTCGGCCAACCTACCCGGGCCGTCGGTCGTGTTGCGACGGGCTCCCACTGCGCCCTCGTGTCCACACGTCGTCGCGCGCGACGGCGAGCAGCCGAGCCGTCCAGGTCCGGGCTGACGAGCCCGCACCCCTGCAGCGTCAGTGCGTCGCCTGCTCCACCCGGATGCGCGCGAGGATCTCGCTGCGCAGCTGGTCGGGAGCGGTCTCCTTGCAGGCACGGCGCACGGTCTCCATGAGCACGACGCCGACGCGGTGCTCGGTCTGGCAGTCCTCGCACCCGTCCATGTGCTCGCGGATGTCCGCGGCGTCCTCGTGGCGGAGCTCGTCGTGCAGGAACTCCTCGAGCTCGGCCTTCGCCTTCGAGCAGTCGCAGCCGCTCATCGTGCGTCCTTCCGTCCGGTGCGACCCGTGGCCGCGGTTGCCTTCGTCGTCTGTGCCGCGCCTCGTCCCCGTCCACGCATCGTCGCCGTCGACGCTGCGTCCGGGACGATGCCGGTCTCACGGGCGTGGTCCGCCAGGAGCCCACGGAGGAGCCGGCGGCCACGGTGGAGGCGGCTCATGACCGTCCCCACGGGGGTCTTCATGATGTCGGCGATCTCCTGGTACGAGAAGCCTTCGACATCGGCGAAGTACACGGCCATCCGGAAGTCCTCCGGGATGGCCTGCAGGGCGTCCTTCACGGCGGAGGACGGCAGGTGGTCGATCGCGTCGGCCTCGGCGGACCGGGCGGAGATCGACTGGGTCACGCTCTCCGCGCCGCCGAGCTGCCAGTCCTCGAGCTCGTCGATGGTGCCCTGGTACGGGTTCCGCTGGTTCTTGCGGTACGTGTTGATGAACGTGTTCGTGAGGATCCGGTACAGCCAGGCCTTCAGGTTCGTGCCCTGCTTGAACTGGCGGAACGCGGCGAAGGCCTTGACGAACGTCTCCTGCACCAGGTCCGACGCGTCGGCCGGGTTGCGGGTCATCCGCATGGCCGCACCGTAGAGCTGGTCCATGAAGGGCAGCGCCTGGTCCTCGAACAGGGACCGCAGCTCCCCCTCGGAGACGGTCTTCGCGTCCACCGGCTCGTCTGCTGCGTCGTCGAGGGTTTCATGTTCCTCTTCGACGGCGTCGAGCTGCACCTCGGTCTCGTCGACCAGGTGGTGCGGAGCTGCCTGCGGTTCGTCGGTCGTCATCGCCGCCAAGTCTAGGCCGAGCGTGCCGAGCGTCGTCGGCACCGCGGTCAGCACGGTCGCCGTGCCGGTCCGCACTCGTGCGAGTGTTGCTGTCGCCACTGATCCTCCCGGTGCGTTCAGTACCCTGGTGAACCGATGGCAGACACGACGCATTCCCACAGCGGGGACCAGCCCGCCGACCCCTGGATCGCCCCGGTCGCAGGGGGTCCGCTCCGCGGCGACGTCGCGCTGCCCGGGTCGAAGTCACTGACGAACCGGGAGCTCGTGCTCGCGGCCCTCGCGGACGGCCCCTCGACGATCCGGCTCCCGCTGCACTCCCGTGACTCGGCGCTGATGATCGCGGGCCTCCGGGCGCTCGGCGTCGGCATCGAAGCGCTCGAGCCGGCGGCCGGCACCGCCCCGAACCCGTACGGCCCGGACCTCAGGATCACGCCCGCCCCGATGCACGGCGCCGTCCGCCTGGACTGCGGACTGGCCGGCACGGTGATGCGCTTCCTGCCGCCGCTCGCCGCCCTGGCCGTCGGGCCCGTCACGGTCGACGGCGACCCCTACGCCCGCAAGCGGCCGATGCACGCCATCGTGCGGGGACTCGTGGACCTCGGTGTCGACGTCACGGACGACGGCGGCGGTTCGATGCCGTTCTCGTTCACCGGCACAGGCTCGGTCCGCGGCGGCGCCCTGACGATCGACGCGTCGGCGTCCTCGCAGTTCGTCTCCGGGCTGCTGCTGTCGGCCCCCCGCTTCGACGAGGGCCTGCACCTCACCCACGTGGGCGAACGCCTGCCGAGCATGCCGCACATCGAGATGACCGTCGCGGCACTCCGTGCCCGCGGCGTCCGCGTCGAGGAGCCGGCGGTCGGCGAGTGGGTCGTGCACCCCGGCCCGATCGGCGCGCGTGACGTCACGATCGAGCCCGACCTGTCGAACGCCGCGCCGTTCGCGGTCGCCGCGCTCGTCGCCGGCGGCACGGTCCGCATCCGCACCTGGCCCAGCGAGACGACGCAGGTCGGCGCCGACCTCGAGACGCTCCTGCCCCTGTGGGGGGCGAGCGTGGCCCGTGACGGTGACGACCTGGTCGTCGACGGCGGCGTCGGGATCCGGGGTGGGGCCTCCTTGCCGGGTCTCGAACTCGACCTGAGCCGCGGCGGCGAACTCGCACCGGCACTCGTCGCGCTGGCCGCGCTGGCGGACGGACCGAGCGAGATCACCGGGATCGGGCACCTGCGCGGGCACGAGACCGACCGCCTGGCCGCGCTGGCGGCGGACCTCAACCGGTCTGGAGGCGCGGTGCACGAACTCGACGACGGCCTGCGGATCGAGCCGGCGCCGCTCCACGGCAGCGCCTGGGGCGCGTACGACGACCACCGGATGGCGACCGCGGGGGCGATCGTGGGCCTCGTCGTCGACGGCGTCGCCGTCGACGACATCGGGTCGACCGCGAAGACGCTGCCGCAGTTCCCGGAGCTGTGGGCGGCGCTCGTGGCGTCCTCGGTGGCCGCTGCACCGGTGAGCGGGGACTGACGCATGAGCTGGTGGGACGACGTCGACGGCGACGACTCCGACGCGGACGAGCCGTACGGGCAGTACGACGAGTCGAGCGTGCGGGTGCGCCCGAACCCGAAGGGCAACCGACCGCGCACGAAGACCCGTCCGACGTACGACGACGCCCCGGTCGGCTGGGTGACGAACGTCGACCGCGGGCGGTTCGGCGTGCTGATCGACGACCACGTCATCACCGCGACGAAGGCCCGCGAGCTCGGCAAGAAGTCCGTCGTCACGGGCGACCACGTGTCGCTCGTCGGGGACGTCTCCGGCGACCCGGGCTCGCTGGCACGCATCGTGAAGGTCGCCGAGCGCACCACCCTGCTGCGGCGGAGTGCCGACGACTCCGACGAGGTCGAGCGCGTCATCGTGGCGAACGCCGACCAGATGCTCATCGTGGTGGCCGCCGCCGACCCCGAGCCGCGCACCCGCCTGATCGACCGGTACCTGGTGGCCGCGTTCGACGCCGGGCTCGACCCGATCCTCTGCATCACGAAGACCGACCTCGCCGACCCGGCCCCGTTCCTGGCGCACTTCGCGTGCCTGGACCTTCGGATCGTGACGAGCCGATCGGACGACGTCCCGTTCGAGGCGCTGCACGAGCTCCTCGACGACAAGGTGACCGTGACCGTCGGGCACTCCGGTGTGGGCAAGTCGACCCTGGTGAACGCCCTGACCGGGTCGACGCGCGCGATCGGCGTCGTGAACTCCGTGACCGGCCGCGGGCGGCACACGTCGTCGTCGTCGATCGCGCTGCGGGTCCGTGACGGCGGGTGGATCATCGACACGCCGGGTGTGCGGTCGTTCGGCTTGGGGCACGTCGACCCCGCGAACGTCTTCCGGGCGTTCGCGTCGCACGCCGTGCCGGTGCTGCCCGCGCGGGACGGCATCCCGCTGGCGCAGGCGCACGACTGGGAGATCGTCGACCGCGTGCAGGACGGGGAGCTCGGGCCGACCGGCGTCGAGCGGCTCGACTCGTTCCGGGCACTGCTCACCGGGATGGGCGCGTCCGACCCCGGTTCCGAGTAGCCCGCCGGGCGATGGTGGCCGGGCGGTCGGTGCTGATCGGCGCTGGTCGGCGCTGGTCGGCCGACTGGTCACGACACCTCGCGGTGTGTGCGTCGAGGGGTCACGAACTGTCGGCTGGCGCGGCGGCACCCGACAGTTCGTGACCATTGGGGCATCGGCGCGCGGTGCGTCGTGCGTCGTGCGTCGTGACCACTCCGGACGGGGCCCCTCGCACCGTGCGAGGGGCGCACGAATGGTGCGAGGTTGTGCACTCCGTGCGGGCTCGCGCGCCTCGCACCGAGTGGGCAACCGCGCACCGGACGACGCCTCGGGCCCGGGTCGGCGTCGACAAGCGCGCATCGGGGTTGTACTGTTGCGGTCGTGTCTGAAGTTGCAAAGTACAACTTTGCGCCGACCCCCGCGGTCGACGCCCCGTCCCCGAGCACGACGACGACGTCGCACGCGCACCACTCCCCCACCCACAAGTCCGCACGAGCCCCGAAGCCGCAGCGGTCCGACAGCGTCCTGCGCCCCGCCGGGCTCGGTCGCGTGCTGCTGACGTTCGCCTCGCACATCCTCGTGCCGCTGTTCCTGGCCGCAGGCATGGGCCTGGCCTACCTCGGTGCCTTCCACGCCCCGGCACCGCGGGAACTGCCCGTCGGCATCGTCGGCCAGGGCGCGGCCACCCAGGTGTTCGCCCAGACCGTGACCGACCAGTCGAACGGCGCCCTCGTGGCCCACGTCGTGGCCTCGACGAAGGCGGCCGAGCAGCAGGTGCGCGACCGCGACCTCGCCGCCGTGTACGCGCCGACTGCGGCGGGTGCCACGCTCTACGTCTCGACCGCCGCGTCGGAGACCACCGCGAGCGCAGCGCAGAAGGTGTTCCTGCCGATCGCCTACGACCAACACGTGCCGTTCCGGGTCGTCGACGTCGTGCCGACGGGCGACCAGGACACCACCGGCCAGGGGCTGTTCTTCCTGCTCGTGGCGCTGAGCGTCGGTGGGTACGCGTCCGCGATCGCCGTGGCCTCGGTCGCGCCGAAGCTCCGTGCCGTGTGGACCGCGGTCATCGGGCTCGCCACCGCGGGGGTCGTCGCCGGCATCGGCGTGATCGTCGCCGGACCGATCTACGGCGTCATCACCACCCACCACTGGCAGGTGTTCCTGTTCGCCTGGTTCTACGACGCGATCATCGTCGCGCTCGGCGTCGGGCTCCACCCCGTGCTCGGACGGTGGACCACCCCGATCCTCACGATGCTGTTCGTGATGCTGAACTTCACGTCGTCCGGCGGGATCTTCCAACCGGCGTTCCAGCCCGGGTTCTTCGCCGCCCTGCACACCTTCTGGAGCGGTGCCGCGTGGCTGCAGGCCGCTCAGGACCTGCAGTACTTCCCGGACGCCTCGCTCGGCCGGTCGTCGCTCGTGCTCGCTCTCTGGCTGGCCGCCGCGCTCCTGCTCTGCGTCGTCGTGCACGGACTCGTCGCCCGCCGGACCCGCATCGCCCGTGAGCGCGAGGTCACCCGGCTCGAGGAAGAAGAGGTCGTCGCCGCGTAGCGACGGTAGGTTGGGCGACGTGGACCTCAGCGCCGACCTGGACTTCGCCCGCTCCCTCGCCGACACCGCCGACGCGATCAGCCTCGAGCGCTTCCGTGCCGCCGACCTGCACGTGACGAAGAAGGCCGACAGCACGCACGTCACCGACGCCGACCAGGCCGTCGAACGGGCCCTGCGCGAGCGACTCGCCGCCGAGCGACCGGACGACGCGTTCCTCGGCGAGGAGACGACGGCGGACACCGGTGCCGAGGCCGTCAGCGAAGGGCACCGGCAGTGGGTGGTCGACCCGATCGACGGCACCGCCAACTACCTGCGCGGCGTGCCCGTGTGGGCGACCCTCATCGCGCTCGCGGTCGACGGCCGCCCGGTGCTCGGCGTCGTGAGCGCGCCCGCCCTCGGCAAGCGCTGGTGGGCGGCCGAGGGCTCCGGCGCGTTCTCGCTGGACGGACCGCTCCGGGTCTCCGGGGTGGCCGAGCTCGCGGACGCGAGCCTGAGCTACAACAGCATCCAGCAGTGGGACGTCGACGACCGCCTCGAGCCACTCGTCGACCTGTCGCGCCGGGTCTGGCGCACCCGGGCCTACGGCGACATGTGGTCCTACATGATGGTGGCCGAGGGCGTCCTCGACGTCGCCGGCGAACCGGACCTGAAGCCGTGGGACATCGCGGCACTCGTCCCCATCGTCGAAGAGGCCGGCGGCCGCTTCACCTCGCTCGACGGCGATCCCGGGCCGTGGCACGGCAGCGCGCTCGCCTCGAACGGCCTGGTGCACGATGCCGTCGTCGAGGTCATCCGTCGCGACTCCTAGGCCCGGTCGGCGGGCCGGTCAGCCCCGCTCGGCCGACCCCGGCGCCTCGGTCTGCTCTGCGCCGGTCCGGTCGGCGGACTCAGCAGCGGCGTCCGAGCCCTCGGACTCCCCGTCCGACCGCCGCGCCGCGCGTCGACGCGCCACCAGGTCCGCGCCGGCCAGCGCGAGCGCGAGTGCCATCAGCGACACCGTGAACGTCGTGCCGCTGCGGAAGGCGTCGTGGTAGGCGTCGAGACGCCCGCCCGACCCGCCCGAACCCGAGCCCGCCGCCTCGCTCCGCACGATCCCGTAGAAGATGCTGGTCGCGACCGCGGTGCCGATCGCCGTGCCGACCCGCTGGCCGAGCTGCTGCATCGACCCCGCCACCCCGGACTGCTCGACGGGGATCTCGGCCAGGGTCAGGGTCTGGTTCGGCGACACCACGAACCCGCCACCGAGTCCGCCGACCAGGAACGCGCCCGCCATCGCCCACGGGGTGACCTCCGGCGGGGTGGCGACGGCGGCGACCATGAGCAGCAGGAAGCCGACGACGACCATCCCGAGCCCGGCGACGACCAGCGCCCGCCCGACCCGGTCGACGATCCGTCCGCCGATGTACGAGCCCACCGCACTCGTCGCGGCGAAGGGGATGCTCACCATGCCGGCGAACAGCGGTGCGAGCCCGAGGCCCTCCTGCAGGTACAGCGTGACCATGAGGAACGACGCCGGCAGCGCGGCGAAGTAGACGGCCACGATCGACAGGCCGTTGCGGTACGACGACAGCCGGAACAGCTCGAAGTGCACCACGGGCGACTTGCCCTGCCGCTTGAACCGCTGCTCCCAGAGCACGAACAGCACGAGGAACACCGCGAAGCCGACGAGCCAGAACCAGCGGGTCGCGGAACCACCACCACCGCTGGTCAGCACGAACGGCAGCATCAGGGTGACGATGGCGGCTCCGAGCAACAGGATGCCGACGACGTCCAGTTCGCGGTCCTGCGCCCTCCCCTGGGCGCCCTTCGGCAGCAGGCGGACGGCGAAGAGCAGTGCGGCGATCCCGAGGGGCACGTTCATCCAGAACAGCAGCCGCCAGCCGGACTCCTCGCCGCCGATCGCGATGAGGCCACCGCCGATGGTCGGCCCGAGGGCGGTGGAGATGCCGATCATCGCCCCGAAGAGCCCGAACGCGCGGCCACGCTCCGGCCCGCGGAACAGCTGCTGCACGAGTCCGATGACCTGGGGCATCTGGATCCCGGCGGCGAAGCCCTGCAGGATCCGGGTGACGATCAGGACTTCGATGTTCGGTGCGACGGCGCACAGCAGGCTCGATCCGGTGAACGCGCTGAGCCCCACGATGAACATGACGCGCCGGCTCTGCAAGTCCCCGAGCCGACCCGCGGGCACGAGGGCGAGGCCGAACGCCAGCGCGTACCCCGCGACGATGAGCTGGAGCGACGAGCTGGTGGCCCCGAGGGACTGCTCGATCGAGGGCAGCCCGACGTTCACCTTGGACAGGTCGAGGATCGTCAGGGCCGCCACCGCCACACACACGCCGAAGGCCCGCCACCGGGTGCGGTCATCGAGGCGGGCGTCGGTCGGTTCGGCGTTGGACATCCCGTCCTGGCTACACCTGCGACGACGAACGAGGTCCGGACAGCCCTGTACCCCGGTTGCGTCCGGAGGACCCGGATCGGGGTCAGGGGGGCCGGTGCCACTCCCCCATCGTGGCCCCCCGTACTGGGGGCACCGTTCTGGACATCTGCTCGCGGGAGTCCGCCTCGTGGACCGGTACCTGAGTTATCGTGCTCCAGACGGCAGGTCACGTGATGCGCTCGGATTCCCTAGATCCGGACGGCAGAACAGACCGGTCGTGTTCGTCCGAAGACCCTAACCCGAGGGGTGATACAGACGATGACATCATCGTTCCCGAGCGGAACCGAGTGCACCCACACTCGTCGACCGCATCCAATCCACGACAGTTCCGGCGCGCGCTCAGTCGCCGCCGCTCGTCCGCACTCCGCCACGGTCACCCGCCGTGCAGCAGTCCGGTCCGCCGCAGTGCGCCCCGTCGCCGCGACCCCCGTGTTCGCCGACGCCCTCCTCGCAGCATCCGCCTCCGGACCCGGAGGCCGGTGAGTCATGGCACTCACCGGTCGACGTCTCGAGGTCGACCGGATCGCGACCCTCGCAGTGCTCCCACGGGAGTCCGCGATGGTCGTGGTCGGCGACCCTGGTTCCGGACGCAGCAGCGTCCTCGACGCGGTCTCGAACCGCGTTTCCCTCCCCGTCGTCCGGGTCGGTGTCAACGGGAGTGAATCCCGTTGGCCACTGGCCGGGGTGACCTCCCTGTTCACCGCGCTCGACGACCCTCGAGCGACCGCACACATCGCCCACCTGCTGCAAGCCGGCGGGACAGCGGCCGCCGTGACGGCCGGGCTGGCGGCGGCGCACGACTTCCTCGACGCCGTGCACGCTCTGACCCTCCCGCCGACGCTCGTCCTCATCGACGACCTCGACCGGATGGACGCGGAGAGCCAGGAACTCATCGCGTTCCTCGCCGGACGGCTCGCGGGCACCGCCTTGCGCGTCGTGGCGACGGTCCGCTCGGTGCCGTCGGACGGTCCGCTCGCGGCTCTGCCGACCCTGCGCATCGAACCGCTCGCCGCGGACGAGGCCCTGGTCCTCGCCCGGGACATGGCACCGGCCGAGGCGAACGACGGCGTCCTCGCCGTCCTCGCCGCGGAGACCGGTGGCAACCCCGGCGCGCTCCGCGAACAGCTCGCGGTGCTCACCCGGGAGCAGCTCACCGGCGCGGAGCCGATCGTGCTCCCGCTCCGACCCACTCCGACGACCGAGGCCATCGCGGCACTCGCGCTCGGGCCCGCCGCGGGACGCGATCTGGACGTCCTCGCGAAGCTCGCCCTGGTGCCCGTCGCGAAGACCACGGCGTGGGACCGGGACGAGCTGGACGACCTGGTCGGGGCCGGTCTCGCGACCGTCCGCGGGCAGAGCGTCACCGTCCGGCACCCACTCGTCCGTTCCGCGCTCTACTGGCGGATGCCCGCCCGTGACCGTCGTGCGGCACACGCCGAGCTCGCCGCGGCGAGCGCGGAGACCGACCCGCGGTCGGCCGCGTGGCACCGGAGCTTCGTCGACGACGTCCCCGACGTGGTCGCGCTGCTCCAGGCCGCACGGTCGTACGTCGTGGACGGCAACGTGCACGCCGCGATCGCGCTGACCGAGCGTGCCCTGCACATCGGCGGCGGAACCGAGGACGAGCACGTCGCGCTCCTCGGGGTCGCGGAGGCCATGCTCGGCAAGCGCCTGCTCGGCTTCGCCGCGCGGTACCTCGCGGCGCTCCGTCCGTTCCGGACGACGCCGAACGAAGTCCGCCGGCTCCGGCTGCAGTACTCGGCCGAGTACCTCAGCGGTGACGCCGTGCACGCGGACGAGCTGCTCGTCCCCGTCGACGCGACCGACCCGGCCGAGGTGGACGCCGTCGCCGGGCTGATGGCCATGGTGGCGTGCTTCCGCGCCGAGGCGTGGGAGCTCGACCAGGCCAAGGACCTGCTGCACCGGATCGAACCGCTCGAGAGGTCGGCGTCCGCGCACACCCTCGAGATCGCGACGACCGCGCGGGAGCTCATCGCCGCCGTGGACGGCGCACTGCCGCCCGACACCGAGCTGCACGACGGGCTCGCGACGTCGGAGCTCGTGGCGATGTCGGACCCGGCCCTGCTGCTCCTCGCCCACGCGCTGAGCATCGGCGAGCGCTACCGGAGCGCGCGACGAGTGTTCGCACTCGTGCTCGCCCGGGGGCAGGAGACCGCGGCGGTGTGGACCGAGGCGGCCCGCTACCTGACGGCCGAGAACGAGGTGCGCTCCGGCAACTTCCGGCAGGCGCTCCGCGCGATCGACGTGTGGGAATCCGGTTCGTCCGTCGCCGAGCGGTTGCGTGAGCCCTCCCGGGCGATCGCCGTCGCGTGGCGGCACTTCGCCGAGGGCCGTTCCGCCGAGGCGCTCGACGTCGTGGACCGGTGCCTCGAGCACCGATCGACGAGTCGTCTCTGGGGAGCGACGGCGAAGCTGCACGCGCTCCGCGGCAAGGTCCTGCTGCTCGACGGCCGCCTCGACGAGGCCGCCACCGCGCTCGAGGCCGCCGACGCCGTCGGTCGGTCGCTCCGGAACCCCGCGGTGCTCCGACACCTCGGCGACCTCGTCGAGGCGTACGTGCGCCTCGGACGGATCGACGACGCGCGCACGATCACGGCCCGCCTGGCGGCGGACCACCATGCCCGTCCCGGGCGCTGGGGTGCCCTGGTGCTGGCGCGGAGCCTCGCACTCGTCGCCGACGACACCACCCGCGAGCCGGCCCGTCGCCGCGCGCTGGAGCTGTTCCAGCCGCACGACTCGCAGTACGAGCGGGCTCGCACGTTCGCCGCGCTGGCCGCGGTCGGCAACCCGGCGGAACGTCCGCGTCTCGGCGCGGCGGCCGCAGCGGCGTACGAGGCGGCCGGCCTGCGTCGACCGCTGGTGACGCCGGCACCGGCTGCGGCGATGCCGCAGTTCGGCACGGGCTCGTCGTCGATCCGGTCCGCACCGGCGCTCTCGCCGGCGTTCCCCGGGACGCCGCGCAGTGCCCCCGACGCGTCGGCGGTGCTCACGTCGCTGACCGCCGAGGAGCGTGCGGTGGTGCAGAAGGTCACCGAGGGGTACCGCAACCGCGAGATCGCCTCGTCGCTGTTCATGTCGCAGCGCACGGTGGAGCTGCGGCTCACGCAGATCTACCGCAAGGTCGGCGCGCGGTCGCGATCGCACCTGGTCGCGCTGCTCACGTAGGAGACGCACCACAGGACGCACAGGAGGCCCGGTACCAGCTGGTACCGGGCCTCCTGTCCGCGCGCCCTCCGCTCGCTGTCACGGCGGTTGCGGGAGTCCGCACGCGACCGCAGCGCGGAGTGCCCCGCACGCGGGGAACCGCAAGAGCGTCCGACGGGTGTTGCCGTGCGGTCGGCGGCGGGTGAGGCTTCTCCTGCACCGACCGCCGTGCCCCTCCCCCGGGGGCCAGCCCGCGCTACCCGAGTCCGGTACCCGAACCCCTCGGCCCAACGACACCGACGTCCGTCCTCGCCTGATCCGAGGACGGGCGTCGGTTCCCGGGCCGGGAGGCCCCGGACGCGCGGCAGACCCGACGGCGGTCGGTGCCGCACCAGTCCCGACCTCCCCGTTCCACCCACCCTCGTTCCCCCGAAGGGACAGCCGATGTGCGGCATCATCGCGGCCCGCGTGTCTGACGACGCGACCCCCTACCTGCTCGACGGACTCGAACGACTCGAGTACCGCGGGTACGACTCCGCCGGCATCGCCGTCCGGACGGCCGTCGGCCGCACCGAGACCATCCGCTCGGTCTCCCGAGTCGGCGACCTGCGCACGCTCGTCGCGGCACGCTCGGGTGACGCGCTCACCGGCGTCGGCATCGGTCAAACCCGCTGGGCCACACACGGTGCCGTGCGCGAGGCGAACGCGCACCCGCACGCCGACTGCACGGGCCGGATCTCGATCGTGCACAACGGCATCATCGAGAACGCGGAGCGGCTGCGGCAGACGCTCGAGGCCCAGGGCCACCGGTTCCGGTCCGACGTCGACTCCGAGGTCATCGCGCACCTGGTCGAGCGGGCCCTGGCGGTCGACCCGGACCTGATGCTCGCGGTGCAGATCGCGACGGCGCAGCTCGAGGGCTCCTGGGCGATCGTGGTCCTGGACGCCCGCGACGGCCGCATGGTCGTGGCGGCGGATCGTTCGCCGCTCGTCGTCGCCCGCTCCGGCCGCGGTGACTTCGTGGCGAGCGACATCGGCGCGATCGCCGAGTGGTGCGAGACGTTCGTGGCGCTGCGCGACGGCGACGTCGTGGAGCTCGGTGAGGCCTGGACCTGGTCGTCCGACGGCATCACGGTGCCGGTGCCGTTCCCCACGCCGTCCCCGTTCGCCGCCGCCGCGCTCGACCTCGGCGACCACACCGACCACATGGCGAAGGAGATCGACGAGCAGGCCGACGTCGTCGCGACGATCCTGGACCGGGTGACCCGCCGCACCGCCGACGGCAGCATGTGGGTGGGCCTCGGCCTGGCCGGCTTCCACCGGCTGGCGATCGTCGCCTGCGGCACGTCGCTGAACGCGGGCCAGGTGATCGCAACCGCACTGCGCGGGATCGGCGGCGTGCCGACCGACATCGTCGTCGCGAGCGAGGCCGACCAGGCCGTGCTCGGTCCGGGCACCCTGGTCGTCGCGATCAGCCAGTCCGGAGAGACCGCTGACGTGCTCCGCGCCCTGGACCGGTTCGAGGACCGCCACCCGGTGCTCGCGCTGACGAACAACATGCACTCCTCGCTCGCCCGACGGGCCGACGCCGTGCTGAACTGCCACGCCGGTCCGGAGATCGGCGTCGCCGCAACGAAGACGTTCACGGCGCAGGTCGTCGTCGGCGTCGCGGCGATGATCTCCGCGATGGTCGCCTCCGGCCGGATCGAACCGTCGCGCGCGCAGGTGCTCGTCGACGAGCTGCTCGACCTGCCGGCACGGATCGAGCACGCCGCGCGGGTGTCAGCCGAGCGGATGCCGCTGCTGGTGTCGAGTGTCAAGGAGGCGACGGGCTTCCTGTTCCTCGGCCGCGGCGCCGGACTGCCGTACGCCGCCGAGGGCGCCCTGAAGCTCAAGGAGCTCAGTTACCGCTGGGCCGAGGCCTACCCAGCCGGCGAACTCAAGCACGGGCCGCTCGCGCTGGTGGACGACGGCACCCCGGTGGTCGTCATCGACCACGGTGAACCGAAGATCCGGTCGGCGATCGCCGAGGTCCGGGCCCGTGGCGGCTTCGTCATCACGATCGGCGGCGAGTCCGCGGACATCCCCGCGCTCGGCCGCCGTGGCACCGGCGACCTGGCCTGGGGTGCGATGACCGCGCCGTGGGGTCCGCTCGAGGCCGTCGTACCGCTGCAGATGCTGGCCCGCGAACTGGCCCTGCAGCTCGGGTGCGACGTCGACAAACCCCGGAACCTCGCGAAGTCGGTGACGGTCGAATAGCCGGGCGCCGACGCGTGAACCGCCTGACGGTCTTCCTCGCCGTCCTCACCGCCCTGGCGATCGCCGGCACCGTGGTCCTGGTCACGGTGGTGCTGACGACGCCCGTGCTCCCCTGACGCCGATCCCGCAGGGTCTTCCTGGGCGGGGCTGCGATGCTGGTCACTTGACCACCGCAGCCCCGCCCCTCGTCTTCGTCGCGCTCCTCGTCGGCGCCGTCCTGCCGTTCGTGCCGTTCGTCGGCCGGGTGGCCCGCATCGCCGCGACCATCGCGCACGAGGTCGGGCACGCGATCGTCGTCGTGCCGTTCGGCGGGCGGATCCAGCGGATCGAGCTGCACCCGGACGGGTCCGGCGAGGCCTGGGTCCAGCTCGGCCGGGTGCCCGGCGGCATCCGGTGGCTCGTCCGGATCCTGAACCTGTACGCCGGCTACAGCGCACCCCTGTGGGCGGGGGTGCTCCTGGTGACCGGGGTGCTGCACGGCTCCCGCTGGCTGCCCGTGGTGGTGCTGGCGATCATCGGGCTCGTGGCGCTGGCGTTCGTCCGGAACTGGTTCGGCCTGCTCGTCGTGCTCGGCTTCGACGCGCTCGCCCTGTGGGTGGCCTTGCGCCCGTCCGAGGCCACCGTCCTCGTGGTCGCCGCAGTCGGGGCGTTCTTCGTCGTCGACGGCCTGCGCTCGGTGGTGCAGGTCGGTCGCTGGCTGGTCACCGGCGCCCGGGTGCAGACCGACTTCCACATCGCCGCGGCCGAGATGCGGGTGCCGGCGTCCATGTGGTTCGTGCTGTTCGTCGTCGTGAACGCCGTCGCCGTGTGGCTGGCGCGCGAGCCGCTGCTCCAGGTCTGGGACACCGTCGCCACCGGGGTCCGCTCGCTCGTCTGAGGCTGCTCGCGTAACCGGGGGCCGCAATCGCCTGTCCGCGCCGAGGGGCTGCGAGGCTACCGCCAGACGACCCCCGGAGGTGTCCCATGGCGACCGACGACCACGGCTTCGCGACCGAGCAGGTACACGGCGGCTTCGTGCCCGACGCCGGGCACGGCGCCCGCGTCCCCGCGATCCACATGTCCTCCGGGTTCCTGTTCGACGACTTCGACCAAGCCCGCGACCGCTTCGCCGACACCGACGACGGCTACACCTACACGCGCCTCGGCAACCCCACGAACGCCGACGTCGAGCGTCGCGTGGCGCTGCTCGAACGCGGCGTCCAGGCGATCCTGGTCGGCAGCGGTCAGGCGGCGGCGACCGTGGCGTTCCTCGGTCTACTGCAGGCCGGCGACCACGTCCTCAGCGCCCGGAGCATCTACGAGGGCACCCGCGGGCTGCTGCTGCAGAACCTCGGCCGGCTCGGCATCGAGGTCGACTTCGTCACCGACGCCCGCGACCTCGACGCCTGGGCCGCCGCGGTCCGACCGAACACGAAGGCGTTCTTCGCCGAGACCATCCCGAACCCGAAGAACGACGTCCTCGACATCACCGGCGTCGCGGAGACCGCGCACCGCGCCGGCGTCCCGCTGATCGTCGACAACACCCTCGCCACGCCGTACCTGGTGCGCCCGGTCGAGCACGGTGCCGACATCGTCGTGCACTCGGCGTCGAAGTTCCTGTCCGGGCACGGAGCCGGACTCGGCGGCGTGGTCGTCGACGGCGGCCGGTTCGACTGGACCGCCGCCCCCGAGCGCTGGACGCACCTGACCAACCCCGAACGGTCCCTCGGCGGCGAGAGCTACGTCGAGCGGTACGGCAACCGGGCGTTCGCCGTGTTCGCCCGCGACGTCGTCGCCGCACGCATCGGTCCGGCGCCGTCCCCGTTCAACGCGTTCCTGCTGCGGCAGGGCATCGAGACGCTGTCGCTGCGTGTGGAACGCCACTGCGCGAACGCGCTGGCCGTCGCGTCCTGGCTGGACCAGCAGCCGGAGGTGACGAGCGTCGACCACGCGGGCCTGGCCTCCAGTCCCTTCCACGACCTCGCCCGACGCTACCTGCCCCGAGGGGCCGGGTCCGTCTTCGCCTTCACGCTCGCCGGTGGCGAAGCCGCCGCGCGGGCGTTCATCGACGCCGTGCAGCTGTTCAGCCGGATGACACACCTGGGCGACGTCCGCTCGCTGATCCTGCACCCGGCGACCACCACGCACGCCGGCCGCACGCCGGAAGAGCGAGCCGAGCAGGGCATCGACGACGGCCTGATCCGCCTGTCGGTCGGCATCGAGGACGTCGCGGACCTGCTCCGCGACCTGGAACGCGGGCTCGCCGCGGTGCGGTCCGCAGACGCAGCCACCGGCCTGGAGGCGCGAGGAGCGTCGGACGCGCACCGCACCGCAGTCGGTGGGCAGGCCCTCGACCGGCAGGAGCGCTGAATGGCCGAGCTGCAGCACTTCGGGTACTTCTTCTCGCGCGGCTTCGGCCCGCAGGCGTGGGGACGGTCCGACTGGGACTGGGGGCACGACTGGACGAAACCGGACCTGTACCAGCAGTCCGTCCGGACGCTCGAGCAGGCCGGCATGGACCTGGTCATCGCCGAGGACGCCGTCTCGCTCGGCTCCCCCGCGACCCTCGACCTGCGCATCCGGCAGGCGTACGGCGGCCCGAAGCACGACCCCCTGCTGCTCGCCCCGTACCTGTTCGCCGCCACCTCGCACATCGGCATCGCTCCGACCGTCAACGCGGGGATCACCCCGCCGTACCTGGCGGCCCGGCAGTTCGCGACCCTGGCGCACCTGTCCTCGGACCGGCTCGGGATCAACGTCGTCACCGACGTCGGCAGCGCACGGCACGCCGGCCTGCCGCCGCTGCCGCACGACCAGGCGTACGACCGCGCCGAGGAGTGGATCACCCTGCTCCGCCGGCTCTGGCACTCGTGGGGCGACGCGTACGTCGGCGCACCGGACTCCTGGCACTTCGCGGACGGCGACGCCCTGGACGCGTTCCACCACGAAGGCGCCCACTTCACCGCGGACGGTCCGCTCAACGCCCTGCCGCTGGCGTCGGACCCCGTGGTCGTCTCCCCCGGTGGCTCGGGTCGAGGGCTCGCGTTCGCCGGCACCCACTCGGACGTGCAGCTCGCGCTCGCGCCGCTGTCCGCCGACGCGGTGACGGACTACCGCGCCCGGGTGATCGCGGCAGCGGAAGCCGCAGGGCGGTCGACCGCGGACCTGCGGATCCTGTTCGTGCTCAAGCCCGTGATCGTGTCCTCGCCGGAGGAGGCCGACCGCATCGTCGCGGCGTCCGAGCACCCCTCCGACGACGCGCTGCGTGCGGCGGCGATCGCGTGGTCGAGTGACTCCGAGACCGACCTGCTCGCGCTCGACCTGGACGCACCGGTGCCCGACGGGACCTTCGGCGAGCACGTCTCGGCAGGCACGATCCGCGGGCTGCTCGGGGACACCCCGGACGCACCGCTGCGCGAGCTGCTCACCCGCAAGGCGCGGCAGGGGCGGATCCGGTCACGCTCGGGTTTCGTGGGGACCGCCGATGAGTTCGCGGACTTCATCGAGGAGCTCGGCAGCGACGCCGACAACGACGGCATCATCTTCTCGGGCGACCTGCACCCGGCGCAGATCCACCGGATGCTCGGCGACCTGGTGCCCGTGCTCCGGCGCCGTGGGCTCCTGCGACGGGAGTACGGCGCCGGAGGGATCCGGGCGAACCTGTTCGACTTCTAGCGGGGCGGCTGCGAGCTACTGCTTCTTGGACTTCTTGGAGTCGTCCTGCTTCTTGGACTTCTTCTTGACGTCGTCCTGCTTCTTGGACTTCTTCTTGACGTCGTCCTGCTTCTTGGACTTCTTCTTGACGTCGGCCTTCTTCTTGGACTTCTTCTTCTCGTCGTCCTGCTTCTTCGACTTCTTCTTCTCGTCGTCCTGCTTCTTCGACTTCGCCTTGCTCGCACCCGCCGGCAGCGGCAGGACGGCCGACACGGCCTCCGGCGACTCCACCCCGTCGATCGGCTCGACGACCACTGCCGAGCCGGTGTCCAGCTCGACGTCGACCGCGTGCTCCTCGAGCACCGGTGCCAGGGCATCGGCGACCCGCTCGACCGACAGGACCGCGTCCGCCTCGGCCAGTCGGAGCAACGCCTGGGCGGTCCGCACCCGGGTGGTCGTCTTGCGCTCGAGGACGTCGGACCGCGCCCCTTGAAGGAACGTGCGCAGCGCGCGTTCCACGGTGGAACGTCCGCGCGGGGCAGCGCGGTCGAGCCGATCGAGTTCCCCGGCGACGCCGGAGACGTCGTCGGCGACGTGCTCGTGGCGGACCGACTCGATGAGCGCGGCGATGGCGGCCGCGGCACGTTCGACCCCGGCGGAGTGCTGGTCGAGCACGACGAGCATCTCGACCACCGAGCCGTACGTCAC
Organism: Curtobacterium sp. BRB10; assembly: GCF_031844325.1. Lineage (NCBI taxonomy): Bacteria > Bacillati > Actinomycetota > Actinomycetes > Micrococcales > Microbacteriaceae > Curtobacterium > Curtobacterium sp. BRB10. Next base: position 446,985 of record NZ_JAUZVA010000003.1, read on the forward strand.
GGTCTCGAGCCGCACCGGTTCGGCACCACGACCGCGCACGACCAGGCGGGTGTCGGGGTTCGGCAGCCATGCGGCGAGGGCGGCGACCGTGGCGACGGAGCCGACGATCCGCTCGTACTCGCTGAGCACCACTCGTTCCTGCTCCCGCAGACGGACACGGATCGCGATCTCCTGCACCACGTGCTGACCTCTCGTTCGGGTTCGACGCGAGCGTGTTCTGCGCGCCTGTTCCGGAGCGTAGTCCTCGGACGTCGCGGAACAGCGAACGCCCCGGCACTGTCCAGGGGACGGTGCCGGGGCGTTCAGGTGGCGCAGCATGACAGCGGCTCGTCGTCCGGCGAATGGTGGAGATGGGGGGAATCGAACCCCCGTCCATCGCTGCAATTCGACGTCTTCTACGGGCGTATCCGGATGGTTCGTTCTGCTCGGCCCCGTCCTTTGCTACCGGCTTCTAGGACGACGGGCCCAGTCTCAGTGCAAGTCCCGCACGGCCCTGAGGCGCAACCGTGCAGCAAGTCCTCTGGATGACGCCGGGATCAGGTTAGAAGACGGTCACCTGGCCGACGGACTTCATGTGCTGGGCTGCTTACGCAGCGAGAGCGAAGTCAGTGCGCTTGGAATTGGCACTTGTTGTTTTCCACGGATCGTTAACGAGATAACCGTGGGTCCTCGGCCCGCTTCCCGTCGGCACACAGGCAATGTCGAAACCGATCATCCCCATGCGGGCCGGACGTGCGAGCCGCTGTCACGCTGTTCAGTTGCCAATGCTCCTGTCGGAGCAGTCCCTCAGTCTAGCCGAGGAGGCGCATCGGCGCTACTCGCCGACGCGGTTCCGGGTGCGCATGGCCCGCTCGGCCTCACGCTTGTCGGTCTTCTCGCGCAGGGCCTGACGCTTGTCGAACTCGCGCTTGCCCTTCGCCACGGCGATCTCGATCTTGGCGCGACCGTCGTGGAAGTAGATCTGCAGCGGCACGAGGGTGTAGCCGCCCTGGGCGGTCTTGTGCGAGATCTTCACGATCTGCTGCTTGTGCAGGAGCAGCTTGCGCTTCCGTCGGGGCGAGTGGTTGTTCCACGTGCCCTCGGTGTACTCCGGGATGTGTACGGCGTCGATCCACGCTTCGCCACCGTCGATGTAGGCGTACCCGTCGACCAGGGACGCGCGCCCCATCCGCAGCGACTTCACCTCGGTGCCGGACAGGACCATGCCCGCTTCGTACGTGTCCTCGATGAGGTAGTCGTGCCGGGCGCGACGGTTCGTCGCGACGATCTTCTCCCCGCGTTCCTTCGCCATGACGACTCCTCTCGATGGTGACCGGTGCAGTGCGCTGCACGGGTGGTTCCGCGCAGCCCCACAGACTACTCAACACGAAGCGGGCGGCGCACCTTCCCGGCGCGCCGCCCGTTCGCGGATGCTGGCTGCGTCAGACCTTCAGGTACCGGCGGATGGCGATCGACGCCGACGCCGCGGCGAGGAGCACCCCGATCACGATCACCGCCGGGACCACGATGGCCGCGTCGCCCATGCCGATGAACGCCGTGCCGGTGAAGCGCTCCGCCAGGAAGTTCCGGACGAAGAACCAGACCACGGCGGTGATCGCGCCTCCGGCCAAGACGGCTCCGATGGCGGCGGCGATCACCCCCTCGAGCACGAACGGTGTCTGGATGAACCGGTTCGACGCACCGACGAGCCGCATGATGCCGAGCTCTCGCCGTCGGCTGAACGCCGACAGGCGGATCGTCGTCGCGATGAGCAGCACCGCCGCCACGAGCATGAGCGCCGCGATGCCGATCGCCGTGTACGACGAGGCGTTGAGCAGGTTGAAGATCGGCTGCAGGTACCCGCGTTGATCGACGACGCTCTGCACGCCGGCGACCTTCGACAGGCTCTCGACCAGGACGTCGGCCTGCGAGGGGTTCTTCAGGTTCACCCAGAAGGTCTCGTTCAGGTACTCCGGCTTGACGAACTCCGTCGCCGCCGAGTCCTTGAACTGCTCCTTGAACCGGGTGAATGCCTGGTCCTGGTTCTCGTAGTAGGTCTTCTCGATGTACGGCTTGAGCGTCGACGAGTCGAGCTGCGCCTGGACCTGCTCGCGCTGGTCCGCGGTGGCCTTCGCGCCGGTGCAGTTGCCCGTGGTGTCGGTGTCGGTGCACAGGTAGACGGCGACCTGCGCCCGGTCGTACCAGTACCCCTTCATCTGGTTGATCTGCATCTGGAGCAGGATCGCCGTACCGACGAACGTCAGGGAGATGAAGGTCACGAGGACGACCGAGACAACCATCGACGCATTGCGCCGCAGGCCCGAGCCGACCTCGGACATGACGAGCCCGAGCCTCATCGGATGAGCCCCGGGATCGTCTGGATGCCGGTGGTGTTGGACACGGTGCCTCGCTGGATCGGGACGGCCTGGGTCTGGTAGCCGCCGGACTGTTCATCGCGCAGGACGGTGCCGTTCGAGAGCTCGATGACCCGACGCTGCATCTGGTTCACGATGCTGGCGTCGTGGGTCGCCATCAGCACGGTGGTGCCTCCCTGGTTGATGCGTTCGAGGAGCGCCATGATGCCGGCGGACGTGGTGGGGTCCAGGTTCCCGGTGGGCTCGTCGGCCAGCAGGATCGCCGGCTTGTTCACGACGGCGCGGGCGATGGCCACACGCTGCTGCTCACCACCGGAGAGTTCGTGCGGCATGCGGGTGGCCTTGCCGGCGAGACCGACGAGCTTCAGCACGTCGGTCACGGCCTCACTGATGAAGCCCTTGCTCTTGCCGATCACCTGCAGCGAGAACGCCACGTTGTCGAACACGTTCTTGTTCGGCAGCAGACGGAAGTCCTGGAAGACCACGCCGAGGTTCCGGCGGAAGTAGGGGACCTTCCGCGATGCCAGGGACCCGAGGCGCTGCCCGAGCACGTGGATCTGCCCGCTGGTGGGCTTCTCCTCCTTGAGCACGAGGCGCAGGAAGCTGGACTTGCCGGAACCGGACGCGCCCACGAGGAACACGAACTCACCCTTGAGGATCTCGAGGGTGAGGTTGTCGAGCGCCGGACTCGGGTTGCCCGAGTAGACCTTGGTGACCTGGTCGAATTTGATCATGACCGGATCAGGGTAGGTCGCCCCGCTCGGAAAGCAAGCGAGGCGCGCGGCTCACGAACCCCTACTCGGCGGCGGATTGCTTGCGCCAGCGGATGCCCGCGTTGATGAAGCCGTCCAGATCGCCGTCGAACACGGCTGAGGGGTTGTTCACCTCGTGCTCCGTCCGGAGGTCCTTGACCATCTGGTACGGCGCAAGGACGTAGGAGCGGATCTGGTCGCCCCAGCTCGCCGTGATGTTGCCGGCGAGTTCCTTCTTCTTCGCGTTCTCCTCTTCCTTCTTGAGGAGGAGCAGGCGTGACTGCAGCACGCGCATGGCGGCCGCACGGTTCTGGATCTGCGACTTCTCGTTCTGCATCGAGACGACGGTGCCGGTCGGGATGTGCGTCAGGCGCACCGCGGAGTCGGTCGTGTTGACGGACTGCCCGCCGGGGCCCGACGAGCGGAACACGTCGACGCGGATGTCGTTCTCGGGGATGTCGATGACCGCGGTCTCCGGCATGAGCGGGATGACCTCGACCGCGGCGAAGGACGTCTGGCGCTTGCCCGCGGCACCGAACGGCGACATCCGCACCAGGCGGTGGGTGCCGGCCTCGACCGACAGCGTGCCGAACGCGTGCGGGGCGTCGATCTCGAACGTCGCGGACTTGATGCCAGCTTCTTCGGCGTACGAGGTGTCCATCACGGTGGTCTTGTAGCCGTGCTGTTCGGCGTACCGGAGGTACATGCGGAGGAGCATCTCGGCGAAGTCCGCCGCGTCGACGCCGCCGGCACCGGCCCGGATCGTGATGACCGCTGGACGGTCGTCGTACTCGCCGTCGAGGAGCGTCTGCACCTCGAAGTCGCCGATCATCTTCTGGATCGCCTTGAGCTCGGCGAGCGCTTCGTCGGCGGACTCCTGGTCGTCGCCCTCGTTCGCCATCTCGACCAGCACCTCGAGGTCGTCGATGCGCTGCTCGGTGTCGGTGATCTTCTTCAGCTCCGACTGGCGGTGCGAGAGCGCGCTCGTCACCTGCTGCGCGTGGTCGACGTCGTCCCAGAGGTCCTGGGCCCCGGCCTGCTCGCTGAGGTCGGCGATCTCACGCTGCAGGCGGTCGACGTCGACCACCGAGCGGATGTTGCCGAAGGTCTCGCGAAGGGCGGAGAGCTGCTCGGTGAAGTCCAGTTCGACCATGGTCATCGATCCTACCGGCGCGAGTCCGACTCGGCCGACCGGGAGGCCCGGTGTGGGCCCGCCCCGCTGGTCACGGTCCCTCTCCGCGTGCCTCGCACCCCGCCCCGGCCCCGGGTGAGCGGCGCTTCGTCATCCGGGCCTCCGGTGCGACCTGGCGATCGCGTACCGTCGCAGCCGCACGCCCCCGCGGCACTCGGTCGACAACAGGACGGCGTCGTAGTGCTCCAACACTCCGATGGAGCCGTCGTCGTCATCGCGGCAGACGGCGACCACCGGGTCGATCCCGACGCGCGAGGCGTGCGCGAGCACCTGGCCCAGCGCCCACGTCGCCACGCCCCGGCCCCTCGCCGACGGGCGGATCCCGTACCCGACGTGGCCGAACCGCTGCACGCCGGCCGCGTCTCCCGGGGCCCGGAGCGCGATCCCGCCCAGGACGCGGCCGTCCTCGACGATCCACCAGAGCGCCCCGGGTCTGGCGTGCAGTCGGCCCACCCAGGTGCGGAAGCCGTCCTCGTCGCCGACGTCGTCGTGGGCGGTGATCCCGAAATAGTCCTCGTGCACGCCCGACCCCCACTCGGCATGCGCTTCGGCCCATGCCTCGTACAACGCCGTCTGCGGTCTCACCAACTCGAGCATGTCCAAGTATCACAACGATGCGGGTCGGTGGCGATCCCCTCGTGCGGATCCGACGCCGGTCGCTTCCGGGGTCGCGCCCGCGACCCGTTCCGACCGTGACCCGTAGAGTCGAGAGACTCTCGACGTCAGGACCAGAACGATGACCAGCCCCACCACCGACCCAGCCGGAGCCGAGCGGTGGGCAGCCGCCGCCCGGCTCGCCGACGGCCAGAGCGACGACGGGCTCCGCCGTCGCCGGACCCGCGTGTTCGTGTGGGTCGGGGCACTCGTCCTGGTGTCGTGGGCGGTCGGGGTGGTCCTGGCGCTGGTGCTGGCGCCGACCACCGGGAGCAGTGACGCGAGTGGCGGCGACGGCGTGCAGCTGCTCGTCCAGCTCCTGCTGTTGCTACTCGGGCTGGTCGTCGGCACCGTCGGTTTCGTGTGGGCCTTCCGCTCCGGTCACTACGTCACTCGCTGGCGTTCAGTGAGCAGCCCGCTCTCCCGCGCGGAGCAGCGGTCGGTGCGGCGTCAGATCGCCGGCAAGGAGCCGATCGACGACGAGCACGCGGACATCGTCTTCGCGGTGGCCGTGCAGAACCGTCGAGCCACCCTCGGCATCCTGCCGGTCGTCGGCGCGGTGATGCTGTTCGCCGCGTCGACGGCGGTGAGCACGGACAGCCTGCCCATCAAGCTGGTCGAGCTCGTCGCGTCGCTCGTGGCGGTGCTCGGGCTCGTCCAACTGCTCGTGCAGTACCGACGAGCCGGGCGGTTCCTCTCGGAGCACGCCCTCAGCTGACGCCGTCCGACTGGCCGTCCCGAACGCTCGGCTGTCGGCGGCGTCGGTCCCTCAGGACCAGCAGGAGACCGACCAACGACGCGGCGCTCCCGAGGAACACCCCCGCTCCGACCCACGTCGTGACGGACGCGCCGTGCCCGAACACCGCGTTGATGAGCATGCCGAGTCCGACCGCCACGCCCGTGAGCAACACCGCGCACGTCGGTTCGAGCCACGGAGGCGACAGGAGCGAGCGTCGATCGACGGGGAGGCCGCGGTCCAGTCGAGCGCGCGCCGCGCGGTCACGGTCCTGGATCGCGATCCCGATCGTCGGCCCCCAGAACGCCACCGTGGCCTGGCTGCCGCCTGGATCGACCAGGATCAGGATCGCCATCGTCGCCACCGCACCGCCGAGGTACCACCAGGGGAAGACCCGACGGAGCGGGACAGCCCAGCGGCTGTCCCGCCGGGCGCCGTTCCGAGGATGGTGCTCGCCGCTGCTCGTGGCCACGGTCATCGCTCCCGGCGCAGCCCTCGGATGAGCAGGGCGGTGCACACCAGCATCGTGCCGGAGACCAGCACCGCGCCTCCGAGGACGGCCGTCGGTGTCCTTCCTGCGGCCACGAGCAGGACGATCCCGATGAGCGCGAGCGGAGCACCGACGAGCAGCCCCACCAGATCGGCGCTGCCCTGTGATTTCGGAGTGGTCACGAGCTCAGGCTACTGGCGGACGTCAGTCCACTTCGCCGCTCCCGGTGACGACTTCCGCAGCGCGGTCGCGTGTCCGAGACCTCGCGACCGCCAGTGCCTGCTCAGCCGACGCGAGGAGCACCGGGTCACTGGCCTGTCTGAGCGCGACGGCGAGTGTGAAGTCCTCGACGGCACGGTCGACGATCCCGGCTGCGAGCAGCGCCTTGCCTCGGTGTTGCCGCATCGCGGCCTTGCGAGTCGTGCCGATGCACTCGGCGACGAGGAAGTCGTACTCGTGCACGGCGGTGCAGGTGTCGCCGAGGTCACGGTGGCAGTCGGCCCGTGATGCTCGGACACGCTGCGTCGGGGCGACCCGTTCGAGACGACGAAGCGCGTCGTCCGCCTTGCCGGTCCACAGCAACTCGATCTCCTCACGGAGTGGGTCGTCTGCCAATCCTGCGCGGAACGCAGCGAGGTCGGTGATGACCGGACGGAGATCGGCGGACCGGATCCGCCAACCGGGGCCGCCCTCGACGTCGTGCGTGGTGGCTGTCCCCCGGGTGTTCGGCGTTCGAGGCTCCGGGATGCGCGCCGTCACGGGCGTCCCTTCCGGAACGGAAACCGGAACGACCGTCGCCGAGCCGCCACGGGCCGGAGCCCCTGCGCCAAGCGCGTCAGCTCCGCTCGTAGGTCCGCATCGACGGTCGGCACCCCGACACCTGGATGCCGAGGGAACGGGTTGCCCTCGACCCCGATCACGGTCAGTGCGGCGTGGGCGTGTCCGGATGCCGATTCCGGGTCGCCGAGCCGGCTCGCGACGCGGGCCCGCGCTGTCAGGTACCGGACGACACGGTCGCGGAAGAACGCCGTCCTCCGGACCGAGTCCTCGGCGCCGGCGAGCAGTGCGTCCGCCTCGGCGAGCGACGAGGGATCGCCGAGCTGCAGGAGCACCTCGGCCAAGAGGACCTCCGACATGCCGGTGGTGAACGAGTCGGAGCCGCACTCGGCGATGCGCCGGAGGACCCTCCGGTACTCGTCAACGGCGTCACGCAGACGTCCCGACAACGCCAGTGACATCGCGAGCATCTCCCCGCCGCCGTTCACGCGCGCCTGCGATCCGCCGACGGCCTCGATCTCCGCCATGAACCGGACGAGCAACCCCCGACCGACTTCTCGCACGCCCTCGTCCGCGTCGCCCTCCAGGGCGAGGGTCACCCCCTGGATACGGAGGTACTCGACCCTGGACGATCTCGTCCGTGCGAGCTTCGCTTCGAACGCCGCAGCGATCTCGTCGCTCCACTCGCTCGAGCGGTACCAGTTGTCGTCCCGCGGCGGTCGGACGCGCACTGGACGGCGGACGTCCCCTGCGTCCTGTCCGTCTTCCGGCCGCGGCACCACGAGCAGCAGTATGCCCTGGAAGGGGCCCTGCGTCAGCGTCGCAACCGAGATCGCCGGTGTCCCACCCAGGCACTGGTCAGGACGACGACCGCACAGAGGAAGGTGACGAACCCGAAGGGCCGGGATCCCGGCTGGGCGAACAGCGCGACCGAGACCCCGACGAACACGATGCCGAGCAGGGCGACGACGACCCACACGGCGGACGAGCGAAGCATGCCCGGAGACGACCACTACCGCCCGAGCAGCGGCTCCCGCGATGCCATCCCCGCGGCACCAGCCCGTGCGACGGCGTCCGGCAGCGCCGCCAGGAACGCGTCGACGTCGGCATCGGTCGTCGTGTGGCCGAGCGTGATCCGGAGCGCGCCACGGGCGTCCTGCTCCGACAGCCCCATCGCGAGCAGCACGTGCGACGCCTCGGGCACGCCGGCCTGGCACGCCGACCCCGTCGAGACCGCGACCCCGGCGGCGTCGAGCAGGAACAGGAGCGAGTCGCCCTCACACCCGGGGAACGTGAAGTGCGCGTTGCCCGGCAGGCGGTCGACGGGGTCCCCCATCAACATCGCGGCGGGGACGGCCGCACGGACCCCGGCGACCAGACGGTCCCGCAGGGCGACGAGTGACGGGTGCGGCATCGGCTCGGCGACGACCGCGCTGGCCGCCACGCCGAAGGCCGCAGCCGCCGGGGCGTCCTGTGTGCCGCTCCGCACCTGCCGCTGCTGCCCACCACCGTGGATGAGGGGCTCGACGGTGGCCTTCCGTCCGAGCACGAGCGCACCGATGCCGACGGGCCCGCCGACCTTGTGCGCGGAGACGCTGAGGGCGTCGAGGCCGGACGCGGCGAACGACACCGGCACCTGCCCGTAGGCGGCGACCGCGTCGCTGTGCACGGGCACGCCGGCGGCGTGCGCGAGCTCGACGATCCGTGACACGGGCTGGATGGTGCCCACCTCGTTGTTCGCCCACAGGAACGTGACCAGGGCGACGTCCGAGGCGTCGGCGAGCCGTGCCTCCAGTCCGGCGAGGTCGACGCGACCCTGCGCGTCCAACGGGACCACGTCGATCACGGCGCCCTCGTGGGTCTCCAACCAGGTCAGGGTGTCGACCGTGGCGTGGTGCTCGCCGCCCGGGACGACGATGCGGGGCCGCTGGCGGTCGCGCTGGCGAGCCCAGAACAGGCCCTTCACGGCGAGGTTGATGCTCTCGGTGCCGCCGGAGGTGAACACGACCTCCACCGGGTCGGCGTCGAGCGAGCGGGCGACGGCGGCGCGACCGTCCTCGAGCAGCATCTTGGCGCGTTGACCGGCGCTGTGGATGGACGACGGGTTGCCGACGGTGCCCAGGGCATCGGTGAAGGCGGCGAGCGCCTCCGGCAGGATCGGCGTCGTCGCGGCGTGGTCGAGGTAGACCGACAAATGCACCCCCTGGATCGAGCAGTGTCCAGGATACGCGCCGGTCCTCGTACCCTTGTCGCGTGCACGAGACAGCGATCGACCTCACGCCGGGGTTCTCCCTGGGCGGGACCGTCCCCCGGTTCACCCTGCGGTCCGCGACGGCGACGAGCATCGTCCTGGTCGTGGCGAGCGCGGGGAGCGCCGAAGGCGCGGACGGGCACGACCGCTCCGACGGCCGGCCGACCCGGCACCCGCTCGAGCGCGTCCCCGACACGGACGTGTGGACCGGCGAGGTCCCCGGGGTCGTGCCCGGCGACCGCTACCACCTGCTCGTCGACGGGCCGGTCGGGCCGCGGCACGAGTTCGACCCGACGCGTCCGCTGCTCGACCCGTACGCTCGTGGCATCCTGCCGACCGGCGACGACGAGGCCGCCGGACCACGCTGGACCAGCGTGGTCGTCGACGACGCCTTCGACTGGGGCGGCGTCGTGAAGCCGCAGGTCCCGCTCGACCGTGCCGTCGTGTACGAGGCGAACGTCCGCACCCTGACGGCCGCGAACCCGCACCTGCCGGAACACCTGCGCGGCACGTACGCCGGGGTCGCCCACGAGAGCACGATCGCGCACCTGCACCGCATCGGCGTCACCACGCTCGAGCTGCTGCCCGTGCAGGCCTTCGACACCGAGCGGTGGCTCCGCGACGCCGGCCGGCAGAACGCCTGGGGCTACAACACGCTCGGGTTCTTCGCCCCGCACGCCGCGCACGCCTCGGCACCGGCGCAGCAGGAGGGCGCCGACGCCGTCCTGCGCGAGTTCAAGGGCATGGTCCGGCTGCTGCACGAGGCCGGCATCCAGGTCGTCCTGGACGTCGTCTACAACCACACCGCGGAAGAGGGCCTGGGTGGTCCGACGACGAGTCTGCGCGGCATCGACGGCGCGAACCGCTACCGCTGGGCGCAGACCGACCCGCCCCGCCGGGACACCTACTACGACACCACCGGGTGCGGGAACACGCTCGACACCTCGGTCGAGGCGACGGCGGACCTCATCGTCGACAGCCTGGTGTACTGGGCACGCGAGGTGCAGGTCGACGGCTTCCGCTTCGACCTGATGGCCGCCCTGGCCCGCGACGGCGAGCACCGGTTCGACCCGTCGCACCCGCTGCTCGGGCGCATCCGGAACCACCCCGACCTGCAGGACACCCTGGTGATCGCCGAGCCGTGGGACGTCGGCCCGGACGGCTGGAAGACGGGTGCCTTCGGCGCGGCCGGTCACCGCACGAGCGAGTGGAACGACGGGTTCCGCGACACGGTCCGCCAGTTCTGGCTCACCGACATCGCCGAGGAGCGCCGCACCGGCCTGCCGCAGACCGGGATCGGCCGGCTGGCTGAGGCGTTGTCGGGGTCGAGGAGTGTCTTCGGCGCCGACCGCGGCCCGCTGGCGAGCGTCAACTTCGTCACCGCGCACGACGGCTTCACCCTGCTCGACCTGGTGTCGTACGACGGCAAGCACAACGAGGCCAACGGCGAGGACAACCGCGACGGCTCGAACGACAACCGCTCGTTCAACCACGGCATCGAGGGCGACACCGCCGACCGCGGGGTCCGTGCCGCGCGTGGGCGGTCGATGCGCAACCTGGTGGCGACCCTGATGCTGTCCGCCGGGGTGCCGATGCTCACCGCCGGCGACGAGCGGAGCCGCACGCAGCACGGCAACAACAACGCCTACGTGGTGTCTGACGACCTGACCCCGGTGGACTGGTCCGACGACGAGGACGCCGAGACGATGACCGAGGCCGTCGCCGCGCTGGCACGGTTCCGGCAGGCGCACCCGTCGCTCCGCCCCACCCGCTTCGGCGTCGAGGGGCAGGAGACCCCCGGGGCCTCGCGGATGTCCTGGTACGGGCCGAACGGGCACCCGATGACGATCGAGGGTTGGGACCAGCCCGTGCACCGCGCCCTGCAGTACTTCGTCGAGTCGACGCCGGAGCACGAGCCCTTCGACCGCGTCCTGGTGGTCGTGCACGGCAGCGGCCGCACCCGCGACCTGACCCTGCCGGTCCGCGAGGACGTCTTCGGGTACCGCCTGGCCTGGTCGAGCGAGAAGCACCGCGACCACGAGCGCCTCCGTCCCGCCGGGCAGGTCTTCACCGCCTACGGCCCCGGCATCCACCTGTTCGAGGTGGCGTAGCGCCGAGCAGGCGGGTGCGGCCCGGCGTCGCGACCGGGTGGCGGACGGGAGGCCCGTGGCGGCCCCGCCACGGGCCTCCCGTCCGGTCCTCAACAGGGTCCACGGCGCGCCCGGCCCGCCACAGCGGGCCGATTCCGGGGAACGCGGAGCCGCTCGCCGGGTAGCGTCGCTTCCGTGGCCACCGCAGACCGACCCCGCCGCCCGAAGATCGGGCGCATCCCGATCACCGAGCTCGCCCCGAGGACGCCGAACGGCTTCCCCGGCAAGGCATTCGACGGCGAGGTGATCACGTTCGGTGCAACCGTCTTCCGAGAAGGACACGGCATCATCGGCGCCGACCTCGTCCTCGAACGCCCAGACGGTGGAACCCGCACCGTCCCCATGACCCTCGGCGCCCCCGGCACCGACCGCTACGAAGCCACGGTGCAGGTCGACCACGTCGGCGTCTGGACGTGGCACGTCGAGTCGTACTCCGACGACTGGGCGAGCTGGCTGCACGGTGCACGCCTGAAGATCGCGGCCGGCGTCGACACCGAGGCGACGCTGCTCGACGGCGCCGTGCTGCTCGACCGGCTGGCCGAGGAGACCGACTCCCCCGCCGCCACCCGTGCCGCCGCACGCGTCCGGGACACCGACCTCGACCCGGCCGAACGCCTGGCCGCCGTCGACGACCCACGCATCGTCGCCGAGGTCGAGGAAGCCCCGCTCACCTCGCTCCGGACCCACTCCGCCACCCAGCTGCTCGACGTCGAACGCACCCGCGCCGGCGTCGGTGCCTGGTACGAGTTCTTCCCCCGCTCAGAAGGTGCGAAGAAGAACCCCGACGGCTCCTGGAAGAGCGGCGACTTCCGCACCGCGGCCCGCCGTCTGCCCGCCGTCGCCCGGATGGGCTTCGACGTCATCTACCTGCCGCCGATCCACCCCATCGGCACCACCGCCCGCAAGGGGCCGAACAACACGCTCACGCCCGGGCCGCACGACCCCGGCAGCCCCTGGGCGATCGGCTCCCCCGACGGCGGGCACGACGCGATCCACCCCGACCTCGGCACCGAGGACGACTTCCGCGACTTCGTCGAGACGGCGAAGAACACCGGCATGGAGGTCGCGCTGGACTTCGCGCTGCAGTGCTCCCCCGACCACCCCTGGGTCACCCAGCACCCGGAGTGGTTCACGCAGCGTGCCGACGGCTCCATCGCGACCGCCGAGAACCCCCCGAAGCGGTACCAGGACATCTACCCGATCCAGTTCGACACCGACCCCGAGGGTCTGGTCACCGAGGTCGAGCGTGTCCTGCGCCACTGGATCGACTTCGGCATCCGGATCTTCCGCGTCGACAACCCGCACACCAAGCCGCTCTGGTTCTGGGAACGCGTCATCCGCGAGATCCGCGACGAACACCCCGACACCGTGTTCCTCGCCGAGGCGTTCACCCGCCCGGCGATGATGCGCGCGCTCGCCGAAGCCGGGTTCCAGCAGTCGTACTCGTACTTCACCTGGCGCAACACGAAGGACGAGATCGAGGACTACCTCACGGAGCTCTCCCACGAGACGAGCGACTACCTGCGCCCGAACCTCTTCGTGAACACCCCCGACATCCTCACCGAGTACCTGCAGTTCGGCGGCCGTGCCGGCTACAAGGTGCGCGCGGCGCTCGCCGCCACCGGTGCGCCGACGTGGGGCATGTACGCCGGGTACGAGCTCTTCGAGGACGTCGCCCGTCCGGGCTCGGAAGAGAACATCGACAACGAGAAGTACGAGTACAAGCCGCGTGACTTCGCCCTGGCCGAGGCAGAGGGTGCGTCGCTCGCGCCGTACGTGACGATGCTCAACCGCCTCCGAGCGGCGCACCCCGCGCTGCGACAGCTGCGGAACCTGCACGTGCACGCCGCCGAGGACCCGGCGATCGTCGTCTACTCGAAGCACCTGTCGGGCGAGTACATCCGGTCAGGACGCCCCGACACCGTGATCGTGGTCGCCAACGTCGACCCGCACTCCGCCCGTGAGACCACCGTGCACCTGGACCTCGCTGCACTCGGTCTGCCGACCGAGGGCCTGTTCGACGTCCGCGACGTCGTGACCGGTCAGCGCTGGACCTGGGGCGCGTCGAACTACGTCCGCCTGGATGCGTTCCAGGAGCCCGTGCACCTGCTCGTCGTGGAAGGACCCCACCGATGACCCCCGAACCGACCGACCCCACGAAGCGCGGACCGGCCGTCCCGCCCGTACCGCCTCCGCCGCCGGCCGTGCCGCGGTACGAGCCGAAGGTGTCCGCGCCGGACGAGGACCTGCCCGGCGCTCCGCCGGCGCAGCGCGAGGCGCCCGACCGCGGCGTGGCGGAGTCCGCCACGCTCGCCGGGCACCCTGTCGACCCGACGCACCCGCGGCAGCCGTCCGTCGCAGCCGCGGCACCGTCGGAGGCCCCGACGGCCCCGACCGGAGGCGCTGCACCCGTGGTCCGGCCTGCCTCCGTCGACGCTCCGGCCGCCCCGAGCGCCGCTGCTCCGGCGCCGGCTCCGGCTGAGGTGTCGGCATCGACTCCGGCTGACGCCTCAGCTGCTGCCCCTGCCCCTGCCCCTGCCGGTACGGCCACGGATCCGCGTCCGGCTCCGATCGAGGACTGGCTGCGTCTGCAGGTGGCCGAGGGCCGCTGGTCCCAGCCGCACGACGTGCTCGGCCCGCACCCGGTCGACGGCGGCACCAGTGTCCGCGTCGTCCGGCACCTGGCCCGCGCGGTGCGCCTCGTGCGCCCCGACGGCGACGACATCGAGCTCACGCACGAGGGCGACGGGCTCTGGGCCGGCGCCACCGCCGATCCGCTCGGTCGCTACCGCGTCGAGTCGGAGTACGACTCCGACGAGTCCACGGACGAGGACGACGCCACCTGGACCACCGACGACGCGTACCGGTTCGCCCCGACGCTCGGCGAGCTCGACCTGCACCTGTTCGGCGAGGGCCGTGACGAGCAGCTCTGGCACCACCTCGGCGCACACGCCCGCACGGTCGACGGCGTCGACGGTGTCGCGTTCGCCGTCTGGGCGCCCCGGGCGACCGCCGTCCGCGTGATCGGCGACTTCGAGGGCTGGGAAGGCCGCACCACCGCGATGCGCCGTCTGAGCGACCTCGGCGTCTGGGAGCTGTTCTGGCCCGGCGCGGTCGTCGGGCAGCGCTACAAGTTCCAGATCCTCACCGACTCCGGTTGGGTGGAGCGGGCCGACCCGTTCGCCCGCGAGGCCGAGATCGCGCCGGCGACCGCCTCCGTCATCACCGAGTCCACGTACGCGTGGTCCGAGGGTGACGCCGCGTGGATGGAGCGCCGCGCGCAGACCACCACGCACGACGCCCCGATGAGCGTCTACGAGGTGCACCTCGGCTCCTGGCGCCCCGGTCTGTCGTACCGCGAGGTCGCCGACCAGCTCATCGGGCACGTGGAGTACACCGGCTTCACCCACGTGGAGTTCCTGCCGCTCGCCGAGCACCCCTTCGGCGGCTCGTGGGGCTACCAGGTCACCGGGTACTACGCACCGACAGCACGTTTCGGTTCGCCCGACGACCTGCGCTACCTGATCGACCGCCTGCACTCCGCGGGCATCGGCGTGATCATGGACTGGGTCCCCGGGCACTTCCCGAAGGACGAGTGGGCGCTCGGTCGCTTCGACGGCTACGCACTGTTCGAGCACCCGGACCCCCGCCGCGGCGAGCAGCTCGACTGGGGCACGTACGTGT
Source organism: Curtobacterium sp. BRB10 (assembly GCF_031844325.1). NCBI lineage: Bacteria > Bacillati > Actinomycetota > Actinomycetes > Micrococcales > Microbacteriaceae > Curtobacterium > Curtobacterium sp. BRB10. Next base: position 462,025 of record NZ_JAUZVA010000003.1, read on the forward strand.
TCGACTTCGGGCAGCCGCAGGTGCGCAACTTCCTGGTCGCGAACGCGCTGTACTGGCTCGAGGAGTTCCACATCGACGGCCTGCGGGTCGACGCGGTGGCCTCGATGCTGTACCTCGACTACTCCCGCACCGACTGGCTGCCGAACGTCCACGGTGGCCGCGAGAACCTCGACGCGATCTCGTTCCTGCAGGAGACGAACGCGACGGCGTACAAGCGCTACCCCGGCATCGTGATGATCGCGGAGGAGAGCACCTCGTGGCCGGGCGTGACCCAGCCGACGAGCGCCGGTGGGCTCGGCTTCGGGCAGAAGTGGAACATGGGGTGGATGCACGACTCGCTCGAGTACGTGCAGCGCGACCCCGCGTACCGCAGTTACCACCACGACGAGATCACGTTCTCGTTCGTCTACGCGTTCAGCGAGCAGTTCACGCTGCCGATCAGCCACGACGAGGTCGTGCACGGCAAGGGCTCCCTGTACGGCAAGATGCCCGGCGACGAGTGGCAGAAGCTCGCCAACGTTCGTGCGTACCTGGCGTTCATGTGGGCGCACCCCGGCAAGCAGCTGCTCTTCATGGGCCAGGAGTTCGCGCAGCCCGCCGAGTGGTCCGAGGCAAAGGGCCTCGACTGGTGGCTCCTCGACCAGCCCGGCCACCGAGGTGTGCAGGACCTCGTCGCGGAGCTCAACCGCGTGTACAAGGACTCCCCTGCGCTCTGGACGCACGACTCGACAGCCGACGGCTTCGAGTGGCTCGAGGGCGGCGACGCACCGCACTCGACGCTCGGGTTCCTGCGGAAGGACGGCGACGATCGGGTCGCGGTGTTCGTGAACTTCTCCGGCGTGCCGGTGGAGCGTCGCTTCGGGCTACCGACCGCCGGTGATTGGCACGAGGTGCTCAACACCGACGCTGCCGAGTACGGCGGGTCCGGAGTCGGCAACCTCGGCGTCGTCACGGCGGAGGACACCCCGTGGGCGGGCCGCCCGGCCTCGGCGCACCTCGTGGTGCCGCCGCTCGGCGCCGTCTGGCTGAAGCTGGACCAGTAGCCCGGCCAGCGTCCTCGACGCGACCGATGAACAGACGGGAGGCCCGGTGCCAGCTGGCACCGGGCCTCCCGTCTGCCTCGTGGGGTCAGTACAGGGCGTTCGCCAGACGGCGACGCGCCGCGACGACGCGCGGGTCCTCGCTGCCGATGAGCTCGAAGTACTCGACGAGCCGGACACGCAGGGCCTCACGGTCGTCCCCGAACACCGTCGGTACGAGGTCGAGCAGCCGCCCGAAGGCGTCGTCGACGTGCCCGCCCGAGATGTCGAGGTCGGCGACCGCCAGCTGTGCCTGGACGTCCTGCGGGCCGGCGGCTGCTGCCGCCCGGATCTCGTCGGCCGTCCGACCGTTGAGCCGGTCGAGCAGTGACACCTGCGCGAGCCCGGCCACGGCCATCTGGTCGTGCGGGTCCTGCAGGATGGCGGTCTTGTACTCCTCGATCGCGGTGGCGTAGTCGCCCCGCTCGATCGCGTCGTACGCGGCCTGGTGGTGCGGCGGGAGCGGCTCCGGCTCCGGCTCGCCCTGCTCGGCGTCAGCGGATGCGACTGCGCCGTCGACGGTCACGCGACCGGCCACGCCGTTCTGCTCGGCGGCCTGGAGCACCTGCTCGTAGACGTCACGGACCTGCGCCTCGGGCAGTGCCCCGACGAAGAGCCCGAGCGGGCGTCCGCCGATCACGGCGGCCACGGTCGGGATCGACTGCGCCTGGAACGCCTGCACGAGCTGCGGGTTCGTGTCGGCGTCCACCTTGGCGAGCACCACGCGGCCGTCGTACTCCGCGGTGAGCTGCTCGAGGATCGGCGAGAGCTGCTTGCACGGCCCGCACCACTCGGCCCAGATGTCCACGATGACCGGGACGACGTTCGACAGCTCCAGGACATCCTGGAACGTCGCGTCGGTGACGTCGATCACGAGCGACGGGACGGTCAGGTCGGCACCGTTCACGGTGCCGGCTTCCGTGCCGGGAGCGGCTCCGCTGGCGGAACCCGCCGGGGCCGGAGCACCGGACGGCTGGGGCGGCCGCTGTGCGCGGTCGACGAGCGACGACAGGTCCACGGCTCCGCGGAGCCCGGACGGGGTCGGGGGGATGTTGCTCATTGCACCTCACTTGCTGCGGTCAGGCCCTGTGTGAACCCGAGCAGGACCACTTTGCCATCCGAGGCGACCGGCGGCACGTAGAAGAGCAACTGGACGCTGTAGGTCGCGCTGATGCCCTTCTTGCTCGTGTCCACGCCGGACAGTGCCTTGACGGCACCCTCGGTGTTCACCTCGGCACCCGACGCGGTCGGGGTCACCTTCTCGATCTCGTCCAGGTCGGCGGAGACCAGGGCGCCGGCGTCGTCCGTCGCGATGGCGACGGCGGAGTCGGCGGGTGCCTCGGACGAGTACTCGATCTTCGCCGTGTCCGGCAGGGCCTTGGCCTTCTTGTCCTTGTACGCCTTGCCGATGGTGGTGCGGAGCGCGTCGCCCTCGGTCGCGAACAGGTCGGCGTACTCACTGGCGGTGTCCTTCGACAGGATGTCGCCGTAGGCGGTCGCGACCTGGTCGGGCTGGATCGTCAGGAGCTTCGACTCCGGCGCGAGCAGTGCTGCACCGATCGTCGTCGGGGCGAGGCTCGGGATCTTCGCGTCGGCCTCGAGCGAGACGTCGTACGCCACCTTGTACGGATCGCGGGCAGTGTCCTGCACCAGGGTCAGGGCCTGCGGTGCGGACTTGGCGTCACAGTCCTCGGCGACGATCGTGAAGACCGTGCGCGGCCAGGTGTCGGTCTGCTGCGGCAGCGCGACGCACACCTGCGCGGCCGAGATCGCCGGCGGTGCCTTGACGTCCGAGTCCTTGCCGCGGATCGAGTAGTTCGCCAGACGGAGATCGAGCGCCGCTCCGGAGAACCGGGTCCGGACCAGGTCGCGGTCGCGGGCCCCGTCGGCCTGCTCGGCGACGGCGGCGGTGCGCTGCACGATGCGGGTGATCTGCTGCTTGGTCGCAGCCGTCGGCTCCGTGGTCTCAGCAGCCCCCGTGGCGGTGGCCGTCGGGGTCGGCGTGGCGAGCGACGGGTCGCCACCCTGCGGCCAGTAGTCCGAGGAACAGCCGGCCAGGGTCAGGGCGCCGACGAGCAGCACCGGGACGCCGACGAGCGCACGCGTGCCGCGACGACCGCGGCGCGGCACCTGGGCTCCGGCGGCGGCTGCTCGACGGGACGCACGCACCCGCGGCGGGCGGCTGCCACCACTGCGACGGCGGGGACCGCGGCCACGGCGCTGGTGCAGGAAGGCGAGGACGAGCAGCACGAGACCTCCGAGGACGAACACGCCGCCGGCCACGAGCAGCGGACCGACCGCCGGCGTCGCGGTGTCCTGCGGCCAGGTGACGGACACGTCGCTCGGCGCTGCGGCCTCGCCGTCGCTCACGACGAGGACCGAGACGTCCTGCGGCAGGCGGACCGTGAACTGTCCGGCACCGTCGTACTCCTGGTACCAGAGGTCGCTGCCCTTCGGCGAGGGGACGCTGGTCTCGCTGCCCGAGGTCGACCCGACCAGCGCGCCCTTCTCGGCGTCGAAGCGGAGCGTGGTGTGCTCGGCGTCACCGATCCAGGCATCCACGTCGGCGGTCTTGCCGTAGGCCGCGAAGACCTTGCCGGAGCCGGACACGTTGATGCGCTGGTAGCCGGGGTTGGCGTTGAGCGTCGTCCCCGGGATCACGGTCACCGGGGCGGAACTGGTCGTCGAGCTCTCGGCCACGAGCGAGGACGGCGGCGCGAACACGGTCCGCTGTCCCACCGCCAGCGCCACGAGCAGCAGACCGATGACGAAACTGACGATCGCCAGGACGAATCGCACGAACTCTCTCCCTACCGCGCCGGGGTGGGGATGTCGGCGCGCGAATCAGCGATTCAGGATAGCGAGCAACGCTGGACAGCGCATCAATCCGCGCTGTCGCCGGACTCAGACGACCCGCTCCGGCCGCCACTACAATCGACCGCGGGCCGATCCAAGCCCTCCGCCGAGCACCCAGGAGCGACACGTGGCGAACGACGAGGCCGAGTTCGGGACCGAGCTGCGGGGGTACCGCCGCGACGAGGTGGAGCGTTCGCTGAACGACCTGCGCCGCGAGCTCATCAAGTCGAACAACGACCGCGCCGACGCCGCGAAGGAGATCCGTCTCCTGCAGGCCCGGGTCTCCGAACTGCAGGGCGAGCTCGACGAGGCCGGCACGCCCACGTACAGCGGACTGGGCACCCGCCTCGAGTCCACCCTGCGTGTGGCCGAGGAGCAGTCGACCCGGCTCATCAGCCAGGCGGACATCGACGCCCAGCGGCTCCGAGCCTCGAGCCGCGCCGAAGCCGAGCGCACCGTCCGCGAGGCCCAGGAGGAAGCGCGCGACACCCTCGAGGACGCCCGCACCCGCGCCACCAACGAACTGACCCGCGCCCGCGCCGAGGCAGCCGACACCGTCGAACGTGCCCGCGCCGAGGCCGGTCTGCTCACGCAGGACGCCCGCAACGAAGCCGCCTCGATCCGCGGGGCCGCCGTGACCGAGGCCGCCGAGGTCCGTTCCGTCGCCATCCGCGAGACGAACGCACTGCGCGCGCAGGTCGAGCACGAGGTCGCCGAGCTCCGCGAGATCGCCCAGCGCGAGTCCGCCGACGCCCGCACCGCCGCGGCCGAGCTCGACCGCGAGACCGAGCACCGCCGTTCCGTCTTCGAGGCCGACCACACCCGCCGCACCGAGGACCTCGACCGCGAGGAGACGACCCGGCGCGAGGCCCTCGAGCGCGAGGTCACCGAGGGCCGTGCCGCCTGGCACCGTGAGCGTGACGAGGAGCAGCAGGCACACGCCCTGGCACTCGAGACCGGTCGCGCCGAACTCGAGTCCAAGGTCACCCGCCGTCGCGCCGAGCTCGACACGGAGGTCGCGGACCGCCGCCGCGAGCTCGACGAGGAACTCGCCGCCGCCCGCGCCCAGTGGGACCGCGAACTGGCTGCAGCCCGCACCGCGCTCGAGCAGGAGATCGAGGCGGCCCACGCCCAGCTCCGTGTCGACGAGGAGCAGACCCGGGTCGAGAACGCGCGCCTGGTGCAGGAGACCGCCGACCGGATCGCCCGTGAGCTCGAGGAGCACGACGCCCGGATCGCGCAGGAGCGCGCCGAGGCCGACGCTGCAGCCGAGCGTGCGGTCCGGGAGCACGAGAACGCCATCGCCGCCCGACGCGAGCGTGAGCACGCCGAGGTCGACACCGAGATCGCCGACCGTCGCACTGCCGAGCTGGGGGTGCTCGAGGCCGAGCGCACCGCCCTGCGGCAGGAGATCGACACGGCCCGCGCCGCCCTGGTCAAGGAGCGTGACGAGGTGCGCGCCGAGATCGCCCGGGAGCGCGACGAAGCGCGCACGACGCTCGAGTCGGAACTCGCGTCCCGCCGCGACGACGCCGAGCAGGACTACCTGCGGAAGCACCACGAGACCGTGACCGAGACGCAGAAGTACCTGGACGAGGCCAACCTGCAGCTCGCCGAGGCCACCCGCCGCGCGACCGAGGCCCGCGAGCGCGCCGAACGCCTGCAGCAGGAGGCCGACGACCTCGAGCGCACCAGCACAGCCGAGGCCCAGGAGCACGCCCGCACCATCATCGCCGACGCGCAGGACCGCGTGCACCGGATGGTCGCCGACGCCGAGGAGCGCACCGCCGGCGTCATCGCCGAGGCCGAGGACCGCCTGGCGGCGATCCGCACCGAACGCGAAGCCGTCGCGGGCTACCTCGAGAACCTCCGCGGGGTCCTCACGAACGCCACGGGCCTGCTCGGCACGGCACCCGCCGCAGCGTCCGCTGCGGACGCTGACGACGACGTGGACGCGACCGACCGCTGACGGTCCACGGCCTGGAGGCGTGACCCGCGCCTCCAGGCCGTCCCACCTGGTGCAGGTGGCGGGCTGCAGGGCTTCGTGCGGACGTGGTCAGACGGGCCAGTTGGTCGGCAGCGGGGCGCTGCCCGGCACGACGAGGTCGGCAATCGCGTCGAGGACGATCCGCACGTACCGCTCTCCCACCCACAGGTGCTTCGCGCCGGCCACGGGCACGACCCGGACGTTCGGGGCGAGCGCGAACCGTGCCGCCGCGGCTTCGGGCTGCAGGAAGTCGTCGTGTTCCGGGACGAGCGCCACGACCGGGACACCGACGGCAGCCCAGCGGGCGAGCTCCTCGTCCGAGGTGCGGTGCAGCGGTGGCGACAGCAGGACGACGCCGGCGACCGTGCCGGCCTCGACGTGTTCGAGCGCGTGCTTGAGGATCACCTCGGTGCCGAAGGACCACCCCACCAGCCACGGCGTCGGCAGGCCGCGGTCGGCGACCTCGGCGACGGCCGCGCGCAGGTCGAAGCCCTCGGACACGCCCTCGCCGAAGGCACCCTCGGACGTGCCCCGGGGCGACGTGACGGACCGGAAGTTGAAGCGCAGCACCGCGATGTCGGCGAGGGCGGGCAACCGTGCGGCGGCCTTCTTGAGCACGTGCGAGTCCATGAACCCGTGCGCGGTCGGCAGCGGGTGGAGCGTGACGATGGCCCCGCGAGCCGGGGTGTCGGCAGGCTCGGCGAGCTCACCGACGAGCGTCAGGTGGTCGTCCGTGACGAGCTCGACCTCGGTGCGACGGGCCGGTAGCTCGGTGGCCGATCGGATCTCGGTGTCGTGCGTCACGTCACGCTCGGTCATGCGATGCTCCAGCAGTGGTTGTGCCAGTGCCGGCGCGACGCCAGGTCGGCAGCGTCACCGAGCACGCCGTCCGCACGCCAGACCACCACGTGGGCGGTGCCGGGCAGGACGGTTCCGCCGCACCCCGGGCAGATGTACTCCTTCTGCGCCGACGCGGCCGAGATCGGCTGCACCTGGTACTCGCGACCGTGGCGGACCTCGGTGCGCTTCCACGAGCTCATCAGCCGATCGAGGGTGGTCTCCTCGTCAGGCTCGACGTCGCGACCACGGGGACGCCGCGGTCGGTTGCTGCGCGGCACCCGAGCAGCCGATCAGTACCAGTTGTTGGCCTGGCTGTGCCCCCAGGCACCGCAGGGGGTGCCGTAGACGCCGGCGATGTAGTTGAGACCCCAGGTGATCTGCGTGGCCGGGTTGGTCTGCCAGTCGGCGCCGGCCGTGGCCATCTTGCTGCCGGGGAGGGCCTGCGGGATGCCGTACGCACCGCTGGGGTTGTAGGCGTTCACCCGCCAGCCGGACTCCTTGTTCCACAGCGAGACCAGGCAGTTGTACTGATCGGTGCCCCAGCCACGAGCCGTGACCTGCTGCAGGGCGATGGCCTGCGCGCTGCCCGGGTCGGGCGTCGCGGCGGTCGCGGCGAGCGTGTTGGCGGCGGAGACCGGCTGGGTCTCGGTGGCCGCAGCGTCCGCGCTGTCGTCGGTGGTCTCGGCGTCGGTGTCGGCCTCTTCGACGACGGGCTTGACGACCTTCGGGGCCGGGACGGTGACGTCGTAGCCGTCACGGTCGGCGGCGGCCACGGCGTAGGTGCCGTGCGCGGTGTACTGCTGCGGCGCCGGCGGCGTCTTCACGAGCACCGGGGTGTCGACTGCGGCCTGTGCCACGTCCGCCTGCAGCGGGTTGAACAGCGAGCCGCCGACGAAGAGGAACACGCCGACGAAAGACATCATCGGCGCGACCGCGCGCTTGCGGGTCGCAGCGTTCACCGACGAAGCGGCGGGCTTGCCGAGCTTCGGCGTCGCGCGGCGCTGCACCGTCGCGGTGCGCTGCTTCGCGGGACGCTGGTCGGCGTCGTTCAGGGCATCGTGGGCGAAGGAGGCCACACGCTCGTCGGAGACGCGGTTCGCCGCCACCGACTTCGGCATGGCGACCGGACCCGTCGCCGCGGGCGCTGCCTGCGGGGTCACCCCGAACGCCGACGTCTCCGTCGTGCGGGTTCGCTGCATTGCCGCGCGGCGCTCACCGGAAGCCTGGAGGCTGAGGTGCTCGCGGGTATCGCGGTCGGAGCTTGAGTCTGCCGTGTGCCTGCCCATGAGTAGGACCAGGGTAACGGAACGATCACGGAAAGCGAAGCACCTGGGGATAGCGCGTCGTCACCGGACAGCGAGCATCACTTCGACGACGGCGTCGAGCAGCGCATCGACCTGCGCCTCGCGGTACCCGCCGTGCTTCGGGCGGAAGACGATCGAGCGGACCTCGGTGAGGCTGAGCGGCTTGCCCTCGCGGAAGTACCCGGCCAGCCGGGCAGCGAACGCGTCGACGTCCTTCGGGTGGTACCCGGTGCCGAGCACGCTGACCCGGCTGAACCGTTGCCCGTCGGGCCGTTCGAGCCGCGCCACGACGTCGGAGGCCTTCGTCCGCGCCTCGGCGTACCAGGCCTTCTTGCCCACCTCGCTCATCTCCCGCTCGCGCTCGCGGGCCGCGAAGGCGTCCTCGAGTCGCTCGAGTGCGGCGTCGACGTGCGACGTGGAGTACCCGCCCTTGCGCATCGAGAACGCCGTGGCGCGGATCTTCGCGGCTTCGATGCCGGGGGCGCTGTCGTCGGCGGAGTACGCGCGCCGGGCGTCCTCGAGGAAACGCTCGACTTCGTCGACGTCGTAACCGAGGGCGGAACGGGCTGCGGTCGGGAAGGTGGTGGCCACGGCGTCATTCTGCCAGTCCCCCGCCATGGCACAACCTGGACGCGCTGAGTGGGGCGTTCAGCCCGGGACGGGCGCGGTCAGTGGTTGACGATCAGGTACAGCACGTAGGCGACCGCGGCGGACGGCAGGATGCTGTCGATGCGGTCGAGCAGGCCACCGTGTCCGGGCAGGAACGACGAGATGTCCTTGATGCCGAGGTCACGCTTGATCATCGACTCGGTCAGGTCGCCGAGCGTGGCCGAACCGGAGATGAGCACACCGAGCAGGACACCGGTCCACCAGGGCAGCCCGAGCATGAACACGGCCACCAGGATGCCGACGACGATGCTCGCCGCCACGGACCCGGCGAAGCCCTCCCACGTCTTCTTGGGACTGATGCGCGGAGCCATCGGGTGCTTGCCGAGGTTCAGCCCGGTGGCGTACGCGCCGGTGTCGACCGCGACGACGACGAGGATGAACGCGATCACCCAGAGGTTGCCGTCCGGCTGGGCGGAGAGCAGCACGACGCACGCGCCGAGCAGTGAGATGTAGGCCTGGACGAACAGCCCGTTCGTGAGGTCTCGGGCGACGTTGCCGGCCGGGGGCTTCTGCCGCGCGAGGGCGACCTCGACCAGTCGCCAGGCGCTGATCAGGACGATGCCGCCGAGCAGGGTGAACAGCGCCGCCACCTGCCCGAGCAGGAACGCCGCCGGCACGATCGCGATCGCCACGGCGACGCTGGGGATCCGCGGGACGTCGCGCCCGGCGAACCGCATCGCACTCGTCAGCTCGTAGACGCCGACCCCGAGCAGGAACGCCGCGACCACCATGAAGGAGGGCGTGAACAGGAGCAGCGTGCCGAGCATCACGACCGCGAACGCGAGCGCGATGCCGATCGCCGCCGGCAGGTTGCGCCCGGTCCGCGCGGTCAGCGCTTCGTTGCGCGCGCCGAAGTCGGCCTTCCGCTGGCGGAGCTGCGCCTCGAAGTCGGTGCGCGCCGCTCGTGCACGCGCATCGAAGTCTTGACGGAGCCCCTTCTTCACGGGCCCGCTCGACGCGGGCCCGTGCTCTGCTGTGGGGCGGTCCTCGCCCTGGTCGGAGCGACGCATCAGACCTCGAGGAGTTCGGCTTCCTTCTTCTTCAGCGCGTCGTCGATCTGGTCGACGTGCTTCTTCGTCAGGGCCTCGAGGTCCTTGTCGCCACGCGAGATCTCGTCGTCGGAGATCTCACCCTTGAGCGCGTCGAGGTCGTCCTTGGCCTTGCGGCGGATGTTCCGGATGACGACCTTGTGGTCCTCGCCCTTCGTCCGCACGAGCTTCACGAACTCCTTGCGGCGGTCCTTGGTGAGCTCCGGGATCGTCACTCGGACGATGTCGCCGTCGTTCGTCGGGCTGGCGCCGAGGTTCGGGAACGTCGCGATGGAACGTTCGATCTCCTTGAGCGCCGACTTGTCGTACGGCGTGACGATGAGCGTGCGGGCCTCGGGCGTCTGCAGGGACGCGAGCTGCGCGAGCGGCGTCGGCGTGCCGTAGTAGTCGACCGGGATCTTCTGGAAGAGCGCGGCGTTGATCCGGCCGGTACGGACGGTCGAGAAGTCGTCCTTGGCGACCTCCACGGCCTTCGCCATCTTCTCGGTGGCTTCGGTCAGGACATCACTGATCACGGTGTGACTCCTTCGGTACTGGCGTCGAGTCTAGTCAGCGCCGGGGGTCAGTTGCTGACGACGGTGCCGATGCGCTCGCCACGGATCGCGGCCTGGACGTTGCCGTCGCCCTCCATGCCGAAGACGTGCATCGGCATGCCGTTGTCCATGCAGAGCGAGAACGCGGTGGCGTCGACGACCTTGAGGCCCTTCAACAGCGCGTCCTGGTAGGTCACGTGGTGCAGCTTCTCAGCGGTGGCGTCCTTCTTCGGGTCGGCGGTGTACACGCCGTCGACGCCGTTCTTGGCGACGAGGACCTCGTCCGCCTTGATCTCGAGCGCACGCTGCGCCGCCACCGTGTCGGTGGAGAAGTACGGCAGTCCGGCACCGGCGCCGAAGATGACGACCCGGCCCTTCTCGAGGTGCCGCTCGGCGCGCCGCGGGATGTACGGCTCGGCGACCTGGGTCATCGCGATGGCGGACTGCACCCGGGTTGCAGCTCCCGCCTGCTCGAGGAAGTCCTGCAGCGCGAGAGCGTTCATCACCGTGCCGAGCATGCCCATGTAGTCGGCGCGCCCGCGGTCCATGCCGCGCTGCGAGAGCTCGGCTCCGCGGAAGAAGTTGCCACCGCCGACGACGATCGCGATCTCGACCTCGCGCGCGGCGACGGCGATCTCCTTGGCGATGGTGCCGATCACGTCGGGGTTCACCCCGAGGGAGCCGGCGCCGAACGCCTCTCCCGACAGCTTCAGCAGAACGCGGCGTCGTCCGGTCTTCTCGTCGGTCATCTGGTCCGCACCCTTCGTCGTGGTCTCGTGGAAATGTACTCGCGGATGTGTCGCGCGCGTGTCGTGCCGGCGCGCGCGAAAAACGGGGCCAGGAACCTGGTTGGTTCCTGACCCCGTCACGGGTTCGTTACGCGCCGACCTTGACGCGGGCGAAGCCCTGGATCGTGATGCCGGCGTTCTCGGCGGCCTTCGCGACGGAGATCTTGTTGTCCTTCGCGTAGTCCTGGTCGAGGAGCGACACCTGCTTGATGTAGGCGTTCACCCGGCCCTCGACGATCTTCGGGAGCGCAGCCTCGGGCTTGCCCTCTTCGCGCGTGATCGCCTCGACGGTCGCACGCTCCTTCTCGATGGCCTCGGCCGGGACCTCGTCGCGGGTCAGGTACGTCGGGTTCGCGAACGCGACGTGCTGTGCGATCGAACGTGCCTCGGCGGCGTTGTCACCCTCGTACGCGATGACGACGGCGATCTGCGGCGGCAGGTCCTGGCTGGTCTTGTGCAGGTAGATCTCGAAGGCCGAGCCCTCGACGCGGCGGACCGTGCGGACCTCGAGCTTCTCGCCCAGCGCAGCAGCCGACTCGTTGACGACCTCGAGGACGGTCTTGCCGTCCAGCGGTGCGGCGTTGGCGGCGGCGACGTCGGCGGCACCGGCAGCGGCGACCGCGCCCAGCACCTTGTCGGCGAGGGTCGTGAACTTCTCGTTCTTCGCGACGAAGTCGGTCTCGCTCGCGAGCTCGACGACCGTGGCGGCGCCGTTCTCGGAGGTCGCGACGACGACGCCTTCAGAGGTGGCACGGTCGTCGCGCTTGGCGACGGCCTTCGCACCCTTGATGCGGAGCAGCTCGACGGCCTTGTCGTAGTCGCCGTCGGCCTCGACGAGCGCGTTCTTCGCGTCCATCATGCCGGCGCCGAGGTCCTCGCGGAGCTTCTTCACGTCAGCAGCGGTGAAGTTTGCCATTGACTGGAGTCCTTTCTGGACTGTACGTGTGTGGAGAGTGGTGTGCAGTCGGGGGGGCCGGCCCCGGGGGGGGGCCGGGCGCCCCGGCGACTCACTCGGCGGGGGTGGTCTCCGCGGCTGCCTCGGCCTCGGCCGTCGGCTCCGCGTTCTTCGCCTCGTCGGCGATCGGCTCGCCGATCTCCTTCGCGGCGACCTGCGCGTCGGCATCGTTCTCCTCGACCGGGGCGGCGGGCGCCTCGGTCGTGGCGGCGGTCTCGCCACCGAGGAGCTCCTGCTCCCACTCGGCGAGGGGCTCGCTGGCCTCGTCCTCGTCGCCGCCGTTGTGGCGGGTCTTCAGGCCCTCGGCCGCGGCGTCGGCGACGATGCGGGTCAGGAGGCCGACGGAGCGGATCGCGTCGTCGTTGCCCGGGATCGGGTACGTGATCTCGTCGGGGTCGCAGTTGGTGTCGAGGATGCCGATGATCGGGATACCGAGCTTCTGCGCCTCGTCGACGGCGAGGTGCTCCTTCTTGGTGTCGACGATCCAGAGCGCGCTCGGGGTCCGCGTGAGGTTGCGGATACCACCGAGGGTCTTGTGGAGCTTGTCCAGCTCGCGCTTCTTGATGAGGAGCTCCTTCTTGGTGAAGCCCTTCGTCGTGTCGTCGAAGTCGATCTCCTCGAGCTCCTTCATGCGCGCGAGGCGCTTGGAGACCGTCTGGAAGTTCGTGAGCAGACCGCCGAGCCAACGCTGGTTGACGTACGGCTGGCCGACGCGGGTCGCCTGCTCGGCGATGGAGCCCTGGGCCTGCTTCTTGGTGCCCACGAAGAGGATCGTGCCACCGTGCGCGACCGTCTCCTTGACGAAGTCGTACGCGCGGTCGATGAAGGCCAGCGACTGCTGCAGGTCGATGATGTGGATGCCCGAGCGCTCGGCGAGGATGAAGCGCTTCACCTTCGGGTTCCACCGACGGGTCTGGTGTCCGAAGTGGACGCCGCTGTCGAGCAGCTGGCGGATGGTGACGACGGCCATGTGCCGTCCTCCTTCTGTGTTCTCGGCGCGCAGCCGTGCTCTCGCACGTCGCTGCGGACCTGTTGCGGTTGTGTCGATCACGACCGTCGGTCGTGGTCCCTGGTGTCCTGGCACGCGACCGCCTGCTCGTGAGAGCAGGACCGGTGGTCGGGTACCGAGCCCGTGAGGGCTTGGTGGACACGCGAAGTCAGCGCGCGTCAGCACGCTGCTGGATAGATGCTAACAGAACGGAGGCCCGGATCACGCGCGCCTCGCGGCTGACGTGGTCCGGGCCTCCTGACCGGTGATCCGTGCGGAACGGACGCGGTGCGACCGGCCGATCAGGCCTTGGCGTCCACCGTGTCGCCGTCGGCGGAGATGCCCATCTCCTCGAGCGAGCGGCCCTTGGTCTCCGGGATCTTGGCGATGACGAAGAACAGCGACAGCAGCGCGAACAGCGCGTAGATGCCGTACGTGACCGTCAGGTTGAAGCCCGAGAGCACCGGGAACGAGATCGTCACGATGAAGTTCGCGATCCAGTTGGCGGCCGAGCCGACGCCCAGCGCCGTGGCGCGGATGCGGTTCGGGAACATCTCGCCGAGCAGGACCCACATGAGCGGACCCCACGTCGCGCCGAAGGACACCACGAAGAGGTTCGCGAAGACCAGCGCGATGACGCCCCACGAGCCGGGGAGGCTCGGGCTGCCGTCGACGATCGTCGCCTGCGAGAACGCGATGGCGACCATGGTGAGCGAGACGAACATGCCCGCGGAACCGGCGACGAGCAGCGGCTTGCGGCCGACCTTGTCGACCAGGAAGATCGCCACGAAGGTGACGGCGACGTTGACCACCGAGGTGATCGTGGAGATGAGGAACGAGTCCTCCTCCTTGAAGCCGACGGCCTGCCAGAGCGTCGTCGAGTAGTAGAAGATCACGTTGATGCCGACGAACTGCTGCAGCACGGCCAGGATGATGCCCACCCAGACGATCGGCTGGAGCCCGAAGCGGTTGCCCCGGATGGAGCCCTTCTTCTCGTTGGCTTCCTTCTTGATGCCGTCCTGGATCTCCTCGAGGCTCGTGTTCACGGTGTCGCGCGGGACGATCTTGCCCATCACGACGCGCGCATCGTCAGCACGGCCCTTGGTGAGCAGGTAGCGCGGGGACTCCGGCAGCGTGATCGCCAGGACGCCGTAGACGACCGAGGGGATCACCCCGACCAGGAACATCCAGCGCCAGGCGGCCAGACCCCAGACCTCGGCCGAGGCGCTGCCCGCGGTGACGGCGAAGAGCTGGTCGGACAGGAGCGCGGCGAAGATACCGAGCGTGATCGCCAGCTGCTGGAACGAGGCCAGCCGCCCGCGGATCGCCTTCGGGGACACCTCGGAGATGTACGCCGGTGCGATGACCGAAGCGGTACCGATGCCGAGACCGCCGACGAGACGCCAGATCACGAGGTCCCACGTCGCGAACGCGAACGCCGAACCGATCGACGAGACGAAGAACAGCACGGCGGCCCAGAACATGATCCGGGTGCGGCCGTAGCGGTCGGCGAGGCGGCCGGCGAAGTAGGCGCCGAACGCGCAGCCGATCAGGGCCGATGCGACCGCGAAACCGCTGGCCGCGTCGGAGAGGTCGAACTCGCCCTTGATCGCGTCGACGGCGCCGTTGATGACGGACGAGTCGAAGCCGAACAGGAAGCCACCGACCGCCGCCGCGATGGCGAACAGGGTGACCTTCCCCTTGAACGCACGGTCTTCGCCGTGCCCGGTGGTCGTGGTGGACACGATGCTCCTGGGTTCTGCCGCCGTGCAGTTGTGCAGCACGGTGCCCCGGCGGTCGGCTGGTTCGCCGTCCGAGCGGCGTTGCGTGTTCCGGAGCGGCCCCGACTGTACTCCTCGCTCGGGATCTGGTCATAACCGGGGCGCGGTCGGGACGGCGTGCGGTCGGTGCTGTCGCATCCGTCGCCGTCTTCTCCCTCCCCAGGCCTGGAGGCGCGACTCCCCCCTCCACGGATCGCCCCCGCCCGCATCGGGGCCGGGTTCCGCCGCCCAGGCTGGGGAGATGCGATCGAGCGCACGTCCCGTCCTGCTGTCCGTGGTGTGCGCGGCGGTGCTGAGCGGGACGGTGCTGAGCGGAACCGTGGTGTTCGTTGCTGCGTCGTCGACCGGAGCCGGGTCGTCCGCGGACGCTGCGACCGATCGGGGCCGGGTCGAGGCTCGCTGGGTCTGGCCCACCGGATCGCGGGTGGTCGAGCGCGCGTGGGAGGCACCGTCCTCGGACTACGGCGCCGGCCACCGGGGCCTCGACGTCCCGAGCGCCCTCGGCAGCACTGCCTCGGCGGTGGACGACGGCACCGTGGCGTTCGCCGGCGCGGTCGGCGGCCGCACCGTCGTGACGATCGACCACGGCGACGGGCTGGTCAGCACGCTCGACTCGGTGACGCCCCTGGTGGCCGCCGGTGACGAGGTCGTGCGGGGCGCGCCGGTCGGCCGCGTCTCGGTCGGGCACTGTCCGGCGTCGGCGCCGTGCCTGCATCTGGGTGCTCGCGTGGACGGTCACTACGTCGATCCGATGGCGTACCTTCCACCAGCCGAGTGGCCGGTGCTGTTGCCCAAGTCGGCCTGGCCCGGGTGAGCGGAGCCGACCGGGACGTACATCGGCGCACCGTCAGGCGCGCGGGTGTGCCGTCCGGTAGACCTCGCGCAGCCGGGCCGACGACACGTGCGTGTAGATCTGCGTCGTGCCGAGGCTGGCGTGTCCGAGGAGTTCCTGCACCGCGCGCAGGTCCGCTCCCCCGTCGAGCAGGTGCGTCGCCGCGGTGTGCCGGAAGGTGTGCGGCCCGCTCGGCCCCTCGCCCGGCAGGTCACCGAGCAACCGCGCCACCACGCGGTAGGCGCTGCGGACGCCGAGTCGCGTGCCACGGTCGCCGAGGAACAGCGCCGTGCCTGCCGGTCCCTCGGCCCGTGCGGCGAGGGCGGGCCGTCCGCGCTCGAGCCACGCCTCGAGTGCCTCCCGCGCCGGCACCCCGAACGGCACCACGCGTTCCTTGCCGCCCTTGCCGAGCACCCGCACGGTCAGGCGTCCCCGATCGACGTCGGTCACGTCGATGCCGACGAGCTCGCTGACCCGGATGGCCGCCGCGTACAGGAGCTCGACCAGGGCCAGGTCCCGCAGCGCCGTCGGGTCGTCCGTCGCCGCTCGGGCACCGAGCCCGTCGAGCAGGGCGCGCACCTGGTCGGCCGACACCACGCGGGGAAGGTGTGCCCCACCCTTCGGGGCCCGGAGCCGGACCCCGGCGTCCGTCGCGGTCGCCCCGGTCTCGCTCGCCCAACGCGTGAACGCCCGCACGGACGAGGACCGCCGAGCGATGGTCGACCGGGCGAGCCCCCGGTGGTCGGCATCCCACAGCCAGTCACGCAGGAGCTCGAGCTCGACGTCGGCGACGCGGTCGACCCCTCGGGCGTCCGCGAACGCCACGAGCTGCTCGAGATCGTTGGCGTACGCGCGGAGGGTCTGCTCGCTGAGGCCCCGCGCGTGCCGGGCGTGCCCGAGGAAGGCGTCCACCGCCACCACGAGTCGACCGTCCGTCCGAGCAACCACGACGTCAGCGTACGGCTGCCGACCGTCATGCCCGACCCCACCCGCCGCCGCTCGCGACGACGAGTCCCTGCAGCTGCGCCAGCGCGAGCGCGTCGGCGACGTCGGACGTCGACATCCCGGCCCGGCGGGCGATCTCCGCCTCGGGCAGGGCGCGACGACCGAGCGCGTCGAGCACCCGGAGCACATCGGGGTCCTGCCGACCGGACAGGAGCGGTTCGTCCGGCACCGCTCCCCCGCTCATCCCGGTCGCCGGTCTCGTCGCCGCGACCGGATCGCCGGGGTGCACGACGATCTGCGCCCGCCCCTGTGCGATGAGTCGATGGCACCCGACCGATGCCGAGGACGCGAATGCACCCGGGACCGCGAACACCGGGCGACCGAGCTGCGCGGCGTGGTGGGCCGTGTTGAGCGCGCCGGACCGGGCGCCGGCCTCGACCACGACCGTGACGTCGGCGAGCGCGGCGATCAGCCGGTTCCGGGCGAGGAAACGCCACCGCGTCGGTCGCGTCCCCGGTGCGGACTCGGCGAGCAACGCCCCCTGCCGCGCCACGTTCTGGAGCAGCTGTGCGTTCCCCGCCGGGTAGAGCTGATCGATTCCACCGGCCAGGACGGCGACCGTGGGCGTCCCGGCGGCGAAGGCGACACGGTGCGCCACCGCGTCGATGCCGTAGGCACCCCCGCTCACGATGCAGACTCCCGCGTCCGCCGCCGTCGAGGTGATCTCCGCCGCGGCCTCAGCACCCGCCACCGTGTTCGCCCGGGACCCCACGACACTCAACGCCGACATCCCGTCGCCGAGGCGTGCACCCGAGCTGCGCGTCCAGAGGACCACCGGCGCGTGCGGCCCGAGGTCGTCCATCGCCGACGGCCACCCGTCGCTCTCGGGGACCAGGAGTCCGGCACCGACAGCACCGGCCGCTGCGAGCACGTCGCCCACCTCGACAGCGGCCAATCGGGGCCGCCAGCGTTCCACCGCGGTCTGCAGCACACCGAGCAGCACCGCGGGGTCCTCGGCACCCGGCACCTCGGCGTCGACGCAACATCCCAGCAGCGAATCGAAGTCCCCGTCCGCCGCGAGCAGCACCGTACCGAGCGCGCGCTCGGGTCCGAGGCCGCTGAGGAGCTCTCCGGCGACGGAGTCCCCCGGTTCGACGATGGCCGACCAGGCGACGCGGGCCGCGGCCTGCACCGGGTCCACCGCGGCGCCGCTGGGCCCGAGCAGGCGCGCCACGGTGTCGAGGAGCTCCGTGCCCGCCGGCATCACAGCGCGCTCCGCAGGGCAAGGGCACCGCGGACGTGCGCACCCGTGGGCCGCTCCACCGCGTCGAGGTCGGCCAGCGTCCACGCCAGTCGCATCACGCGGTCCCAGCCGCGCATCGTCAGGGTGCCGAGGTCGAGTGCGCGGTCGAGGTCTGCCGTCGACCCGGGTTCGATGCGCCCCTCGGCCCGGAGCCACGTCCCGGTGACCTCGGCGTTGCGCGTCCATCCCGTCCCCTGCAGTCGCTCCGCCATCCGGGCGCGGGCTGCCGCGACCGCGGCACGCGCGACCGCCGTGGTCGGGGTGTTGCCGTCCGCGTCCCGCATCCGGCCCGTCGTCACCCGGGGCACCAGTACCCGGATGTCCATCCGGTCCAGCAGCGGCCCCGACATCCGGCCGAGGTACCGGCGGACGATGCTCGGGGAGCACTCGCACGGTTGCCCGTGCGCACCACCGGCATTGCCGCACGGGCAGGGGTTCGCCGCCAGGACGACCTGGCATCGTGCGGGGAACTCGGCCGCTCCCGCCGCACGGTGGATCGTGATCCGCCCGGACTCGAGCGGTTGCCGGAGCGCGTCGAGCACGGCCCGTGGGAACTCCGGTGCCTCGTCGAGGAACAGGATGCCCCCGGTGGCGCGCGACACGGCTCCGGGGCGCAGGACCCCGGATCCGCCGCCGATGAGCGACACCGCCGATGCGGAGTGGTGCGGGGCTTCCCACGGTGGCTTCGTGCTCCACGACGCGGGGCCCAGCCCGGCGACGGACCGGACCGCGGCCACCTCGAGCGCGGTCTCGTCGTCGAGGTCGGGCAGCAACCCGGGCAGCCGTTCGGCGAGCATGGTCTTGCCGGCGCCCGGCGGCCCGAGCAGGAGTGCGTGGTGTCCACCGGCCGCCGCCGCGATGAGCGCTCGGACGCCGACCAGGTTCCCCACGACGTCCGACAGCTCGGCCACGGGACGCGGCACAGCCGTGACCGGAACCGGCAGCACCGGATCGACCTCGACCGTCGGCAGGAGCGCCCCGGCGTCGATCGCCGCCGCACGCAACGAGTCCACGCCACGGATCCGGACCCCGCTGACCACACGGGCCTCGGTCAGGTTGCCGACGGGCAGGACGACACGGTCCACACCGGCGTCGCGCGCGGCGATCAGCATCGGGATCACGCCGGGGACCGGACGCACCCGCCCGTCGAGGCCGAGCTCGCCGATGTAGACGATGCGCTCCGAGACGTCCGGCGCGAGACCGGCACCGGCGAGCACGGCCATCGCGATGGCGAGGTCGAACCCCGAACCGCGTTTCGGGATCGCCGCCGGGGTCAGGTTCACGGTGATCCGGCGGGCGGGCAGCGGACACCCCGCGTTCGCCGCCGCGGATCGCACGCGTTCCCGTGCCTCACCCAGCGAGGTGTCGGGCAGACCGATGATGCTGAACGTCGGGAGCTGACTGGTCAGGTGCGCTTCGACCTCGATGCGCCGACCGGTGACACCGAGGAGCGCGACCGCGGCAGCCCGCCCGATGCCGGTCACAGCACACCTGCCAGGTGCTCGACGACGGTGCGGGGACCGTCGACGTGGACCGCGATGACGTCCACCCGGACGGCGCGCGCCGAGGTCTCGCGGTGCGCGTCGAACCACTCGGGCACGAGTCGCCGCATCCGGCTGAGCTTGGTCGCCGTGATCGCCTCGAACGGGTGACCGGTCGCGGCGCCGGAACGGGTCTTCACCTCGATGAAGGCGAGCGTGCAGGAATCCCACGCGACGATGTCGATCTCACCACGGGCACATCGCCAGTTCCGCTCGAGCACACGGAATCCCCGTGCTTCGAGCCAGGCCACCGCTCGTTCTTCACCGAATCGTCCGAGTCGGCCGTTCCGGAGCGACCGCCCCGGTGCGCGTTGCACGTCGTGTTCCATGTCGTTGCCTCCACGACAACGATCTCCGGAACGAACACCCCGATCGGCGGATGCGGAGAGTCTGTGGAATCAGTGCGGGCCAATTGCTCCTGTGGAGGAAAGAAGAAGGACCCGGGCGATCGAGATCACCCAGGTCCTGCTGCAACGAGCGTCAGTGCGCTGCTGCGTAAGCTTCCTGCACCTGCGTCGAGATGCGGCCGCGGGACGAGACTTCGTACCCGTTCTCCTTGGCCCACTCGCGGATCTTGCCGAGTTCTTCCGAGTTGCCGCGCTTGGGGGCGGACTTCGGGGCGGAACCGCCGCCGGTGCGACGACCGGAGACCTTGCGCGCTGCGGCGATGTAGTCGGAGATCGCCTCGCGGAACTTGTCGACGTTGTCGTTCGACAGGTCGATCTCGTACGACGAGCCGTCGAACGCGAATTCGACCGTCCGGCCTTCACCGGTGGTGATGGGGGAATCGTCGAGGTCGTCGACGAGCTGGACGGTGACCTTCTGTGCCATGGGGTGCTCCTGTTCGTGGGGCGGTTATTTCCCCATCAGAATAGCGCCAACAATTCTCCGCCGTTCCGGATCAGCGGCGATTCATCGAGAAAGAAGCAGGAGAAAGGAAATTGACGATCACTCGTCGAGTGCGAGTTCCTTCGGCAGTTCGAGTTCCCGCGTCGTGAGTTCCTCGACGTTCACGTCCTTGAACGTGAGTACCCGGACACCCTTGACGAACCGGTCGGAACGGTAGACGTCCCAGACCCAGACGTCGTTCATCGTCAGTTCGAAGTAGAAGTCGTGCTCCGTGTCACGGCGCACGAGTTCGACCTCGTTCGCCAGGTAGAAACGGCGCTCCGTCTCGACCACGTAACGGAACTGCGACACCACGTCGCGGTACTCGCGGTACAGGGCCAGCTCGACCTCGCGGTCGTAGTCGTCGAATTCGTCCTCATCCATTGCGCCCACAGTCTACGGCGACGGAGGCCCGTGCGGACGACCGGCTCAACCGGCGACGGCGTCGAGTTCGTCGAACCCGTCCAGTGCGACGCTCGAGGCCTGGTGCAACCACGACTTGCGGTGCAGCGCGTGCGCCCCGATCGCCCGGATCGCGTCGTAGTGCGCCGTCGACCCGTAGCCCTTGTTCGACACCCACCCGTAGTGCGGAGCCTCGTCGTGCGCGGAGATCATGAGCGCGTCACGAGCGACCTTGGCCACCACGGACGCCGCAGCCACCGAGGCACAGTCGCGGTCGGCCTTGATCCGGACGACGACCTCGAGCGGATCTGCGGCCGGACGGAGCGACGCGGGCAGAGCGCGGCTCAGCCAGTCGAACGAGCCGTCGAGCACCACCACCGCACCGTCGAGGGACACCCCGTCGGCGACCAGGGAGCCGAGCGCCTGCGCACCGGCAGCACCGAGGGCGGGGACGATGCCCTGCTGGTCGACGAAGTCCGCCGAGGCCATGCCGACCGCCGTGCGTGCCCATCGCTGCACGACGGGCACGAGGTCGGTGCGGCGCGCTTCGGAGAGCAGCTTCGAGTCCGCGAGCCCCTGGGGCACTCGGCCGATGTCGAGCGTCACCGCGGCCACCCCGACGCCGACCGGACCGGCGATGGCGCCACGGCCGACCTCGTCCATGCCGATGACCGTCACGCGGCCCTCGGCGAGCAGACGCTTCTCGACCCGGAGCGACGGACGGACGGCGGTCACTCGTCGCGCTCCTCCACGCCGGCGAACACCTCGGGATGGTCGTCGAGCCATGTCCAGCGGCTCGCCGGCCACGAGATGACGAACGCGCGGCCCGTGACGTCGGACATCGGGACGAAGCCCTTCGACGGTGTGTCCCCGTTGTACCGGGAGTCCTTCGAGTCGTTCCGGTTGTCGCCCATCACCCAGATGGTGCCCTTCGGCACGGTGACCGAGAAGTCGGTCGCCGAGGCCGGAGCGCCGGCAGGCAGTTTCAGGTACGGCTCCTTGATCGGCACACCGTTCACCGACATCTGCCCGAGGTCGTTGCAGCAGGACACCTTGTCACCGGGCAGACCGATGACGCGCTTGATCAGGTGGTCGTCGCTGTCACCGGTGCCGAGACCGACCTGGGTCAGTGCCCAGTCGATGGCCTTCGCGGGCTGGGTGTCCGGCGTGACGCTCGGCACCTCGGACCCGGTGAGCCACCCGCCCGGGTCCTTGAACACGACGACGTCTCCCCGCTTCAGCGCCACGGCGCCGGGGACGAGCTCGTTGACGATCACCCTGTCGTTGATCTGGAGCGTGTTCTCCATCGACGCCGACGGGATGTAGAACGACCGGATCAGGAACGTCTTGACCAGGAACGACACGAGCAGTGCGGCGATGAAGATGATGACGAGGTCACGAAGGAATGTGAGGACTCCGTTCCGTTGCTTCTCGGCACGTGGCCTGCGCCCGGGATCCTCTGTCGTGTCCGTCATTTCCGCTCTCGTTCGAACCACTGTCTCCCCGCAATGGGAAGAGCCCCCCGTCGATGCACAACCGTACATGGACGAGGGGCTCGCAGCGGCGTCCGGCTCGCGGACGTTCACTGTGAAGGCGATCAGGCGTCGCGCTTCTCCTTGATCTTGCGGCGGGCCGCCTTGCCGCGGAGCTCGCGCAGGTAGTAGAGCTTCGCACGACGGACGTCACCCTTGGTGACGATCTCGATGTGGTCGATGATCGGCGAGTGCACCGGGAACCAGCGCTCGACGCCGACCTGGAAGCTCACCTTGCGGACCTTGAAGGTCTCGCCGATGCCGTGGCCCTGACGGCCGATGACGACTCCCTGGAAGACCTGGATACGCGAGCGCGTGCCTTCGATGATGTTGACGTGCACCTTGATGGTGTCGCCGGGACGGAAGTCCGGGACGTCGGTACGCAGCGATGCTGCGTCGACGTTGTCGAGGAGCTGGCTCATGGTGGGTTTCACTCTCTGCGGACGCGCACGGGTCGCCGCGGATCGAAGGTTCGGAAAGTGGTGGTGCGTGCCCGGTGTCGGCGACTCCCCCGTGGCAGAGTCCAGCCAGGGCACAGCGATCCATACTGCCACAGAGAGCGCGGGAGACAAAACGACGAGGATGGTCCCATGATCGAACTCCGCACCCCCGCCGAGCTGGACGGACTGCGCGTCGCCGGCCGGTTCGTGGCCGACGTCCTCGACGAGCTGCTCGAGACCGTCGACGTCGGCGTCAACCTCCTCGACCTCGACCGCGTCGCGGCCCGGATGATCGCCGAACGCGGGGCGGAGAGCTGCTACGTCGACTACCACCCGTCGTTCGGCATGTCGCCGTTCGGCAAGAACCTCTGCACCTCGGTCAACGACGCCGCCCTGCACGGCCTGCCACACGACCACACCCTGCAGAACGGCGACCTCGTGAGCCTGGACTTCGCCGCGAGCGTCGACGGCTGGGTCGCGGACTCCGCGGTCAGCGTCCAGGTCGGGACGCCGCGCGACGAGGACCAGGCGCTGATCGCCACGGTCGAACGGGCACTGGCCGCCGGCATCGCCCAGGCGACTCCCGGCAACAAGCTCGGCGACGTCTCGCACGCCATCGGTCGCGTCGCACACGAGGCCGGCCACGAGGTGAACCTGCAGTTCGGCGGACACGGCGTCGGTCGCACCATGCACGGGGACCCGCACGTGCCGAACGACGGCCGTCCGGGTCGTGGCCTGAAGCTCCGGCCGGGACTGGTCGTCGCGATCGAGCCGTGGCTCATGCAGACCACCGACGAGCTCTACCAGGACGACGACGGCTGGACGCTGCGCAGCGTCGACGGCTCGCGTGCCGCGCACGTCGAGCACACGGTCGCGGTCACCGCGGCCGGCCCCGAGGTCCTGACCCTGCGTCGCGCCCAGCGCGCCGACCCGACCGCGTGACGGACTGGAGGCACGGTGCGGGCCCGCTCCGCGCCTCCAGTCCGTCACGCTTCGTCCCCACCCCACGGACGCGACAGATCTCGCGGCCCGCGGACCGTCACAACAGCGAAAGCGACAGATCTCCGCGGATGTTCCGCGGAGATCTGTCGCTTTCGCGAGACCGGCGAGGCTACTCGTCGGGCAGCAGGTCCGGACGGACGCGCCGCGTCCGCTCCAGCTGCTGCTCGTACCGCCAGGCACCGACGCGGGCGTGGTGCCCGCTGAGCAGGACGTCGGGGACGTCGAGGCCGCGCCACGACGCGGGCTTGGTGTACGAGGGGTACTCGAGCAGGCCGTCCTCGTGGGACTCCTCGACCAGCGACTCGGGGTTGCCGACGACGCCGGGGACGAGTCGTCCGACGGCCTCGATCATCGCCATCGCGGCGACCTCGCCGCCGTTCAGCACGTAGTCGCCGAGCGAGAGCTCGACGACGGTGGCCCGCGACGACGCCCATTCGAAGACGCGGGCGTCGATTCCCTCGTACCGCCCGCAGGCGAACACGAGGTGCTCCGACGTCGACGCGAGCGACCGCGCGATCGACTGCGTGAAGGGCGTGCCGGCCGGCGTCGGGACCACCAGGGTGGACGAGCCGTCGGGGCGGAAGAGCGCTTCGAGCGCCTGCGCCCACGGCTCCGGCTTCATCACCATGCCGGCGCCCCCGCCGTACGGGGTGTCGTCGACGGTGCGGTGCCGGTCGGTGGTCCAGGACCGTAGGTCGTGCACGTGCAGATCGAGCAGACCGCCGGAGCGGGCCTTGCCCAGCAGGGACACGTCGAGCACGGAGAAGAACTCCGGGAAGATCGTGACGATGTCGATCCGCACGGGGACTAGTCCGTGACCGTCTCGGGGCGCGAGGTGTCCTCGGGGTCCTCGAACAGCCCCTGCGGCGGCGTGACCGTGACGGTGCCGGCCGCGATGTCGACCGCCGGCACGATGGCCGAGACGAACGGCACGAGGACCTCGCCGCGGGACGGCGTGTCGATCGCGAGGAGGTCCTGAGCGGGCATGTGGTCCACGCGGGCGACCGTACCGACCTCGACGCCGTCACGCAGGACCTTGAGCCCGACGAGCTGGTGGTCGTACCAGGCGTCGTCCTCACCGGTCTCGGCGTCGGCGTCCTGCTCGACCCAGAGGATGATGCGCGCCAGGGACTCGGCCGCGGTCCGGTCGTCGATCCCGGCGAAGAACGCGACGGGGTGACCGTTGTACCAGCGGAGTTCGTCCAGCTCGAGGGTCTTGCCCGACCACGGTGAGTCGTCGGGGACCTGGAGCGTGAAGGTGGCGCCCGGGGTGAACCGACGATCCGGGTCGTCGGTGTAGAGCTCGAGCTTGATGCCGCCCTTGAGCCCGTGCGCCTTCGTGATTCGACCCACCCGGAGCTGGGTCGTCTCCCTAGGAATCGGTGTCCACCACGTCGACCCGCACGCGCTTGCCGTCGGCCAGGGCCGTGACGAGCGTGCGGAGCGCCTTGGCGGTGCGCCCGGCGCGACCGATCACGCGGCCGAGGTCCTCGGGGTGCACGCGCACCTCGAGGACCTCGCCGCGTGGGGAGGTGGAGCTGGCGACGCGCACGTCGTCAGGGTGATCGACGATCCCCTTGACGAGGTGCGTCAGCGCGGATTCGAGCAAGGACTACGCCTCGGTCGTCTCGTCGGCGGTCTCGGCGTCGTCGGCCTTGGCGGCGGGCGCCGTCTTCTCCGACTTCGGCTTGAGGACGGCCTTCTTCGAGGAGTCGACCTGGAAGGCCGGCTTCGGCTCGGCGACCTTGACCTTGGACTCGGTGTCCTTCTCGCCCTTGAACTTGGCCCAGTCGCCGGTCAGCTTGAGGAGGGCCGCGACCTGCTCGGTCGGCTGCGCGCCGACGCCGAGCCAGTAGAGCGCACGCTCGGACTCGATCTTGATGACCGAGGGCTCCTCGGTCGGGTGGTACTGACCGATCTCCTCGAGGACACGACCATCGCGCTTGGTGCGCGAGTCGGCGACGACGATGCGGTAGTAGGGCGCACGGATCTTACCGAGACGCTTCAGACGGATCTTGACAGCCACAATTGCTCCTGTTTGCTTTCGTTGTGGTTGAACTGGAACCGCGGGCGTGGGGGCACACACGGCGAAAGCTCGAGAGAGATCGCTCACAGCTGGATAGAGGGTCGAGCTGCGGCGATTCGACCGTTCATTCTTGCAGATTCCCGGCCGTGATGCGAGCCGACTCGCTACGGCGCGAGGCGCCGCACCGCTTCGAGGGCCTCGGACGTCGCCCGGACCGCGTCGACGCTCCGTGCGTCACGCGCGCCGCCGACGACGGCGTACGGTACGCCGGCGGCCTGGAGGCCCGTGGCGAGTCCGTCGGGCGCGTCGCCCTCGGCGTCGCTCGCGCGCTCCTGCCCGGCGCAGACCACGACGCTGTCCGCCGGGACGCCGACCTCGTCCCCGTGCTCGTCGCGGATCCAGAGCACCCCGGGTTCGATGCGCAGGTACTCCTGCACGCCGCCGACCATCCGCACCCCGGCGTCCCGCAGCCGGCCGATCGCGACCCAGCGCGAGGTGATGCCGATCCCCTGCCCGAACTTGCCCGAACGCCGGAGCACCGTCACCTGCGACCCCGGCCGGGTGGTGCGCTGCGCCGCGGGGAGCCGCTGCGGCACGCCGCCGATGAGCTCCTCGGACACGTCGAGGTCCCAGCGGGCCGCGAACTCCGCGGCCCGGACGACCTCGTCGGGCGACTCGGTCAGGAACGCCGCGGTGTCCACGCCGATGCCACCGCCGCCGATGATCGCGACGGTGCCCTCGGGGACCCCTTGGCGGAGTGCCTGCTCGTAGGACAGCACGTGCGGCAGGTCGCTGCCGGGGACGTCGATGCTCCGCGGGACCACCCCGGCCGCGAGCACGACGGCGTCGCTGTCGACGAGGTCCGCAGCCGTGGCCGGGCGTCCGAGGTGGATCGTGGCGCCCCGCTCCGTGAGCTCGGCACGGGCGGACCGCACCGTGGCGGCGTAGTCCTCCTTGCCCGGGACGAGTGCGGCGAGGCCGAACTGGCCGCCGAGGCGGTCGGAGGCCTCCCAGACGGTGACGTCGTGGCCCCGTCGGGCGGCGTCCACCGCGGCGGCGAGTCCGGCCGGTCCGCCACCGACGACGTCGACGCGCTTCGGGTCCGCGGTCGGCCGCGCGGGGAAGACCACCTCGCGGGCGGCACGGGGGTTCACGAGGCACGACACCGGTGCGCCGATGATCGAGCGGTCGAGGCACGCCTGGTTGCAGCCGATGCAGGTGTTCACGAGGGCGAACCCGCCCGCGAGCGAGCGCGACACGATCGCGGGGTCGGCGAGGAACGGCCGGGCGAGGGCGACGGCGTCGATCAGGCCGTCGCTGAGGACGGCCTCGCCGTCGCGCAGGTCCGTCATCCGGTTCGAGGCGATCACGCGGACGTCCGGGTGCGCGGACGAGCGCACCACCGCGGCGACCCGTGCCGCGTACGCCAGCCACGCCCCGTGCGGCACCGAGGCCTGCACGGTCGGGGTGCGGGACTCGTGCCAGCCGATGCCGACCGAGATGCCGTCGAGTCCGAGCGGCAGCAGGTCGTGCACGAGCGCGTCGACCTCGTCGTCGGTCGACGAGCCGGGCATCAGGTCGGCACCGGACAGCCGGATCGTCACGGCGAGCTCGGGCACCGCGGCGCGCACGGCTCGGACGACCTCGATCGCGAAGCGCCGACGCCGTTCCGCATCGCCGCCCCACTCGTCGTCGCGCAGGTTCGTCAGCGGCGACTGGAACTGGTTGATCAGGTACCCCTCGGACGCCATGATCTCGACGCCGTCGAACCCGATCGCGCGAGCGGTGCGGGCCGCGGCGGCGAAGTCCTCGATGGTCCGCTCGACCTCGGCCGACGTCAGCTCGGTCGGCACCACCCCGCGGGCGGCCGCCCACGGCAGGGCCGAGGGCGCCACGACGCGCTGCGGGTCACCGTGCCGGTCGACCATGCCCGACGCGAGCGCGTACCGCCCGGCGTGGAACAGCTGCGCGAGGATCGTCCCGCCCTCGTCGTGCACGGCGTCGACCGCCACCCGGAACCGCTCGTCGGCTCCCCCGACGTCGAACACCGCGAAGTCCGGACCGCCGCGGGCCTCGTCGTTCACCGCGATGCCGCCGGTGATGATGCACGCCACCCCGCCGGCCGCCCGTTCGCGGTAGAAGGCGGCCATGCCGGCTCCGCCGTCGTCGTGCACCTCGAGCCCGGTGTGCATCGACCCCATCACCACCCGGTTCGCCAGGTGCAGGGGGCCGAGGGTCCAGGGTGACGCGACGGTCCGGAGGGACTCCGGCACGACGGGGGCGGAAGCGACGCTGCTCATGCGCCTATTCTGCGGTGTCCGCGGCCGGGGCGTCGGCCGGCAGCACCGCGTCGCGGAGGGGCGACGTCGTGTCCGACCAGTACGGCGGGGCGATGACCGTGAGTCCGCCGTCGACCGAGAGCACCTGCCCGGTGATGTACCCGGCCTTGTCCGACAGCAGGAAGTCGACGACGTCGGCCATGTCGTCGGCCGTCCCGGGGCGCTGCAGCGGGAGCTTCTCGAGCACCGTGTCCATCGGCGCCTGGCCGGGGACCTTCGTGTAGAAGTACTCGAGCGAGTCGGTGTCGATGAGGCCGCCGTTCACCGCGTTGACGGTGATCTGACGCGGACCGAACTCCACCGCCATGTACTTCATGTAGGCCTCGCTCATCGCCTTGGCGGCACCGAGTGCGGCGTAGGTCGGGAACGCCCGGAGTGATCCGTACGAGGTCACGACGACGATGCGGCCACCGCGGTCCATCAGCTCGGCAGCGCGTTGCGCCCCGAGCACGAACGAGCGGGCGTTCGTGGCGTAGCTGCGGTCGAGGTGGTGCAGCTTGAGGTCGGCGACGGGCTTGAACGCGCTGGCGGCGGCGTTCGCGACGAACATGTCGAGGCGCCCGTAGGTGTCGCGCACCAGGTCGAACAGGGCGTCGATCGACTCCGGCTGCTCGATGTCGACCTGCGCGGTGATGCCGTCGCCGCCCGCGGCCTTGACGTCAGCCAGCGACTCCTCGGCCAGGTCGGCGTTGCCCTTGTACGTCACCACGACGGTGACGCCGCGCCTGCCGAGCTTCTGTGCGAGCAGGCGGCCGATGCCGCGCGAAGCGCCCGTGATCAGTGCGATGGGTGCGTTGGTGGAGTCGGTCACTGGTGTCCTCTGCTGACGTGGTTGCGGACGGACTGGAGGCGCGGGGCGGGCCCGCCACGGGCCTCCGGTCCGGTGGTTGGTGACGGTCTAGAACCCGGCCTGGCCGGTGACGACGGCGCGGCCGACGATCAGCTTCTGGATCTCGTTGGTGCCCTCTTCGAAGCGCTGCGCGCGTGCGTCGCGGTAGACGCGCTCGATGGCGTTGCGCTTCCAGTAGCCCTGCCCGCCGTGCACCTGCAGGGCCTTGTCGGTGACGCGCGCGAGCATGTCGACGGCGACCATCTTCGAGGCGCTGGACAGCGTGCCGGCGTCGGGGCGGTCTGCTTCGTAGGCGCGGGCGGCCTCGAGCACCAGGGCGCGGGCGGCGGCGATGTCGGCGTAGTTCTCGGCCAGGTAGAACTGGATCGCCTGGCGGCTGGAGAGCCGCTTGCCGAACGTCTCGCGCTTGTTGGCGTACTCGACGGCGAGCTCGTTCGCCCGCTCGGCGAGCCCGACGGCGCTCATCGCGACGGACACCCGGCTCGGCAGCAGGAAGCCGCCGAGCGCGACCTCGAGGCCCTGGCCTTCCGCGCCGAGGCGGGCGCTGGCGGGGATCGGGGTGTCGGTGAACCGCAGGATCGCGTGGTCGGTGCCTCGGATGCCCATCGTGTCGGAGTCGTCGATCACCTCGGCACCCGGCAACCCGCTGTTCGGCATGAGGAACGCGACCGTGCCGTCCTGGCCGGAGGTGCCCTCCAGCCGAGCGGCGATGAGCCAGTGGTCGGCCTTGACGCCGAACGTGATGAGGTGCTTCTCGCCGTTCATCACGTAGGTGTCGCCCTCACGCCGGACCGTCGTGCGGATGTCCGCTCCGGTGCCCGCGGTGGCCTCGGTCAGGGTGAACGCGACGAGCGTGTCGCCGGCGACGCTCGGCTTGACGACCTGCTCGATCTGCTCCGGCGTCGCGTAGGGGGCCATCGCGCGCCAGGTGCCGTTGATGACGTGCACGAGCATGCGGATGGAGGCGTGCGAGCGGGAGATGACCTCCATGATCTCGAGGTACCGCGAGAAGGGGATCGCCCGTCCACCGAGCTCCGTCGGGGCTGCGAGGCTGAGCCACCCGTGCTCCTTGAGCTCCTGGAACAGCTCCGGGGCGACCCGGCCGGTGCGTTCGATCTCGTCCGCCCACTCCTCGCCGGGGCCTCGGACCCACTCGGTGACCTCGGTCTTGAGCTGCTGGAAGGCGGCTTCGTCGAAGCCGGTGCTCGTCTGCTCGACGATCGTCATCGTGTCTCGTTCTCCTTCGTCGCGACGAGCGCGGCCGCCTGCTCGCGCAGGACGTTCTTCTGGACCTTGCCGACCGCGTTGCGCGGCAGCTCGGTGGTGTACTCGAGTCGTTCCGGCCAGTAGTACTTGCTCACGCCGGCCGTGTCGAGGTACTGCTGCATCGCGGCGAAGTCGAGCGGCTCGTCCGCGCGGGCGTTCACGACCCAGGCGCACGCACGTTCACCGAGCCGTTCGTCCGGCATCGCCACGATCGCGACGTCCGTGACCAGCGGGTGCTGGTACAGCAGGTTCTCGATCTCGACGACGGGGATCTTCTCGCCGCCGCGGTTGATGACGTCCTTCACGCGTCCGGTGATCGACAGGAAGCCCTTCTCGTCGACCTTCGCCAGGTCGCCGGTGCGGTACCAGCCGTCCGCGGTGAACACGTCGTCGGTCAGGTCCGGACGGTCGAGGTAGCCGGCGAACATCGTGGGCGAGTGCAGCTCGAAGTTGCCCTCGGTCCCGGCGGGCAGCTCGATCCCCGCGTCGTCGACGATGCGGACGGCGATGCCCGGCAGTGCCCGGCCGTCGTGGCCGTACGCGTCGGCGGGGTCGTCGCCCGGGCTGGACAGGGCCCCGAGACACGTCTCGCTCGTCCCGAAGGCGCCGAGGATGGCGCTGCCGAGCACCGTGCTCGCCCGCTGGGCCAGTGCGCGGGGCACCGCGGCCCCCGTCGGCACGAAGATCCGGAGCGAATCGGGCCGCGGAGCGCCGGCCTCGACCAGGTCGACGAGGTCGGTCAGGAACGGCGTCGCGCACTGCACGAAGGACGCCCGGGCGACGCCGAACGCCTGCTCGAGTGCGACCCGGCCGTCCCACACCGGCTGGATGACCTGCGGCGCACCGAGCCGGAACGCCAGCAGCATGCCGTACAGGAACCCGGTCTGGTGGGCGAGCGGCGAGGGGATGTAGATGCGGTCGGCGCTGGTCAGACCGGACTGCGCCACGTGCATGGCGGTCGCGAGCCCGAGCGTCCGGTGCGGGTGCTGCACGCCCTTCGGCTCCCCCGTGGTGCCGGAGGTGAAGAGCAGCTGGCAGACGTCGTCCGGACCGGGAGCGTGCGACGCGATCTCGTCGACGTCGACGTGCACGGCGGCGAGGGCGTTCTCGAAGTAGCGCCAGTGCCAGTCGCTCGCCACCACCCGCTCCAGGGCATCGGCGGGCAGCGGCGGCTGGTTCGTCGGGGTGTCCCCCTGCCCGCGGGCCTCGGCGCGGAGCACGATGACGTGCTCGAGCGACAGGCGGCGGTCCTGCGCGGCGGCCTCGTCGATGACGTCGAGGAGTTCGAGCGCGGGACGGCGCTTCCGGAACACGTTCGGCAGGAAGACCACGCGGGCCTTCGAACGCGCGAGCGTCATGGTGGTCTCGCGTGGACCGAACACCGGCATGATCGGGGTCGCGACGGCGCCGATCTGGATCGTACCGAGGGTGATCGAGACGAACTCGCGCCAGTTCGGCAGCTGCATCGCGACGGATTCGCCGGTGCGCACGCCGAGTTCGAGCAGCAGGGCGGAGACCCGGTCGGCCTCGTCCTGCAGCTCCTTCCACGTGGTGTTCACGGGCGTCGCACCGCCGACCTCGATCACCGCGAGGCCGTCGGGGTCGGTCTGCGACAGGGCACGGACCCGCTCGCTCAGGACGAGGGGGTCGGCGTCGACGCCGGCGAGCTCGGGCACAGCGACGGGGGGCTGCGGGGCGGGGGATTGCGGAGCGGCGGGCTGCGGGACGGCGGGCTGCGCGACCGGCTGGTCGGTGGGCTCGGGCACCGCCGACGTGTCGAGGTCACCGGCAGCCGCGCTGACCAGGGGCGTGCCCAGGTGCGTGCGGACCCCGTCGGCCTCGGCGGCGTCGATCCGGTCGTCCCGCGCCACCTGCGCTGCGAGCCGGTCACCGACGGACATGTCGAGCCCGACGGAGTTCATCGCCTCGAGGAACGTCGGGTAGGAGATCCGGTAGGCACGCGGGTAGGTCAGGCCGGACACCCCGTCGGCACCCGACGCAGCGACCGCGAGGGACATCAGCACGCGGTGGTCGTTGAACGAGGACATCGGCGCACCGTGCAACCCGGCTGCACCGACGCCGGTGACCCGCAGCTCGTCCGCACCCTGCTCGGCACGGCCGCCCATCCGGTTGAGCTGGAGCATCGCCGCGACGCGGTCGGACTCCTTCAGCCGGATGTGCGCCACGTTCCAGAGCCGGCTGGTGCCCTCGGCGAAGGTGGCCATCGTCGACAGCACGGGCAGCAGGTCCGGGATCGGACGGCAGTCGACGTCGAGCGGCCGGAGCGGTGACCCGTCGTGCTCGATCCGGACGAAGCCGGTCTCCTCGTCGATCCGCATCGGCACGCCCATCGCGGTGGCGAGGTCGAGGAACTCGCTCTCCGGGTGGTCCGTCTCGGCCGTCGTCGTGGCCGTCATGCCGCGCAGCAGCACGTTCGACTCGCGGGTGCCGGCCGCCGCGATGCCGAACGCAGCGGAGCCGATGTCGGGCGGGATGACGTAGTCGTGCGGGGTGGCCTGTTGGCCCGCCGGGATCCGGTACTCGAGCCAGTCGTCGGAGACCTCCACCGTCAGGCCGAACTGCCGCATCATCCGCACGGTGAGCTCGACGTAGGGCTGCTCGTTGAGCCGTCCGCCGGTGATGTGGATCCGGGTCTCGTGCTCGGCGAACGGTGCCACCAGCAGCAGCCCGGACACCCACTGCGACAGCGTGCCGGCGATCGTCACGTCACCGCCGCGCGGGCGCCTCGGCTGCACGGTGACGGGCGGGCAGTCGTTCGTCGCCTCGAGCTCCACACCCATCTGCGTCAGCGAGGTGAGCAGCGCCTTGATCGGTCGGCGCTGGAAGTACTTCATGCCGGACAGGGTCATCGGGCGGTCGGCCAGCGAGGCGAGCCCGGTCATGAAGTAGAGCGTGGTGCCCGAGGACCCCATGTTGAGCAGGCCGTCGGCACCCCGCGAGCCGTGGTCCACCACGTCGGTCGCCTCGTACCGGCCGCCCAGTCCGGTCACGTGGTACGCGTTCCCACGACGCTTGACGTCCACCCCGAGCGCGCGGAGCGTGCCCACGGTCCACTCCACCTGTCGCGTCGCGCTCACCCCGGAGACGACACTCGTCCCCTTCGCGAGCGACGCGAGCACCAGCGCACGGTGCGCGTGGTACTTCGAGACCGGGATGTCGAGTTCTCCGACGAGCGGGGCGTTCGTCCCGCGGACCACCAACTGCATGCGTACCTCTTCCCTGTAGGAACATTTCAACGGTACGCCCGGTGTGGAACTAATTGCGGAAGGATCCGCACGATCGGGACAGTGCTTCGTTGTGCGTGTCCGACAAGGACCCGGGCAGGATGGACGGCATGGACATCCGCTTCACCGAGTCCCGCCCGTCGACCATCGGCGTCGAGTGGGAACTCCCCCTGGTCGACCGGGCGACCGGCGACCTCGCTCCCCGCGCCCCCGCCGTCATCGCCGCCGTGCACGAGCGGCTCGGTGACCACGACCGCGTCACCGAGGAACTCCTGACGAACACGGTCGAGGTCGTCTCGAGCGTCCACGACCGCGTGGGGGCTGCGACGAGCGAGCTGTCCGGCATCATCGGCGAGGTCATCGACGCCGCCGAGCCGCTCGACGCCCAGGTGATGTGCTCCGGCACGCACCCGTTCGCGGTGTGGGACCAGCAGGAGATCACCCCGGACAGCGAGCACTACACGACCCTCATCGACCGCACCCGCTGGTGGGGACGCCAGATGCTCATCTGGGGCGTGCACGTGCACGTCGGCATCGACGACCGCGACAAGGCCGTGCCGATCATGAACGCGATGCTCGCCTACGTCCCGCACCTGCAGGCGTTCACCGCGTCGAGCCCGTTCTGGGGCGGCACCGACACCGGGTACGCCTCGAACCGCGCACTCATGTTCCAGCAGCTCCCGACCGGCGGGCTCCCGCCGCAGCTCGGCGCCTGGGCGAACTTCGAAGAGGTCGTCGGCGACCTCACGCACACCGGCGTCATCGACGGGGTGAAGGACCTGCGGTGGGACATCCGACCGTCGCCGGGCTGGGGCACCCTGGAGAACCGGGTGTCCGACGGCATCTCGACCCTGCACGAGGTCGGCGCCGTCACCGCGCTCGTGCAGTGCCTGGTGACCGCCTGCTCGGACCGGCTCGACGCCGGTGAGACCCTGCCCACGATGCAGCCCTGGTTCATCCGCGAGAACAAGTGGCGCGCGGCCCGCTACGGCATGGAGGCCGAGATCATCACGAACGTCGCCGGCGACGAGCGGCTCGTGACCGACGAGGTGCACGACCTGGTGCAGCGGCTCGACCCGATCGCCGAGCGGCTCGGCTGCCAGGACGAACTGCACCACCTCGACACCATGATCGAGCGCGGCGCCTCGTACCAGCGGCAGCTGCAGGTCGCGCGGGAGAACGGTGGCGACCTGCGCGAGGTCGTCCGCCACCTGGTCAGCGAGTTCCGCGACGCGCTCTAGCCGCGACCAGACGACGGACGGGAGGCCCGGTGCCAGCTGGCACCGGGCCTCCCGTCCGTCAGGTGGTCGCGACTAGCGACCCAGGAACTTCTGCAGGCTCGCGAGCTCTTCCTCGGTCGGTGCCTTGCCGCCCTTGGCGCCTCCGAGGCCGAGTCCGGATCCCTGCGGGGCCTGCTGCGGCGCAGCCGCCGCGCCGGCAGCCAAGGCCGCGCGCTTGGCGGGGTTGCCCACCTTCGACTTCTTCTTGCCGCCCTGCTGCTGCTTCTTGCCGCCGTGCATGCCCGGGATCGGACCCATGCCCGGCATCTGCGGCACGCCACCGCGAGCGACGGTCTTCATCATCTTGGCGGCCTGCTCGAAGCGGTTGACCAACGCGTTGACCTCGGTGACGGTCGATCCGGCACCGCGCGCGATGCGCAGACGACGCGAACCGTTCAGGAGCTTCGGGAGCTCGCGCTCCTGGGGCGTCATCGACTGGATGATCGCCTCGGTGCGGACGATCTCGCGCTCGTCGAAGTTGTCGAGCGCCTCGCGCATGCCCTTGGCTCCCGGGAGCATGCCGAGCATGCCCTTGATGGAGCCGGCCTTGCGGAGCTGCTGCATCTGCTGCAGGAAGTCGTTCAGGGTGAAGTTGTCGGTCGCGATCTTGTCGGCGACCTTGCGGGCCTCTTCCTCGTCGAAGGCGCCCTGCGCCTGCTCGATGAGGGACAGGATGTCGCCGAGGTCGAGGATGCGGCTCGCCATGCGGTCCGGGTGGAACGGCTCGAAGTCGTCGAGCGACTCACCCGTCGACGCGAACATGATCGGGCGGCCGGTCACACTGGCCACCGACAGGGCGGCACCACCACGGGCGTCACCGTCGAGCTTCGAGAGCACGACACCGGTGAAGTCGACGCCTTCCTGGAAGGCGCGGGCCGTGTTGACGGCGTCCTGACCGATCATCGCGTCGATGACGAACAGGACCTCGTCCGGGTCGACGGCCTTGCGGATGTTCGCGGCCTGCTTCATCAGCTCGGCGTCGACACCGAGCCGACCGGCGGTGTCGACGATGACGGTGTCGTACTGCTGGTCGATCGCGGCCTTGACGGCGTTCTTGGCGACCTTGACCGGGTCGCCGACACCGTTGCCGGGCTCGGGCGCGAAGACGTGCACGCCGGCCTGCTCGCCGACGACCTGCAGCTGCTGCACGGCGTTCGGACGCTGCAGGTCCGCCGCGACCAGCATCGGGGTGTGGCCGTCCTTCTTGAGCCACTTGCCGAGCTTGCCCGCGAGAGTGGTCTTACCGGCACCCTGCAGACCCGCGAGCATGATGACCGTCGGCGGCTTCTTCGCGAACTCGAGCCGTCGCTGCTGCCCGCCCAGGATGCCGACGAGTTCCTCGTTGACGATCTGGACGACCTGCTGCGCCGGGTTGAGCGCGCGGTTGACCTCGTCGGAGAGGGCACGCTCGCGCACCGATGCGGTGAACGCCTTGACGACCTCGAGCGCGACGTCGGCGTCGAGGAGCGCCCGCCGGATCTCGCGGACGGTGCCGTCGACGTCGGACGGAGTCAGCCGACCCTTGCTCCGCAGATTGCGGAAGGTCTCGGTCAGCCGATCGGAGAGTGAACCGAATTGCGCCATGATCCGTCGATTCTACCGGTAGACGAGCAGATCACCTGATCCGGCGTCCAGCGCTCGGTATCGTCGAGGCATGCGCGCCGTCCCCGAGGAGCTCGACCCCGCGGTGGTCGCCGAGATCGACGGGCGCCTCGCGCGTCTGCAGACCGAGCTCGGCGTGACGATCCCCTGGGCGATCGAGAGCGGCAGCCGCGCCTGGGGCTTCCCGTCCCCCGACAGCGACTACGACTGCCGGTTCCTGTACGTGCGACGGCCGGACGACTACCTGTCGCTCTGGCCCAGCCGTGACGTCATCGAGACGCCGCTGGACAAGGTCTTCGACGTCAACGGGTGGGACCTCGCCAAGACGGTCCGCCTGGCCGTGAACGGGAACGCGACGGTCGGCGAGTGGCTGCGGTCACCGATCGTGTACTCGGGCGACGAGGGCTTCCGCGACCGCCTGCTGGCGTTCGTGGCGAGCGTCGCCGACCGGGGGCGCATCGGCCGGCACTACCTGCACGTCGCCGATCGGCAGTACGAGCGCGAGGTCACGCTGAAGCGCTTCTTCTACGTGCTCCGCACCGCGGCCTCGCTCCGCTGGCTGCGGGAGCACCGGGAGAGCGCCACGCCCCCGATGGACCTGCCGACGCTGCTCGCCGAGTCGACGGTCGACCGCGCGGTGGCCGACGCCACGACGGATCTCATCGCGGTGAAGGCGCGGACGCGCGAGGTCGGCACCGGCACCCCACCCGGTGTCCTCGTCCGCTTCGTCGACGCGGAACTCGACCTGGCACGGTCCTTCGACGACCTGCCGCCCGAGAACTCCTCTGCCGACGCGCACGACCGAGCGGACGCGTACTTCCTCGGCGAGCTCGACCGGCTGCGCTGACGAGGACCCACGGGGCGGTCGGCACAGAGCAGGAGGGCTCAGCGGACCACGACCCCCTCGGCGAGCTCGACCGGGGCCGTCAGCCCGACGTCGAGGACCACCGGTGCCGTCGACGGAAGTCGGTCGCCCGTCGGGAACCACCGCCGCTCCGGCGACACCAGGATGACGAGACCGTCGACGTCACCGACCGCGGCGAAGCCCTCGCCGGGCGGGTTGGCGTAGGGCTCGAGCCCGGCGTGGCGCAGGGTCTCGACGGCACCGAGGACGTCCGGGACGGGGATGCCGACCTCGCTGACCGAGACGAGCGGAACGGCGCCGGCGTGTGCCGGTGCGAGTGCGGCGCTCGCGGACCTGGTCGCGACGAGTTCGCGGCGCTCGATCAGCTCGAGCAGCTGCTGATCCGGACCCTCGAAGTACACCGATCGCGAGTTCCAGTTCGGCGGGCCGTCGAACTGGTCTCGGCCGGCGGCGTCGACCAGCACGATCGCGATCTCGGCGACCCACGCTGCAGCCGCGTCGAACGTGCCCGTCGGGATCGTGATCGCCAGGTGGAGCGCGCCGGTCATCCCCGGGAGCTCGCGGAACACGAGTTGTGTGGACCCGACGGCGACCTCGACCGCCCCGTCGACGAGCTCGACCGAGCAGCCGAGCCGTTCGTAGAAGCGAGCGGTGCCGTCGAGGGAACGGGTGGCGAGCTGAACCTGGCGGATATCCATGCGCCCATTGGAGCAGCTCAACCGATGTTGCGGTCAAGCACCGGGTTGATGAGCCAGGAACTGTCGTCCGCCCGCCATCAGGACTGCCACGCCTCAGTGCGAGACCGCACGGCGAGGCGTGCGACGCAGCGCGACGACCGTGAGCGAGACGAGCACGAGCGTTGCGGACCCGATGACCATGATCACCGCGTCCGTGCGTTCGTTCGCGAACCACCGGAGGGCGATCGCCCCCGCGGCGCCCCAAGGTATCCAGGCGATGGAGAGCGAGGCCGCCAACTCCTGGCGCCGCTGCACGAGCAGCACGACCACGAGGATCGCAAGCAGGGCGCCGGCGGCCGCGAGCATCCAGGCGGGGGCCACAACGGTCCACATCGCACTGTCGGTCACTGTGGTCAGACGGAACGGGCGCCCACTCGACGGGAACAGGACCGCGTAGGAGGCCAGGCCACCCCCGACGACCGCGAGTCCCCAGAGGAACGCGCCGCGGTGACGCGGATCGCCGCAGTTCGCGAGCAGGATCAGCAGCAGGGTCACACCGGTGGTCGTGGAGTGCGGGCCGTTCCAGGACTCGTCGGACCGCCCGAGCAGCCAGGCCGCTGCGGCACCGAGCACTGCGAGGACGGCCAAGAGGTATACGCCCCACCGCGACCGCACGGCCGCGGCGAGCGCCATCAGGGCGAGCGGGACGACGACGAGGATCCCGGCGTTCCAGAACGGCCCGAACGTGCGCAAGTCACCGGGGGTCTGCAGTGGGCGCGCGTCCCAGGGTCCCCACACCACGAAGACGCCGTATACGAGGGCGAACCCGAGGGCCGACCCAGCCCCGATCGACGCGGCGATCCCCCGGACCGCGGAGGGCACGACGGAGTCCGCCCAGGCGCGGAGGCCGTGCAGGCGGAGACCGACCACCTCGCCCCTCGCCGGTCGGGTGCGTCCGTGGGCGTCCGCGACGTCGAGCAGTGTCCCGAGCATCGCGACACCGTGCTCTCGTCGCCACCTCGGCGGGTACCACCGGATCGCAGCGCGGTACTCCTCCTCCAGCCTCGTGGTCGTCACGACGCTCCCCCCATCTGGATCGTCCCCGGTCGCCACGTCGACAGTCGCGCTCGCGCCACGGTGGCGTTCGCCTCCAGGCGCCGCACCTCAGCGGCGAGCGCCCGAGCGCCGTCCTCGGTCAGCTCGAAGTAGCGGCGCAGGCGCCCGTCCACGACCTCCTCGCCCGCCGTGCGGACGAGCTCCTGGTCGAGCAAGCGGTCGAGCACCGCGTACAGCGTGCCGACCTTCAGCTGCACCCGCCCGCCCGACAGCTCGGATGCCTCGCCGATCAACGCGTACCCGTGCTTCCGTCCGCCGACGAGCGCGGTCAGGACGAGCATCGTCGGCTCGCGCATCTCCGTGGTACTCATGCGGAAAGGATACTCATACAATCAGGGTATGCAAGCGGCGACCGCGAAAACGGGTTGATGTACGGAGTCCAGAAACTGTCGTACGCTGGCGCCCATGCCGGAACTCGAGATCGTCCGGGTGCCCGGGCTGCTCGACTACAACGAGGGCCTCGCACTGCAGAAGCGCCTGAAGGCTGACGTCGTCGCCGCGCGCTCCCCTGGCGCGGTCGTTCTGTGCGAGCACCCGTCCGTGTACACCGCAGGTCGTCGGACGCGGCCGAGCGACCTGCCGACGGACGGCTCCCCCGTGGTCCAGGTCGACCGCGGCGGGCGCATCACGTGGCACGGCCCCGGACAGCTCGTCGCCTACCCCATCCTGCGGCTCGCCGAGCCCCTCGACGTCGTCGCCTGGGTGCGTGACCTCGAGCAGGTCATCATCGACGCCGCCGCCGCGGTCGGCATCACGGCGGAGCGCATCGACGGTCGCAGCGGCGCGTGGGTGCCGACCTCGCCGCCGGCGAAGGTCGGCGCGATCGGGCTGCACGTCGCCGAGGGCGTCACGAGCCACGGGATCGCGATCAACTGCGAGAACGACCTCGAGGCCTACGCGACGATCGTGCCATGTGGGATCGCGGACGCGGGCGTCACCACGCTCTCGCGGGCCGCAGGACACCGGGTCGCCGCCGACGAGGTCGCCGACCGCGTCGCTGCCCGGGTGCAGGCGGCGTTCGACGGCATGCACACCGGCAACCGGATCGCACGACAGGAGACCCTCGTATGACCCTCGCCCCCGAAGGCCGCCGCATGCTCCGGGTCGAGGCCCGGAACGCCGAGACCCCGATCGAGACGAAGCCCGCGTGGATCAAGACCCGTGCCACGCAGGGCCCCGAGTTCCGCGAGCTGTCGAGCCTGGTGCGCGAGAAGCAGCTGCACACCGTCTGCCAGGAGGCCGGCTGCCCGAACATCTTCGAGTGCTGGGAGGACCGCGAGGCCACCTTCCTCATCGGCGGCTCGCAGTGCACCCGTCGCTGCGACTTCTGCCAGATCGACACCGGCAAGCCCGAGCCGCTCGACCGCGACGAGCCCCGCCGCGTCGCCGACTCGGTCGTGTCGATGGGCCTGAAGTACGCGACGGTGACCGGCGTCGCCCGCGACGACCTGCCAGACGGCGGCTCCTGGCTCTACGCCGAGACCATCCGCGCGATCCACGAGCACTCCCCCGGCACCGGCGTCGAGATCCTGGTGCCGGACTTCAACGGGCGACCGGACCAGCTCGGCCCGGTGTTCGACGCCCGCCCCGAGGTCTTCGCCCACAACGTCGAGACCGTCCCGCGGATCTTCAAGCGGATCCGGCCGGCGTTCACGTTCGAACGGTCCCTCGACGTCATCACCCAGGGCCGCGACGCCGGACTCGCCACGAAGTCGAACCTGATCCTCGGCATGGGCGAGGATCGCACCGAGATCGAGGATGCCCTGCAGCGTCTGCACGACGCGGGCACGGACATCATCACGTTGACGCAGTACCTCCGACCGTCGCCCCGGCACCTGCCCGTCGCGCGGTGGGTCAAGCCGGAGGAGTTCGTCGAGCTCCGCCGGGTCGCCGAGCAGATGGGCTTCGCCGGGGTGCTCGCCGGACCGCTGGTCCGGTCGTCGTACCGGGCGGGCCGGCTGTGGGCGCGGGCGACGGTGGCCCGCGGCGGCTCGGTTCCCGAGCACCTGGCCCACCTGCTCGACGCGACCCCTGGTCGCCAGGCCGTCTGACGCTCCGGACGACGCCCGGACGGATGGGAGGCGCGGTGCCAGCTGGCACCGCGCCTCCTGTCCGTCAGGCGCTGACGACTACTTCGCGTCGGCCTCGACCGACTCCTTCGGCTCACCCGACGGGGTGAGCCCGCGCTCCTGGCGGCGCTTCGAGACCACGAGCGAGGCGATGGTCGCGACGGTGATCGTCAGCGCGATGAAGCCGAGCGAGAACCAGATCGGGATCTCCGGCGCCCACTCGATGTGCTCGCCACCGTTGATGAAGGGCAGCTCGTTGACGTGCATGGCGTGGAAGACGAGCTTCACACCGATGAACGCCAGGATGACGGCCAGGCCCTGGCCCAGGTAGATGAGCCGCTCGAGCAGCCCGGCGATCAGGAAGTACAGCTGCCGGAGCCCGAGCAACGAGAACGCGTTCGCGGTGAACACGATGAAGGCGTCCTGCGTCAGCCCGAAGATCGCGGGGATCGAGTCGAGGGCGAAGAGCACGTCGGTCAGGCCGATGGCGACCATGACGAGCAGCATCGGGGTGAACAGGCGCTTGCCGTCGACACGGGTGGTCAGGCGGTCACCGTCGTAGTGGTCCGACGTCGGGATGAAGCGCTTGAGGATCCGGATGAGTCGCGAATCGCCCTCGCCGCCGTGGTCGTTGCCGCTGCGGGCCTGCGACCAGGCGAGCCAGAACAGCAGCGCGCCGAACAGGTAGAAGACCCACGAGAAGTTCTCGATGATCGTGACGCCGAGGGCGATGAAGACGCCGCGGGCGACGAGCGCGATCGCGACGCCGACCAGCAGGACCTTCTGCTGGAACTCCTTCGGCACGGCGAAGCTCGACATGATGATGAGGAAGACGAAGAGGTTGTCGACCGACAACGCCTTCTCGGTCAGCCAGCCGGCGAAGTACTCACCACCGGCCTGCCCGCCGCCGAACACCAGGATCCCGATGCCGAACAGGATCGCCAGCCCGATGTAGAAGGCCGACCAGAACGCGGATTCGCGGATGTGTGGCACGTGCGGCGTGCGGACGTGCGAGTAGAAGTCGAACACCAGCAGTGCGACGATGC
This sequence comes from Curtobacterium sp. BRB10, assembly GCF_031844325.1. Lineage (NCBI taxonomy): Bacteria > Bacillati > Actinomycetota > Actinomycetes > Micrococcales > Microbacteriaceae > Curtobacterium > Curtobacterium sp. BRB10. Next base: position 504,120 of record NZ_JAUZVA010000003.1, read on the forward strand.
CGGCGATCGTGATGAGCCAGACGAAGAGTGGGACGTCCACGGTTTCCTTCAGGTAGGGCGCGCCGCTGCTGTGCGGGTACGCCGAGGCCTGAAGGTCTCTTCCGTCGCACGGCACCGGAACCGGTGTCGCACGACCGGCGCCCCGGGGCCGGATCGTTCCGGACCGTACTGACGGGGTCACCGAGAGGGAATACTCCCCTTCGTGATCCCGAGCATACCGGGCACAGCGGACATGTGCCGCGCTCTAAGCTGGGAGCATGGCGAGTTCTTGGTCACTGTCCACACGGCTGCGCGGCCTCTTCCAGCGCAAGACGATCGACGAGACCACGTGGGAGGACCTCGAGACCGCCCTCATCGGCGCCGATTTCGGTCCGGACATCTCCGAGGAGATCATCGACGACCTGCACGCCCGCGTCGACCGGTACGGCACGACCGACCCCGCCGACCTGCAGCGCATGCTCCGCGAGGTCCTCGAGGAACGGCTCTCCAAGCTCGACACCACCCTGAAGCTCAGCGCGCGGCCTGCCGTGGTGCTCGTCGTCGGGGTGAACGGCGTCGGCAAGACCACGACGATCGGCAAGTTCGCCAAGTTCCTGAAGACCTACGACCGCACGGTGCTCGTCGGGGCGGCGGACACGTTCCGCGCCGCGGCGGTCGAGCAGGTCGCCACGTGGGCCCAGCGCGCCGGGGTCGACGTCGTCCGTCCGTCGCAGCCCGGGCAGGACCCGGCGTCGGTGGCGTACCAGACCGTCGAGAAGGCGATCCGCGACCAGACCGAGATCGTCGTCATCGACACCGCCGGGCGTCTGCACACCAAGGCCGGCCTGATGGACGAGCTCACCAAGATCAAGCGCGTGGTCGAGAAGCAGACCGAGATCAGCGAGGTCCTGCTCGTCCTCGACGCGACGACGGGCCAGAACGGCCTCGCACAGGCCCAGGCGTTCATCGAGGGTGCCGGCGTGACCGGCCTCGTCATCACCAAGCTCGACGGCTCGGCCAAGGCCGGGTTCGTGCTGAGCGTGCAGGAGAAGACCGGCATCCCGATCAAGCTCATCGGACAGGGCGAGGGCATCAACGACCTCACGGGCTTCACGCCGCACGTGTTCGTGCAGAACCTCGTCGGCTGAGCGAACGCGTCGGCACGCCGAGGAGTAGCGTCCCTGACGGTCCGGGCATCTGCTCGGTCTCGTTCCAGGGATAGGAGACCCTCATGCCCGCACTGCTGATCATCGCGATCATCGTCGGCCTCGTCCTGCTCTTCAGCGGCATCTTCGTCGGTGCGCTGAAGCTCCTGCTCTGGGTGGGCATCGTGCTCATCCTGCTCGGGATCATCGGCTGGCTGCTCCGGACGATCCGCGGTCGCGCGTAGCGACCCGGCGTCCTGTCCGGACGCACCTGACGCAACGGGAGGCGCGGTGCCAGCTGGCACCGCGCCTCCCGTCTGTCGTGGTCGCGACCAGGGCGCCTACGCGACCGCGTCCGCCGGCTCGCGCTTCTGCACCCGCTGCCCGACGACCGCGGAGACGCCGTCCTGCCGCATCGACACCCCGTACAGGGCGTCAGCGATCTCCATCGTCCGCTTCTGGTGCGTGATGACGATGAGCTGGGACGACTCGCGGAGCCGCTCGAACACGGTCAGCAGGCGGCCGAGGTTGGCGTCGTCGAGCGCCGCCTCGACCTCGTCCATGATGTAGAACGGCGACGGCCGAGCGGTGAAGATCGCGACGAGGAGCGCCACCGCCGCCAGGGACCGCTCGCCGCCGGACAGCAGGGTCAGGCGGTCGATCTTCTTGCCGGCTGGCTTCACCTGCACGTCGATCCCGGTGCCGAGCAGGTCGGTCGGGTCGGTCAGGTTGATGGACCCCGAGCCGCCCGGGAACAGGATCGGGAAGATGACGTCGAACGCTTCCTTCGTGTCGTTGAACGCGGACTCGAAGATCGTCTGCATCTTCGTGTCGAGCTCGTCGATGATCGTCAGCAGGTCCGTCCGGGTCTTCTGCAGGTCCTCGAGCTGCTCGGCGAGGAACGCGTGCCGCTGCTCGAGCGCCTGGAACTCCTCGAGCGCGAGCGGGTTCACCTTGCCGAGCTGTCCGAGGTCGCGCTCCGCGGTCTTGAGCCGGCGCTCCTGTTCGGCACGGACGTAGGGCACGGTCTCGACGTCGGCGGGGTCGATCTCGTCGGTCGTGTCGAACTCGGGCAGGGCCGGGCCGCCGGGCAGGGTGGACTCCGCGTCGACGAGGGCCACGTCGTCGGTGTCGGGACCTGCTTCTGCCGCAGCTTCCTCCGGCTCGGTCACGCCCGCGGCGTCGGCCGCGGCGGCCGCCGCGGCACGCTCCGCCTCACGGTGCTTCCGCGCACGCACCCGCGGGTCCACGAGCACGTCGACCGGCACCGGCACGTGCGGCCCGTACTCGGCCACCAACACGGCCTCGGTCAGCCCGAGTTCGCTCTGCGCCCGGTCGAGGACGCCGGACACGTGCAGCTTCTTCTCGTAGATCTCCATCTCGAGCGAGTGCACGCCGTCGGTGATGGTCTGCAGGCGGTCCCGGAGCTCGCGCTCCTCGTTGCGGATCGTCTGCAGCTCGGTGTTGCGCTTCGACCGCTCGGCTTCCTCCGTCGCCAGCTGCACCCGGGCCTCGGCCAGCGAACGGTCGACCGCACCGAGCACCCCGGGCAGGTCGTCGAGGACGGCTTCGGCGGTCCGGATCTGACCACGGCGGATGACGGCGAGCCGCGCGGCTTCCTCGGCCGCGGCGCGCTCGGCCTCGAGTTGGCGGTCCAGCTGGTCGGCGCGGTTCCGTTCGGCGCGCACGCGCTCGCGCACGGTCTCCACCTGGATCCGCTGCTCGACCTCGGCGGCACGTGCGGCCTCGAGCGCGTCCTGCAGCGCGGGGCGCTCGGAGGCGTCGACCACGGGACGCTCCTGGTCGGTGAAGGCACGGTACGCCGACTCGGCCTCGGCCAGCAGCGACTCGGCGGTCTCGACGGCGCCGTCCGTCTCGGCCAGCGCGGCACGCAGCCGCTCGACCTCGGCCGCGGCGTTCTCGGCCTTCGCCCGCGTCGACGCGCTCGTGCGGTCGTACTCGGCCTTCGCCCGCGTGTAAGCGCGGGATGCTGCGTCGGCCTCGTCCGCACGGCGGCGTGCGTCCTCGACGGCGCTGCGCGCGGCCTGGAGGCCCGTGGCAGCGTCCTCGGCGTCGGTCGCGATCGCGTCGCGTCGCGTCACGGCGTCGTCGCGCTCCGCGACGAGCTCGATGCGCGAGGTCACGCGCTCCCCGCCGCCGGTCACGCGGACCGCACGGACGAGGTCGCCGGGCCGCGTGACCACCGTGGCGTGCGGGGCGGCCGTGAGCACGGCCTCCAGGTCGAGGTCGTCGGTCTCCGCGACCAGCGTGTCCCGCAGGATCGACGCGAGCGCCGGCGGTCCCTGCACCAGGTCCGTGGCACGGCGGACGCCGGCCGGCAGGGTCTCGGGCAGGGCCGCGGGGACGGACGCGGCGTCGGCGACGACGACGTCGATCCGGCCGAGGTCGGCAGTGCGGGCGTGGTCGACGGCGTCGAGCGCCGCACCGCGGTCGTCGGCGAGGACGGCGTCGGCGAGTCCCTCGAGCGCGGTGGCGATCGCGGCCTCGAACCCGGGCGACACCGTCAGGCTGTCGGCCAGGCGACCGACGATGCCCGCGCGACCGGCGTCGATCAGCGCCTGCGAACCGTCGCGGACCTCGATCGACATGCCGAGCGCGGTGACCCGGGCGTCGAGGGCGTCCCGCTCGCGTTCGAGGGCGTGGAGCCGGTCGCGCTGCTCGTCGCGTGTGGTCTGGGTCCGTTCGAGCACGGCGCGCGCCTGCTCCAGGGTCTGCGCCAGCGCGGTCTCGTCGCCCCCCTCGGACGGATCGACACCGAGTTCGGCGAGGGCCGCCGCGGCACGCTCGGCACGCTCCCCGGCCTCGGCCAGAGCCCGCTCCCGCCGCTCGCGGTCGGCGACGGCGGAACCGCGCTTCGACCGGGCGACGTCGACGGCACTGGCGAGCCGCTGCGCCTCGAGGTCGTGCTGGGAGACCCGGGCAGCCTGGGCGGCGATGCGTTCGTCCAGGGCGTCGAGCGCCGCGCGGGCGTCCTGCACCGCGCGGGCGGTCGTCGCCGAGCCGCCCTGCATCTCGTCGGCACGGGCGGCGAGGCGGTCGGCCTCGGCACGGACCCCGGCGACCTGCTCCTGGGTGACGGTGGGTCCCTGCTGTGGTGCCTCGGCCTGCTGCGCGAGGAACATCAGGCGCTGGTTCGCCAGGCTTGACAGCCCGCGGAGGCGCTCCTGCACGCTCTCGAGCCGGTGCACGACGGTCCGGGCGCGGTCGACGTCGTCGCCGACCATGCTCTGCTCGACGTGCTGCTGGCGCACCCGGGTCTGGTCGAGCCGCTCGGTCAGGACGATGCGCTCGGACTTGCGGCCCGCCTCGACCTCCTGGTGGTCGTGCAACTCGCGGCGCAGGCGCACCACGTCGTCGGCGAGGATGCGGGCCTTGGCGTCGCGGAAGACCGCGGCCACCGACTGGGCCTTGCGTGCGACCTCGGCCTGCCGCCCGAGGGGCTTCAGCTGCCGCCGGATCTCACCGGCCAGGTCGGACAGGCGGGTCAGGTTCGTCTGCATCGCGTCGAGCTTGCGGAGGGTCTTCTCCTTGCGGCGACGGTGCTTCAGGATCCCGGCGGCCTCCTCGATGAAGCCGCGGCGGTCCTCGGGGGTGGCGTGCAGCACCTTGTCGAGCTGACCCTGCCCGACGATCACGTGCATCTCACGGCCGAGGCCCGTGTCGCTCAGCAGCTCCTGGACGTCGAGCAGCCGGCAGTTCTCGCCGTTGATGGCGTACTCGCTGCCACCGTTGCGGAACAGCGTGCGCGCGATCGTCACCTCGGAGTACTCGATCGGCAGCAGGCCGTCACTGTTGTCGATCGTCAGCAGCACCTGGGCGCGACCGAGCGGACCGCGGGTCGAGGTGCCTGCGAAGATGACGTCCTCCATCTTGCCGCCGCGCAGGGTCTTCGCACCCTGCTCCCCCATCACCCAGGCCAGGGCGTCCACCACGTTCGACTTGCCGGAGCCGTTCGGGCCGACGATGCACGTCACGCCCGGCTCGAACGCGAACGTCGTCGGCTGCGCGAAGGACTTGAACCCCTTGATGGTCAGGCTCTTCAAGTACATGCGGTCTCCGGATGCTCTGGTTGGCGTCAGGCTAACGCGTGCGGGCGCGGGGACGGGGTTGGCACACGGGGCAGATGTGGCTCGACCGGTTCATGAAGGCCTCGCGCACGATCGTCGTGCCGCAGCGTGGACACGGCTTCCCCTGCTGCCCGTAGACGTTCAGGCGCTGCGAGAAGTACCCCGACTGCCCGTTGACGTTGACGTACTGGGCGTCGAAGCTCGTGCCGCCGTCCTCGAGCGCCCGGCGCAGGATGGCGCGCACCTCGTCGAGCAGGCTTCGCAGGTCGGCACGGCTGAGGCGGTCTGCGGCGCGGTCGTAGTGCAGCTTCGCGGCCCAGAGCGACTCGTCGGCGTAGATGTTGCCGATGCCGCTCACGACGCCCTGGTCGAGCAGCACCCGCTTGATGCCGCTCGAACGCTTCCGCGCCATCGCGGCGAACCGGTCGTCGTCGAACGCGGGGTCGAGCGGGTCACGGGCGATGTGCGACACCTGCCCGGGCACCCAGCGGCGCCACACCGCATCGGGGTCGATCGCGTCGACCTGCCCGCCGAACCCGGCGGGAGCCCCGTCGATCGTCGGCACCATCGCGTCGATCGCCATCGAGCCGAACGTGCGCTGGTCGACGAACTCGAGTTCCACCGGGGGCTCCGCCGCACCCGAGCGGTCGGTGCCCGCAGGCTGCACGTCGATGAGGATCCGCCGGTGCTTGGCAGCCGGTCGACCACGACCGAGCAGGATCTGCCCGCTCATGCCGAGGTGGGCGACGAGGGCCTCGGGGCGGTCCCCGTCCCGCTCGGGACGCAGCGGCATCCAGAGGAACTTGCCCCGGCGGACGGCGGCGGCGATCGTGCGACCGGTCAGTCGGTCGGCGAAGTCCTCGGCGGGGCCGTCGTGCCGGGTGAGGGCACGGTCGTCGACCACGTCGACGTGCAGGACCCGCGCGCCGCTGACGGCGGGTTCGAGGCCGGCGCGGACGACCTCGACCTCGGGGAGTTCGGGCACGCGGTCAGGCCGCTCGACCGGACAGCCGGGTCCAGGCGTCGAGCGCGGCGGCCATCTCGGCGGCCTTCTTGCTCGACCCGGTGCCGGTGGCGATGTCCTCACCCTGCAGCACGACCGTCGCCATGAAGGTCTTGTCGTGGTCCGGGCCGGTCTCGGTGACGCGGTACGCCGGGTTGCCGAGCGAGCGGCTCGAGGCGAGCTCCTGCAGGCTCGTCTTCGGGTCCATCGCGGCGCCGAAGCGGTCCGGGTCGATCATGAGCGGTTCGACCAGGCGGAGCACGAGTTCGGTGGCCGGGTCCGGGCCGGCCGACAGGTACGTCGCGCCGATGACGGCTTCGACGGTGTCGGCCAGGATCGACGACTTGTCGCGCCCCCCGGTCTGTTCCTCGCCCTTGCCGAGGCGCAGGTAGCGGCCGAGCCCGATCATCCGGGCGATCTCGGCCAGCGCCACGGTCGACACCAGGCTCGCCCGTCGCTTGGCGAGGTCACCCTCGTCGAGGTCGGGGAACGACCGGTAGAGCTTCACGGTCACGGCCTGACCGAGGATCGAGTCCCCGAGGAACTCGAGGCGCTCGTTGTGCTTGATGCCCCCGTGCTCGTAGGCGTAGGAGCGGTGCGTCAGGGCGAGCTGGAGCAGCTCGAGGTCGATGTCGACCCCGAGGATGCCCTGCAGACGAACGACGTCCGGCCCCGCGGGGCGAGACCCCGCAGCGCCGGACGTTGTCGTCATGCGTTCGGTCCGATCAGACGTCGGCGACCTTGCGGCCCTTGTACTCCATGTACAGGGGCGTGCCGGCCGAGTCCTCGACGACCTTCGCGCGGTGCGGGAGGCTGTAGGTGACCTGGCCGTTCTCGATCGTCTTCACGAGCTGGATCGGCGTGGCCTTCCACTGCGAACGACGGGCGTGCGTGTTCGCACGGGACTGCTTGCGCTTGGGAACGGCCATGGTGAATCTCTTTCGGTTGGTCGGTGGTCGGTACGGGGGCTGGCGGTGTCGGGACCTACTCGGTCTCGGCCCGCTCCTCGCCCTCGGTGGTCTTCGGTGCGGTGGTGTCACCGTCGGTGCTGTCGTCGAGCTCGATCGCGCTGAGCGCTGCCCAACGAGGATCCAGCACCTGGCGAGCGGGCTGCTCGCCGAGGTCGGCCAGACGCTCACCCGTCACCGGGTCGAGTCCTGGGCAGTCCGGTCGGCAGACCGGCTGGAACGGCAGCGACAGCACCACCGCATCTCGAACGACCTGTTCGGTGTCCACGTGGTCATCGCGAACGAAGAAGTCGAAATCCTCCGAGGCATCATACGCGAACAGCTCGGCGAAATCGACCTCGATCGGTTCGCTGATGTCGATGAGGCAGCGCGAGCACTCCCCCGTGGCGTCGGCCGAAGCGTGTCCGGACACGAGGACACCCTCGTGCAGGCCTTCGAGTTTGACGTCGATGTGCAGTTCGGCACCCTGTCGGACGCCGATCAGACCGGCCCCCATCGCGTCGGGCACCTCGATGTCGAGCGAGTGCTCGCGCATCTCGCCCGGCCGGTGCGCGAGGTCGCGCACGCGCAGGGCGTAGGGGCTGTTCACGGGGGAAGACACGATCGACGAGCCTAGCGCGATCGGGGCCGAGAGTCGAGGTGGCGACAGGCGTGTCCGGACGCGGTGGGCTCGGTGCGCGAGCTGGGCCGGCTGGGCGGGCGTGCTCAGCGGGCCGCGAGCGCGTCGGCGACCGTCTTCGGCACGTAGGGCGTGACGTCGCCGCCGAGGGAGGACACCTGGCGGATCAGCGAGCTCGACACGTGCGCCCGAGACGCCTCCGGCAGCAGGAACACCGTCTCGACGTCGGCCAGGTGGCGGTTCATGATCGCCATCGGGGTCTCGTACGCGACGTCCTCGCCGGACCGCACGCCCTTCACCAGGACCTTCGCGCCGACCTGCCGGCAGTAGTCCACCAGCAGCCCGGACGTCCACTCGCCCACCGTGACCGTCTCCGGCGCGCCGACCTCGACGAGCGAGTCGCGGATGAGCCGCACCCGATCGACCGCCTCGAACATCGCCGGCTTCTTGTCGGGGTTGTGCACCACGAGGACGTGCACCTCGTCGAAGAGCCCGGCCGCGCGGCCGATGACGTCGAGGTGCCCGAGGGTGACGGGGTCGAACGAACCGGGGACCACCGCGATCTGCGCCATGGCAGCGACGATACCGCCCGCGACGCCGTGCCCCGGGGTCAGTTCTTGCCGAGGAACGCCGCGTCCGACTCGTCGAGACGCCGGGCGAGGGCGTCTCGGAGGGCCGGGGACCCCTCGAGCTCGGGATCGGGTTCGAGCACACGCTCCGCTTCCTCGCGCGCGTCGACGATGAGATCGGCGTGCTCGACCACCCGGAGCAGGTTGAGCGAGGACCGCCCACCGGACTGCCGTTCGCCCAGGACGTCGCCCTCGCGTCGGAGCTCGAGGTCGACCCGGGCGAGTTCGAACCCGTCGTCCGAGGCGGCCACCGCGTCGACGCGCTCGCGCGAGGTGGTCTCAAGCTCGGCCGAGGTGACGAGCAGGCAGACACCGGCCCACTGCCCACGACCGATGCGGCCGCGGAGCTGGTGGAGCTGCGAGACCCCGAACCGGTCGGCGTCGAGGACGGCCATCATCGCCGCGTTCGGCACGTCGACGCCGACCTCGATCACGGTCGTCGCGACGACCACGTCGAGGTCGCCGGCGGCGAAGGACGTCATGACGCGGTCCTTCTCGTCGGCGGTCATCCGGCCGTGCAGGACCGCGATCGAGCGCCCTTCGAGCACGGGCATGGTGCGCATCCGCTCGGCGGTGGCGAGCACGGTCGCCGGGGCACGCTTCGGGGCGTCGTCCTCGCCCTCGGCCGGCTCCGGCTCGCCGTCGTCCTCGGTGTGGGCGTCGTCGATGGCCGGGCAGACGACGAACGCCTGGCGGCCCTTGGCCAGTTCTTCTGCCATGCGCGACCAGATCCGGGGTTCCCAGCCCGGGTGCTCCGCCAGCGGGACCGTGAAGGTCTCGACGCCGGCGCGCCCCGACGGCATGCCCGTGATGGTCGAGACGTCGAGGTCGCCGAACACCGTCATCGCGACGGTGCGCGGGATCGGCGTCGCGGTGAGCACGAGCACGTGGGGCGGGGTCGTGCCCTTGGTGCGGAGGGCCTCGCGCTGCTCGACACCGAAGCGGTGCTGCTCGTCGACCACCACGAGCCCCAGCTCGGCGAAGTCCACCCGGTCGCCCAGGAGCGCGTGGGTGCCGACGACCAGCCGTGAGCTGCCAGACGCCGCGGCGAGCAGGGCACGGCGACGTTCGTCGGTCGACTGCGACCCGGTCAGGATCACCGGTCGGAGCTCGGCGGCCAGGTCCGGCCCGAGGAACTTCACGATGGAGCGGAGGTGCTGCGCCGCCAGCACCTCCGTCGGGGCGATGAGCGCGGACTGGCCGCCGGACTCGGCCACCGTGAGCATCGCCCGGATCGCCACGAGGGTCTTGCCGGACCCGACCTCGCCCTGGATCAGCCGGTGCATGGGCCAGGTACGGGCGAGGTCCTGGTCGATGTCGGCCCCGACGGCCCGCTGGTCGTCCGTCAACGTGAAGGGCAGGGTGGCGTCGAAGCGCTCGAGGATGCCACCCGAGGCCGCCACACGCGGAGTGGCAGCGGTCCGACGGGCCGCGATCCGGCGCTGCACCAGGGCGGTCTGCAGCACGAACGCCTCGCGGTAGCGCAGAGCGTCCTGCGCGCGCTTGAAGTCCGCGACCTTCTCGGGGCGGTGCAGGAGCTCGAGGGCACGGCGGAACGGCACGAGGTCGAACCGGGACCGCGCGGACGCCGGCACCGGGTCGGGCAGGTCCGGCAGGGTGTCGAGGACGATCCCGATGGACTTCGCGATCTGCCACGACGTGAGCGAGGCCGTGGCCGGGTAGATCGGGATCGGCTGGCGCGACCACCGGATCGCCTCGTCGGAACCGGGCTCGGCCGTGGCGCGGGGGTCGTCGCGGTCGAACAGCTCGTAGTCGGGGTGGGCGAGCTGCCGGGCACCGCGGTAGTCGCTGACCTTGCCGGAGAAGATGCCCCGGGCGCCGGGGACGAGGTCCTTCGTGCGCCACACCTGGTTGAAGAACGTGAGCGTGAGCAGGCCCTTGCCGTCGCCGATCTTCGCTTCGAGGATCGAACCGCGGCGCGCGCGCATGGTGCGTTCACGGACGTCGACGACCTCGGCCACGATGGTGACGGGTTCGCCGATCGCGAGCGAGTCGAGGGCCGTCAGCGCACCACGCTCGGCGTAGCGGCGGGGCGCGTGCTCGAGGAACTCCCCCACCGTGCGGTAGCCGAAGGCCTTCTCGATCGCGGTCGCCGTCCGACCGCCGAGCACGTTCGCGAGCCGCGCGTCGAGCGGCGCCGGACCGAGGTCGGGCGCGGCCGGCGCAGCGGGGGTTCCGGAGGTGACCACGCTCCAACGGTACCGGGCACGACCGACCCCACCCGCGCCTCCCGAGCGGCCTGTGGAGAACACCGGACCGGACCCGCCGGGCCGATACGGTGGCTGCATGACCCGCATCATCGCCGGCGCCGCCGGCTCCCTGACGCTCCGGGTGCCGAAGTCCGGCACCCGCCCGACGAGCGACCGCGTGCGCGAGGCGCTGTTCTCGTCGCTCGAGGCACGGGGACTCGTCGAGGCCACGTCGGTGGCCGACCTGTACGCGGGGACGGGCGCGCTCGGGCTCGAGGCAGCGTCCCGCGGTGCGGCCGAGGTGGTCCTGGTCGACCGGGCATCCGCCGCCGCGCAGGCCTGCCGGGCGAACGCGAAGGCCGTGCAGCAGCGGGTGCCTGGCGTCCGGATCGACGTGCAGCCGCAGCCGGTGCTCGGGTACCTGCGCGGGACCGTCCGCACCTTCGACCTGGTGTTCATCGACCCGCCCTACGACGTCACCGAGCACGAGCTCGCCGAGGTGCTCGAGGCCCTGGCGCCGAAGCTGACGCCGGATGCCGTCGTGGTGGTCGAGCGGAGCAAGCGCTCCCCCGAGCCCACCTGGCCGGCCGGGCTCGCGCCCTTCAGCAAGCGCAGCTACGGCGAGACCGTCGCGTGGGAGGCGGTCGCTGCCGGCTGACGCAGCCGGCCAGCCGGGTCAACCGGTGGCGCCGTCCCAGTCCGCGTAGGGGTCCCAGCCGGTCGTCGGCACCGGCGACCCGGCACGCAGCAGGTCCGCGTCGCCACGCTCCCGCACGGCACCGATGCGCCGGAAGCCCCCGGGCAGGATCGTGTCGGCCGGGAACGTGGCGAGCAGTCCGTGGTCTTCGCCACCGTGCAGTGCGACCTCGTCGAGGTCGGTGGCGGCATCGAGTTCGAGCGTCACCCGGCTGGCACGGGCGAGCCGACCGGCGTCGATCGCCAGCCCGTCGGACAGGTCGAGCATCGCGGTGGCCCCGGCCGCGGCCGCGAGCGGCCCGTCGGCGATCGGGGGCACCGGTCGGCGCTGCCGTCCGACGTCGGGGTCGACGTCCGCACCGCTCGCGACCGTCGCGACGCGGTCCGGCTCGCCCCGGTCGTCGACGCCGTCGTGGAACAGCCGGGACAGCCCGCGCGCGGCACGTCCCAGCTCGCCGGACACCGCGAGCACGTCACCGACGCCCGCGCCCGACCGCAGCACGGGGGCGCGGCCCAGCAGGTCACCGAAGGCGGTGACGGCCACGGTGAACGTCGCCGAGGTGGAGAGGTCTCCCCCGACGACCCCGCACCCCGGCGCGAGTGCGTCGACGGCGAGTCGGAAGCCCTCGGCGATGCCCTCGAGGACGGCCACGGGGGTGTCCTGCGGTGCGGCGAGGGCGATCACGAGGCCGCTCGGCACGGCACCCATCGCGGCGACGTCGGAGAGGTTCGTGGCGGCCGCTTTCCAGCCGATGTCCGTCGGCGACGACCACGCCCACCGGAAGTCCGGACCGTGCACCATCATGTCCGTCGTCACGACGAACCGCCCGTCGGGAGCGGCGACGACGGCGCAGTCGTCACCGGGACCGAGGAGCGGCGTCCCCGCGGGCAGACGGCTCGTGATCCGGTCGAGGACGACGAGTTCGCCGAGCTCCCCCACCGTCGGTCCGGCCCAGGCATCGTCCGTCGCATCCACACGAGAACGGTAGCCTGGACGGCGATGGACACCGCGCGCCGCACCCCTCGCACCCTCGCGATCCTGGGGGCCGTGATCACCCTCGCCGCCGGGTTGACCGGGTGCACGAACGCCGTGTCGATGTCCCCGGCCCCGTCGGCGAACGCCGCGGCGTGTGCGGCCGTGCAGGTCCGGCTGCCCGCGACCGTGGACTCGAAGTTCGACCTGCGGAACACGAACGCGCAGGCGACCGCTGCCTGGGGCGACCCCGAGGTGGCGATCTACCACTGCGGTGTCGCCGTCCCCACCGTGTCCGACCTGCCGTGCTTCTCGCAGGGCGGCGTCGACTGGATCCGCGACGACCGGGGCGACCAGGTCGTCTACACGACGTTCGGTCGGTCACCGGCGGCGCAGGTGGTGGTCGACTCGACGAAGACCACGTCCTCGGTCGTGCAGGAGCTGTCCGACGCCGTGTCGTCACTGCCGAAGGACGGACACGAATGCCTCGACCCTGCTGACGTGCAGGGCTGACGCTCGCGCGCCGACCCGGTCAGCGCACGGCTGACGCTCGCGCGCCGACCCGACAGCGCAGGCTGGTCAGCGAACGGCGGCGCGACCCAGTTCGATGAGCTCGGTGATCAGCTCGCCGTAGGACACCCCCGACGCCGCCCAGCAACGCGGGTACATCGACAGCGGTGTGAAGCCCGGCATCGTGTTGACCTCGTTCACGACGAAGCCGTCGTCGGTCAGGAAGCAGTCGACACGAGCGAGCCCCGAGCCACCGATTGCCTCGAACGCGCGGGCACCGATGGAGCGGATCTCATCGGTCTGGTCGTCGGTCAGCGGCGCCGGGCAGAGCAGCGACTCGTCGCCGCCCAGGTACTTCGAGGCGAAGTCGTAGAAGCCGTCCTCGGCCACGACGATCTCGCCCGGCAGGCTCGTGCGCGGCACGCCGTCACGACCCTCGAGCACGGCGACCTCGACCTCGCGGCCGACCACGCGGGGCTCGACGATCACCTTGGAGTCGTGCTCGAACGCCAGGTCCATCGCGGCACCCAGCTGCGCGGGCTCGTCGACGCGCGAGACGCCCATGCTCGACCCGGCGCGGGCAGGCTTGACGAACAGCGGCCAGCCGTGGGCGGCGATCGTCTCGGCGACGTCCACCGGATCGGCCGCCCACTGCCGGCGCAGCACCGTGGTCCACGGTGCGACCCGGAGCCCGGCGTGCTCGAGCACGGCCTTGGCGACGTGCTTGTCCATCGCCAGGGCGCTCGCGAGCACGCCGTCGCCGACGTACGGCAGCCCGGCGATCTCGAGCAGGCCCTGGATCGTGCCGTCCTCGCCGAAGGGGCCGTGCAGGATCGGGAACACCACGTCGACCGGGATCGCCGTGACCGTGCCGTCGGGGTGGGACACGACGAGTTCGTTGGTGGCCGGCGAGGTCGGGAACGCGATCCGCGTGCCGTTGTCGGGCACCGTCGGCAGCGCGCCGTCACGGATGGTCCACTGCGCCGGGTCGTCCGACTGCAGCGTGAAGGCACCCTCCCGGGTGATCCCGATCGGCACGAGGTCGTACTCGGCCCGGTCGACGACGTCCATGATGCCGCCGGCGGTCACGCAGCTGATCTCGTGTTCGCTCGAGCGACCGCCGAAGAGCACGGCGACGGTGGTCCTGGGCATGGGGGTTCCCTCGGGGATCGTGGGCACGGGAGTCCCTTCGTGACTCGGTGCGGGACCGGTCACTCGCCCTGCGGCTCGTCGGTCTCGGTGAGGTGCGGCGCGATGTTGCGCGGATCGAGCCTACCGGCGAGGACCTCACCGACCTGGCTGACGATGGGCATGTCGACCCCGTTCGCCGCGGCCAGCTCGAGGATCGGGGCGACCGAGGCCAGCCCCTCCGCCGTCTGGTTCATCTGGCGGACGACCTCGTCGAACCGGTAGCCCTGGCCGAGCAGCCGTCCGGCGGTGTTGTTCCGCGACAGCGGCGACTGGCACGTGGCGATGAGGTCGCCGAGGCCCGCGAGCCCGGACAGCGTGGACGACTGCGCGCCGAGCGACACCGCGAAGTCGGTCATCTCGGCGAGGCCGCGCGTGATGATCGAGGCCTTGGTGTTCTCGCCGTAGCCGACGCCGTCGACGATGCCGATCGCGACGGCGATCAGGTTCTTCAGCACGCCGCCGAACTCGGTGCCGATGACGTCCGTGTTGATGAACGACCGGAAGTACGGGTTCGTCGCGACGGCGGCGACGTCGGTGGCGGTCGCCAGCGACGACGACGACACCACGGCGGCGGTCGGCTGCCGACGGGCGATCTCGAGCGCGAGGTTCGGTCCACTGGCCACCGCGATGCGGTCCTGGTCGATGCCGAGCCCCTGCAGCAGGACCTCGCTCATGCGCAGGCCCGTGCTCTTCTCGACGCCCTTCATCAGGCTGACGACCGGCACGTCAGCGGGCAGCAGCTCGCGGATCGCGGCGAGGTTCGAGCGCAGGGTCTGCGAGGGCACCGAGACGTACACCTGCGAGGCGCCGTCGAGCACGCGCTCGAGTGACGTCGACGCGGTCAGGGTGCGAGGCAGGTTGATGCCGGGCAGGTAGTCCGAGTTGCGCTTGGTCTCGGTGATCTCGCGGGCGACCTCGGGGCGACGGGCCCACACCACGGTGGACGCTCCGCCCTCGGCCAGCACCTTCGCGAACGTGGTGCCCCAGCTGCCGGCACCGATCACGGCCACCCGGGGCTTGTCGGTCGACTGCATGACCACCCGGATCGCGGCGGTGTCGAAGGCCCCCGGAGCCGCGGCGGCGGGGTCGGGTCGGTCGTCGTGGGGTCGGAGGTCACTCAAACCGGCCGGTCTCCTTCTGGTTGTTCGCCGCCGGATCCCAGCGGGTCGCGGGTGCCCGTTCGCCGCGGAGCACCTCGAGCAGCGTGGTGATCTCGCGCATGACGAGTTCGGTGGCCTCGCCGAGCATCTGCTGGTCGATCTGCCGACCGCGGTACGCCGACAGGTCGACCGGGTCACCGATGATCACGTCGACGCGGGACGGCGGGAACAGCCGGAGCTTCTTGCCGTACCGCGCCATGATGTTCTGCGTGCCCCAGTGGGCCATCGGGATGAGCGGCACGTCGTTCTCGAGTGCGATCCGCACCGCGCCCGTCTTGCCGCGCATCGGCCACAGGTCGGGGTCGCGGGTGAGCGTCCCCTCGGGGTAGACGATGATCGCACCGCCCTGCTCGACCAGGGACCGGCCACCCCCGAGCGGGTCGCTCAGGCGCGTCCGGCCGGAGCGTTCGACCGGGATCTGTCCCATGCCGGACATGAGCTTGCCGACCACGGGGACCGTGAACAGGGACGCCTTCGCCAGGAACCGCGGCGCCCGCTTCGAGATGTACACGGCGGTGCCCACGACCAGGGGGTCGATGTTCGTGAAGTGGTTCGGTGCGAGCACGAAGGCACCCTCGGCCGGCAGCCGGTTGGGGCCGTGCCAGTGGTACCGCGCCGAGAACCGGAACGTCGGGATGACGATCGAGGCGACGATCCGGAACGCGGTGTTCAGCTCGCCGCGGCGCCACCGGCGCCCACGCACGGGGAGGCCGGTCGCGACCTGCGCGTCGGAGCCGCCACGGGCCTCCAGACCGTCGCCGCTTGCTTCTGCCGGCACTGTGCCTACCCAGCGAAGTCGAAGTCGGCGCCGAGCTTGCGCAGCTTCGGGATGAAGTGCTCGTAGCCGCGGCTGATGATGCCGACGTTGGTGATGTGCGACTCGCCGTCGGCGGTCAGCGCCGCGATGAGGTGGCTGAACCCGCCGCGCAGGTCGGGGACGCGCACGTTGGCGGCGTGCAGCTTCGTCGGACCGGTGATGACGGCGGCCTGCTCGAACGGGCGGCGGGCGACACGGCGGTCGTGCCCGGGCAGCCCCTCCTTGTGCACGACGATGTCGGCACCCATCTCGTTCAGCGCGTCGGTGAAGCCGAAGCGGTTCTCGTAGACGGTCTCGTGCACGATGCTCTGGCCCTCGGCCTGGGTCAGCGCGACGACGAGCGGCTGCTGCCAGTCCGTCATGAAGCCGGGGTGCACGTCGGTCTCGATGACGACGGGCTTCAGGGTGTCCAGCTCGCGGTAGAACCGGATGCCGTCCTCCTGGATGTCGAACCCGCCGCCGACCTTGCGGAAGACGTTGAGGAACGTCATGAGCTCCTGCTGGTTCGCGCCCTCGACGAAGATGTCGCCGTTCGTGGCGAGCGCGGCGGACGCCCAGCTCGCGGCCTCGTTGCGGTCGTTGATCGCGCGGTGCGTGTAGCCGCGGAGCGACTCGACGCCCTCGATGAAGATGACGCGGTTCGGCTCGACGGAGACGATGGCGCCCATCTTCTGCAGGATCGCGATGAGGTCCATGATCTCGGGCTCGATCGCGGCGTTCCGCAGCTCGGTGACGCCCTTCGCGAGGGTCGCCGAGAGCAGGACCTGCTCGGTGGCGCCGACGCTCGGGTACGGCAGCTCGATCGAGGCGCCCTTCAGGCCGTCCGGGGCCGTCAGGTGGATGCCGTTGACCTGCTTGTCGACGACCGCACCCATGGCACGCAGGGCGTCGAGGTGGAAGTCGATCGGACGGTCGCCGATGCGGCAGCCGCCGAGGTCGGGGATGAACGCCTCGCCGAGCTTGTGCAGCAGCGGACCGCAGAACAGGATCGGGATGCGGCTCGAACCGGCGTGCGCGTCGATCTCGGCGAAGTGCGCCGACTCGACCCGCGACGGGTCGAGGATGAGTTCGCCTCGTGCAGGATCGGTGATGCGCACGCCGTGCACCTCGAGCAGCCCGCGGACCACCTTGACGTCGGAGATGTCCGGCACGTCACGGAGGATCGACGGGGTGTCACCGAGCAGCGACGCCACCATGGCCTTGGTCGCGAGGTTCTTCGCCCCACGGACCTCGATGCGCCCCACGAGCGGCTTGCCCCCGCGGATGACGATCTCGTCCGACTTGAGGCCCACGCGCGCCCCTGCGGCCGCTGCGTCCTGTACGAGAGAGTTCACTACTTCACCGGCAATGTCTTCGGCCGCCAACTGGAGCGGCGGGATTCGAACTCCGTGATCGAGGTCTCGTCACGGAGGGTGAGCCCGATGTCGTCGAGCCCTTCCATCAACCGCCAACGAGTGTAAGCGTCGATCTCGAAGGGGACGTCCACATCCCCCAGCGACACGCGCTGCGTCACGAGGTCGACCGTCGCCTCGATGCCCGGGTTCGCCTCGATGGCGGCCCACAGGCGCTCGACCTCCGGTTCGGTCACGATCGCCGTGACCAGGCCCTGCTTGCCAGCGTTGCCCTTGAAGATGTCCGCGAAACGGGGCGAGACGACCACGGTGAAGCCGAAGTCACGGAGCGCCCACACGGCGTGCTCGCGGGACGAACCGGTGCCGAAGTCGGGGCCTGCGACGAGCACACGGGCACCCTGGTAGCGCTCCTGGTTCAGCACGAAGTCGGGGTCCTGCCGCCACCCGGCGAACAGGGCGTCCTCGAAGCCGGTCTTCGTGACGCGCTTCAGGTAGACGGCCGGGATGATCTGGTCGGTGTCGACGTTCGACCGCTTGAGCGGTGCGGCGATGCCGGAGACGGTGGTGATCTTGTCCATCAGAAGGTCCCCTCGGTGGCGGCGGCGGCCGTCGCTGCCGCGATCTCGTCGTCGGTCGCCAGGTCCCACGGGCTGGACAGCGTGCCGCGCACCGCGGTGGCCGCGGCGACGAGCGGCGACACCAGGTGGGTGCGGCCGCCCTTGCCCTGGCGACCCTCGAAGTTGCGGTTCGAGGTGCTCGCGCAGCGCTCCCCCGGTGCCAGCTGGTCCGGGTTCATCCCCAGGCACATCGAGCAGCCGGCGAACCGCCACTCGGCACCGAACTCGGTGAACACCTTGTCGAGCCCCTCGGCCTCGGCCTCGAGCCGGACCCGAGCGGACCCCGGCACCACCATGACCCGGACGCCGTCAGCCTTCTTGCGGCCGTTGATGATCGATGCGAAGGCCCGCAGGTCCTCGATGCGCGAGTTGGTGCAGGACCCCATGAACACCGCGTCGACGGCGATGTCCTTCATCGGGGTGCCGGCTGCGATGTCCATGTACTCCAAGGCGCGGCGTGCGGCGGCCTGGTCGTTGGGGTCGCTGTAGGCGGCTGGGTCCGGCACGCTCTCGGACAGCGAGACGCCCTGGCCCGGGTTCGTGCCCCAGGTGACGAAGGGCTCGAGCTCGTCCGCGTCGATGAACACCTCGGCGTCGAACACGGCGTCGTCGTCGGTCGCCAGGGTGTCCCAGTACGCGACGGCGTCGTCCCAGTCCTGGCCGGTGGGCGCGTGGTCGCGGCCCTGCACGTAGTCGTAGGTGGTCTGGTCGGGGGCGACCATGCCGGCGCGGGCACCGGCCTCGATCGACATGTTGCAGATCGTCATGCGGCCCTCCATCGAGAGCGCGCGGATCGCGGAGCCGCGGTACTCGAGCACGTAGCCCTGTCCGCCGCCGGTGCCGATCTTCGCGATCACGGCGAGGATGATGTCCTTCGCCGTCACCCCCGGGCGCAGCGTGCCCTCGACCGTGATCGCCATCGTCTTGAACGGCTTGAGCGGCAGGGTCTGCGTGGCGAGGACGTGCTCGACCTCCGACGTGCCGATGCCGAACGCCATCGCGCCGAAGGCCCCGTGGGTGCTGGTGTGCGAGTCGCCGCAGACGACGGTGATGCCGGGCATGGTCAGGCCGAGCTGCGGACCGACGACGTGGACGATGCCCTGCTCCTTGTCGCCCAGGGAGTGCAGCCGGACACCGAACTCCTCGCAGTTGCGACGGAGGGTCTCGATCTGGATCCGGCTCGTCGGGTCAGCGATGGGGCGGTCGATCGCGAGCGTCGGGGTGTTGTGGTCCTCGGTCGCGATCGTCAGGTCGAGGCGACGCACCGGTCGCCCGGCCTGCCGCAGGCCGTCGAACGCCTGCGGACTCGTCACCTCGTGCACGAGGTGGAGGTCGATGTAGAGCAGGTCGGGGTTGCCGTCCTCGCCCTTGACCACGACGTGGTCGTCCCACACCTTCTCGGCGAGCGTCTTTCCCATGAGCTCAGCCCTCCTCGTCCTCGTCGTTGCGCCGCGACCGCGGCCCGATCAGGCGACTCTACCATTGGTATACCAACGCGCGGCACCCCGGCGCGACCCGGCTTGGAGGCCCGTGGCGACGCCCCGACACCTGTCGCGGTGGGAAGATGGTGACGACATGACGACACCTGCGCACTCGACCCGGACCATCAACCTCGAGGGCGCGGCACGCGCCGCGATCGCCGGTGGCGCACCGCTCGCGCTGCTCATCGCCCTCGGTGTGCCGGGGTACGCCGCCTTCGCCATGTTCGCCGGGTTCACCGCCATCTTCGGTGCGACCGAGCCCTACCGGCAGCGTGCCGTCACCACCGGCGTCGCGGGTGTGCTGCAGGCGCTCTGCATGTTCGCCGGCATCGGGGTCGGGCTCCTCGGGTCGCCGCTCTGGCTGCAGGCCGTGGGTCTCGTCGTCGTCCTGGTGGTCGCGGTCTGCACCCTCTCCGCGCTCCGGGCGATCCCCGCGCAGCCGATCTTCCCGGTGTTCGCGTTCGTCGTGTCCGCACTCGTGCCGATGCGCCCGGCCGACGTCCCGCTCGTCACCACGATCATCGTCTGCTCGGTCGCCTGGGCCTGGCTCGTCGCGATGTCCGGTGCGGTGCTCCGCCGGGTGTTCCACCCGCATGCCCCGCACCGGTTCCGCCCGCTGGCCGACCGCAAGCACCGCTCACTCGCGGTCCTGCGGACGCCGGCGCTGTGGGAGACCGTCGCGCTCAACATCGTCGGGTCACTCGTCGCCGGGGCCGTCGCGGAGTCGATCCCCGGGCTCGGGCACCCGTACTGGGCGGTCATCGCGGTGGTGTCGACCCTGCCGGCGATCCGCCAGCGGCACACCGTGGTCCGCGCCGGGCAGCGTGTGGTCGGCACGATCGGCGGCACGGTCATCGCGGTCGGCATCCTGCTGCTCGAGCCGTCGGCGTGGTGGATCGTCGTGCTGGCCGTCGTCGGGCAGTTCTTCGCCGAGATCTTCGTCGCCCGGAACTACGCCGTGTGCCTGCTGTTCCTCACCCCGCTCGCCCTGGCGGTGTCGTGGTTGAGCCTGCCGGAGGCACCCCAGCTGCTGGCGCTCGACCGCGTCGCGCAGACCGTGCTCGGTGCCGTGGTCAGCGTGGGGCTGCTGCTCGTCGGGCGTGCGATCGAGCGCCGGCGTGGCCGTGCCCTCGGTGCGACGAGCGCCATCCGGACCGTCTGACGCCCCCGGTCGAAACGGGCGCACCTGGTCGTTCCGGGCGTACCGGGTCGAACCGGGCGCACCTGGTCGAACCGGGCGTACCTTGTCGTTCGTTTCGACCAGGAACGCCCGATTCCACTCGCCATCGCGCGTGACAGGGGAAGGAACGGGCGCGGACGGCGGACGGGAGGCCCGTGGCGGCGCCGCCACGGGCCTCCCGTCCGTCCGTGGTCGCGACCACCGCACGTCCTGCGGAAGCGACAGATCGCTGCGGAACATCCGCGGGGATCTGTCGCCCTCGCGGAAGGGACGACACCGCGTGCCGCGGGTCTGTCGCTTTCGCGAGCCCGCACGACCCACCAGCGCGTCAGTCGCGCGGCTGGATGTTCCAGGCGTCGATGACGGGGCGGCCGTGCTCGTAGCCGAGGATGCTGACCGAGGCGGTTCCGAGCTTCAGCACGGCGCCGTCCTGTGGCGCGAGCCGGATCCAGGCGGCGCCGAGCGCCCGCAGCACGTGCCCGTGGGCGATGAACACCGCGTCGTGGCCCTCGGCGAGCACCGGACGGGCACGGTTCAGGATGCGCTCGACGCGGACCCGGACCTCGGCGGCGTTCTCACCGGGGGTCTCGCCGGCGGGGACCCCGTCGGTCCAGAGGTCCCACGGACCGTGGCGCAGCACCTTGATCTGCGGGGTGGTGAGTCCCTCGTAAGCGCCGTAGTCCCACTCGTACAGGTCCTCGTCGAGCTCCGGCTCGACGCCGATCAGGTGCGCGGTGTCACGAGCGCGCTGCAGCGGGCTCGACAGCGCCAGCGCGAACGACCGGTCCCCGAGGTACCGGCCCGCGCGCTTCGCCTGTTCGACGCCGTTGTCGGTGAGCGGGATGTCGGTCCGGCCGGTGTGCTGCCCGCTCTTCGACCACTCCGTCTCTCCGTGACGGACGAGGACGAGTTCGCCGGGGCGTTCCGAGGTCATGAGTTCCTTCCGATCCAGAGGCCGAGCGCAGCTGCGCCGACCGAGACGACGAGCATCCCGAGGCCGTTCAGGACGGCGAGCCGGGTCTTGCCGGATCGGAGGAGCTGTACGGTCTCGACGCTCGCCGTCGAGAACGTCGTGTACCCACCCATCATGCCCGTCCCGAGCACAGCGACCGTCGAGGCGGGGATGGTGCCGGCCTGCCCGAGGCCCGTCAGGACACCGAGCACGAGCGAACCGGACACGTTGATGAGCAGGGTCCCGACCGGGAACCCGGCGAACCGCGAACGGGCGACGCGGCCCTTGACGAGCCCGTCGAGCACGAAACGCAGGGCGGCACCGGCTCCCCCGCCGACCGCGACCAGGACCAGTTCCACCGGGGTCATCGGGCATCCTGCAGGGGTTCGGGGCGGGAGCGGGGCCGGGTGGCCGCGGCGACCCCCAGACCGAGGACGACCGCGACGAGTCCGAGCACGACCGACAGCAGCGCGTACCCGGTGCCCGCCGTCAAGCGCCCGAGGTCGAGCAGCTGCGCGGTGTCGTCCGCGAGCGTGCTGTAGGTCGTGAAGCCGCCGAGCACACCGGTGCCGACGAACAGCCGGACCGCGCGACGACGACCGACGTCCGGGCCCCGTCGGGCGAGTGCGTCGAGCAGGAAGCCGAGGCAGAACGCCCCGACGACGTTGATCCCGAGGATGGTCCAGCTGATCCCGTCGTGGGCGGGGAACGCCGTGGCGAGGAGTGCGCGGACGGCCGTGCCGATCGCGCCGCCGAGGGCGACCAGGGCGACGAGCCTCCAGCGCAGGTGCGGTGGGCGTTCGGCGTGCATCGTGCTCCCGTCGCGAGGCGATCGTTCCCCGGTCCACGGGGACGATCCAGGCTAGCCGAGACGACGAAACCCCCGCCGAGCCGGAGCTGGACGGGGGTTTCGTATGCTGGTGACCCCAGCGGGATTCGAACCCGCGTTACCGCCGTGAGAGGGCAGCGTACTAGGCCGCTATACGATGGGGCCGCGGCTGTTGTCGGACTCGGAGCATGTCACCTGTGGTGACCCCAGCGGGATTCGAACCCGCGTTACCGCCGTGAGAGGGCAGCGTACTAGGCCGCTATACGATGGGGCCGTTCCGACAACTCGACAAGTATTGCACAAGGCTCGCATCCGCACCAAAACGGGGCGTGTCGCCCGGGTGTGCCGCCATGTCGGAGCAGGCATACGGTGGATCGATGACGGCGGACCACGACGCGATCGCAGCGCCTCGACACGTCGGCGGCAGCCCCTCGGCCACGGTCCGGATCGGCCTGTCCGGGTGGCAGTACGACGGCTGGCGCGGGGACTTCTACCCCGAGGGCCTCGCGAAGCGGCGGTGGCTCGAGCACGTGGCGTCGCGGTTCCCGACGGTGGAGCTGAACGGATCCTTCTACTCGCTGCAGCGTCCGGCGCGCTACCGGGCGTGGCGTGCGGCCTCGGGTGGGCAGCCGTTCCGGTTCGCGGTCAAGGGCGGCCGGTACGTCACGCACATGCTCCGGCTGCGGAACGTCGAGACCGCGCTGGCGAACTTCTTCGCCTCGGGTCCGCTGGAGCTCGGGGACACCCTCGGGCCCGTGCTCTGGCAGCTGCCCGCGCGCCTGCTGCCGACGCCGGAGGTGCTCGACGCGTTCCTCGGGGTGCTCCCCCGGACGCACGGTGCGGCCGCCGGGCTCGCACGCCACCACGACGACAAGGTCCACGCCGAACCGGACGGTCTCGTGGAGCCGGAGGAACCGGCGAGGTCGATCCACCACGCGCTCGAGGTCCGGGCAGCCGGCTTCGGCGACGAGCACCTCGACGTGCTCCGCCGGCACCGCGTCGCCCTGGTCGACTCGCACGCCGGCGACTTCCCCCGCTTGCGGGCGGACACCGGGGCACCGCTCGCGTACCTCCGGCTGCACGGTGCACCCCGGACCTACCACGACGGGTACTCGCCCCGGGCGCTCGGCGGGTGGGCGACGACGGTCCTCGAGCACGCCGAGGCCGGCCGTGACGTCTACGTGTACTTCGACAACGACGCCGAGCGGCACGCTCCGTGGGACGCCCTGACGCTCGACCGCCTGGTCGCAGCGCGACTGCGTCGCGCTTCGTGAGCAGAGACGGTCGCCTCGGGCGCACGGACTCGACCGTTCCTGCACACGATGCGGACAGGAGGCCCGTGGCGGCGCCGCCACGGGCCTCGAGGCCGCGCAGCGCAGCGCGGCGCAGCGCAGCCCTAGAGCGTCAGCGACTCCCCCGGGCGCAGCACGACGAGCGACCCGGCAGGCTCGACGGCCTCGCGGAGCCGCCCCGTGTGCATGCCGAGGCCGACCTCGGACAGGGTGGCCTCGTGGATCGGGTACGCTCGGGACGGCGCGATCGCGGCGACGTAGTCCATCATCTCGGCGACCTTGAGCCACGGCGCCCCGACCGGTGCCGCGAGGACCTCGACCGGGACGCCCGGGTCCGTGTAAGAGTCGCCCGGGTGGAACAGCCGGCCGTTCACGAGCACGCCGGTGTTGTCGACGATCGGCACCGAGGTGTGGATCAGCTGGTGCCGCGTGCCGTGGAAGCTGAGTGCGAAGGGGCCGACCGTCCGGTGGTCGCCGTCCGTGACGACGTCGACGGGGATGTCCGCCTCGGCCAGCGCCGCGCGGACCCCCTCCGGTCCGATGACGACGGCACCGGGGTTCGCGTCGAGGATCCGGCGGACCTGCTCGGGGGTGACGTGGTCCGGGTGCTCGTGGGTGACGACGACGGCGACGACCCCGGTCGCGTCGACCGATCGGGTGAAGTTCCCCGGGTCGAGGACCAGGCGGGCGTCCCCCTCGGTGATGACCTGGCAGGCGTGTTCGAGTTTGGTGACCTCCATGCGGGCGACCCTACGCGGCACCATGCGGGCGGGGGCCCGTGGTCGCGCGGACGACGAGGTGCGCGGGTGCCGCCGCGATCGGGCCGGCGACACCGCCGTCGACCTCGGCGAGCACCGCCCGTGCAGCGGTCCGTCCCTGTGCCACCGGGTCCTGCACGACGGTGGTGAGTCCGACGGTGGCGCCGTACTCGTGGCCGTCGATCCCCATCACGGACACGTCCTCCGGGACCGCGAGGCCGGCTCGGCGTGCGGCCAGCAGGACACCGAGCGCCATCTCGTCCGAGGCGCAGAGCACCGCCGTCGGTCGTTCCGACGCGGGTTCTGCGAACAGCACGGCCCCGGCGGCGGTCCCGCCGGCGAACGAGAACCGGCCGTCGAGCGACCACCGTTCCGGTACGGCCTGTCCCGACGACCGCACGGCGTCGAGGAACCCGTCCCGCCGCAGGTGCGGCACGGCGACGTTCATGCCGGCCTCGTCCTGCCCGCCGACGTAGGCGATGCGCCGGTGGCCGAGGCCGCGCAGGTGCTCGACCGCGATCCGGGTGACCTCGCGGTCGTCGACGCCCACGTTCCGCAGGCCCGGTGCCGGGCCGCCGATGACGACGATGGGGTGCCGGCTGAGTTCGAGTTCGGCCCGTTCGGTGGCGTCGAGCACCAGGGAGAGCAGCACGAGGCCGTCGACCCGGTGCCGCAGCATCGATCGTCGGAACGCCCGGTCGCGGTCGCCGCCCGGGCCGCCGAGGTTGTAGAGGACCAGGTCGTACCCGGCCTGGCGGAGCTCCGCGTCGACACCGCCGAGCGCCTTGACGTAGAACCAGCGATCGATGACGGGCACGACCACCCCGACGGCGCGCTGCCGACCGGTGGCGAGGCCGGCCGCCGCCGAGCTCGGGACGTACCCGAGTTCGTCGGCGACCCGCCGCACCTGCTCGATCGTGGTGTCGGCCACGGTCGACATGCCGCGGAGCGCCCGCGACACCGTGGACTTCGACAGCCCCGTGACGGTCGCGATCTCCTGGATCCCCATCGGTGCGACCCGGGAGGCCCGTCAGCCGTCCGTGCCGTGCGTCACGTCCGCCGGTGCGTCGGGTCCACCCCGTCGGGCCGCCACCGCAGACACGCCGCGGTCCGCCCGGTGTTCCGGCACGCGTGCGGTGCGCGCCGGCCGTCGTGCAGCCGGAGCGACCTCGTCCCAGCCGGCGTGCTCGTGCACCCGTCCGTCCGCGCCGGGTCGGGGGCGGCGACCGGTGGGGTCGGTGACCGACGTGCGCACCGGGGCGACCGCGGGCGCAGCGCCGACGCCCCGGGGTGCGGATCCACCCGTGCCGCCCTGCGCCGCGGTCCGGCGGAGGACGGCGACACGCCACCGGTCCAGGGCGACGACGCCGAGCACGCACACGAGCAGGGTGAGCGCCCAGCCGAGTGCCGGTCGCCCGGTGAGCTCGCAGAACACCGTGACGCCGAGGAACAGGACGCCGAACATGCCGACGAAGCCGATCGCCTCTTCGATGTGGGCGGTGGGACGGGTGGGTCCGCGCTGGGCCACGGTCGTCAGCCCTTCACGCCGCCGGCGGTGAGCCCCGCCACGATGCGCCGCTGGAAGATCAGCACGAGGATGACCAACGGGATCGTGACGATCGTGCCGGCGGCCATCACCGCCGTGTAGGGCTCCTGGTGCGGCTGCGACCCGGCGAACGATGCGATCGCGACGGTCACCGGCTGTGTCGCGTCGCTCGAGAGCTGCGACGAGATGAGGTACTCGTTCCAGCTCGAGATGAACGCCAGGATCGCCGTCGTGAACACTGCGGGTGCGGCGAGCGGCAGGATGATCCGCCGGAACGCCTGCACCCGGGTGCACCCGTCGATCCGGGCTGCTTCTTCCAGGTCCCACGGCATCTCGCGGAAGAACGACGCGAGCGTGTACACGGTCAGCGGCAGCACGAACGAGATGCTCGGCAGGATGAGCGCCTGGTACGACCCCATCCACCCGATGTCGGTGAACAGCTGGAACAGCGGCGAGATGAGGGCGACGCCGGGGAACATCGACGCGGCCAGGATCGCGCCGGCGATGAGCGACTTGCCACGGAACTCGAGCCGGGCGAGGGCGTACGCCGCCGTGGTGCCGACGAGCAGCGCGATGATCGTCACGACGCCGCCGATGAGCAGGCTGTTGGCGAGCGCCCGACCGAGGTGGTTGCCGAGCGACGTGGAGAACGCCGTCGCGTAGTTGTCGAGCGTGACGTGGGTCGGCCACGGGGTGGCGTCGAACGTGAAGCCGACGTCGCGGAAGCTCGTCACCACCATCCAGTAGAACGGCAGGAGGCACCACACGGCGATGACGATCGCCTGGACGGCCGTTCGGACGCGCGGCCCGGTGTCGCGGCGGACGCGCACCTCGGTGCGGTCGACGGCGCGGTCGCGTGTTGCTGCGGTGGACCGGGGGCGGTCTGCTGCGAGGGTCACTTGAGTTCACCCTTCTGCTGGGCGGCCTGCGTCTGCACGACGTTGGCGCCGAGGAACCGGACGAAGACGAACGCCACGATGAAGATCACCAGGAAGGTGATCGTCGACAGGGCCGACGCCGAGTTGAAGCCCTGCCGGATCTGTTCGACGACCAGGATCGACAGGGTCGTGGTGGCGTTGCCGGAACCACCGCCACCGCCGGTCAGGATCGCGGGTAGGTCGTACATGCGCAGCGCGTCGAGCACGCGGAACAGGATCGCGACCATGAGCGCGGGCTTGATCAGCGGCAGCGTGATGAGCACGAAGCGCTGGAAGGTCGACGCGCCGTCCATCTTGCCGGCCTCGTAGACCTCCTCCGGGATCAGCTGCAGCCCCGCCAGGATGAGCAGCGCCATGAACGGCGTGGTCTTCCAGGTGTCGGCGATGATGACCGCCCACCGGGACGCCCACTCGCCGCTCGTCCACAGGATCTGCTGCCCGAGGACGTGGTTCAGCACGCCGTTCGCGTCGAAGATGAAGTACCAGAGCTTCGCGGTGACGGCCGTCGGGATCGCCCACGGCACCAGGATCGCGGCACGGACGAGGGCACGGCCCCTGAAGTTGCGGTTCATGATGATGGCCATCCACACGCCGATGACCGTCTCGGCGAGCACGGTGACGACGGTGAAGAAGAACGTGTTGCCCATCGACACCCAGAACTGGGAACCGAGGCTGCCGGGCGGACACGTGACGTTGCCGCACTGCTGACCGAGCCAGTGCGCGTAGTTCGTGATGCCGGCGAACCCGCCCTGCACGAACAGGCCGGTGGCCTTGTCGAGGCCCTGGTCGAGCTGGAACGACTGGATGATCGCACTGACGACCGGGTAGCCGATGACGATCGCGAGGAGCAGGATCGTCGGGCCGATGAGGTACACGGCCCAGCGGCCGTGCTCGGCGTTGAGTCCGCCCTTGCGCCGTCGGCGCTTCGGTTCCATGCCCGTCGGGTTGGGGATGGCTGCGGGGATCTCGGTTGCTGCTGACACGTGTCGGCCTCCTTGCCGGGGGTGTCGGAACGCAAGTAGGGGGCGGACGGGAGGCCCGTGGCGGACCCGCCACGGGCCTCCCGTCCATCAAGCGGCGTGAGCCGCTAGCTGCTGGTCGCCGACTTGAGGGCGTCCTGCATGTCCTGCATGGCTTCGTCGACCGACTTCGATCCCTTGAGCGCCGCGTAGGTGTTGTCCTGGATCGCCTTCGTGACCGCCGGGTAGAACGGCGTGACCGGTCGCGGCTCGGCCGACTCGATCGACTTGAGCAGCGTCGGAAGGTAGGGCAGCTGCTTCGTCAGCTCGGGGTCGGTGTACAGGTCACCGACGACCGGGGCGAGCGAGCCCTGGGTCGCGAAGAACTTCTGCGTCTCGTCCGAGGTCAGGAACTCGAGGAAGTCGTGCGCCGTCGCCTTGTGCTTCGAGTACACGCTGATCGCCGCGTTGTGCCCACCGAGCGTGGAGGCACCGACGCCGTCGGCACCGGGGATCGGCGCGATGCCGAAGGTGTCCTTGACCTTCGACGAGCCGTCGGTCTTGGCGAGGCTGTAGACGTACGGCCAGTTGCGCAGGAACAGCAGCTTGCCGGCTTCGAACGCGGTGCGGCCCTGCTCCTCCTGGTAGGTGATCGCCTCGGCCGGGATGTTCCCGTCCTCGAACGCGTCCACCAGGTTCTGCAGGCCGGCCTTCGCCTTGTCGGTGTCGACGTCGGGCGCTCCGTCGCTGCTGAGCACCGAACCGCCGGAGCCGTTGATCGCCTCGGAGGCGTTGACGGTGAGTCCCTCGTACTTCGCGAACTGCCCCGCGTAGCAACCGATGCCGGCGTCCTTCGCGATCTTGCAGTCGTCCATCATCTCGTCCCACGTCGTCGGGGGCGTCTTGACGAGGTCCTTGCGGTAGTAGAGCAGCGCGCCGTCCGAGGTCTGCGGTGCGGCGTAGAGGGTGTCGTTGTAGGTCGCGGTCTTCACCGTCGACGGCAGGAGCTTCGAGGTGTCGATCTCCATGTCGCCGGTCAGC
The DNA here is from genome assembly GCF_031844325.1 of Curtobacterium sp. BRB10. NCBI lineage: Bacteria > Bacillati > Actinomycetota > Actinomycetes > Micrococcales > Microbacteriaceae > Curtobacterium > Curtobacterium sp. BRB10. The sequence continues at coordinate 533,053 of NZ_JAUZVA010000003.1, forward strand.
GGCGTCAGCCAGCTCTTCGCGGCGAACTCGGCGGTCCAGACGACGTCCACGTCGACGACGTCGTAGTTCTCGTCCTTCGCCTGGAAGTGCTGCACGAGGTCGTCGTGCTGCTGGTCGGCCTGGTCGGACTGTTCCTTGAAGGTGACCTTCTCGTCCGGGTGGGCCTTGTTCCACTTCGCGATGAGCGGGCGGACGACGTTCGAGTTGTCCTTGCCCTGCACGTAGGTGATCGGCCCGCGGCTGTCCTGGCCGCTCTCGGCGTCGTCCGAACCGGCGCCGGAGCTCCCGCTCGAGCAGCCGGTGAGCACGAGGCCGATGACGGCGACCCCGGCGACGGATGCGAACCGCACCCTGGAGCGTGTTGTCTTCACAGCGATGTCTCCTCATTGAGATCACCAGGGGGCATCGACCGGGTTCGACGACACTGCCCTGGAGCAGGCGCCGCTGCCTGCTGGTGGAGGAAACTACGCCCGGACCAGCGGGAGCGCAACCGGTTGCATCGGTTCCGTGACCTGAGCGTGACCCATGAGGTTCCCGTGGCTTCCTGGGTGAGCGCTCACCCCCGAGGAGGGCACACGCACGGCGCTGCGGAACCCCGCACGAACCCCGCCACTGGGGACCCGCGCCGTTGTCCGTGCCGACGGCTCCACGTAGCGTCCACCACATGGCCACCCTCCACACCGCCGACACCGTGCCTGCACCGCGCCGTGTCATCGGCGTCGACCTCGACGCCCCGCTCCCCCGCCTCGTCGCCGACGAGACCGGCGAGTCCGCCATGGTGATCGGCTACCGCGGCGGCCACCCCACCGGCACCCTCGACGTACGGCTCACCGACGACCCGGCCGACGCGGCCCGCGCCCTCGAGGCGCTGCAGGAGACCGTCCTGGCCGACGTCCCCGCGGTGTCGGACGACGACCTGCCGACCATCTCGGTCGTCGTGTCCACCGTCGTCGACCGCGTCGAGGACCTCGGCAGGCTGCTCGACGTCCTCGAGCACCTCGACTACCCGCGGCACGAGGTCATCCTCGTCGACAACCGCGTCCGCGTCCCCGCCGGCGACGCCCTGCCCGCGATGCTCGCCGGGCGGAACGTCCGCCTGGTCGAGGAGCGCCGCCCCGGCCTGTCCGCCGGCCGGAACGCCGGCGTCGCCGCCGCGACCGGCGACGTCATCGCCTTCACCGACGACGACGTCCGCGTCGACCCGCAGTGGCTCCGCGCCATCGGGTCCCGGTTCGTCAGCGAGCCCGGCCTGGACGCCGTCACCGGTGTCATCCTGCCGAGCGAACTCACCACCCCGGCGCAGATCTGGTACGAGGCGTACTACGGCGGGTTCAGCGCCGAGCGCACGTTCTCGCCCGTCACGATCGTCCCCGACGACGTCCAGGGCACCATGCGGCACGCCCGCGTCACTGCGGTCTCCCCGTCCGGCGAGGTCCTCAAGCACTTCGCTGTCTACGGCATCGGCGCGTACGGCGCCGGCGCGAACATGGCCTACCGCCGAACCCTGATCGAGGCCGTCGGCGGCTTCGACCACACCCTCGGCGCCGGCTCCCCCGCCCGCGGCGGCGAGGACCTGGCGATGTTCATCGAGACGCTGTGGCGCGGCGGGAAGATCGGCTTCGAGCCGCGCGCAGTCGTGCACCACCGGCACCGCCAGACCATCGAGGACCTGCACAAGCAGCTGCACGGCAACGGCGTCGGGTTCACCGCGCTGATGTTCGCGCTGGCCGCGAAGGACAAACGGCACGTCGCCGTCCTGGCCCGCCTGATGCCGCTCGCAGCGAAGGTCAAGTCGAAGCAGATGCTGTCCCGTCTGGCCGGGCGCCGCGACGCCGCGACCGAGGTCACCAACGACGCCTCGACCACGCGCATCCCGAAGACCCTGGCGTACCACGAGCTGCGCGGGTTCCCCGCCGGCCCGGCCGCCTGGTTCCGCAGCCGACGCCGCTGGCGCGACGTCGAGGCCGGCCGCTTCCGACCGTAGACGCACCACCCGACGGACGGGAGGCCCGTGGCAGCGTCGCCATGGGCCTCCCGTCCGTGCGTTGCGCACGCAACGAGCGACAAGACACCTGTCGTACGACGACCGTCTTGTCGCAAACCGGGTGCGCCCCCGCCCGCCTCGCCCAGCGCGCCCGCCCCGCACCTCAGCGTGCGGTCAGCCGCCCGGCCACGTACCGCCACGGCCCGCCCAGCGCGGCCGTCAGCTCGGCGCGCTTGAGCCCGCGCGTCGCCTCGGTGAACTCGGCGTCGACGGGCCAGCCGCCGCTCGCGTCGACGGGGCGCTCGTCGGCGCCCTGCCCGAGCGCGCCGAGCCGCCGGAGGGCCCCGACCGCACGCCGCAGCACCGCGAACGCGGTCGACGGACGCAGCACGAGCTTCGTGACCCAGGCGCCGAGCCCGGTGCCGTAGCCGATCGCCTGCGAGCGCAACGCGGCACGATCCTTGCGGTGCTCGTGCCAGACGACGGCCGAGGGCTCCACGGCGAGCGCCCCGCCGGCGAGCAGCACGCGGGTGAACAGGTCCGGGTCCTCACCGGCGCGGGCACGGGTGCCGGGGCCGAGGGCGACGTCGAAGCCACCGAGCTGCCGGACGGCGTCGCGCCGCACGGACATGTTCGCGCCGGTGCCGAACGCACCGACCGTGAACGGGAACAGGGGCTCGTCGACGGGTGGTGCTGCAGTGCGGTACACCCGGCGTTCGAGGTTCCGCGCCCAGGTCACCCGCTCGTCGAAGAACCGCTGGGTGGGGGTCCGCAGCTCGCCGCTCGGGACGAGTCCGGTGACGCACCAGACGTCCGCGTCGCGCTCGTAGGCGGCGGCGATGGCGGCCATCCAGTGGCGGTCGACGACGACGTCGTCGTCGATGAAGGCGACGATGCCACCCGTGGCGAGGGCGAGTCCGGCGTTCCTGGCCCGGGAGACGCCGGCGCGTGCTTCGAGGACGTAGTGCAGGCGCGGGTCGTCGATCGCCGCCACGACGTCGCGCGTGCCGCTGGTGACGGGGGCGTTGTCGACGACGAACAGCTCGAAGTCGTCGTACGCGGAGTCGAGGACGGAGCGCACGGCGCGGGCGAGCGCCACGGGACGCTCGCGGGTCCCGATGACGACGGAGACGCGTGCGCCGTCCGCGGGGGCGTCGACCGCGAGGCCCGGTGCGGGCAACCGACGCAGGGCCGGTCCCAGCTCGGCCGGGTCCACCGCCCCGCGGTCGTCGACGCGCACGTCGACGAACCCGGCGACGTCGCGGCCGTCGCGCACCATGAGGCGGGCGCGGCGGAAGCCGTCGGCGCCGGCGAGGCGCACGGTGCCGGCGGCGAGCGCCGCGGACCGGTCGACGGCGCCGACCCATGCAGCTCCGGCCCAGGTGGGGGCGTCGGGCGAGGGCATCGCCGGGTCGAGTGTGAGGGCTCGTTCCGCGGTGCTGGTCTGGTCGGTCATGGTCGTCCCGTCGGGCCGGTCTGGTCGGGTGGACGTGGCAATGGTCCGCGCGCGTCGACAGGGGGTCAACCGCGATGCTCGGAGGATGCGGGGAGGCTGCGGTTTGCCGCCACTAGACTCGCGGGAGACGCCGGTCGACCCGCCGGTGCGACCCCGGTCCCCGCCGGACACGAGGAGGACGCATGCCGCTGGCCCGCACGATGGACCGGCTCGGCCTGACCAGGCGTCCACGCCCGACGCTGCGACTGGTGCCGGACCCCGACGCGTCCGATCTCGTGGTGGTGCACCTCGACGCCGACGACGCCGCGTGCGGCACCTGCGGGCACGCCCAGGCGGCGCACGAGCACTACCGTCCGGGCACGGACTGCGCGCTCTGCGACTGCCCGAAGTTCCGCCGCGCCCGCTGACCCGATCCCCCTCGATCGGGGGGCTCCTGCGGGAAACCGCCGTTCCCCCGCAGGTGGTCCCGACCGCCCTTGTCGGTGTTCGTGGGCCCGCTTAGCGTCGCGGACATGGTCATCACTCCCACGCCGCTCGCGTGCATCGTCCTCGCCCACGAGGACCCGACGCACGTCCGTCGGCTCGTGGCGGCGCTCGACCCGTTCCCGGTGTTCCTGCACTGCGACGCGAGCACCGACGACGACGCGTTCGAGGCGATGACCGCCGGCCTGCCCGAACGGGTGCACGTGCTGCCGCGGATGCGCACCGGATGGGCGAAGTGGGAGAACGTCGAGGCCGAGGTCGCCGGCTACCGCGCCGCCCTGTCCGGGACCGACGCCACGCACGTGGCCCTGCTGACGGGCAGCGACTACCCGTTGGCCGACGCCGAGGAGATCTCGGCGCTCCTGGCGGCGAACCCCGGCCGGTCGTTCGTCGAGGCGACGCCGCTGCCGCATCCCGCGTGGGGTCGGGACGGCGGTCGGTCGCGCGTGCGTTTCCGGCACTGGGCGTGGCGGAAGCACATGCTGCGCCTGCCGATCCCCCGACGCGTCCCGCGTGACGTCGTGTTCGGCGGCGGCTCGCAGCTCAAGGTCCTGGCCCGCCACCACGCGCAGGGCGTCGTCGACGTGTTCGACCAGCGCCCCGACCTGGTGGCGTTCTGGGAGCGCGTGTGGATCGGCGACGAGACCTTCGTGCCGTCGGTCCTGCTGACCCCGGAGTTCACCCCGGACTTCACGGACGCCCACGCGGCGCAGCCGCTCTGGTGGATCGGGTGGGACGGCACGAAGCAGAAGAGCCCGCCGTGGCTCGGCATCGAGGACGCCGGCCGGTTGCTGGAGCGTCGCACGTCGGCCGACCAGTCGACGCCGTACGTGTTCGCCCGCAAGTTCTCGACGTCGCGCAGCACCGACCTGCTCGACGTGGTCGACGCGACGTTCGGGCTCCGCACGTCCGCCGACGACCAGCCGGTGGTGGTGGCGCAGTGACCGTCCCCCAGACCCGACGCGAGGCCCGTGCGGCCGAGGCGGCTGCGCTGGCGGCACAGCCCGACGACGACGAGCTCGAGGCGTCCGTGCAGCCGGCGGCCCCCGGCGCGCTGTCCACCGACACGGACTCGATCGCCGTCGCACGCGGATCGTCCGTCCTGTTCGGCCGTGGCCTGCTCTACGTGGTCGTCTGGTCGATGCAGCTCGTCGTGAGCTCGCTGATCTCCCCCGTGCTCGCACACCTGATGCCGCCGGCCGAGTTCGGCGTGCTGGCCTCGGCGATCGCGCTGTACCAGGCGCTGGTGGTCGTGGCCGTGTGCGGCATCGACCAGGCGTCGGTGCTGCAGCGCGCCGAGGACGGCGACGACCGGCGTGCCCGCGGCCTGGTGTTCGTCGGCATGGTCACCGCGGTCACCGTCACGGTGTTCGCCCTGGTGTCGATCCCGCTCTGGGGGGACGCCGCGGGCTTCGTCGATCAGCACCCGCTGCTGCTGGTGGCCGTGCTCTGGACCGGACCCGCCGCGATCGTGCAGCTGTCCCTCGCGCTGCTCGTCGCCCAGGACCGCATCCGCGTGTTCGCCGTCACGAGCCTGCTGTCGTCCGTCGGCGGGTCGATCATCGGCCTCGGGCTGCTCGCCGCCGTGCACGCCGACGCCACCACGTACGCGTGGGGCGGGGTCGTGGCGCAGGGCGCCGCGATGGTGATCGGCATCGTCGCCACGAAGCCGCGGTTCCGCGGTCTGTTCGACCACCGCACCACGGTCCGGGCGTTCAAGCTCGGTGTCCCGATCGCGCTCGGCAGCCTGTCGTACTTCGTCCTGAACGCCGGTGACCGGCTCGTCGTGCAGCGTCTCCTCGGTGCCGACGAGGTCGCCCGCTACCAGATCGCCTACGTCGTCGGCTCCGCGGTCATCCTGCTGCTGACCTTCACGAACCAGGCCTGGGCGCCGCACTTCGCCGCCCTCCGCGACGCCGTGGCCCGCCGCCGGCTCGCGATGCACGCCCGTGACGAGCTCTACATGCTGCTCGCCCCTGTGCTCGTCGCGGTCACGCTCGTGTCGCCGGTGGCGCTGCCGATCCTGGCACCGGCGTCGTACCGGGTCGAGTCCCTCACCGTCGTCGTCTTCGTGGTCGCGTTGACCGCGTTCCCGGTGGTCGCGAGCGGTGCGACCGGCCGGCTCCTGCTGGTCGAGCGCCGCGGGGTGACGGTCGGCGTCATCGGTGCCGTCGCCGGCGTCGTGAACATCGCGGCGAACCTGGTGCTGGTGCCCCTGACCGGCATCGTCGGCGCGGGCATCGCCACCGTCATCGCCTACGCCGTCCTCGCTGCGCTGCAGCAGGCCTCCCTGCCGGACCGCCGCGAGTGGCGCGGTCCCCGACGCCGGGTGCTGCTGGCCATCGCGATCGCGATCGTCGTCGCCGCGGCCTCGCTCCTGCCCCCGCAGGACCTCGCTTGGAACATCGTCCGCGTCGTCGGCGTCGCCGCGTGCCTGCCCTGGTTCTTCCGTCGCCTGAAACTCGCTCGCGGAGGATCCGCATGACCCGTCCCACCTCCCGTCCGCTGCGTGTCGTCGTCGCCACCAACGGACTCGCCATCACCGGCGGCGTCGAACGCTGCGTCGTCGAGGACGTCGGCGAGCTCGTCGCGGCCGGCCACGACGTCGAGGTGTGGCACCGTGCCGGCGCGGACGGCGACCCGGACGCGGGCCGCGCGGTGTTCGACCAGCTGGGCGTCCGACTGCGTCATGCCCGCGACTACCGCTTCGGCATCCGCTCCGCCCCGACGGACGTGCTGCGCTTCGTCCGCGAGGGCCTGCGCCTCCGCCGGTCGCGTCCCGACGTCCTGTGGCTGAACCGTCCGGAGTTCCTGCCGTGGGGCCGCGTGGTGTCGTTCGTGTCCGGCGTCCCCCTGGCCGTGCACCTGCACCACGCCCCGAACTACCGTCGGCTCGGCCCGTTCGCCGGAGGGCGGTCCCGCTACCTGGCGGTCTCGGCGGCGATGGCACGTGCCTGGACCGCAGTCGGTGCTCCGCCGGACCGGGTCGACGTGGTCCCGAACGGCGTCGACACCGCGGCGTTCCCCGCCGCCACCGCTGCGAGCACGCGAAGCGCGCGCACGGCACTCGGCCTCGACCAGGACCGCCCCGTGGTGCTGTACTACGGTCGGCTCACGCGGTCGAAGGGCGTGCTGGCCCTCCTGGAGGCATGGGGGCGCGTCCACGCGTCGGCCCGTGTCCTCGTCGGGCCCGGCACACCGCCCGCCCCGGCTCCGGTGCTCGTCCTGGCCGGTGCGCTCTACCCGGAGGACGCCCCCGCCGTGCACCGCGCGATCGCCGCGCTGCCCGAGGGTGCCGTCGTCGTGGTGCCCGAGCGGGACGACGTCGTCCCGCTGCTGCACGCCGCGGACGTCGTGGTGGCGCCCTCCATCGAGCCCGAGGGGTTCGGCCGCGTGGTCGTCGAGGCGATGTCCACCGGACGCCCCGTCGTCGCGGCGGCGACCGGCGGCACGGCCGAGATCCTGAGCGGCGAGTGGGCACGCTTCACCGTCGATCCGACCGAGACCGCAGCGCTGGCCGACACGGTCATCGAGGCGTTGCACGCCGCCGAGGCCGAACCGGGATTGGCGGACCGGTGCCGCGCCTGGGTGCGGGACCGGTACGGTCGGGAGCGGCACGTCGCGGCGCTGCTCCGGGCGCTCGAGGCGCACGCGAAGCACTGACGGACGACGACGACCAGAGCGGTGCCGACGACCAGGTCGGCACCGCTCTGGTCGTTCGGGACCACTCAGTCGTCCGGGACCGTCGTCGCGGTGTCGTCCGGCAGCGACGCGCTCGGCTCGGCACCGTCCGCCGGCACGTCGATCGTCATCCAGTCGATGAGGAGCGACCCGGCGGCGTCCGCCGGCGGGTTCCCGGCGTTCGACCCGGCCTGCACCACCAGGTGCATCCGAGCCGTCGGGATGTTCTCCGTCGTGGTGCCGACGACCTCGTCGTCGACCAGGAACGACATCCGGTCGGCGGTCCACTCGATCGTGTAGGTGTGCCAGTCCTGCAGCGACGCCTCGGTCTGCTGGTGGATGCACTTCTCGGCGGGGTCCGCCAGGCAGTGCACGTTGAGCCACGCGGGCGCGCCGAGCGCTCCCTCGGGGAAGTCGATCTCACCGTCCGACCACAGGTTCTCGTCGCTCCAGAGCAGCACGGCGACGCCGTACCCGTCGACCTCGTCGCTCCGCATCCGGATGCTGTACCGGCCGGCGGTCTGCCCGCCCCACTCGCCGTCGACGAGCGGCACGACACCGCCCGCCAGCGGCACCCCGGCGCGCGTGGTGCGCAGGCGCACGTCGAGCACGCCGTCGTGCGTCGACAGGGTCGACGCCTGGTAGCGCCCCGTCCCCGCGGTGTCGGCGAACCCGTGGTAGGCGACGAACCGGTCCGAGTACCGGGACTCGAAGGTCCGGTTCGTGGCGGCGTCGGCGAAGTCCTCGCCGAACACCCGGGTCCACCCCTCCGGCTCGGAGCTCGGCATCGAGACGCCGCTCGGGTCGTCGAGGGTCACGTCGTCACCGTTCGCCGTGGTGGTCGCGGTCGTGGTGCCGGCGACGATGCCGACAGCCACGAGCAGGGCGCCGGCCGCGAACGCGGTCCGGCGGGTGCCGGGGCGCCGCGGCGGCCGGTGCCGGGACAGGCCACGACCGTGTGCCGGTGGGGCGCCGTGGGCCGATGCCGCGTCGTCGGCGACGTGTTCCGACCACGTGGGGCGGGCCTCCTGGCCGTCACCCTGCTCGTCGGTCACCCGGTCGTCCACGCGCGGACCTCGGAGAGTCCCACGTTGCCCGTGCTGTCCGAGACGCCCGTCACCGTGAAGCGCACCCAGGTGACGTCACGCGGGGTGAAGTCGACCGTCAGGGCGTCGCCGCCGTTCGGCAGGGTGCCGACCGCGACCTGGCTGCCGTCCGAGAACGTCAGGGTGCCGCTGGTGACCTGGTCCGAGCTGTTCGGGCGGTCGTGCAGGACGATCCGACCGAGGTGCTGCGAGGCGGCCCAGTCCAGCTGGATCCACACCCCCTTCCGGCCCCACGGGGCGACCCACTCGGCCGTCGGGTTGTCGGGGTAGCCCGACACGACGCCGTCCACCGCCTTGGCGACGGTCTGCCCGGTGGACTGGTCGTCCCACGCGGCGGTCGGGGTGGCCGACCCGGTGACGTCCGACAGCGTCGGGGTCGGCGTCGGGGTGGGCGTGGGCGTCGGCGTCGGCGTCGGTGTCGGCGTCGTGTCCGCCGGCCGGAAGGCCCGGATCTCGGCGAGGCCGACGTTCCGGGTCGTACCGCTGACCGAACCGACCGTGAAGCGCACCCAGCTGACCTGCCGGGCGCTGAACGTGACGCGTTGCACGGCGCCGCCGTTGTCGAGCGACGGGACCGCGACGCTCGAACCGTCGGAGAACGTCAGCGTGCCGCCGGTGACCTGGTCGTCGCCGTTCGGACGGTCGGCGAGGTCGATCTCGTGCAGGGTCGTGCCGGCTGCCCAGCCCAGCTGGATCCAGGTGCCGACGCCGCCCCACGGAGCTGCCCACTCGGCGGTCGGGGCGTCGGGGTACCCGCTCACCACGCCGTCGACGGCCTTGACGGCCGTCTGGCCGTCCGCCGGGTTCTCGGCGCTCGCGGTGACGGTCGCACCGGCGGTGACATCGGTGCCCTCCGCGGGCAGCGGTTCGGTCGGGTCGGTGGGGTCGGTCGGGGGCTCGGCCGACGAGCCGACGGCGTACTGCCGGCTCAGCCAGGAGCCCTCCGGGCGCGACGCGCAGGCGGACGTGGAACCGCAGGTCTCACCGTCGTACGCGGCGTAGGCGAAGAACGCGGCCGCCTTCGCGGCGGCCTGCGCGGCGCTGAGGTTCGCGGGGCGGTTCGCGATCGGGTACCCGAGGTACCCGGTGAAGGTGTGGGCCGCGGTGTACGTCGCCTGGGCCTCGTCGGCGAGGTACGCGACGGTGTGGTGGTCGCTGTGGTCGCCGTCGCCGTACGTGCCGCCGTGGTCGAGGGTGTGGATCTCGGTGGGCGCGTACCCGGTGACGAGCCCGGCGAAGGTCGCGCGCAGGGACGTGAGCGAGTACGACGTCGGCTGCGATGCCCCGTCCACGGTGTGCATCGTCGGGATGTGGCCCTCGTAGAGCTTCTCGAGGCTCTCGTCGTCGGTGGCCGCGAAGCCCGACCCGTCGATGTTCCCGTCCGGCAGCTCGAGGAACACCAGGCTGAGCTCGGGATGCGTCGCCAGTGTCTCCGTGCGCAGGGTGTTCCCGGCCACGACGACCTGACCGGTGGTCCAGTCCGCGTCGACGCCGGCGATCTCGGCGTACGAGGCCATCAGGCCGTCCTCACGGGCCTGCCAGTACCAGGCGGGCTTGCCGGCGTCGCCCGCCGTCACGACGACGGAGCGGACGCACTTGCCCGCGTCGACGTCGGCGCGCAGTTCGGTGCCCGAGAAGAGCAGGTCGTCGTCGGCGTGCGCCACCATCGTGAGCACCCGGCCGGCGCTGCAGTCCGCACCGGCGGCGGCCCCCGACGCCGACGACTGTCCGGTCGTGGTGTCGGCGAGCGCCGCTCCACCGGTCGCGGTGAGCGTCGGGACGACGAACGCCACGAGGCCGAGCACCGCCGCGGCGGACGCGGCGCCGATGCGCCGCGTCCGCCGGGAGGTCCGGACCGTGTCGTGCTCAGTTCGTGGCATGTGCCAGCCCTTCCCGGGTCAGTTCGTAGACGGCGGTGGTGCCGGAGCCGAAGACGCGCTTCCAGTAGGGCGAGTCGGCCATCGCGGCCGCGAGCTCCTGGTAGTCGGCGTCGGTCTGGTAGCCGTAGCGCTCGTCGTAGGCGCCGAACGGCTCGGCGACCAGGGCGTAGTACTTCGTCGCCGGCCAGTCGAGGACGAACTGGCGGGTCATCGTGGACACGTCGGCTTCGGCGTCGTAGCCCTGCGGCTCCGGGTACGCCCCGAGGACCTCGCGGGACAGTGCCCCGACGTCGAAGTAGCGGGCGCCGGTGTTGCTCGGGACGGCGTTGGCCGACCCGGTGAGCAGCATCATCGAACCCTTCGGCGCGGTGGAGTCGTAGAACTGCGTCGCCGCCGACTGGCTGCGCGTCGGGACGCGGTTCCAGTCCAGGGCGGTCTGGCCGAAGGCGCCGACCCCGACCATCGCGGCCACCGCAGCTGCGGCGACGACGACCTGGACGGCCGTGGGTCGCATCGTGCGGGTGAGGAGGCGACCGACGGGAGCCAACCGGCCGCTGGGCATCGGGAGGCCCGCAGCCAGGATCGCGATCCACGGTGTGGCGAACAGCACGACGCGGAAGATGCCCTCCTGGCCGTAGTTCGTCGCGACGAGCAGCGAGATCGGGCTCGCGGCCGTGGCCAGCAGCCCCCAGTGCACGCGGTCCCGGCGCATCAGCACCGTGATCAGGGCGACGAGGCCGAGCACCACGAGCGCCGCTGCGGGGATGTCGAACGCGAGCCGGGTGACGAGCGGCTTCGGCAGGACGGTCATGTCGTGCGACGGCGGCTGCACGTTGTCGAGCACCTTGCCGACGGCCCCGAGGGACAGGAACTTCCCGAGGATGTCGTCGTTCAGCAGGGCGAAGCCGACGGCCGGCACGAGCACCACGATCGGGAGCCACCAGGGTCGGAGCAGCCGGAACACGATGAGCGTCACGAGTGCGGCGACCGTCAGGTACGGCGAGATCTGGTGGGTGACGACCAGCACGATGCCGATCACGGTGATGGCGATGATCCGGGACAGGCCCACGCGGCGTGCCCGCAGCACGGTCGAGCGGACGCCGTCCGCAGCGGTCGCGGCGGTGCGTCGCAGCGGGCCGACGGCCAGCACGAGGATCACCAGGGACATCAGGATGCCCACCGACTGCGGCGAGAAGTACGTCGTGTTGAGCGAGCCGGTCATCGCGGTCAGGAACGCCGCGATCCAGGGGCGGCGGTTGCCCGGCAGCCAGTTGGCGGCGAGGACCCCCACGGCGATCGTCGTGCTGAAGGCCAGCAGGACGGGGACCCACGCGGCGATGGTCATCGCGTTGTCGATCCCGCCGACGTCCGCGACCCAGGCGCCGCCGGCGAACAGCCCGGACCACGTCTGGAAGATGTCGGCGGCCGGGTTCGTCGAGCCCCAGCGTCGGATGTACTCGAGCACGCCGATGTGGCGGGCGGCCGCCATGACGGTGGGCATGCCGTAGGTGATGGCCTGCGCGAGCTGGACCGCCCCACCGAGCACGACGACCGGGATCGCGAGTCCGCGGTCGCGCACCAGGGCGACGACGGCAGCGGCGACGACGATCGCCAGTCCGACGACCAGGCCGGGGCCGAGCGAGCCGAACAGCCCGTCCGGTACCGGGTCGCCGATGTGTGTGAGCGCGGCGATGACGATGATGAGCAGCCCGACGACCGAGCCGGCCGTGACGGTGTGGGTGGTGGTCCAGCGGCGGGCGGTTGCCCCCTCGGCAACCGGCGCAAGGCGCGCCCGCTGCAGTTCGGCGACGTCCCGCGGCACGGCGACGGCGAGGGCGACCGCGGTGAGCACGACGACACCGACGAACGGTGCGGTGGGGTTCCAGAGCTGGAAGGTCGCCATCGTGTAGCCGATGGCGATCGTCCCGACGAGCGACGCCGTGACCGCGAAGACGCTGAACCGGGCCAACGGCATCGGGCGGACGAGCAGCAGCGGGGCGACGCCGAGCAGCGCGAACAGGTACACGCCGATCGCACTCCCCCGCAGGACCGGGAGTCCGGCGAGCGCCGCGACCCCGGCGACGAGGAGCGTCAGGACGACGATCGCCGCTGCGGTGAGCCGCGCGACCGGGCTCATGGCGTCCACCGCGGCCGGGCGGGCCGGACCGGCCGAGGCCAGGCCGTGCCTGAGCTCGTGACGGCCGCGGGCGTTCCGGTCGATGGTGCCGCCGCCACGCAGCCGTTCGGTGAGTGCGAGGAACGGCGCCGCCAGGACCGAGCGACGTTCGACCCCGCGCAGTCGCCGCCGGGTGGCGGCGAACTCGGTGTCGACCGCGTCCGGGACGCGGTCCTCACCGGTGCCGGGCTGGTCGCCGGCGATGTCCGTCACACGGTCGCCCTGCTCGAGGCCGAGTCGTGCGAAGGCGCTGAGCGCCTCGGGCGCTGCGTCCACCGATGCGGTGAGCGACTCGCGGTCGATGGCGTTCTTGGTCATCCAGGCTCCGAGTCCGTGGCCGTGCGCGGCAGCGGCGGCGCGGAGCGACGCGACGTCGTCCGCCGATCGCTGCCACGCGATGGCGGCCGGTTCGACGGCGATCGCGGATCCGGCGAACAACAGTCGTGTGAAGAGGTCGAGGTCGTCGCCGGCGCCGACGCGGGTCCCCGGTCCGAAGGCGGTGTCGAAGCCGCCGATCCGGAGCGCGGTCGCACGGTGCACGGCCAGGTTCGCACCGGTGCCGTAGGCAGCGGCGGCGAAGGGGTGGTGCGGGGGTGCGTCGTCGGTGTCGTCGAGGCGGAACACCCGACGGCGGACGGTCCGGCCGGCCGCGGTGCGGTCGTCGTGCCAGCGCTGCGCGGGGGTGCGCAGCTCGGCGCTCGGGACGAGTCCGGTGACGCAGGCGACGTCGGGGTCGGTCGCGAAGGCGCGGGCGATCGCGGCGATCCAGGCGCCGTCCACGATGGCGCCCTCGTCCACGAACGCGACGACGTCGCCGGTCGCCACGAGCAGACCGGCGTTCCGCGCGGCGGCGAGCCCGCCGTCGGGCGCGGGGATGGTGGTGACGCGACGTCCTCCGATGTCGACCGTCGCCACGCCGCCGTCGTCGGCGCCGTGCGAGACGACGACGACGTCGAAGTCGGGGTGCCCGTTCGCGAGCACCGACCGCATGGTCGTGCCGGCCGCACCGTCCGTGCAGAGCACCACGGTGACGGACGGCAGCACCAGACCTGCTGCCGGCCGACGCTCGGGTGCCGGCATGGGCCGGATCGCGCGCTGCAGCGCACGCACATCGATGGTGCCGCCGATGCGGCGGCGTTCGGTGATCTCGGCCTCGACGAAGCCGAGCGGCTCGCCGTGGTCGCGGACGAGCAGGCGTGCTCGCCCGTACCCGGCAGATCCCTGCAGGGCGATGACGTCCCGGTGGCTCGACACGTGCACGTCGGCACGGTCCACCTCGCCAACCCAGAGCGCGCCGTCCCAGGTGGGGACGAGCGGCCCGGTCACGACCGGCGAGAGGACCATCGCCAGGGTCGCGCGGGTCACGGTGTGCCCACCGGCTGCGGGAGCGGGGCGGGCGCGGGCGGCGTCCGCACGACGACGGTGCCGAGGACCCGGCCGACGGCGTAGCCCGCGACCGTCGAGACGACGGAGAGCGCGATGGCGTACGCCCGCAGGCCTCCGCCACGACCGACGTGACGCAGTTCGCGCAGCACGGCGCCCGGGATCACCCGGGTCAGGTAGGTCGACTCGCTCGCGAGCGAGTCGCCGGTGCCGACCCGACGGCTCAGCACGGCCTTCGAGATGCCCTCGTAGTAGCTGCGGCGGCGCAGGTAGCGCATCGTCACACGGTCCGGGGAGACCCGGTGCGAGACGTTCGAACGCGGTTCGTACCGGATCCGCGCACCGGGACGGGCCTGGGCGATGCGGATGCAGAGTTCGGTCTCCTCGCAGCCGAGCGGCTGGTTGCCGACGCGGCCGATGCCGGAGCGGAAACCGCCGGCGAGCAGGATCGCGTCGCGGCGGAACGCCATGCTCGACCCGATGACGTTGCGGACGTCGCCGGGGGTCTCCGGCAGGCCCCGGTACGAGCAGCCGACGATCCAGAGGAGCTCGTCCGCGTAGGGGCCGGCACCGGTGGCGGTGGGCCAGGACGGGGTGGCCCGACCGCCGACGCCGACGACGTCGGGGTCCTCGAGTGCGGTGAGCATGTGCCCGAGCCAGTCGGGGTCCGCGGTGGCGTCGTCGTCCAGGAACGCGACGACGTCGGCGTCGGTCAGGGCGACACCGGTGTTCCGGGCTCCGGAGAGTCCGCGGTCCTCGGTGTTCGGGACGACCCGGAGTTCCGGCCAGCGCGCGGCGGCGCGAGCCAGGAGTTCTGGCTCGTGGTCGATGACGACGACGACCTCGGGGCCCTCGGGCTGGCGCTTGGCCGACTCGACGCTGTCCTGCAGGTCACCCCAGCGCTGCTGGGTGTAGGCGCAGATGACGACCGCGACGGTCGTCACGCGACTTCCTCCTCGAGGCTGGCGACAGCGGCGACGGGTGCGCCGGCCGGGGCGTGCCCGGCCGCGTGGACCGTCGCGTGCGCTGCAGCCGGGGCCGCGTGCGGCGCCGCGGCGTGCGGCGCGGCGTGCGGCGCGGCGGCCAGCTGCTCGGCCGGCGGCACGACGCTCATTGCGGCACGGCGGACTTCTGAGCGGCCGATCGCGGCGCGGCGACGCTCGTGCATGATCGACTTCAGCACACGAATGCCGTCGGTCACGGCGTTGAGGTTGCTGGAGCCGTGCACGCGGAGCTTCTCGTGGCTCGGCACCTCGGTGATCGCGAGCTCGGCGGCCGACCAGCGGCAGGTGAGCACGGTCTCGATCTCGAACCCGTCGCCCCACAGCATCGAGCCGTCGGTCGGCTTCGGCAGCTCGGAGGACAGCAGGCCGATCTCCGGCAGGACGTCCGCCCAGAAGGCGTTGTAGCCGTAGCAGAGGTCGCTGTAGCGGGTGCCGAGGATGATGTTGCAGAGCATGTTCAGGCCGCGGTTGCCCATGTTCCGGACGATCGTGATGTCGTCGCTGCCACCGCCGAGCGAGTACCGGGTGCCCTTCGCGACGTCGGCGCCGTCGACGAGTGCCTGCACGAACCGCGGGATCTCGTCGGGGTCCGCGGAGCAGTCGGCGTCGAACATGACGACGATGTCGCCGGTGACGGCCTCGAACCCGCAGGCAAGGGCGTTGCCCTTGCCCTTGCGGGTCTGGTGGACGACGCGGATGTCGGGCATCACGCGCTGGGCGGCTGCGATGGTGTCGTCGACGGAGTTGCCGTCGACCAGGATCACCTCGTACACCGGCGGGAGCTTCGGGAGGATGATCTCGAGGTTGCGGGCCTCGTTCCGCGCCGGGATGACGACGGAGACCCTCGGGTCTGCAGGGCGGACGGTACGTGCGGGCATGGCGCGGTCCTGTCGGGTCAGGGTTGCTGTCGGGTGGTGGCTCGTCGAGACGAGCGGCGCGTCCTCGGATGACGCATCGACGACGGTGACCGTCGTCGGTCGAGCAGCGGGACGCGGGTACGACGCCGCCGGCTTCGCAGGTGGATGGGTACTCTCCCCGCGTGTCCAACCATCGTCGCGGGGTGACAGGCGGTCAATGCGCGGTGTGGTCCATTGCGGACACTCGGCCGTGGATACGGAAACCCGCAACACCGCGCGGCCACGTGCCGTGGACGCACGGACGGACGGACGGGCGCGCCCCGCAGAGCGGCAACGCGAAGCGTTGCGCGGGGCGCGCCGACCGAGCCTGCGAGGGAGGTGTGCCAGCTGGCACCGGGCCTCCCGTCCGTCGACCGTCTCAGATCCGGGCCGCGCCCTCCGTCGCGAACGCCGCACGCAGCGCGGTCGCGAGGTCGGCCACGTGCGGTTCCCGCAGCAACGAGCTGTGCTCGGCGGCGATCCGCACGGTCTCGGTCCGGCCGCGCAGCAGCGCGGACCAGCCGGCGGCGTCCGGGTTCGCGTCGGCGAGCACGTACGTCGCCCGCCCGTGGAACGGCGTCGGGTGGTGCCGCCGGGTGACGAGCTCGGCCTGGTCGAAGAAGGCGTCGAAGTCCTTCTGGCCGCCGTGCCGCAGCACACCGGCGCTGTAGGCGCGCATCCGCTTCGCGACGTGGTCGCCCCACGACATGCCCGTGGGCATGACCCGCCGGACGGCCCCGGCGAGGCGCTCGCCGGCGGCGCGGACTGCGGGGTTCCGGTGCTCGCGCGGCTCGAGCCGGCCGAACTGCTGTCGGACCCCCTCAGCGCCCGTCCGCGGCAGGTAGGTGTCCAGCAGCGCGACGTGCTCGACCTGCTCGCCGCTCTCGGTGAGCAGTCGGGCGATCTCGAGCGCGATCAGCCCACCGAGCGAGTGGCCGACCAGCAGGTACGGTCCGCGTGGCTGCACGATGCGCATGAGGGCGACGTACCGGCGGGCGCTGGCCTGGATGCTCCAGTCCGGCATCCCCCGACGCTCGAGGCCGTGCTGCTGGAACGCGTACACGTCGTGCTCGGGCAGGTAGCGGGACAACGGCAGGAACGTCAGCGCGAGCGCTCCGCCGCCGGCGAAGCAGAACACGGGGGGACGGCCGGATTCGCGCGCGCCGGACACCTTGACCACGTCGGGGTGGCTCGGCAGCGCCGTCGTGCCGCTGCGCACCCGTCGGGCGAACGCCCGGAGCGTGGGGTGCTGCAGCACGTCCGAGGACCGCAGGTCGACGCCGAGCCGGTCCTGCACGACGGCGAGCATCTCCTCGGCCGAGAGCGAGTCGCCCCCGAGCGCGGAGAAGTCCTCGTCCAGGTGCACACCGCGCAGGCCGAGCACCTCGGCCCAGATCTGCCCCACGACGAGCTCCCACTGGTCGTACTCGCCCTCGGCCATCTCGGTCTCGACGCTCGGTGCCCCGGGGAGTTCGGCGCGGTCGACCTTGCCCCGCTCGTTCCGCGGCAGTTCGGTCATCGGCACGATCGACGCCGGCACCATGTACTCGGGCAGCCGCGCACGGAGCGCCCGTCGGAGCGCGCCCGGTGCCGGGGTGCGGTGCCCCGGGCGACCGACCACGTAGGCGACGAGCCGGGTGACGGAACCGGGGTCGACCTGCGCCGTCACGACCGCGTCGTGCACCTCGGGGACCGCGCGGAGCGTCGCCTCGACCTCACTCGGCTCGACCAGGTAGCCGCGGACCTTCACGGCGTCGTCGGATCGGCCGAGCAGCACGAGCCGGCCGTCGGGGTCGATGCGTGCCAGGTCGCCCTGCCGCCAGCTCGGGGTCCCGACGGGGATGCCGGCACCGGCTTCGGCCTCACCGGTGCGTCCGGCCCGTTCGGCGGTCTTCTCCGGCGCGCCCCAGTAGCCCGCGGTCAGGGCGTCGGAGACCACGACGAGCTCGCCGGTCTCCCCCGGGTCGGCAGGGCTGCCGTCCTCACGGAGCACGAGCACCGTCTTGCCGGGCAACGGCCACCCGGCGGGCACGACGCCCTCAGGCACCGGCTCCCCCGGGGCCACCGGGCAGTACGCGACGCAGGCGGTCTCGCTGGAGCCGAAGGCGTTCAGGAGCAGCGTGTCCGGGTCCAGGTGGGGTCGGGCCGCGGCGAGGTCGGCGCCGGTGACGGACTCGCCCGTGGTCATCAGGAAGCGCAGGCCGCCGAGCACCGGTGCGGTCCCGGCGGCCGTTCCGTGCGACCCGGGCGCGTTCTGCGACCCGATGATCGAGCGCAGCAGGTGCGGGGTGCAGACGAGCACGTTCACGTCGTCGTCCCGGAACCGCCCGAGCAGCCGCTCGACACCGAGTTCACGCGGTTCGAGCAGCACGATGGTGCCGCCGCAGAGCAAGGTGTCGAACGAGAACAGGAGCCCGGCCGCGAACGACAGCGGCAGGACGACACCGAGCCGATCGCCCGGGCCCAGGCCGAGTGCGGCCGCGTCCTGCTCCGCGTTGGCGATCTGCTGCCGGTGCGTCAGGACCACGCCCTTCGGCATGCCGGTCGAGCCGGAGGTGAAGACGATGGCGAAGGGGTCCCGCCCACCGGGCTGCGCCCGGGCGGTGTCCAACGACGGAGCCGCGCCGGGTTCGCTCGCGTCCAGCAGCTCGCCGAGTGCGTGCACCCGGCCGTCCCGTTCAGCGACGACGTCGGCGGCCAGCACCGCACGCTCGGCGTCGGCCAGGATCTCGTCGACGCCGGCGAGGCGGGCCACGTGCACCAGGCGTGCGGCGGGCAGGTGGTCGTCGAGCACCACCACGGTCCGTCCGGCACGCACCAGCGCCAGGATGCCGATCACGGCCTCGGTCGACTGTCCCGCCATCAGCCCGACCGGCTTCGAGGCCCCGCCCGGGGCGTCGCCGACGCCGGCGCCGCTGTGGTCGTCGGGTCGGAGCGTCACGGCCAGGGCTGCAGCCAGCGCGCGCGAGGCCCGGTCCGCTTCGGCGTAGGTGTACGGACGGCCGTCCCCCGCGAGCGCGGCGGCGTCGCCCCGGAGTGCCACCACGCGGTCCCAGCGGTCCAGCACGGAGTGGTCGGCCGCCGCGGGCACGGCTGCGGGGTGGGTCCAGGAATCGACGGTCGTCAGCGGGTCGACGGAGGTCACGATGACACCTCGGGTGCTCAGCAGCGGACCGCCACGACTCCCGCGACGGTCTTCCGACCGTAGGACCGCGCTCTCCCCGCCCGCGAGCAGGTGACGGCCCGGTGCGGGGAACCGCAACCCGGCCGGGAGGCGCGGCCTGCGCCCGCCACGGACGGTACGCCTCCGGAACGACCGGACCACCGCCGTGGGCGCCTCCCGCGCGTCAGCTCGACCGGCTCGGAGATCGTGCGGTTCCGCGCAACCTCCCGATCAGCCGTGGTGTGACCGTGGATCGGCCCTGCATCCCCGATGGGGATGCTCGGAACCAGCGACGTTCGGAACGAGAACAGCCCGGAACGAGAACAGCCCCCGGGTTGTCCCGGGGGCTGTTCGTCGAGTGCTGGGGTACCTGGACTCGAACCAAGAACGACGGTACCAGAAACCGCTGTGTTGCCAATTACACCATACCCCAAAAGGCCTGTCGGCCTTCTGGCCCGGTCACCCGGGGCACGATCAACTACTATACAGCATCCCGGAGGTCCGCGAGACCACCCACCAGGTCTCGGTGCACGGCGGCGGCCGTCACGGCTCCGTGTCCGGCGGCGACGATGAGCTGCTCCGGCCCGGGAGGCGTGACGTCTCCCACCGCGTAGAGCCCAGGGACGGACGTCCGGCCCACCCGGTCGACCACGAGGAGTCCTTGCGTGTCGCGCTGGAGCCCCTCGAGCGGTTCGGGCGTGTCGGCGGCCGCGTCAGCGCTGGCGCTCGCGCGCAGCCAGTCGAGGTCCGCGTGCCACACGGGACGCACGAACCCACCCGTCCGGGGCTCGACGTGGCCGTCGGCGAGCCTGACGCCGGTCATCCCGGAGCGATCGCCCTCGAGGTCCTCCACGACCCGCTCGTCCACGACGACCCCAGCGGCCGACAGCCGAGCGCGACCCGGGGCATCGAGGGGCGCCACCCCGTTCGTGTAGACGATCAGGTCGTCGGTCCACGCGGCGATGAGCAGTGCGCGGTCGACGAGGTCGTCGGTCTCGCAGATGAACGCGAGCGGCTGTCCGGCCTTGTCGTACGCATCGCACTCGACGCAGCTGTGCACAGCCGTGCCGTAGAACGCACGCAGCATCGGCAGCGAGGGGAACTCCTCACGCAGCCCCGTCGCCACGACCACCGTCCGGGCGAGGGTCTCGAGCTCGGTGCCGCGCCACGAGCCGTGCACCCGCCAGGTGTTCGTGTCGGCGTCCGGGGCCACCAGATCGACGACGGACTGGACGACCGTCGCTTCCGGGTACCCCTCGACCTCGGTCCGCCCGAGCTTCCGGAGTTCGAGCGGCGAGATCCCGTCCCGCGTCAGGAACCCGTGCGACCGCAGCGTCGCGGCGTTCCGGGGACGGTTCGCGTCGACGAGCAGCACGGTGCGCTTCGCCCGGACCAGGTTGAGCGCAGCGCTCAGCCCGGCCGGACCGGCGCCGATGACCGCGACGTCGTGCACGACCGGGTCGGCGTGCTCCGTGCTGCCCATGATCGGTCAGCGCGCCGCGAGGGCACGGAGCCGGGTCAGGGTGGACGCCTTGCCCAGGATCTCCATCGACTCGAACAGCGGCGGACTGATCCGGCGTCCGGACACCGCCACCCGCAGCGGGCCGAAGGCGACGCGGGGCTTCAGGCCGAGCTCGTCGATGAGGGCCGCACGGAGCGCACCCTCGATGGCCTCGGTGGTCCAGTCCTGGACACCCTCGAGCGCGGCGGTGCTCGCCGTCAGGACCGTTGCCGTGTCGCCCTTGAGCGAGGCCAGCGCGTCGTCCTCGACCACCAGGTCGGCGTCGGAGGTGAACAGGAAGCCGAGCATCGCCGGTGCCTCGCCGAGCAGCTGCATTCGCTCCTGCACGAGCGGAGCCGCCTTGGTCAGGACCTCGAGCTGCTCCTGGGTCGCCGGGTCGCTGATGAACTCCGACAGGTACGGCAGCAGACGCGACCGGAAGTCCTCCGGCGCCAGCAGACGGATGTGGTCCCCGTTGATCGCCTCGGCCTTCTTGTGGTCGAAGCGGGCCGGGTTCGGGTTCACGTCGGTGACGTCGAACGCCGCGACCATCTCGTCGATCGAGAACACGTCGCGGTCGGGGCCGATCGACCATCCCAGCAGCGCCAGGTAGTTGACGAGTCCCTCCGGGATCATGCCGGCGGCACGGTGGTGGAACAGGTTCGACTCGGGGTCACGCTTCGAGAGCTTCTTGTTGCCCTCCCCCATCACGTACGGCAGGTGCCCGAACACGGGGATGGAGGGGGCGAGGCCGATCTCGTACAGCGCCTCGTACAGCGCGATCTGGCGCGGGGTCGACGACAGCAGGTCCTCGCCCCGGAGCACGTGGGTGATGCCCATCAGGGCATCGTCCACCGGGTTCGTGAACGTGTAGAGCGGCTTGCCGTTCGGGCGGACCACCACGAAGTCGGGGAACG
Organism: Curtobacterium sp. BRB10; assembly: GCF_031844325.1. Lineage (NCBI taxonomy): Bacteria > Bacillati > Actinomycetota > Actinomycetes > Micrococcales > Microbacteriaceae > Curtobacterium > Curtobacterium sp. BRB10. The sequence continues at coordinate 554,683 of NZ_JAUZVA010000003.1, forward strand.
TGCCCTGCTTGAAGGTGATCTCGCCGCGCACCAGGTCGTCGAAGCTCAGGTCGCGGTCGGGGACGCGCAGACGGAGCGCCGGCTCCCGGCCCTCGTCCCGGAACGCCTGGCGCTCAGCGTCGGACAGGTCGCGCTCGTGGTTGTCGTAGCCCTGCTTCGGGTCACGACCAGCGGCCTTGTTGCGGGCCTCCATCTCGTCCGGCGTGACGAAGGACTCGTAGATGTGGCCCGACTCCTTGAGCTTCGCGATCACGTCGTCGTAGATCGCGGTGCGCTCGGACTGCCGGTACGGTCCGTGCTCACCACCGGCGTCCACGCCCTCGTCCCAGTCGAGCCGCAGCCAGCGGAGTGCATCGATGATCTGCGCGTACGACTCCTCGCTGTCGCGGGCGGCGTCGGTGTCCTCGATGCGGAACACGAGCTTGCCGCCGGTGTGCCGGGCGTAGGCCCAGTTGAAGAGCGCGGTGCGGATGAGCCCCACGTGCGGGGTCCCCGTCGGGCTCGGGCAGAAGCGGACGCGGATGTCGGAGCCGGAGGCAGTGGTGAATGGCGCAGTCATGACCCGTCAACCCTACCGCGGAGCCTGTCCCTCCAACCTGCCCTGTGGACGGGCCGTC